>NZ_FMDF01000130.1 GCF_900091955.1 Streptomyces sp. Ncost-T10-10d
GACGTCGAATTCGTTGCCCTCGGGGTCCTGCATAGCGGCGGCGTAGAGCCCCATGTCCGGCTCATCCTTGATCCGCAGCACGGTGGCACCAGCTTTGACCAGCCGTTCCACCGTAGCCTTGACCCGCTGTGTGCGGACGTCCAGTGGGACGTCACGGCCCCCACCGACCTTCAGGTCGAAGTGCCACCGGTTCTTGGCGACCTTCGGCTCCGGAACCTGCTGGAACCACACCCTCGGTCCTCGTCCGGCAGGATCGGTGATCGACTCCGGAATGTCCCCGGCACCGGCCGGCAAATCTGCCTCGGGCACGCCCATCGACGCCCAGTAAGCACGCCACGTGGCGTGCCCGCCCGGCGGAGGCTCAGGCACATAGCCCAGGGCCTCGGCCCAGAAGGTCACCATTTTCTGTGGATCGGAGCAATCGATCGTCAGTTGCAGCGTCATCTCCATGCTCGGAGCATCCCAGACAGGTCTGACAGACGATCCACTTTCGCAACAGGTCCTGTCTAGGGGCGGGTTCGGCACAGTTCCTGACCCATGAGTGTGAGCATGGCCTGCTGAGTGTCCTGGCCGCCGTCACTGGTGACGTACACCACGGCGGTCCGGGTCCCGCCTCGGGCGGCGCCACCCCAGGTGACATAGCCGAGGAGTTCGCCCCGGTGACCGAAGTAGCTGCCGCCACAGGGCAACGGAATCTCGGCAAGACCGAGTCCATACCTCACGCCCAGCTCGGGCGCGGGCACGGTGGTCGTCATCTCGTCGAGCTGCGCCGGAGCCAGCAGACGGCCGCCGAGCAGCGCGGCGTAGAACCGGTTCAGGTCGTGCGCGGTGCTGATGACCGAGCCGGAGCCGACGGTCATACTCGAATTGAGCTCCGTGACGTCGATGGCGGTGTCGGTGCCGAACGCGGCGTAGCCACGGGCGTGCGGGCCCAGGATGGATGGGAAGACGCCGGGCGTACTGGTGTCCCTCAGGTGCAGGGGGCGGATGATCCGGTCCTTCACCTCCCGTGCCCAACTCCGGCCGGTGACCTTGTGGGTGATCATTGCGGCGAGAGTGTAGTTGGTGTTGGAGTACGACCAGCCTTCGCCCGGAAAGAACTTGGGAGAGTGCCGCATCGCCAGACCCACCAACTCCTCGGGGGTGTACGTGCGGAACCGTTCGGCCCGATAGCCGTCCGCGCTGGTCAACGCGGATATCTGCGGTCCGACATCAGGGATGCCGCTGGTGTGCTGCAGCAACTGCCGCACGGTGATCCGGCTGCCGTCGTTGCCGTTGCCCCGGACCACTCCCGGCAGCCACTGCTCGACGGTGTCCTCCAGGGACATTCGTCCCTCGCCGACAAGTTGCAGCACAACCGTGGCGGTGAAGGTCTTGGTGGCACTGCCGATCCGGAACCTGCCGTCCCGCGGCATCGGCCTCCTTGTGTTCATCGCGGCCGTCCCGGCGTACGCGCTGTCGCGTGCGTCCGGTGACGTCACCTCGGCGTGCACACCGACGGCCCCGGTGTCGTGGATCGCCTCCACCTGCCGTTGGAGCGGATCGGCCGGCCGCGGCTTCGCCGCCGCCGTGGGCGCGGTCGATGCGGCGAGGAGAGCTGTAGCCAGGCTGGTCAGGACGAGCAGGCCTCGCCGACGCTTTCTTAACCCATGCACGACGACCCCTTCTCTGTTCAGGTTGCGCGCGTTCAGGGACCGCTCAGGCTGTGGCTCGCGACTGTGTCGCCCCTTGAGCCGACGGTCGGAGACCATCCCACCAGCGGAGAGGGGATCGGGCCATCCGGCTTTCCCCCTGACGTGCCGACGCGCTGTCCTCAGGGCGGTGCCGGGGGTTGCCCCCCGCAGGGAGGCTTGAGGCTCCCCCCGGCCGGTCCCGACCGGCAAGATCACGTTCTACGGCTGGATGCCTGTCCCGCGGTTGACACAGGGCGCGAGATCTTACGCAAGGGCCCGGTACCGCGAGAGCGTCGCGGTGCCGGGCCCCTTTGCCCGGTGCACGCGTACCTCCCTGGACGATTAGTTCCGAATGCTGTCGGCCCATCCGGAGTGCGGGGAGGGTGACCGAGATTGTTCACGGGAGGGCGGTGGCCGGCTCGGGCGGGCCCGCCACGCCGACGCACGCCTCGTTGCCCTCGGGGTCGGCCAGCACCCAGTTCGACGGCGCGTCGGCATCGTTCACCAGACGACCGCCGGCCGCGAGTGCTGCGGCTATCCGGGCCTCGGCCTGGTCGTAGGGCACCCACACGTCGACGTGGACCCGGTTGCGCTGTGGGCGTGGCGCGTCCATCTGCTGGAAGTAGAACGGTGCCCCGCGGCGGCGCGGGTCGATCAGGTCCTCGCCGCTGTTGGCGCGGTCCTGGTAACCGAGTAGGGCACGCCAGAACGCCACCACGTCGGGAGCGGCGAGGGCATCGATGGTGACCTGGACGGTCTGCACGACGGATGGGTCGGCCAGCATGTCCAGGGTGCGGGCCACCGCCGAGATCTGCCGGGCCAGCTCGATGTGTCGTTCGGTCATTCCGTAGTAGTCGTCCGTGACCGTGATCAGCCGAACGATCACACCCTCCTGCCTCACATCGACGTCCGGGTGATCGTCCTCAATTCCCGGTATCCCACTGATCGCCTGCACGAACTGGGCACCGACCGCGAACGACCCGGTGCGGAAGTACGCACACGCCCCCTCGCCCACCACGCGCCAGTCCTCCACACCGACAGTCTCGTGGAACTGCTGCGGCCTGATGCGCTCCGTCTTGCTCTCTACGTAGGTCATGCGCTCAACGTAGCGTGCAGGTCCGACAACTCCCGCCGATCTTGCGGGACCTCGGAACTACTCGTCGGGGCGGAGGCGCTCATTGCCCGGTCACTGGCCAAGGAATCGGACGGCCGATTCCCGGGCGAATCGACCGGTGCGCGAGATCAACGGGAGTCGGGGTCACCACTCGGAGCCTCGGCCGTGACCAGCAGGCCGGCGAGCAGGCCCGCGAGCAGCGTGAGGCCGACCGCCCACCAGAGGATGACGGAGTAGCCGCCCAGGACCGCCTTGTCGGTCTCCCTTACGACGTCGGACAGTGCCGCCGGAAGGTTCTGTCGGCTGAGCAGGACGCCTTGCTCGACTGCTTTGGTCAAGCCCTCAGGAGCGCCTGACATGTGATCCAGCTGAGCGGAGACCACCGAGGCGAGGATGCCGCCGAACAGGGGCGAGGCGGCCCAGCCGCCCGACTGCTGGGCCATGTTGACCATCGCCGAGGCCCCGCCGGAGTCCTGTGGGGAGATCTCGCCGGTCGCGGTGGCGAAGAGCGGCACGAAGGCCAGGCCGAGACCGAAGCCGATGAGGAGAGTGCCGGGCAGCACCTGGGTGGCGTACGCACTTTTGGCGTCGAGGCCGGTCAGGAGCGCCAGGCCGATCGCCGTCAGCACCAGGCCCGGCACGATGAGGACGCGGGGCGCCAGCCGGCGGTACAGGCGGGCGGAGACCTGGGTGGCGGCGATGACGACCGCACCGGCCATGGGCAGCAGGGCCACGCCGATCTGGGAGGGGGCATAGCCGAGGGCACCCTGCAGGTACCTGGTCAGTATCAGGTGCAGGGCGAACATGCCCATGCCGATGAAGGCCAGGGCGAGGCAGGAGCCGACGCGGTTGCGGTCCTGGAAGACGTACGGCGGCAGGAGTGGGCTGGTTGTCGCGGTCTGCCACCAGGCGAAGACCAGGAGCAGGGCGAGCCCGCCCACGAGGAGCAGCACGACCAGGAGATCGGTCCAGCCGCGCGACTCGGCCCGGCCGAAGCCGTAGACGAGGGTGGCAAGCCCGACGGAGCCGAGCAGCAGGCCCGGAACGTCGAGGCGGGCAGGGGAGCGGACCGGGCCGTCGTGCACCAGGGCGGCCGCACCGATCGCCGCTGTCACGGCGAGCGGGACGCCGGCGTAGAAGCACCAGCGCCAGCTCATGCTTTCGGCCAGCCATCCGCCCCCGAACAGGCCGATCGCCGTTCCGCTGCCGGCGATCGCCGCATAGATCCCGAAAGCCCTGCCGCGCTCCTTCGGACCGGTGAAGTCGGTTGACACCAGGGCCAGCACGGCCGATGAGAGCAGCGCGGCGGACGCGCCCTGCAGGACGTCGGCCGCGATGAGTACGCCGAAAGAAGGGGACAAGCCGCCGATCACGCCCGCCACCGCGTAGCCGACCAGACCGGTGATCAACGTCCGTTTGCGGCCGATGAGATCAGTGATGTGTCCGCCGAGCAGCAGCAGTGCGCCGAATGCCAGTGCAGAGGCGAGGGGCAACGAGTCCAGGTCGTCGGCAGCGAGGTGCAGATCGGCGTAGATGGACGGCAACGCCATGTTCGTGGTCGTCGTGCCGATCAGCACCAGCAGTTGCGCCAGCACGGCCACAGCCAGTCCCCCCCACCGTCTGGGGTGCGGACCATGGACGTCGGCCGGGGCCGGTGACGGGGGCCAGGCACCTGGCACCGGGCCCGCGGATGGCGCGAACCCCGGCGGCGCCGGGCGGTGGTCCGCCGGTGTCGTCGGGGTGTACACGGGAGGTGGGGGAAGTGGCTGGGCCTGGGCCGGGATACGCGGGCCCGGCTGCGCGGTCCGTGTCTCCGGGGCGAAGTCCAGCAACTGGGCCGCATGGCGTCCGAGTTGGGCGAGCACCGAGCCGGGCAGCCATTCGCCGTCCTGGTCGGTGACCGTACGGGCGGCCACGTCGGCGGGCGTGGGCCGCTGCGCCGGGTCCTTGTGCAGGCATGCGCGGACGAGATCGACGAGTGACTCCGGTACGCCGGTCAGGTCCGCTTCCTCCTCCGCGATCCGGAAGAGGTGTGCGTTCAGGCCGGTTTCCGTGGCGCCGAAGAGGAGGCGGCCGGTGGCGGCGTAGACGAGGACGGCACCCAGGCAGAACACATCGCTGGCCGGGGTGAGTTCGAGGCCGCGTACCTGCTCGGGCGACATGAAACCGGGGGATCCGATGAGCATCCCGGTGCGGGTGTGCAGGCTGTCCCCGGCGAGGCTGTCCATCGCCCGTGCGATACCGAAGTCGATCACGCGCGGGCCGTCCACCGTCACCAGTACGTTGGACGGCTTCAGGTCGCGGTGGATCAGGCCCGCCCCGTGGACCGACTGCAGGGCCACTGCCAGGCGGTTGGCGAGGGTGCGGACCGAGTGCTCGGGCAACGGCCCGAAGTCCTTGGCGACCACGGTGGTCAGATCGGGCCCGGGGATGTACTGGGTCGCCACCCAGGGCACCTGTGCCTCGGTGTCGGCGTCGAGCACGGCTGCCGTCCAGGTCCCGCCCACTCGCCGGGCAGCCGCCACCTCGCGTGCGAACCGCCTGCGGAATTCGGGGTGCTGGGCGTGCTCGGCCTGCACCACCTTCACAGCCACTGTTCGTCCGGCTTCCGAGCGGCCCAGGTACACCAGGCCCATGCCGCCCGCGCCCAGACGGGCGATCAGGCGATACGGGCCGATGCGCGTCGGATCCTCGGTGATCAATTGGTCCACGGCAGTAAGGTAGTTGAGGCGCCCGGACCTCGGTGTCGAATCACGGTGAATCATCGATGCAGTGTGTGAACGCCGTGCGGTCGGTGCTGGTCGAGGAGGCAGGGCAGACCGTGACATTCGAGATCCGTGGTGACGGCGAGCAGTGCCAGATCACCGACAACGGCTCGGGCCGGGCCTTCGTGGTTGCAGCAGGTGATCGGCCCAGCCGACTTTGATGTCGTGTCACTTTGACCCGGACGCGACCACGCTCTGCCGGACGCGGCGCAGGTGGGCGCTCCTGCTGGTGACGGCCACTGGGGCTCCATGTCCGCCGCAGCGGTCCTCACCATCGCTCCGACGGTGATCCTCTTCGCCTTCGCGAGCCGCCATATCGTGCCGGGGCTCACTTCGGGGGCAGCCAAGGGGTAGGGCGACGGCCTTCGGGCCCCCGAGTTGCCGGGGGCCCGGTCACCAAGGCGATGTCCAGCGGCTTTCCGCGTCGAGGTCGCGCCTCAGCCGATGCAGAGGACGAGTACGCAGATCTGCGAGGGCGACGTCGATGCCGGTGGAGGGCTCGCCGGTGTACCCGAGTCGGAGCCGGTGCTGCCGGTGTTGCTCGCGTTGTCGGCGGGCGCGGGTGCTTGCTGCGGCGGCTTGGCGGCGGGAGCGGGGGCCGTTTCGGTATCGGTCGACGGGACGGCGTCCCCCGTCCGAGGCACCGACCTCGCCACCGTACGAGGAGCGGCGGGGGCGTCCGGCCGGGCACTCAGCGGCGCGGCGTGGGCCGGGGCGGCAGTGGGCTGCCGACGGGCGGTGTCGGTCGCGGGCGACTGCGCGGCGGGGATGCGGGAGGAGCGCTGCGTCTCGGGCTGCGCCGCCGACGCGCCGGGGTGCTGCTGCGTCCGTTCCTCCGCGGAGTCCATGCTCGCGACGTCCGGCGCCGGGACCGCCGGCGCGCTGGCCGCCTGTGCCTGGTCGGCGGACTGCCGGTCCATCGCGGTGACGGTCAGGCCGCCTCCGACGAGCGCGACGGCGGTCGCGACCACGGCCCGGCGCTTGTTCTTCTTCCAGCGCGCCATCTCACGCCGTCGCGCCGCCCGCCCGCGCGGCGCAGGCACCGGGCCGGTCCGGGCCGTCGCCTCGTCACCGGGACCGCCGTCGTCGTCGTGCCAGGTGTGCGAGGGCGAGAACTCGTAAGCCGCCGTGGTGGCCCGGGCAGGGACGGCGCGACTGCCGACCGTGCCGGGAGCGATGTCCGGGGCGTAGGCACCGCACCCGGGACACACCAGGGCACCGTTGAGATGCCGACGACACGAGGAGCAGTAGTCCATCTGCGGTCTTCCTGAGTTGACATGCCGTCGAGCCGCCGGATCGCGGCCTGGTGCACGTTCGCACGTGGAATCGAGCGGCCAGCAACGCTAACGAGGATGTCGAGCAACTGTGTGCAGCCTGTGTGACGCTCCTGCACGGATTCTCTGCGAGCTTCGCATGCGGGCCATTACGGGGGGCCGTCGTCCCGGTCAAGGGCGTACCGAAATGCCGACGGCCGCATGGGCGCGTAGCGTGACTACCGGCTACGGACGGTGGCTGTGGGGCGGGTGGTCAGGAGGTGGAACGCCGACGGGCCCGGAGCACGAATCCGGCCGGCCCTCCAGCCGGTGCGGCGACGCCGTCCCGGCCTGCTCTCCCTTGACCTGCGGAGGTCGGACGTGAATCTCGGCTTGCACTACTGGAACTACTCGACACCGGCCGACCCCGCGCTCATCGCGCCGACACTCGCGGAGTCGGTGAGGATCGCCGAACAGGCGGGGATCTCGTCGTTCACCGTGATGGATCACTACTTCCAGATGGAGACCGGGCAGACCGTCGCCGACGACCCGATGCTGGAGGGGTACACCACGCTCGGCTACGTGGCGGCGGTGAGCGAGCGCATGACGCTCGGCCTGATGGTCACGGGCGTGATGTACCGGCACCCCGGGCTGCTGGCGAAGATCGTCACCAGCCTCGATGTGCTGTCGCGCGGCAGGGCCAGGCTGGGCATCGGCGCCTCCTGGTACGAGCGGGAGCAGTACGGGCTCGGAGTGCCGGTGGTTCCGGTCGCCGAGCGGTTCGAACGGCTGGAGGAGACGATCCTGATCTGCCTGCAGATGTGGAGCGACGACAACGGCCCGTTCCGGGGTCGTCATTACCAGCTCGCCGAGACGCTGTGCGTGCCCGAGCCGATCGGCGAGCGCCCGCCGATCATGATCGGCGGCGGGGGCGAGAGGAAGACCCTGCTCCTGGCCGCCCGCTATGCGGATGCCTGCAATCTGTTCGCCACCGACCAGGAAGAAGTGGCTCACAAGCTCGACGTGCTGCGCGCCCACTGCGCCACGGAGGACCGTGACTACGACGCCATCGCGAAGACCGTGATGTACAACGGCCCGGTGCTGGCCAGGCCGGACGCGTTTCTCGCGGAGGCGGAGGCGTACGCGAGGCTGGGCATCAGCGAGATCCAGGTGCTGCCCGACCGGCACCCGGTCAGCTTCACCCACCAGGTCGCCGAGCACATCGCACCTGGCATTGCCGCGATGGGGTAACCGGACGGGGCCCGGTGGGGTCGCGGCGGCGGGTGCCCAGGAGACACTGCCCGTATAGGAATATAACGGTCATATGGGTGTGCGACGTCTGTGGGATCACTTCCGGGAGCATCCAGCCGGTGGCGGGCTGGTGGCGGTCCCGTTCGTGCTGATCGTGACGATCGCCGCGCTGGATATCTCCACCGGGCGCGATATCCATCTGGGCCCGCTGCTGGTCATCGCGCCCGCTCTGACCGCCTCCCTCGCCGGGCCGCGGCTCACCGCTCTCGCGGGGGCCCTGGCAGTGGCGGCCCAGGTGCTCATCGCTGTCGTCCTCGGCGGACTGACCACGCCCAACCACTTGGCGCAGACCATTGCGCTGACCGTGCTCTCCGCTTTGGTGGTTTTCATGCGGTTTGTGCGGGAGCGGCGCGACCGGGCGCTGAGCCGGGCACGCTCCGTGGCGGAGACGGCTCAGCGTGTCCTGCTTCGGCCTCCACCACGCCGGATCGGCCCGCTGCAGGTGGCATGGCTGTACATGTCCGCGGAGGACGAGACCGAGATCGGGGGTGATCTGTTCGCGTTCGCCCGCGCCGCGCATGCCGCGACCCGGGTGGTCATCGGCGATGTCCGGGGCAACGGGCTGGCCGCCATCGGTGAGGCCTCGCTGGTGCTGGGGGCATTCCGTGAGGGCGCTCACCGGTATGCCACCCTCCCCGGGCTGGTAGCTGCCCTCGGAGACAGCGTCTCCCGGAACCTGGAGGACGTGACGGACACCGAGCACGACCCCGGCGAGCACTTCATCACCTGCCTCGTCCTGGAGATCCCCGACGACGGCCTGCCGGCCGCCGAGATGATCAATTGCGGACATCCCCCGCCCCTGCTGGTGCGCGATCAGCGGGTCACGGTCCTGTATGCCCGACAGCCCCTGCCTCCGCTGGGCGTGTGCGAACGAACGATCGAGGACGACCGCATCGACCCGTTCACCTTCGAAGGCGGTGACATGCTCGTCCTCTACACCGACGGTGTCATCGAAGCCCGCTCACCGTCCGGAGCGTTCTACCCGCTCGCCAAACGGGTCGCCTCCTTCCCCGCCACCAACCCCGACACCCTGCTGCACCACATCCACCGCGATCTGCTCGCCCACGTCGGCGGCCACCTCGCCGACGACGCCGCCCTCCTGGTCATCGAACGCACTTCTTCTCACCGGCCGCATCTCACGCCCCGTCTCCCCGACGGCCACCACCGGCACCACCCCGGCGGAGCCGGAACGTAGATCCAGGTCGGCGCCGATGCCGGATTCTCGCCAGAGGATGACCAACGGCCAAGGCTCGACTGCTCGCATGACCACCACGCGGCCGGAGAGGCGCCTTCGAGGCCCGCTGACCCGGCCACCACAAATCAGCACGACAACTACGGTGCCTCGGCACACCGTGCCGTTGTGACCGGGCGGTCGGTCACAGCACTAGACGCCGGTGGAGCCGTCGACGATCTCCCGGATCATGTCGAGGTGGCCGTTGTGTCGCGCGGTCTCCTCGATCAGGTGCAGCACGATCCAGCGCAGATCGGGATACCGGCCGTCTCTCTGCGGGCGTTTGGCCGGAGTGTCCAGGTCGTGGGAAGCGACCAGTTCGCGGTAGCGGGTGGTCCGTGCCTCGTACTCCGACAGCAGGTCGGCGAGCGGGATGTCCACCGCGATACGCATCTCGCGGTCGGGGTCCTCGTCCGTCCAGGGCCCTTCGTCCTCGCCACCCAGGAACGCCACTTCGAACCAGTAGTACTCCACCCAACTGAGGTGGCTGATCAGCCCGGAGACCGTCATCAGGGGCGAGCCGGGCAGCGGGGCGCGGCGGGCATCGTCGGTCGAGATGCCCTCGCACTTCGCGCGTGCGGTGCCGCGGGCGTAGTCGAGGAAGGTGGCCAGCTGGGTGCGTTCGTCCCATGCGGGAGGCGTGTCGGTGCGTGTCATCGACGTAAACCATGTGCGACGGCCCGCCCCCTGTCCATCCATTTCGGCCGGGAGCGAACCGAGCCGCAGTGGCGCGCCCTGCCCGACCGGGGCGGCTTCGACACCACGGCGATCTCCCGCGGCGCCCGTGCAGCCCTCGTCGAGGCGGCCCCGCGCAAGGCTCCCGCATGGCGTCCCTCCGAGGACCTTCCAGGGGGACCTGAGTCCCCCCTGGAAGAGGGGTGACAGGCCCAATGATCCCGGGGCGGTCGCACGACAGACTGCTCTCTGCCGGGACCAAGAGGACCCACTCGCAGGAGGCAGTCATGACAACACCAGCACCGCCCAGGCTCTGGCAGTCGCCGCTGCGGGGAATCGCCCTGGCGGCGCAGAAGGCGCCGCAGCTCGCACTCTTCGTCCTGACGGTGATCTCCCTCGTCTATCTCGGGTTCGGCGTGGGTGTGCTGCTCCTGCCGCTCGCGGTGGCGGGCGTACGGAAGCTGGCGAACCGGTCGCGGCGCCTGGCGTACACCTGGTCCGGGGTCAGGATCTCCGAGCCGTACCTTCCGCTGCCCGGCCAAGAGCCGGGATTCCTCGGCCGGGTGCGCCGCTGCCGGCAGCTGCTCACAGACCCCGCCACCTGGCGGGACATGCTGTGGACGATCACCGACCCGGTCATCGGTACCGTGCTCGCGCTGCTGCCCGCGGCCCTGCTCGTCTACGGACTGGAGGGCCTGGTCTTCCCGTTCGTCTGGGACGCTCTCGTGTCGGCCGGCTACGACGACCACTACGCCGGTCTGATCGATGTGAGCGGCGAGCGGGGTGTGGGGGCCTGGCTGATGCCTCTGGCCGGCATCGGGTTCATCGGCCTCGGCCTCTGGGCCGGCCCCCGCCTCCTCACCGCCCACGCCCTGTTCACGCGCAAGCTGCTCGGCCCGCGGCCCGGGGACGAACTCGCCGCGCGAGTAGGCCATTTGACCCGCACACGGGGGGCGGTCGTGGACAGTCAGGCGGCGGAGCTGCGCCGCATCGAACGGGATCTGCACGACGGGGCACAGGCCCGGCTGGTCGCCATGGGTATGAATCTCGACGCCGTCGAGCAACTCCTGGACACCAACCCCGAAGCCGCCCGCGCCCTGTTGGCGGAGACCCGGGACTCGTCCTCGAAAGCGCTCGGCGAACTCCGCGATCTCGTCAGGGGAATCCACCCGCCGGTCCTCTCCGACCGGGGACTGGGCGATGCCGTACGCGCCCTGGCCCTGGACAGTCCCCTCCCGGTCGACGTCGCCGTCGATCTGCCGGGCCGGCTGGACGCACCCGTCGAGTCCGCCGCGTACTTCGCCGTCAGCGAGTTGCTGACGAACGTGGCGAAGCACGCCCGCGCAGGGCGCGTCTGGATCGATGTCCGGCACGAGAACGACGCGTTGCGCATCAGCATGAGCGACGACGGAGTCGGTGGAGCGACCGCATCGGCGGGAACCGGGCTGCACGGAATCGAGAACCGCATTGCCGCATTCGACGGCATACTTGCCGTGAACAGCCCCCAGGGCGGACCGACGATGGCGACCATGGAGATCCCGTGCGCATTGTTCTCGCCGAAGATCTCTTCCTCCTGAGGGAAGGTCTGGTCCGCCTCCTCACGGCCCATGGATTCGAGATCGCCGCAGCCGTGGACAACGGACCCGCCCTCCTGGACGCGCTCATCGAGCACCGGCCGGACGTGGCGCTCGTGGATGTGCGTCTCCCGCCCACCTTCACCGACGAGGGACTGCGCGCCGCCATCGAGGCACGGACCAGGATCCCCGGACTTCCGGTGCTGGTGCTCTCGCAGTACGTGGAGCAGCTCTACGCACGCGAACTGCTGGCGGACGGCTCGGGCGGGGTCGGATACCTGCTCAAGGACCGGGTCTTCGACAGCCGGCAGTTCATCGACTGTGTGCGCCGGGTGGCCGCCGGAGGCAGCGCGATGGACCCGGACGTGGTGGCGAAACTCCTGGCGGGCAACGCGAGCGACGAACCGCTGGCCCGGCTCACCGCACGCGAGCGTGAGGTACTCGCGCTGGTGGCGGAGGGCCGGTCCAACGCCGCCGTCGCCGCACGGCTCGGTATCAGCGAGAAGGTCGTCACCAAACACACGTCGAATGTCTTCGCGAAACTCGACCTGGCACCGTCCGACGACGACAACCGCCGTGTTCTCGCCGTCCTTGCCTATCTGAATTCCTGAACGCCGCAGCTGTACAGGCGCCGTACAGCCGTCACGGGCATGCTGCGCCCGATGAGTCATGACCTCATTCGGGGAAATTCAGAGAAATTCAGATGAAGGCGCTCGCCGCCGACACCTCCTGGATCGAGCGCCACGACGCGGAGGCGGCACTCGCCGCACACCCACGGCCTGACCCCCAACCCCCCTGAATCCAACCCCTGGACGAGGAGTCCCCATGTCAAGACCGCACAGCTGGGCCGACCGGCTGCTGACCTCACCGGGCGGAAGGAAGGGCAAATGGCTGACGCTGATCGCGTGGCTGATCATCGTCGCCGTGTCCGTGCCGCTCGCCGGACAGCTGTCCGGCATCGAGAAGGACGAACTCACCGTCGAGCTGCCCCGCGGGGCCGAGTCCACCGATGTCGCGGGCCTCGCCGACCGGTTCGCCGACGGCAGGATCTCGCTCGGCATCGTCGTCTACGCCCACGCCGACGGGCTCACCTCCGAGGACAGGGCGAAGGTCGCCGCCGACGTCAAGGAGTACGCCGCACTGGCGGCCGGGCCGGTCGAACCGGCCAGGCCCTCCGCAGACGGCAAGGCGCTGACCGTACTGGTGCCCCTCGACAAGGAGGACGGCACCGCACTCGCGGACAACGCCAAGAAGGTGCGGGAGCGGGCCACGGCCGACCGGCCCGACGGCCTCGAAGCGAAGCTGACCGGACCGGCGGGCAACTCGCTGGACGCCACCGACGCCCGTGAGTCGACCGGCCGCGCGCTGACCGTCATCACGGTCCTGGTCGTCGCCGCGCTCCTGCTGATCACCTACCGCAGCGCGATCCTGTGGCTGCTGCCCCTCCTCGTCGTGGGCGTCGCCTTCCTCACCACCCAGGCCGTCTCGTATCTCCTCGCCAAGGGCTTCGGCCTGACGGTCGGCGGAGGGAACGAGATCGTGGTGACCGCCCTGCTGTTCGGTGTGGGCACCGACTACGCGATGCTGCTGCTGGCCCGCTACCGCGAGGAGCTGAGGGTCCACGACGACCGGCACCGGGCCGCCCGGATCGCGGCACGCCGTGCCGTGCCGGCCATCGCCGCGTCCGCGGCGACCGTCAGCATCGGTCTGCTCTGCCTCACCCAGGCGGACGTCGGGTTCAACCACACGCTCGGCCCCTCCGGAGCCATCGCCATCGTCTGCGGACTCGCCGCGATGACCACGCTCTTCCCGGCCGTGCTGGTGCTGCTCGGGCGCTGGGTGTTCTGGCCCAACGTGCCGCGCGCCGCGGTGGCCGTGAAGAACGCCGACCACCGCCTGTGGGACCGGATCGGCGGCCGGATCTCCCGGCGCCCCCGTCTGGTGTGGATCGGCTCCGCTCTCGTCCTCACCGTCCTCGCACTCGGTTCGCTGGGCCTCAGGACCGGACTCGACGACGACCACCTCGTGGTCGGCAAGCCGGGCTCGATCGCCGGCCAGGACCTCCTCGCCGCCCATTATCCGGCCGGGCAGAGCCGGCCGGCCCAGGTCATCAGCAGGGCCGACGCGGCCCCCGCGATCGCCGCCGCGCTCAAGGGAATCGACGGGATCGCCGAGGTGGCCCCGGCGGAGAAGTCCACCGACGGCACTCTCGCCGTCACGCGCGCCGTGCTGAAGGACAGCGCGGACAGCGAGGCCGCGGCCCGCACCGTGGACCGGATCCGGACCGCGGTGCACGCCGTGCCCGACGCCGACGCGAAGGTCGGCGGGCCCACGGCGATGGCTCAGGAGAAGGCCGAGGCGCAGGCGCACGACCGCAAGGTGGTGATCCCGCTGGTGCTCGCCGTCGTCTTCCTCGTCCTGGTGGCGCTGCTGAGGGCACTGGTCGCCCCGCTCCTCCTGATGGCGACCGTGGTGCTGTCCTACTTCGCCGCGCTCGGCATCAGCCGGCAGCTGTTCCAGCATGTCCTGGGCTTTCCGGCGGTGGACGTCCAGGTCATGCTGATCGGCTTCCTGTTCCTGGTGGCGCTCGGCGTCGACTACAACATCTTCCTCATCCACCGCATCCGCGAGGAGGTCGGTCATCGCGGCCACCACGCCGGGGTGCTCTCCGGCCTCACCTCCACCGGCGGGGTCATCACCAGTGCGGGCGCCGTGCTCGCGGCGACCTTCGCCGCGCTGACCACCGCACCGCAGGTGGCGTTCATCGAGATCGGCATCGTGGTGGCCGTCGGCGTCCTCATCGACACCTTCCTCGTCCGGTCCGTGCTGGTCCCCGCCCTGGCTCTCGATGTGGGCCGCAGGTTCTGGTGGCCGGGCAGGCCGGCCGCCACGGACGCCGCACCGCCGGCCACCGGGGAGCGGCTCGCGCCGGCCGCGGTGCCGGCCGACAGCGGGGGCGGGCGCACATGGCCCGGAGATGGCCAAGAGCCGGAAGGCGGTGGCCTGTTCAGCCGGGCATGACCGGCGGGCAGCTCCGCTCAGCCTGACGGGGACGGCCCATTGGGGCCCGCCCCTGGGCCCGTGGGCCCAAGCCCGGGCGGGCGGAGCTCATTACGCTCGTACCCGACCATCCATGAGCCCACCTGACCAGGCGCCCGTCACGAGCGCCTGTCCGGCGTGCCCATGCGCACCTGGATCTTCACGTTCCACCACTTCTTGGGGTGATGTGTCGATGAGTGACGGTTTCTTCTACTCGTACCACCTCGGCTGGAGCCGCCCGGATGCCGAGTCGCTCTTCGGCGATCTCGACGCGGCAGGACTGCGGCTCAGACACCCCGTCACGAGGCGGGTCACGCTCCTCGGCCCGGGGCCGGACCCGTGGGGCACTCCTTCGTGGGTGACCAGGGAGCAACTCGTGCTCCTGGCCGGCCTGCAGCGGATCGACCGGGTCGACTTCCTGCTGTGGGTGAACAGCGGAGCCGAAGTTCCGGCGCGCATCCGGCGGATGGGGGACGGAGTCGTCGCGCTCGAATTCGGATTCGGACGGCTGACGCGGGACGAGCAGGAGGTGGCCGCGCGGGCGATCAGAGAGGCGATAGGGCGGGCCTCCGTGCTCTGCATCGGCTTCGTGGTCGACCGGGAGGGCGCTTCCGCGGCGACCGACTGGAGCGGTGTCGTCATCAACGGCACGACATTCTTCGACAGTTGGCCGGACACGCTCGCAGTCCGGCATGAAATCGCGGCGATGCAGCCGCAGTTGTCAGGAGTGGCATCGTTCGATCAGTCGCCGTGGATGCTGTTCGGGAGCGAGGTCCCCAGCCGGTAGCGGGACGGTCCACCGACCCTCTGCGTATCTGCAACTCCTGGCGGAATCAGCAACTTTGAGCCTCGCATTGGGTCCTGAGGCCCATGCCCGAAGGGTGCCGATGTGGTCGGATGCGTGGAGTGGCTGAACTGTGGCTGCACACCGGCAAGCTGGGGGACTCGTCGTGTCTGGCATAGGCGGATTTGCGGTTTCGGGCGGCGCCGGTGGGGGTGCTGCCGTGGCTCAGCAGGGCAGGCAGCCGTTGCCGCGCCCGTTGCAGGCGGTGCTGATCCTCGTCCGGGTCCTCTTCGCGGCCGCGGTCCTGGGCGGCGCCGGTGTGCTGACGGTGGCGTCGGCGGTCAATGAGGTCGACGGCCAGCTGTTCGGTCTGCTGCTGTACGCGGCGCTGCCGAGCGTAACCGCATTCGTGCTCTCGCTGTATCTGCGGACCGGCGGCATCTGGATCTGGCGCGGGCTCCTGGCCGTACACGTCTGGCTCACCCTCGGTGCGCTGGCGACCCTCGGCGGGGACGGCGGCGGGCGAGGCGTGACGCAGCTGGTGATACCCGTCGCCGTTGTCATCATGCTGTTCCGGCCGAGCTCCCGCGAATGGTTCGAGCTTCCCCCCGAACAGCGTGTGCCGCACCGGCCGTTCAGTATCGCGCGGATGATCAGATGGCGCCGCGACGACGGCGGTCAGACCGCGATGGAATACCTGGGCATGGTCCTGGTGGTCGTGGCCCTCATCGGCGGACTCATCGCCACGGGGATCGGCGCCCAGCTGACCGGTGAGATGCGGAACGCGATCTGCCAGCTGACCGGGAGCGCGTGCCCCGCGCCCGGGGGCGA
Organism: Streptomyces sp. Ncost-T10-10d; assembly: GCF_900091955.1. Classification (GTDB taxonomy): domain Bacteria; phylum Actinomycetota; class Actinomycetes; order Streptomycetales; family Streptomycetaceae; genus Streptomyces. The sequence continues at coordinate 16,251 of NZ_FMDF01000130.1, forward strand.
TGTGGTGGCCGGGGACGGGAAGAACTCCGGGGGCACGGAGTCCGGGGGAGCCGGCTCGGACGCGGGTGGCGCGGCCGCGGCCGGGGGTACGGACTCGGGCGGATCCGTCGTCGGCGGCGGTACGGACTCCGGCGGGTCCGGGGCAGGTGGTTCCGACGCTGCCGGTGGTTCCGACGCGGCAGGTGGATCCAACGCGGCCGGTGGTTCCAACGCAGTCGGCGGCTCCGGTTCCGGCAGCTCCGGTGGAGGAGACACCGCCACCCAGGTCGACGACGGCGGCGACGACGTGGACACCTCCGGGGAACCGGACGGCGGCGACGATGTGGACGACAGCGGCAACGGCGGCGACGAGAAGCCCGGCGAGAGCTGCACCTCCGGCGTCGGCGCGTTCTTCTCCTGTGCCGCACACCAGACCGGTGGCTTCTTCAAGGGCCTGGTCGGCGACGGCCTGTGGGGTGACATCACCGGCACGATCGACACGGTCATCCACCCCATCAAGGCCTGGAACGGCCTGAAGGACTACGGCAAGAGCCTCGGCGACAAGTGGAGCCAGGACTCCAAGGGCGCCGGCGACAAGTGGTCCAAGGGCGACTACCTCGGTGCGGTCTGGGACTGGACCAAGGCGTCCGGCGGCACCGGCATCAAGGTCCTCGACGACGTGTTCATCGGCGACGACGTCCGGGACATGTGGAAGAACGGCAACGAGGGCCAGGCGATCGGCACCGGTCTCTGGAACATCGGCTCGCTGTTCATCCCCGGCTACGGCGAGGGCAAGCTCGTCGGCAAACTCGGAAAGCTGGGCAAGCTCGGGAAACTCGGCAAGCTGGGCGAGTTCGCGGAGAAGGCCTCGGAGGCCGCTTCCAAGGCGAAGAAGGCCGCCAAGGCGGGCGACGTCACGGCCGCGGAGAAGGCCGCGAAGGAAGCGCAGCAGCACGCCGACGACGCCGCCGAGCAGGCGGGCCTCAAGGGCTGCACCGTCGGGATGGGCGGTCGCGTACGGATCCCGTACGGCAGCGGCGCGGGCATCGGACTGCCCGGTTCCGGCACCGGCCTCCTGGCCGCGCCGCCCGCCTCCGTGCCCGTCGGGTTCCTCACCGGCAAGTGCGACGAGGTCGACCCGGAGAAGAAGGCCGCCGCCGACGAGGCCCAGAAGCTGGCCGACGAGGCGAAGAAGGCCGCGGACGCGGCCAAGCGCCGCAAGGCCCTGCAGGACGCCCAGAACCAGCCGAAGCCGGCCTGGTACAAGGACCTCAAGGACCCGCCGGCCGGGGCCAAGGACGGCGGTTCGGGCAACTGGCAGGAGATCAAGCCCGGCGTCTGGAACTACCCGACCGAGATGGGTGCCCGCTACCAGGAGCAGATCTCCAAGGTGGGCCGCGGCAAGGAGTACCGGGTACCGCTGGACAAACTCACCGGCAAGCCGGTCGACTTCGACGGCTGGGACGCCTCGCGGGGCACCTACCTGGAGGCGAAGTACGGGTACAAGGGCAAGGACTTCTACAACGCCGAGACCGGGACGCTCACCTCGAAGGTCGCCGACCGGTGGGCGGACCAGGCCCGCCGGCAGGTCGACGCGGCACGCGGCAAGCCGGTCGAGTGGCACCTGTCCGACCCGGACGTCGCCGAGGCGGCGCGCGAGATGTTCGAGGAGAAGGGCATCCCGGTTAAGGTGATCCACACCCCGGGGGATGTGACCGGCTGAACACCGGACGGGGTGTGGAACCGCAGACCGGAGCCCTAGGGAGAACGTGTCGTGCTGTACGTCGTCGTCAACGGTTTCTGGGGCCTGCGCGGGGAATCGGTGCCGGGCATCGCCGAGCGCTGGGCCGGCACGCTCAGCGCGCTCAAGGACATCGACGGCCCGACGTTCGACGTATGGCACGAGGCCGGTGACGACCTCCCGTCCGATCCCGTGCTGGAGCCCTCGGTCCCCGCGCTGACGGAGTACATCGAGCGGAAGAACACGGGCCCCGACCTCGACGTCGTGGGCTACACGACGTCGCTGTGGGCGCACAACCCCGCAGCGGCGCGGGTGTCCGTGGCCCTTCACGCGGGCAGTACCTCGCACTACGCGCTGAACTCCGTCTCGCTCGCCTTCCGGTCGCGCGAGGTGGACGAAACCGCGGAGGTGATCCGGCGTGCCCCGGAGATCCTGCGCCTCCTCGCGGAGAACTGGGAGATCGACGCCGGGCAGGTCTACAGCAAGCCCCAGTACCGGGCGGTGGCCGAGCGCTTCGACCTGGCGAACAGCGACCCCCGCTGCGGCCGTGCGGTCTTTCTCTCCGCCGGCCGTGCGGCCCTCGCCCCCGAGGGGCTGCCCGGCACGTACGTCCGCACCACACACGGTGGACTGGTCATCGACCTCACCCGTGGCGGTACGGAGTCCCCGGCCATCGAGACGATCATCGAGGCGAACACACGACTGCGGGCCGCTGGGGCGCTGGAAAAGCTCCCGATGCCGTTCGACCGGGCCACGTTCTGACCCCTGCGCGCCCGTGAGCGGCGTGTCTCAGAGCCACCCACGCATCGCCGCGAACCCGACCAGCAGCCCCACGGCGAACAACCCCAGCACGACCGCGAACACCGCGGGCATCACCACCGGCCCCCACGCCCGCGGGCCCGCCACCGTGGCGTGCTTCGACGGGGCCGCCGGGTCGTAGCTGACCCGGACCGGCGCCCCGACCTCGAAGCCGAAGGGGCCCGGGGCGTGGTCGGTGAACTCGATGTCGCGGCCGTCCCTGGTGCGGAACGCGAAGACGTACTCGGTGGCGTAACTTCGGTCCATGCCCGGACCCCGGTCGATGGTCCGGCGGTCCGCGCACCGGCCCTCGGCGTGTTCGCCGTGCCGCACCAGCCGCAGCACCCGATGCAGACGCAGTGCCGAGCGGACGGCGAACGCGCCGAGGAACAGGCCGAACAGAAGCAGGAACGTGGCCGTGCCGCCGGGCAGGATCTGCATGAACGTGCGCCCCTGATCCGCTACTTGACCGTGATCGAATCGACGAACGCGTCGAGGTCCTGCCGGCTCAGCGAGCCCTTCACCGCGTTGATCCGGACCGCGAACGGCACATGCTTCGAATCGACGCCCGCCACCACGACGCCCGTCATCTCGGTGCCCGGAGCCGGGGTCCGGTCCTTGCCGCTGGACGTGAACTCGTAGTCGATCCTGCGCGCCTCGCGGGCGCTCTCCGCGCCCGCGAGCCGCACGTCCGAGGTGTTCTTGCGGGTCGCCCCGAGACCGATACCGGCACCCGCCGCAGCCGCCGCCTCACCGGCGTCGTCCACGCCCGTGGCGAAGTCGAGCTGCACGGAGACCATGCCGCTGCGCAGCCCGCCCTCCTCCTTGACCGCGACGGCGGCGTTGGCCTTGGCGCGTTCGGCCGCGGACTGTTCCTTGTAGCCCTTCTTCTCGGGGTAGCCGACGGAGAGGCTCTTGGTGTCGAGCTTGCCCCAGCCCTCCGGGAGCGCGGCGGCGTCGCCGCCGCAGCCGGTGAGCAGGGTGAGGCCGATGGCGGCGGCAGCAGCTGCGCCGATTGCCCGGGACATCTTCATCGTCGTCGTCATCGCCTATCGCCTCTTCGTCGTGCGTGGTCGGTGCTGTGCCGTAGCGGTACCGTGCCGCAGCCGGTACCGCCTTGGCTACTTGGCGCAGTAGCTGTACGGAAGGTACGAGCGCTTGTCGCCCTGCGGAGCCCCGAGGAACTGCGCGTCCGTCAGTGTCTCCTTCTTGTGCTCGTCCGAGATGGAGAATCCGAGACTCATGCCGAGCGACACCTCGAAGCCGAACTCCTGGGCATCCGTCTCACCGTGGTACTTCATGCTGCTCGACAGCCCGTCCTGGAACATCAGCTGGTCGAACGGGTCGGTTCCGGTGGGCTTCTGCTGCATGGAGTGGTCGCCGAACATGTACTCGAACGGGGCGGTGTTGTTGCCGGAGCCGTTCAGCCACTGCTCGGCGACGGCCCGCTTGTCCTCGGTGGCCTGGTCCGTGTCCTTGCCGAAGACGATCGAGTTGGTCAGGACCTCGATGCCGGTCTCGCTGGAGGAGTCGGTGCCGCTGACCTTGCCGCCGCGCTTGTCGCCGTCCTTCTTGCCGTTGTCGCCGCTGATGTCGCCCTTGTCGGACTTCGCGCCGCCCTCGAGGGTCTGGGTCATGTCGATGCGGACGATCTTGCCGGTCTTCTGGTCGCGGGTGACGGTGATCGCGCCGGTCCGGCTGTCCTTCGCCGCGGCCGTGCCGCCGAGCGGACCGGCCGAACCGCCGACCTTGCCCTCCAGTTCGAGCTTGGCGGTGTACGTGTACGACTCGTTGCCGTTGACGTCGTCCTTGGTGATGGTCACCTCGGGGGAGAACTTGGCCTTGCCGCCGAGCTTGGCGCCGAGCTTGGTCTCGTCGCCCGCGCTGATGGAGAGGCCGCCGTCCGCGTACACGTTGAGGCCGATGGTCGAGTAGGAGATCTTCTTGTCGCCGATCTTCTTCTCGACGTCCTTCTTCTTGTCGGCCCACTTCATGCCGGAGTACCAGCCGCCGCCGTAACCACCGCTGTACTTGGTGGAGGTCTCCCACATCTTCATTTCCTCGATGTCGTCCCGCATCTTCTTGGCTTCTTCCTCGCTCTTGAAGACCCAGGTGTCACCGTTGGTGATCTTGATGCCGCCGCCGACGTCCACATCGGCCTTGCCCAGTTTGCCGAGCTTGATGCCGGGGGTGCTGGCGGTGGCGCCCGCCGAGGCCGCGTCGGTGAACGTCATGTAGACCAGCTTGTCGTTCTCGTCGACCTTGCCGTCACCGTTCACGTCCGTCTTGGCCTGGCTGACCTTCTGCTGGAAGCCGTACTCGTTGCCCCACTCGAACCAGCCGATCTTGACCTTGTCGCCGACGGTGTCGGAGATGCTGGAGACCTGGCACATCTTGGGCTCGTAGTCGGCGTCCGTCTTCGGCTTCGCGGTGGTTTCGCCGCCGCCGGTGGAGCAGCCGGCACCCCCGCCGCCCATCGAATTGATCGCACAGCGGATGCGTTCGCCGATCTGCCCGCCGACACCCGCCATGGCCATCGCGCCGATCATCGTGACGACGAGGACGATCACCCCGAGGTACTCCATGGCGGTGGCTCCGCCGTCCCGCCAGGAGTACGGCTGGTACGGCGCGGGCGACTGCTCCTCGCGGTCGTCCAGCAGCCGGTCGACGGCCAGCCCCAGAGCCGAACCGGTCACCAGCGAGACGACCGGCATCAACGCGCCCTCGAAGCCCATGAGATGCCAGGACACGGCGAATCCGTAGGCGAGCGCGGCCAGCGGGACACCCAGGGAGGCCAGCAGTGTCAGCAGGCGGGACTCGCGCTGCTCGTCGGGCAGGACGCGGGCCGAGGCCAGGACCGTGAGCACGGTCGTGATGACGTTCGGTACGTGCAGCAGGGCGAGGCGCCAGCCGAAGGACGTGAGCCGTTCGTCGGTGGCGAGCATCTCGACGAGCCCGCGCGACACCAGATATCCGGCGGCGATGTAGACCAGGGCGCCGGCGGCCCAACTACGGGTCAGCGCAAAGAACACGCCACTGCTCGTGCCGGAACCACCACCCCCGCTCCCCGGCGGTATGTGGCCCGCGCTTCCGCTTTCCCAGCCCCCGCCACCAGTCACGGTTCTTCCTCTCCGACGCCCACTTGTCATGCCTGTGCCCGCAGTTCTGCATGCGGGTGTGGGCGTGAGCGTACGGGTGTACGGGTCGGGTGACCTGGGCCCTTGGCCCCAAAGTCGGGCCCAACGACGGACGGTGCCCGGCCCCGCCCGCGTGGGTGCGCAGGAGAGGCCGGGCATCGGGGGAGAAGCGGCGAGGGTCAGTCCAGGTCGTCCGCGAACGTTCCCGCTCGTTCGGCGACTTCCGGCCTCCGGACCCGCAGCACGGCGAAGCCGACGACACCGACGACCAGCGCGCCCACGAACACGTACGGCAGCACGTTCAGCGGCCAGGCCGGGACGGGCCACAGGTTGCGGTAGAAGACGTAGATCATCGCGGCTGCGCCGATCAGTCCCAGGCCCCAGGTGACGATCAGGCCACGGGCCCCGATCCGGCGCACGAACAACGGCGCGGCCAGACACACCAGGGTGTAACTGAGCATGTAGCCGAAGACGCCGATGGTGTCGATGTACGACGTCGCGTCCAGCGGCTCGGTCCCGGCGCCGACCACGAGCACCGCGGGGAGGGCGACGAACGGGGCGACGGCCCAGATCGCCACGGAAGGGGTCCGGTGACGGGGGTGCGCGACACCGAGCCGGGCCGGCATCACCCCCTCCTTCGCCATCCCGAACAGCAGGCGGGCGGCGACGGTGATGCAGGCCATCACCACGGCCACGAACGAGGCCGCGAAGCCCGCGTGCAGGAAGAACTTCAGGAAGCCGAGGCCCGACAGCTCCGCCAGCTCGTCCATCGGGTCGGAGCTCTTCGCCAGGGCGTCCGCCCCGCCGAACCCGGCGACCTGTGCGTACGTCGCGAACATGTAGAGCACCCCGGCCAGCACCGCGCTGCCCATCACCGAGCGGGGAATCGCCCGGTACGGGTCGGTGGCCTCGGCCCCGAGCGATGCGGCGCCCTCGAAACCGACGAAGCCGAGCACACCCAGCACCACGGCGAAGACGACACCGTCGAGGGTCGATCCGCTGAGGCTCAGCTGGTCGGTGTCGATGATGTTCCCGCTCTTGAAGAAGGCGGGGACCAGCACGACGACGATGAGGACGATCGACACGACCTCCAGTACGGAGGCGACGCGTGCCGCCGTCCGCACACTCGCGATCGTCAGCCGGATCGCGACGGCGGCCAGCAGCACATCGAGCAGGATCTGGCCGGGGATCCCGGTGAAGAGCCCGATGCCGATCTGGTCGAGGGCGCGTGCCGTGTAGTAACCGGCGCCCGCGAGCGAACCCGAGCCGATGCACACCGCGCCGATGAGCAGGGCCCAGCCGGTCACGAAGGAGCCGGGCGCCCCGAGCGAGAGCCGGGAGAAGGCGTACAGCGAACCGACCCCGGCGCGCCTGCGGGCGAAGACGCAGATGCAGTACGCGATGGCGAGGACGGCGGCCATGGCCAGGAAGAACGAGAACCAGGCGCCGTTGCCCGCGGACGCCGCCATGCTGGCGGGGGCGAACGCGATGACGGCGCTGGGCGCGACATTCGCGACGCTCTGCGCACCGACCTCGAACGTGGAGACGGAGCGGTGGGCCAGCCCGTCGGCAGGCTTTCCGGGCGCGGCCTGCTTTCCGGCGGTGCTCATGTCCGGTCCTCCATCATCAGCAGCTGACGCAGGGCGTGCCCGGCGGCGAGGTCGGCCAGCGCGTCGCCCGCCTCGTCCAGCGGGCGCCGTGCCGAGATCATCGATTCCACGTCGAGTTCACCCGACACCACGAGGTCCACCAGATCCGGGATGTCGCGGGCGGCGTCGACCGAGCCGTAGTTGGAGCCGAGAATGCGCTGGTCGGCCTCGGCGAGCGCGAGCGGGTCGAAGCGCGCGGTGCGGCCGGTCGGCGGCAGGCCGACGATGACGGCGGCGCCACCCTGGCCGAGCGCCGCGATGGACTGCTCGGTGGTCTCGATCTTGCCGATGGCGTCGAACACGTAGTCGAGGCCCTCGGGGACCAGGGCCCGCAGCGCCTCGACGACATCGCCGTCACGCGCGTCGACCGCGTCCGTCGCTCCGAGCCGGCGGGCCAGCTCCAGCTTCTCGGGGACGACGTCGACGGCGACGATGCGGCCGGCCTTCGCCAGTCGGGCGCCCTGCACGCAGGACAGGCCCACGCCCCCGCAGCCGATGACTGCGACGGTGGCCCCGGCCTCGACGCCCGCGGTGTTGCGGACCGCGCCGACACCGGTGGCGATGGCGCAGCCGACCAGGGCGATCACATCGAGGGGTGCGTCCTTGCGCACCTTGACCGCGCCGGAGGCGGGGACCACGACGCGCTCGGCGAACGAGGAGACGCCCAGGTAGTGGTGGGCCCGCTCGCCGTCGACCGAGAGCCGGCTGGTGCCGTCGTACAGCACCCCGCCGGGCGCCACGACCTCGGCGACCAGGCTGCACGCGGCCGGGCGCCCGGAGACACAGAAGCGGCAGGTGCCGCAGGACGGGACCCAGGACAGGACGACATGGTCGCCGGGTTCGAGACCGGTGACGCCCTCGCCGAGCGCGGTGACCACGCCCGAGCCCTCGTGTCCCAGCACGACCGGGGTGGGGTGGTCCCACTCGCCGCGGATGACATGCAGGTCGGAGTGGCAGACACCGGCCGCCGCGACGGCGACCTCGACCTCTCCGGGGCCGGGCGGGGCCAGGGTGACGTCGGTGACGGTCACTTCCTGCCCCGGGGAGCGGAAGACGACGCCGCGCACGGTGCGTGCGGTGCTCGCTCGGTAGGACGGGGAGCTCATCGGCTTACTCCTCGGGTGGTGCGGGACGGGCAGGGAGGGGGAGGGGGGCGGCACGGCAGCTCACCAGGAGGCGTTGTCCGGTGCCTCACCCGGCGCCTTGTTTAGCGCCATTAAACTTTCGTCAATGTTTTACAGCACTAAACTCGATGGGTAAAGACCCTTGTGACCTGCATTTCTCCCCGGCCACTCCCCGTGACTTCCCCTACAGGTAGCGTGTCCGCCATGCCCGAAGCCCCTGACAGCCACATGTCCACGATCGGCCCGCGGCTGCGCGAGCTCCGCCTGGCACAGGGACTGACGCTCGCTCAAGTCGCCGAATCCGCAGGCGTGACCAAGGGTTTCGTCAGCCTCGCCGAGCGCGGCAAGACCTCGGTCTCCGTCCCGACCCTGATCCGTATCTGCGAGGCACTGGGCACCGGCATCGCCGCACTCTTCGACTACCCGGACCAGGACGTCGTGAAGGGCGGCCTGGGCGCCAAGCTGGAGATGGGCGGGCACGGCATCGAGGAGTTCCTGCTCACGCCCGCCGAGGAACGGCACGTCCAGGTCATGCGGACGATCCTGCGGCCCGGCGGCGGCTCGGGCGGCGCGTACAGCCTGGAGGCCGAGACCGTCTTCGCCTACCTGGTCCGCGGCACGCTGCGCCTCAGCGTGGACGGCGAGCCCAGGTTCCTGGAGGCCGGTGACTCGACGACCTTCTCGGCCCGCGCCGCACACGCCTGGGACAACCCGGGCGAGGACGAGGCCGAGGTCCTCTGGTCGATCGCCCCCGCCCTGCCGCTCTCCCGGACCAAGCTCCGCCCGTAGCCGGGCGCCGCTGCCCGGCCCGTGGCGGGTGGGGCCACCCGCTGCGGAGATAATCGGCAGCATGCCCGACGACGATCCGGCCGCCCAGGCCACCGCCCCCGCACAGCAGCTCGTGCGGCAGCGCGGCCGCCGAGCGCAGCCGCAACCGCCGCATCCCCCCGTCCGTGGTCGCCTCGTCGCGGCCCTCGCGGCTGCGGCACCGGCCCTCGGGGCGTACGCGGCCGTGCGTCTGGTCGGTCTCGTCGTCCTCGCCGCCGCCGCGTCCCACGCCGACAAGAGCGCCTTCCACCTCCTCGGCGAGCGCTGGGACTCCGTCTGGTACCAGCGGATCGCCGAGAACGGCTACGGCTGGACCGTCACCCTCCCGAACGGCGGCATCCACTCCGACCTGGCCTTCTTCCCCCTGCTGCCCGCTCTGGAACGCGGCATCGCCGAGCTGACCCCGCTCTCCCTCGCCGCCGCCGGACTGCTGGTCGCCTGGGTCGCCGCGCTCTTCGCGGCCTGGGGGATCCACGCCGTCGGGGCGCATCTCTACGGGCGTCGGGCAGGGGTGGTGCTGGCGGCGCTGTGGGGCGTGTACCCGACGGCGTTCGTCCAGTCGATGGCGTACACCGAGACACTGTTCACCGCGTTCGCCGCCTGGGCGCTCTACGCCGTACTGACCAGGCGCTGGATCGTGGCGGGCGCCCTGTGCGTACTCGCCGGGCTGACCAGGCCCTCCGCCGCTGCGCTCATCGCCGCCCTCGCGATCACCGCAGCGGTCACGCTCGTGCGGGAGTACCGGGCCGGCCGGACGGACGGCATCGTCCGCCGCAACGCACGGATGCTGACCGGTACCGCACTCGCACCGCTGGGCTGGCTCGCGTACGTGGTGTTCGTCGCCGTACGGGAGGGCAGCCCCTTCGCGTACTTCGACGTCCAGGCGCAGTGGGGCAACAGCATCGACGGCGGCGTGGCGCTCGCCTCGTTCATCCTCGGGCTGCCACTGCCCGGCGCGCTCGGGCTGTGCGCGGCGCTGGTGGGTCTGGGATGGGTGGTGTTCCTGTGCGTACGGCAGCGCCAGCCGCTCCCCGTGCTCGCCTACTGCATCGCCGTCGTCGTCATCGCACTGATCGGCTCCGGGTACTTCGGGTCCAGGCCGCGGCTGATGATGCCCGCGTTCCCGCTGCTCCTCCCGCCCGCCGTCGCGCTGCTGCGGCTGCGCACCACGGCCCGTACGGTGACGGTCGTCGCCGTGCTCGCGGTGGCTTCGGCGGCCTACGGGGCGTGGACGCTGCTCGGCTCCGGCCCGCCCTGAGCGCGAGCCCGGTCGGGGCCGGGGCAGGTCCAGGGGGAGTCCCGGTCAACTCGCCCTCCGCGGCTGCGCTCATCGCCGCCCAGGGCTATCCGATGGCCTGCCACGTCCGCGGCGACGTCATCTTCGACGCCGTACCCGTCGAGCGCCACGACCGTTTCCAGGAGGAGGTCGCCGTCCCGGCCACCTCCCTCGGCGGCCGCCCCACCTGGACGGCGTGAACGAGGTGTCGTAGGGGTGAGAGCGGCCCGGCTGCCCGGTACGCGAGGGCAGCCCGGCCGCCCACGCCTCAGAGCCTGTCGGGTGACCTCTGATCGGGCGGCCACGCCCTGGCACGCACGCTTCCCGCGTTACCGAAATGCCCTAGTAGCTCCGCTACGAGGGCATCCCGCCGCCTTGGAATCGCACGCACCAGACCGCGTCCGCTATCCGATCGAAGGTCATCCGACAGGCTCTCAGCCCCGGCCCTCCTGCGTCTGGACGATCCGCACCCGCGCCCCCGGCCGCAGTCCCCACTTCTCCATCGCCCCGGCCTCCGACTCGATCACATGACGGGCCCGCAGCCGCGGCATCCCGAGCCGGCCCGGCTTCATCGTGTGCACGGCGACCACGTTGAACTTCCGGTCCAGGTACGCCACATCGATGGTGAACCGCATCCGGAAGGTGTGCACACTCCCGCACGGGGTGATCAGCAGGGCGCCGTCGATCCCGTCCTGCCCGAGCAGCCCGCGGCTCCTGGTCCGGTACGTGGCGGCGATCCGCAGCGGTATCTCCGGCTCCTGCCCTCCCTGTGGATCGGTGACCGTCAACGTCCCATTCCCATTGCGCCATTGAGCCATGGCCAAGACGGTAGCGTCCGGTGACGGCCGCTGGGTCCACAACGGTGCGCAGTGGGCCCCAGGACCCATGACCCCGTGCCCGGCACCCGCCTAGGGTCTGCTCCGTGTACGCCATGCTGACAGTGCTCGCCGCACTCTGGGGCGCAGCGGCCGGACTGCTGGTCCCGCGCGCCGCCTACCGGTTCTCCGTCGAACCGGAGGACGCCTGGCGGGACACCTGCCCCGCGGGCCACGCCCTGACCGGTGCCGCCCGCGGCTGGCTCGGCTCCACCCGGTGCGCCATGTGCGCGGCGGCGGTGCCGGTCCCCACCGCTCCGGGCGCCGAGCCGGGAGACCCGGGCGGCGGGGAAGACACGGCGCAGCCCGCGGCGCGCTACGCCCCCGGTGTCCTCGTTCCCGTCGTCACCGCGCTCGCCTGCGCCGTGCTCGCAGCGGCCACCGGACTCCGGCCCGAGCTCGCCGTCTGGCTGCTGCTCGCCCCCGTCGGGGTACTCCTCGCGACCATCGACCGCCGCGTCCACCGCCTGCCCGACCGGCTGACCCTGCCCGCCGCGGGGGCGGTCGTCGCACTTCTGGGCGTTGCGGTGCTGCTCCCGGAGCACGGCGGATCCTGGCTGTCCGCCCTGCTCGGCGGTGCGGCCCTCGGCGCCTTCTACTTCCTGCTCTTCCTCATCAACCCGAACGGAATGGGCTTCGGAGACGTCAAGCTCGCCCTGTCGCTGGGCGTGGCCCTCGGCTGGTACGGCTGGGGCGTGGTGTTCGCCGGGGGCTTCGCCGGGTTCCTGCTCGGTGCGGTGTACGGGTTCGGGCTGATGGTCCTGAAGCGGGCCGGGCGCAAGACCGGCATCCCGTTCGGACCTTTCATGATCACGGGCGCGCTGCTGGGCATACTGCTCGGCGGACTGGCCGCCTGACCGCTGCTCGTCCCCGGCCCGCCGTATTGAGGTCGCGCGGGCCACCGCCCGGCTGACACCATTTCCGTATGCCCGGAACACCCGCAGAAGCAGCAGAACACGCACGGTTCGACGCCCTCGTCGCGGAGGCCGCCGCCGTCTCCGTCGACGGCTGGGATTTCTCCTGGCTCGACGGCCGGGCCACCGAACAGCGTCCCTCCTGGGGCTACGCCCGCGCCATGGCGGACCGGATGGGACGGGCCAGGGCCGCGCTCGACATCCAGACCGGCGGCGGCGAGGTCCTCGCCTCCGTGCCGAAGCTGCCGCCGCTCACCGTCGCCACCGAGTCCTGGCCGCCGAACATCGCCCGCGCCACCGCACTCCTGCACCCGCTCGGCGCGGCCGTGGTCGCCGATGCGGACGAGCCGCCGCTGCCGTTCGGCGACAACGCCTTCGACCTGGTGGTCAGCCGGCATCCGGTGACCACCTGGTGGGCGGAGATCGCGCGGGTGCTGACCCCCGGGGGTACGTACTTCTCGCAGCAGGTCGGCCCGGCCAGCGTCTTCGAACTCGTCGAGCACTTCCTCGGCCCGCAGCCGCCCGAGGTGCGCGGTGCCCGCGACCCGGAGAAGGCACGGGCCGGAGCCGAGGCGGCCGGACTCGAAGTCGTCGATCTGCGGATGGAGACGCTGCGGACCGAATTCTTCGACATCGGCGCCGTCGTCTACTTCCTGCGGAAAGTGATCTGGATGGTGCCTGGCTTCACCGTCGAGGAGTACCGGCCGAAACTGGCCGCGCTGCACCACCGGATCGAGACCGAGGGGTCGTTCGTGGCCCACACCACCCGATTCCTGATCGAGGCCCGCAAGACCGAGGCCGGCAAACCGGAGTAGGCCGTGCCCCCTGCTTTCGCCCGGAGGATGCGACCCTGGGCGGTGAGCGCATGGGAGGGAACCGGCCATGAGGGTGGGGAACGAAGGGGAAGCACCGCGTGCGCAGGGGAAGGCCGACTGGCTCAGAGGTGCACGGATCGTCGGAGTGCTCGGCGTCTTCTACCGGCCGGAGGGGCGGATGGGGGAGCCGGAAGCCGTCGAATTCCTGCTGGCCGACGGCCAGTCGGTGCTCCTGACCTGTGCCTCCGACCGGACCCTGCAGGTCGGCCCCGGTGCCTGGCCGAGGCTGCCCGACTGGTGCGTACCATCGGGACAGTGGGAGTTCGCCGCCGTGTGGAACCTGCCGCAGCCGCCCGACGGCGGCTGGACCGTCACCCGCACCGAGGAGCGCAGGGACGAGAAGGGCGAGGTGCGCGAGGCCGTCATCCGGTGCGAGGGCGGACGCTTCGTGGTCATCGGCGGTGACACCGTGTCGATCCGCTTCACCCGCGGCCATCGGGGCGCACCGGCGAGGGGCTGATTCGCTGCTTTCCGGCCCGTCCGGTGACTGAGGACGAAACGGCGACCGCACGGGCCCGGTGAACCAACGCTGTCGCAGCACCGGCCGCGCCGGCAGGCGCTACGCGTGCGGCCCCACCGTCACCTTCCCGACCGTCAGTTCCGGCTTTCCCTCGAGCACTTCGCCGACCCGCGCCACCTGCTCCTCCAGCCCCCGCAGCTGCCCGGCCGTGAGCGGTGACAGCGGCTCCACCGTCACCGTGATCCGCCGGCCCGACCGGCGTTGGTGCCACACCCCCGCCACGGTCCCGTCGATCAGCAGCACCGGGAAGTTCCCCGCCTGACCACCCGCCAGCGCACGGGTGTACGCCGCACCGGGGAAGAGCTTCCTGCGCGGCTGGGAGGCGATGAGATACGCGTCGAAGTAGGGGAGCAGCCGCACCCCGCGCACCGGCTCCACCGGAAACGCGGTGTCGCCCGCCACCAGCCAGGCCGGCTCCCCCTCGTACGCCACCTCCTCGATCTCCCCGCGCGCGGCCATCCCCGCGAACAGCTCCGCCGCCCAACGCTGCGGCGCCGCGAGCCACTTCGCGAAGTGCTGGGGCGTGGCCGGACCGTACGCGTACAGATAGCGGTGCACGAGACGGGCGAGCGCCTCCGGTCCGTCGAGCGGGACGGCGTCCGGGCGGGTGTAGGTGACCTTGCGCCCGCGATCGGGCGCGAAGCACAGCGCGCCGCGGTGACCCGCAAGGTGCATCACCTGCCGCCAGCGCGGCCACATGTCCTGGAACGCGGGCATCACCCGGTCCCCGGCCCATGCCCCGGCACGTTCCACCACCGCATCCGAGAGCTCGTCGACGGTCAGCTCGGCCCCGGTCAGCGCGTCCGCGATCGCGGCGAGCACGGCCTCGGTCTGCTCCGGTGTCATCCGGACATCACCGGAGGACGGATTGCGTCCGGCCGGTACGGCGGACAACGCGCCGGTCCACATGGGCAGTTCGGCCATCGGCAGCAGATGGACGGTGCCGCGCGGCCCGTGCGTCTTGACCAGGGTGCGCTCGGTCCACAGCGCCTCGCGCACATCGGTACGGGTCGCGTCCGCCGTCCGCAGCCCGATGGAGAGCTCGGCGGCCGACAGCACCTGCGCGTGCGCGGCCGGCAGCGCGCCGACCACATCGGCCGGGGTGAGGTGCACCGGAGCGGCGAGCCCCTGGCGTTCCATCCGGCGTGCGTTCGCCCCGGTCCAGGTCACGGTCGCGGTTCGTGTCGTCATGATGCAGAAACTAGCGGCCCATCAGGTCAGGTCCTGTCCCATACTCGGCCCATGACCTCTGCGAGACGTACAGCCCGGGCTCTCGCCACCGCGTCGGTGCTCCTCCTGGCGCCCGCCCTCGCCGGCTGCGGCACGGAGCGGGCCGGGGACGCCGGACCCGCTGCGGGGTACAGCCCTCCGGCGGTGGGCGCCTCCCCCTACGTCGAACCGGACGCCGGCGACGGCGCGCCGCACTACCGGGAGAACCACGCCTTCCAGTCCACCGCCGAGCTGTCCCCGGCCGACCGGGCCAAGGGCGATGCCGAAGTGAAAAGGGTCGAGGCGGGCCTGGCCGGCATCGCGGAGGGCCGCAGGACCACCGAGGCCCAGCTCCATGAGGCACTCGCAGGTCTGGGATACGGCCCCGAGACCATCTCCACCGGCACCTTCGGCCCTCACCGCAACACGTTCGTCATCGACCTCGGCGCGATCTGTGTGGAGGGGGCCCTGGACGGCGTGGTCAACGGGCTCGTCAAGGCCGAGGCGCACGGCCGCTACCTCGAAGGAACCGGCTGCGTAAAGCCGGCCGGCGGCCACTGAGACCCCACCGGATGCCGTGTTCGCACCGGAGTCCGGCGGATTCGGAGAGTAATTATGGAGTGGCGTGGCACGCAGCATCACTTACGAAGGGTTATGGTGGAAACCCCCCTCGGGCCGGTCCGTACTCCCCCCCCACGGACCGGCCCGTTTTTTGTGGGCCCGCTGTGCGGACCGCGTGGCGGCCGTGCGCCGGCTACGTACCGGCCCCGCGAAGACCGCCCCCGCGAAGACCGCCCCCGGTCAGCTCCGTCCGGCCCAGATGTTGGTGCCCGCGGTGTCCACGGCGAAGGCGTCGATCTCCTTCAGCTCCTCGGCGGACAGCGGCGCACCGGCAAGCGCCGCGACGTTCTCCTCCAGCTGCTTCACGCTCGAAGCGCCGATCAGCGCCGACGTCATACGGCTGTCCCGCAGCACCCAGTCGAGTGCCAGCTGGGCGAGTGACTGCCCGCGCCGCCGGGCGATGTCGTTCAGCCCGTTCAGCCGGCGCAGCACCTCGGCGGAGAGCAGGCCCGGGTCCAGGGACTTGCCCTGGGTGGCACGCGAGCCCTCCGGGATGCCCGTCAGGTACTTGTTCGTGAGCAGGCCCTGGGCGAGCGGCACGAAGGAGATGCAGCCCATGCCGGCCGTCTCCAGGGTGTCGAGCAGCCCGTCGTCCTCGATCCAGCGGTTGATCATCGAATAGGACGGCTGGTGGATCAGCGCCGGTACACCCATCTCCTTGAGCAGCCGGGCCGCCTCGGCGGTCTGCTCCGCGTTGTACGAGGACACACCCACGTACAGCGCCTTGCCCTGCTGCACGGCGGAGGCCAGCGCCCCCATCGTCTCCTCCAGCGGAGTGTCCGGGTCGAAGCGGTGGGAGTAGAAGATGTCGACGTAGTCGAGCCCCATCCGCTTCAGCGAGGCGTCGAGCGAGGACAGCAGGTACTTGCGGGAGCCCCACTCGCCGTACGGGCCGGGGTGCATGTCGTAGCCGGCCTTGGTGGAGATGATCAGCTCGTCCCGGTACGGGGCGAAGTCCTGCCGGAACATCTTGCCGAAATTGAGCTCGGCGGAGCCGGGCGGCGGCCCGTAGTTGTTGGCCAGATCGAAGTGGGTCACCCCGAGATCGAAGGCGCGGCGCAGGATCGCCCGCTGGGAGTCCAGCGTGCGGTCGTCGCCGAAGTTGTGCCAGAGGCCGAGGGAGATGGCCGGGAGCTTGAGACCGCTGCGGCCGGTGCGGCGGTATTCCATGGAGTCGTAGCGCGAACCGGCGGCCCGGTAGAAGAGAGGAGAATCAGTCACGTTTCTCTCCTTATCACGGACTTGTGACAGGCCGGGTTGGGCCGGTGCGCCGCCTGCGCAGTAATGTGGCGGCTTCGGGGACTGCCACGGCACGGCGCGGCGATGGACTCTGCGGAGTAGTGCGGCGATCCCCAGGGGGACGACCCCGGACCCCGGGCAATGGGGCGGGCGGGCCCGCACGGAACCGAGAGGTGAACTCAGTGAACTTGCGCGACCTGGTGTACGGGCTCTACGCGCGCCGGGTGGAGGCCCGCCTCGACCACACCCAGGTGCCCAAGCACATCGGCGTCATCCTCGACGGCAACCGGCGCTGGGCGAAGGCGTCCGGCGGCACGGCCGCGCAGGGGCACCAGGCCGGTGCGGACAAGATCCAGGAGCTGCTCGGCTGGTGCAGCGAGACCGATGTGGAAGTCGTCACACTCTGGCTGCTCTCCACGGACAACTTCGACCGGCCCGAATCCGAGCTGACGCCGCTCCTCGGCATCATCGAGAACACCGTGCGCGACCTCGCGGCGGACGGGCGCTGGCGGGTCCACCACGTCGGCACGCTCGATCTGCTGCCCGCCCACACCCAGACCGTGCTCAAGGAGGCCGAGCAGGCCACGGCCGACATCGACGGGATACTGGTCAATGTCGCCGTCGGCTACGGCGGGCGCCAGGAGATCGCGGACGCGGTCCGCTCGCTGCTGCTGGACCACTCCGCCAAGGGGACGTCCTTCGAGGACCTGGCGGAGATCGTCTCCACCGACCTGATCTCCGAGCACCTCTACACCCGGGGCCAGCCCGACCCGGACCTGGTGATCCGCACCAGTGGCGAGCAGCGGCTGTCCGGTTTCATGCTCTGGCAGAGCGCGCACTCCGAGTACTACTTCTGCGAGGTCTTCTGGCCGGCCTTCCGCCGCGTCGACTTCCTGCGAGCGCTGCGCGACTACGCGGCCCGCCACCGCCGCTACGGCGGCTGACACCGTCTGTTCACGGGGGCTCGCGTCCCCCGGAGAGAGCAACGTCCCCGGCGGCACCGCTCAACCCCGTCCGCGATCGCCGGACGGGGGTGAGCGGTGCCGCGTACCGTTTCGCCTTCCGGCCCGTCCGGCGTCTGCGGACGGAGCCATTCGGGTGGTGTGCCCGAACCCACAGGCCCGGGCCACTGCTCCCGTCTCACCGCCCGCTCCAGGACGGCATGGCTTCGCGTGTTCGAGGGAATACCCCTGACAGGTCGATGTCCGGTCACCAACCAGGCGGACGTCGTGTCCAAGTGAGCGGCATGGAGTCCGCTCGCCCGGGAGGCCTCTTGCACACGAAGGACCGTACATACAGTGCGGCCGACGCGGAGGGCCGGCGCTCGGCCCGTGCATCGGGGCCGCAGCCCGGTCCGTCCTCTCCCATTGGGATGCTCCGCGACGCCGTCGCACCCCAACCTCGTCCGAGGGGGTACGTCCTTCCGTGGTGACCAGCACAAAGCGCCGCATGTCCGACAGGCGCACCTATGTTCTCGACACCAGCGTCCTGCTGGCCGATCCGAACGCCATGGCCCGGTTCGACGAGCACGAAGTCGTGCTCCCGATCGTCGTGGTCACGGAACTGGAGGCCAAACGGCACCACCCGGAGCTGGGGTACTTCGCCCGGCAGGCCCTGCGCCTGCTGGACGACTTCCGGACCCGGTACGGCCGGCTGGATGCCCCGATCCCGCTCGGGGATCTGGGCGGGACGCTGCGCGTCGAACTCAACCATTCCGACCCCGGCGTACTGCCTGCCGGCTACCGGTTGGGGGACAACGACTCACGGATCCTCGCGGTCGCGCGCAACCTCCAGGCCGAGGGGTACGACGTCACGGTCGTCTCCAAGGACCTGCCGCTGCGTATCAAGGCGTCCTCGGTCGGCCTCCTCGCCGAGGAGTACCGCGCCGAACTCGCCATCACCGACTCCGGCTGGACGGGAATGTCGGAACTGCCCCTCGCCGCCGAGCAGGTGGATCTGCTCTACGGGGAGGAGACGCTGTACGTACCCGAAGCCGCCGAACTGCCCGTGCACACCGGACTGGTCCTCCAGTCCGAGCGCGGCAAGGCGCTCGGCCGGGTCACCGCCGAGGGAAATGTGCGCCTGGTGCGCGGCGACCGGGAGGTCTTCGGCATCCACGGCCGCAGCGCCGAGCAGCGCATCGCGCTCGATCTGCTCCTCGACCAGGACGTCGGCATCGTGTCGCTGGGCGGCAGGGCCGGCACCGGCAAGTCGGCGCTGGCGCTCTGTGCGGGTCTCGAAGCCGTCCTGGAGCGCAGGCAGCACCAGAAGGTGATGGTCTTCCGCCCGCTGTACGCGGTCGGCGGGCAGGAACTGGGCTATCTCCCCGGCACCGAGGCCGAGAAGATGAGCCCCTGGGCGCAGGCCGTCTTCGACACGCTCTCGGCGGTCGCCGGACGCGAGGTGATCGAGGAGGTGCTGGGGCGCGGCATGCTGGAGATCCTGCCGCTCACCCACATCCGGGGCCGCTCGCTCCACGACGCCTTCGTGATCGTCGACGAGGCGCAGTCCCTCGAACGGAACGTCCTGCTGACCGTGTTGTCCCGGATCGGGGCTAATTCCCGCGTGGTGCTCACCCATGACGTGGCCCAGCGGGACAACCTCAGGGTCGGCCGGTACGACGGAGTCGTCGCCGTGGTCGAGAAACTGAAGGGCCATCCGCTCTTCGCGCATGTCACGCTCAGCCGCTCCGAGCGCTCGCAGATCGCCGCGCTGGTGACCGAAATGCTGGAGGAAGGCCAGATCTGATACGGGATACGACAGTTGGTGCCGCCCGGCGAGCGAAGCAGCTTAGCCGGGCGGCATCGTGTTGCGGCGGCATTTCCGGAAAACACTTGCTCCGAACGGGGTGTGAGCTTTCACACGCAACGGAGAATTGCCTACCGGCGTGCCGTTCCGGCAGAGTCTTGCTTCCGTCAGGCCCCGCATACGGCACACCCGCACCTCCAGAGGTGCCACGCACCGCACAACTCAACAATCGCCGTCCGTATGCCGCCCGCGAGCACCACGCGGCACTCCCTCAGGGGAGTTGCCCACCGGGCCCGTGCCTCCCGTGACCCAAGCAGTAGGGAGGCCAGTGCCAGGGGCACGATTGCGTCCGCGAGGTCACCTAAGCGGGCGCTGCTGGAAGGACACCGTGTGAGCCGGATCTCGGTCCGGGGGTTCGCCGTGGCGTCAGCCACCGCGGTCACCACCGTCGGCGCCGTCGTAGGCGTTGCCTCGGGCAGCACTCCCGCTGCTGACGACAACAACTTCGAGGCGACCGCAGCCGACGCGACGCTTCTCGCCGACATCCCTGCGGGCCAGCAGGCCCAGGTGCAGACCGCCTCGCTGACGCAGCAGGCCGACGCCCAGGCATCCGCGGCCGACGCGGCGGCGAAGAAGTCCGTGGAGGAAGCGGCCCGTATCCAGGCTGCCAAGGACGCCAAGTCGAAGAAGCAGGCGGCCGAGGCCAAGCTGGAGAAGGAGCGCCAGGACAAGAAGGACGCGGCCGAGCGCGCCAGCCGTTCCGAGATCCGCAGCGCCTCCTCGTTCGCGCAGCAGGGCTCGTACACCGTGGCCGAAATCAAGGCGATCGCGCGGCAGATCGTTCCCGCCGACCAGTTCCAGTGCTTCAGCAACATCGTGAACGTCGAGTCGAGCTGGAACTACCGGGCGAGCAACCCGTCCTCCGGTGCGTACGGCCTCGTCCAGGCGCTGCCGGGCTCGAAGATGTCGAGTGCCGGAGCCGACTGGCAGACCAACCCGGCCACGCAGATCAAGTGGGGCCTCAGCTACATGAACGGCGCCAAGTACGGCAGCCCGTGCGGTGCCTGGTCCTTCTGGCAGGCCAATCACTGGTACTAGAACCTTCCGAGGTTCCGGTCTCAACCTCTCGAAGCCCCTCGCCGTCCTACGGTGAGGGGCTTCGCGCGTGTACGGTCGTTCCGGCCGGTTCGGCGGGGGAGCGGTGGGGAGAGAAAACGGGGGAAAGGGACGATCATGTCGAAGCTTCCGGGGTGGCTCGGCCGTCTGGGCGCCGAACTCACCGAACTGGGCGAGCGGCTGGAACAGCGCAGGGCCGAGGCAGAGGAGGGCGAGGTCGCGCCGATCGAGCTGCCGGAGACCGCCGCCGTACCCTCTGCCGTGCCTGCCGGAGCCGTACCGGCCGAGGCGGGCCGGCGTGGCGCCGAGGCCGACCGTGTGCCGCCGCCTCCCGCGTACGCCCCCTCCGTGGCGGCCCGGCCCGATCCGGTCGCGGCGATCCCCTGGGGCATGCGCGTCGCAGCCGAGGCGTCCTGGCGGCTGCTCGTCCTGGCGGGCACGCTCTATGTGCTGATGCGGGTCATCAGCGCCGTACAGCTGGTGGTTCTGGCCTTCGTCGCCGCGCTGCTCGTCACCGCGATGCTGCAGCCGACCGTCGCCCGGCTGAGGCGGTACGGTCTGCCGCGCGGACTGGCCACCGCGGTCACGGCGATCCTGGGCTTCGTCATCATGGGTCTGGTCGGCTGGTTCGTGGTCTGGCAGGTCATGGACAACCTCGACACCCTCTCCGACAAGGTGCGGGCGGGTATCGAGGAGTTGAAGCACTGGCTGCTCGACAGCCCCTTCCATGTCACCGAACAGCAGATCAACGACGTCGCGAAGAACCTCAGCGACACCATCGGCACCAACACCGAACAGATCACCTCAGCCGGGCTGCAGGGCGTCACCGTGATGGCGGAGGTCCTCACCGGGATACTGCTGGCGATGTTCTCGACGCTCTTCCTGCTGTACGACGGGAAGCGCATCTGGCACTGGGTCCTGAAGCTGGTGCCCGCGCAGGCCCGGCCGGGTGTCGCGGGTGCCGGGCCGCGTGCCTGGCGGACCCTGACCGCCTATGTGCGCGGCACGGTCATAGTGGCGCTGATCGACGCGATCTTCATCGGCCTCGGGATCTGGTTCCTCAAGGTGCCGATGGCGGTGCCGCTCGCCGTCTTCATCTTTCTCTTCGCCTTCATCCCGCTGGTCGGTGCGGTGATCTCCGGAGCGCTCGCGGTGGTCGTCGCGCTGGTCACCGAGGGCGTGTTCACCGCGCTCATGGTGCTGCTCGTGGTGCTCGCCGTGCAGCAGATCGAGGGCCATGTGCTGCAGCCGTTCATCCTGGGACGCGCGGTGCGGGTGCATCCGCTCGCCGTCGTCCTCTCGGTCGCCGCGGGCGGCATGATCGCCGGCATCGGCGGAGCGGTCGTCGCGGTGCCGCTGGTCGCGGTCACCAATACGGTGGTCGGCTATCTGCGGTCGTACGGGCAGGAGGAAGCCCTGCGGCACGCGCCGCCCCCGCGTGGGGCGACCGCGATCGACGTCGCCCCGACACCCGCACCGGGATCGCCGCCCGAGGACAGCGGCGGCAGGAAGACCGAGTGAACAGAAGAAGGGCCCCGGGGACGGTCGGTCGTCCTCGGGGCCCTTCTCGTACAAGGGGTACTGCTGGTCCTACTCGGCGAGCACGGCCTCGGCATCGAGGGTCACGCCGACCGCCTGGATCACCGAGGCAATCTTGACGGCTTCCTGAATGGTCTCACGGTCCACGCCGGCCTTGCGCAGCACCTGCTCGTGGGAGTCCAGGCACTGGCCGCAGCCGTTGATCGCGGAGACGGCGAGCGACCACAGTTCGAAGTCGATCTTCTCCACGCCGGGCTTGCCGATGACGTTCATCCGCAGGCCCGCACGGAGCGTCCCGTACTCGGGGTCCGACAGCAGGTGCCGGGTCCGGTAGAAGACGTTGTTCATCGCCATGATGGCGGCGGCCGACTTCGCGGCGGTGTACGCCTCCGCGGAGAGGTTGGCCTTCGCCTCCGGCTCCAGCTCGCGCAGCACCTTCGGCGAGCGCGAGGCGATCGCGCAGGCGAGGACGGTGCCCCAGAGCTGCTGCTGCGTAAGAAGCCCGGTGTCGTCGGCGTGTCCGATGACCGAACCGAGGTTCAGCTTCAGGTCCTTGGCGAAGTCCGGAACGGCGGCCTTCAGTTCGTCGAGTGCCATGTCGCTGTCAGCTCACTCGCCCGAGAGGAGCGCGACCGGGTCGAGGGTGTTCTCGCCCTTGGTCCAGTTGCACGGGCACAGCTCGTCGGTCTGCAGGGCGTCCAGGACCCGCAGGACCTCCTTGGGGTTACGGCCCACGGAACCGGCGGTCACCATCGTGAACTGGATCTCGTTGTTCTGGTCGACGATGAAGACGGCGCGCTGGGCGAAGCCGTCCTCGCCCTCGATGCCGAGGTCACGCATGAGCTCGTGCTTCGAGTCGGCCATCATCGGGAAGGGCAGGTCGGTCAGGTCCGGGTGGTCCTTGCGCCAGGCGTGGTGCACGAACTCGGAGTCACCGGAGAAGCCGAGGATCTGGGCGTCACGGTCGGCGAACTCGTCGTTCAGCTTGCCGAAGGCGGCGATCTCGGTGGGGCACACGAAGGTGAAGTCCTTCGGCCACGCAAAGACGATCTTCCACTTGCCCTCGTAGGTCTTGTGGTTGATCTGCTCGAACTCCTTGCCGCTCTCCAGCGAGACACAAGCAGTCAGGTCGAACTCGGGGAACTTGTCACCGACAGTGAGCACGCGCTCTCCTTGCAGCGTAGGAATTCCCTTTTGCGGGAGTTCCTGAGGGTTGGACGGTGTCCACCTTGGCACAGGGTGCATTGATCGCGGAAATAGCTACACTCGGTTGTGATGATCGGAGGTGCCTATCAGTGGCGCAGAGTAATCAGGGCAATCGGATCAAACAGCCCAGCCTGTCGCAGCTGCGCGCCTTCGCGGCCGTCGCCGAATATCTGCACTTCAGGGACGCGGCGGCAGCAATCGGGATGAGTCAGCCGGCGCTGTCGGGGGCCGTATCGGCGCTGGAGGAGGCACTGGGTGTCCAGCTCATCGAGCGTACGACGCGCAAGGTGCTGCTCTCGCCGGCCGGGGAGCGGCTCGCGGTCCGGGCCCGGGTGGTGCTGGAGGCCGTGGGCGAGCTGATGGAGGAGGCCGAGGCGGTCCGGGCGCCGTTCACCGGAGTGCTCAGGCTCGGCGTGATCCCGACCGTCGCGCCGTATCTGCTGCCGACCGTGCTGCGGCTGGTCCACGAGCGCTATCCGGAGCTGGACCTCCAGGTGCACGAGGAACAGACCTCCTCGCTGCTGGAGGGGCTGGCCGCCGGAAGGCTGGATCTGCTGCTGCTCGCCGTGCCGCTCGGGGTGCCGGGAGTGGCCGAACTTCCGCTCTTCGACGAGGACTTCGTGCTGGTGATGGAGCGGGAACACTGGCTGGGCGGTCGCGCCGATATTCCGCGCGAGGCCCTGCGCGAACTGCCGCTGCTGCTGCTCGACGAGGGGCACTGCCTGCGCGACCAGGCGCTCGACATATGCAGGGAGGCGGGGCGTACGGAGGGTGCGCCGGTCACCACGACCGCGGCCGGGCTCTCCACGCTGGTGCAGCTGGTCGCCGGCGGGCTCGGGGTGACGCTGCTGCCGCGCACCGCGGTGACGGTCGAGACCGGTCGCAACGATGCGCTGGCCACCGGGTACTTCACGGACCCCGCACCGTCGCGGCGGGTGGCGCTGGCGATGCGTACGGGGGCGGCGCGGCACGAGGAGTTCGAGGAGTTCGCGGCAGCGCTGCGGGTGGCGATGAAGGCGCTGCCGGTACGGGTGACGACGGGCAGGTAGGGCGCGGGAAAGGGGTGCGGTCCCCCGTTGCGGGGACCGCACCCCTCGCGGCTACGGCGACGTCACTCCGTGCGCAGTCCGTCCGGACGCATCATGCGCCACAGCGGTGGCAGCGACACCAGGGTGACCAGCGCGATCAGCGCCGCGCCCGCCCCCGCCATCGGCAGGAACAGCCACCAGTCGGTCACCTTCTTGCCGATCATGCGGACCATCACGGCCCCCAGGCCGAGACCCCCGGCGATCGCGACCGCCAGTCCGATGAGGACGGGAACGGCGGTCTGCCAGAGCACCGACCAGCCGAGCGTGGTCCGCCGGGTGCCGAAGGCGACCAGGACGGACAGCAGGCGCTTGCGCTCCCGCAACTGCTCCAGATGCGAGACCAGCATCGCGGCGGCGATCAGCAGCAGCGTCGCGGTCCCGCCGACCTGGAGACCCCTCTGCACACTGGCGTACTGCCGGTCGCGGACCACCGAGTTCACGGCGACGACACGCATCCCCGGGTCGAGCTCGGCCGCCGTGTTCCGTACGTACTCGGAGACGTCTTCGACGCTCCGGTCCACCCGGATCTGCGCGTTGGTCTGGGCGTGCGGCAGGGTGGTCGGGTCGATCGCGCCGACCGTGGCCACGATGCCGAAGTGTTCCTGGCCCATCGGATCGGGGCGGGCCGGAACGGTCCGGGCGTCGGCGGGCAGGGTCCACAGCTTCGACTTCTCGCCGGGTTCCCCCGCCATGTAGTTGAGCTCGACCGGCTTGCCCTTGCGGGCCGTCTGGTCCGTCCACTCGGCCGTGTCCTTGTCCCGGGGGTGGACGACAAAGACATCGCCCTCCTTGCAGGAGCCGATCCGGGCGATCTCGCGCACGGTCGCGCAGTCGCCGACGGTCAGCGAGGTGGTGGGCTGGACGTCGTCGCCCTTGTACTTGCCGGGTTTGACGACGTACGTCTCGACCATCCCGATGACCCCGGTCACCCCCTCGGTGGCCCGGAACTTCTTGATGGTCCGCGTGGCCGCGTCGCCGGTGACGGTCTCGGAGTACGTGTAGAACTGGGCCCGCGTCGGGTCCTGCCCCGTCATCCGGCTGAACTCGTCGCCCACCGCGGCGAACAGCATCTGCAGCGCCACGGCGCCCGCGACCGCGACCGTGATGCCGCTGACCGCGCGGGAGGCCGCGCCACTGCTCAGCTGGAGCCTGCGGGTGGCGAGCTGCCAGGGCACCGGACCGCCGTGCAACCGGTTCACGCACGCCTGGACCAGCCACGGCAGCAGCAGGGCGAGCCCGACGAGCACGAGTACGGCGCCGCCCGCGATCGGATACGGGTTCACCTCGGTGTCCGCCTTGCCGGACAGCACGAGCACCGCCAGGCCAGCGACGGGAACCAGCAGGCGCCACCAGATCCGGCGCCTGCGGTTGCGGCCGCTGCGCACGACTCCGAGCGGTTCGATGACCACCGAACGCAGGGCGACCAGCGTGACCAGGACCGCCGCCACCGGAACCGCGACCACGATCAGCGCCGCCAGCCAGGTGTCGGGGACCAGGTCCGCCGGGAAGGCGCTGACGTCCCACACCTCGACGGAGCCCATGAAGCGACGCCCCACCAGGAAGAAGGCCAGGCCGGCCAGCAGGCCGAGCACCGCCCCGAAGAATGCCTCGCCGGCCGCGATCCGACGGGTCATCCGGATGTCCGCACCGACCAGACGCAACGCGGCGAGCCTGCGGTCGCGCCGCTCGCCGCCGAACCGCACGGCCGTCGCGATGAAGATCGTGACCGGCATCAGCAGGACGACGCAGATCATGATGGTCAGCACGACGAGGATCGGCGACATGGGATCGGACGGGCCCGAGTCGCCGTAACCGGCGATCCGGTGGCCGCCGTTGGCGGGAGCCAGTGTGTCGCTGCCCGCGTAGTAGAACAGCTCTCCCGGAGCGATCAGGCCGGAGTCGGCGATCGTGCCGGTGATCCGGTACGGCAGCCGCTCCCTGAGGAGGCTGCCTTCCGAGGAATCGAGCAGCCTCTTCAGAGCGGGGGAGACCACCATCTCGTTCGCGCCGGAGAAGCGTGCGACACCCGGTGGGACGACCGGACGCGTACCGTCCGCACGCATCAGGTAGCCCCCGATGGTCCGGCCGCGGTACTCGGTCTCCGCGTTGATCCGGAGCACCGAGGTGTCGGTCTTCTCGGCCTGGGCGTCGGGCGATTCGGAGATCTTGGTCTCCGAGCGGGCCAGGTCGCGCGCGGAACGGTGGTCGAGCAGATTCGGCACGGAGGCGGCGACCAGCAGCAGCGCCACGCCGAGGCCGACTCCGACGGCGGTCAGCAGGGTGCGGATCCAGCCCTCGCGCCCGCCGGACGCGGCGAACCGGACACCGAGGCCGAGGTCGCGCAGCAGGGCGGCGAGGCCGGTGGGTCCGGTGGCCCGGGGCGGCGCGTCCACCGGGACGTTCTTGTGGTCGAGCAGAGTCATACCGCGTGCTCCGGGTCGCGTGCCCGGCCGTCGCGCACGGTGACGTCGCGGTCGGAGTAGGCGGCGACGCGGGCCTCGTGGGTCACCAGGACCACGGCGGCATTGGTGGACCGGGCCGCTTCGGTGAGCAGCTCCATGACCCGCTCGCCGTTGAGGGAGTCCAGGGCGCCGGTCGGCTCGTCGGCGAAGACGACCTTCGGGGACGCGGCCAGCGCACGGGCCACGGCGACGCGTTGCCCCTGGCCGCCGGAGACCTCGCCGGGACGCTTTGCGCCGACGGTGTCGACCTCCAGGCGCTCCAGCCAGTGACGGGCGGTGCGTTCGGCGTCCTTGCGCCCGGTGCCGCTCAGCCGGAGCGGCAGGGCGACGTTCTCCACACAGGTCAGCTCCGGGACGAGCTGGCCGAACTGGAAGACGAAGCCGAACTCGTTGCGGCGCAGGGCGCTGCGTTCGGCGTCCGACATCGCGGAGAGCTCGCGGCCCGCGTAGGTGATCGTGCCGCTGTCCGGGGTGACGATCCCGGCGAGGCAGTGCAGCAGGGTCGACTTGCCGGAGCCGGACGGGCCCATCACGGCGACGACCTCGCCGGGGTGGATGGAGAACGAGGCACCGTCGAGCGCGGGGGTCGATCCGTACGACTTGTGCAGGTTGTCGGCGCTGAGCAAGGAGCCGGCGGGGTTCACGCGCGTACCTCCGCGGCGAGTCGGTCCAGCCGGGCGGCGGTCAGTTCCAGCCAGCGCAGATCGGCTTCGAGGTGGAAGAGCGCGTGGTCGCAGATCAGCTGATCGGCGAGGTCGCCCTGGCGCTTGCGGTCGGTGAGGATGCGCATGAGGCGCAGGTGCTCGGCGCGCTGGGTGTCCAGCAGGGCCTCGGCGCTCCGGCCGGTGAGCAGAGCCAGGACGACCTTGGTGTAGAGCGTCGACTGCAGGTACGGCTCGGGCTTCTCCGGCTGCGCGAGCCAGGTCGCGACATCGGTGATGCCCGCCTCGGTGATCGCGTACCGCTTGCGCTCGGGGCCGCCGCCGCTCTCGACGCCGTCGACCTCGACGAGGCCGTTCTTGAGCAGCCGGGACATGGTCGAGTAGACCTGCCCGTAGTGCAGGGGGCGGTCGTGGCCGAACTTCTCGTCGAATGTCCGCTTGAGGTCGTAGCCGTGGCGGGGGCCGGACTCCAGGAGCCCGAGCAGGGTGTGGCCGATAGACATATGGAGCACTGTACACGGGGTGTATACCCCGGGTGTATACCCGGATGCCGGGCCGGGGAGGGCTCGCGCGCCCTCCCCGGCCCGCCCCCTCGCCGCCCGGCCTCAGCCGCCGGGCGGGTTCGGCCTTTCCTTCGGGGGGCGCCCCCGGCGGGGGATCGGGCGGGCCGTGCCCGGCAGGCGGCCCGCCTCCGCCAGTGCCCTGCGCAGCAGGAACTCGATCTGGGCGTTCGCGCTGCGCAGCTCGTCGGAGGCCCAGCGGGCCAGCGCATCGTGCACCGCGGGGTCCAGCCGCAGCAGCATCTGCTTGCGCTGCTGCGGCTGCCTGGGCCCGGGGGTCTCTTCCGTCACTGGTAAAGAGTGCCCGTATTGAGGACCGGCTGCGCGGCGCGGTCACCGCACAGCACCACCATCAGATTGCTGACCATGGCCGCCTTCCGCTCCGAGTCCAGCTCGACGATGTCCTGCTCGGCGATCCGGGTCAGCGCCATCTCGACCATGCCGACCGCACCTTCGACGATCTGCTGCCGGGCCGCGACCACCGCGCCGGCCTGCTGGCGCTGAAGCATCGCGGAGGCGATCTCGGGGGCGTACGCGAGATGGCTGAAGCGCGATTCGATGATCCGCACGCCGGCGGCCTGCACCCGGGCGGTCAGCTCCACGGCCAGCTTCTCGGTGATCTCCTCCGCGTTGCCGCGCAGGGAGAGGCCGCCCTCCTCATGGGCGTCGTACGGGTACTCGATCGCGATGTGGCGGACGGCCGCCTCGGTCTGGGTGGCGACGAATTCCAGGAAGTCGTCGACCTCGAAGAGCGCCTGCGCGGTGTCCTCGACCTTCCAGACGACGATCGCGGCGAGCTCGATCGGGTTGCCGTAGGCGTCGTTGACCTTCAGGACCGCCGTCTCGTGGTTGCGGACCCGGGTGGAGATCTTCCGGCTGCTGGTGAGCGGGTTGATCCAGCGCAGCCCGTCCGTACGGATCGTGCCGACGTACCGGCCGAAGAGCTGGATCACCCGCGCCTCGCCCGGTGCGACCATCTTCACACCCGTCATGCAGAAGAACGAGGCGATGACGAGCAGGACCCCGAGGATCAGGACCGGGACGCCCGCGCCGTTGTTCCCGTTCGAGCCGACGACGCCGCCGACGATGGCGAGACCGATGCCGGCGATCACTCCGATCACGGTCAGCAGCAGGCCGAGGCCGCCGGGAATGCTGTGCGCCGTCACCTCCCTCACCTGCGGTTCGGGCATCTCAGGGGCATCGGGCGTGAGATCGGCGGCCAGGGTGGCCACGGCGTGCGGATCGTGTGGGTCGGACATGGGATCCCCCGTTTCGAAAGACCTGCGTGGTGCTAGCAATGTGATTACACATTAACTGAATTAGCAACCATGGGCACCTCTCGTGAGTCGGTTCCCTAGAGAGCGGGTGCTGATTGTCACGTCCGGAAAAGGCCCCATCGCTTGCTTTTTGTCCCAGCCGACAGTGTTAGCTGGCTGGGCTGAGCTGATCTGGTCGAGCAGAGAAACAGGAGCAACACAGCAATGGGTCGAGCGGATGCGCGACGAGCCCAGCGGCGCGGAGCGCGGCGGGCTGCGAAGAGCGGCGGCATACGCAGACTCTTCACCTGGCGGAAGATGCTGGGCACGTTCTTCGGGTTCTGCCTGCTGATCATGGGCGCCTTCGTGGCGCTCTACCTGTACGTGGACATACCGAAGGCCAACGCCCTGGCCGAGCGGCAGAGCAACGTCTACCAGTACAGCGACGGCACCGTGCTGACCCGGACCGGTGACGGGGTCAACCGCCAGATCGTGGATCTCGCCGAGGTTCCCAAGGAGGTGCAGCACACCTTCGTCGCCGCCGAGAACAAGACGTTCTACAAGGACCAGGGCATCGACCTGAAGGGCACCGCTCGCGGCCTCCTCAACACGCTCTCCGGCAAGGGCAAGCAGGGTGGCTCGACCATCACCCAGCAGTACGTGAAGAACTACTACCTGACGCAGGACCCGACGGTCAGCCGCAAGCTCAAAGAGCTGGTGATCTCGCTCAAGGTCGACCAGAAGAAGGACAAGAACTTCATCCTCGCCGGGTACATCAACACCGCGTACTACGGACGCGGCGCGAGCGGGATCCAGGCCGCGGCGCAGGCCTACTACGGGGTCGACGCCAAGGACCTCAACGTCTCCCAGGGTGCCTATCTGGCCGCGCTGCTCCAGGCCCCCAGCCAGTACGACTGGGCGACCGCGACAGACACCGGCAAGAAGCTCGTCAAGGAGCGCTGGGGCTACACGCTCGACAACATGGTCGAGATGCACTGGCTCGACAAGGCCGAGCGCGACAAGCTCACGTTCCCGTACCCGGACAAGCCCAAGCCCGCCAAGGGCATGGAGGGCCAGACCGGTTACCTCGTCGAGGCGGCCAACAAGGAGCTGGACAAGCAGGGCATCACGGAGGACGTGCGGCGGGCCGGCGGCTGGACCTTCACCCTCAACATCGACAAGAAGCGGCAGAAGAAGCTGGAGCAGGCGGTCGACCGGCAGCTGGAGTCCAAGCTGGACCGCAAGGGCAACAAGGTCGACGCGACCGTCCAGGCGGGTGCCACCTCCGTCGATCCGAAGACCGGAGCCGTCGTCGCGCTCTACGGCGGCGTGGACTACGTCAAGCACTACTACTCCAACGCCACGCGTCGGGACTACCAGCCCGCCTCCACCTTCAAGCCGCTGGTGCTCGCCTCCGCGCTGGAGAACGAGTCGAAGACCCAGGGCGGCGATCTGATCGGCGTCAACACTCGCTACGACGGCACCAGCAAGCGGCCGGTGGTGGGCAGCGACACCCCGTTCGCCCCGGAGAACGAGGACAACCAGAGCTACGGCAACGTCACCGTGCAGACGGCGATGAACAAGTCGATCAACTCGGTCTTCGCGCAGATGGTGGTCGACGTCGGCCCGCCCGAGGTGAAGAAGACCGCGCTGGCGCTCGGCGTACCGGACCAGAACTTCCCCGAGCGTCCCGCCGTCTCGCTGGGCACGATGAACGCCTCGACCTGGGACATGGCGGGCGCGTACGCCACGCTCGACAACCACGGCAAGAAGGTCACCCCGTTCATCGTGAAGTCCGCCAAGAACCGCGACCGGACATACGAACCGGTCAAGGGAATCGGCGACCAGGTGATCAGCCGTAAGTCCGCCGACACCGTGACCTCCGTCCTGAAGGGCGTCGTGGACAGCGGCTCCGGCCGGGCGGCCAACACCTCGGCCTACGAGGCGGCGGGCA
The DNA here is from genome assembly GCF_900091955.1 of Streptomyces sp. Ncost-T10-10d. GTDB lineage: Bacteria > Actinomycetota > Actinomycetes > Streptomycetales > Streptomycetaceae > Streptomyces. The sequence continues at coordinate 47,627 of NZ_FMDF01000130.1, forward strand.
AGACGGGCACCTCGGAGAACAACAAGGCCGCTCTGTTCGCGGGCTACACCCCGGAGCTCACCACGGTCGTGGCGCTCTTCGGTGAATCCCCCAAGGACGGCGGCGGCCAGGTCAGCCTGACCGGTACCGCCAACTCCGGCCGGGCCAACGGTGGCGGCTTCCCGGCGCAGATCTGGGCGGACTACACCCTCGGTGCGCTGAACGGCGGCTCCAGTGCCCAGTTCGACCTGCAGGATGTCGAGCGCGGCGAGGTCACCGTGCCGGCCAGCCCGTCGACGACTCCCTCGCAGTCGATGAGCCCCGACCCGTCGACGTCCCAGTCGCCGGACGTGCCCTCGCAGAGCCCGAGCGAGACGCCCAGCCAGCCGACCAGCCAGTCGCCGGAGCCGCCGCCGAGCCAGTCGCCGGAGTCGCCGAGCGAGTCCCCCATCCTGCCGGGCGACGGAGCGGACCCCGGGCGGCCGGGAAACAACAACAGCAACAACAACCCGCTCAATCAGTGAAATGAACGCATGAGAGAGCAGTGAACGCATGAGTCAGGGGCGGTGCCGGCCGGCACCGCCCCTGACCCGTGTGACCGCGTATGTGTCAGCCGCCGTTGACCTTCTTCGCGATCCGGTCGCCGAGGTCCTTGTCCACGTTGCGCCAGTACTGCAGCGCCCGCTCCAGGACCGGGGCACTGACCCCGTCCAGCAGATGGCCGGAAATGTTCGACACCAGCCGATCACGCGCCGCGTCGTCCAGGACCTTGCGCACCATCGTGCCGGCCTGCCCCCAGTCGTCGTCCTCGCGGTGCAGCTTGTACGCCTCGTGGACCATCTCGCCCGCCGTGGCCCAGCCCGCCGGGTCGCCGTAGCGTTCGGTGTCCGCGGCCGGTCCACCGTACGAGTTCGGTGCGTAGACCGCTCCCGTACGCGCCGGCTCGTACCGCATCGGGCCGTCCTTCGCGTACGAGTTCCGGCCGAACCGCGGACGGTTCGGCGGCAGCTGCGCGTAGTTCGGACCGATCCGGTACCGGTGGGTGTCCGGGTACGAGAAGAGCCGGCCGAGGAGCATCTTGTCGGGCGACGGACCGATGCCGGGCACCAGGTTCGACGGCTCGAAGGACGCCTGCTCGATGTGGACGAAGAAGTCCTCGGGGTTCTCGTTGAGCGTCATCCTGCCGACTTCGATCTCCGGGTAGTCGCCGTGCGGCCACACCTTCGTGAGGTCGAACGGGTTGAACCGGTAGTCCGGCGCATCGTCGAACGGCATGATCTGGACGTACAGCGTCCAGCTCGGGTGATCGCCCCGCTTGATCGACTCGAACAGGTCGCGGCGGTGGATGTCGCCGTCGCTGCCCGCGATCTCGTCGGCCTCGGCCTGGGGGTAGAAGTCGATGCCCTGGTCGGTCTTGAAGCGGTACTTGACCCAGAACCTCTCGCCGCCCGCGTTCACCCACATATAGGTGTGCGAGCTGTAGCCGTTCATGTTGCGGTACGTCTTCGGGATGCCGCGGTCGCCCATCAGCCAGGTGACCATGTGCGCGGACTCGGGGGAGAGGGTCCAGAAGTCCCACTGCATGTCGTGGTCACGCAGGGCACTCTCCGGGCGGCGCTTCTGCGAGCGGATGAAGTCCTGGAACTTCATCGGGTCGCGCACGAAAAAGATCGGCGTGTTGTTGCCGACCATGTCGTAGTTGCCGTGCTCCGTGTAGAACTTCAGGGCGAACCCACGAGGGTCGCGCCAGGTGTCGGGAGAGCCCTGTTCACCGGCGACCGTGGAGAAGCGGGCGAGCATGGCGGTCTGCTTGCCCGGCTGGAAGAGGTCGGCCTTGGTGAACTGGCTGACGTCGTTGGTCACCTTGAAAATGCCGTAGGCGCCGGAGCCCTTGGCGTGGACCACTCGCTCAGGGACCCGTTCCCGGTTGAACTGGGCCATCTTCTCGATGAGGTAGTGGTCCTGGAGCAGAATCGGACCGTCGGATCCGACAGTGAGCGAGTGTTCATCGCTCTCCACCGGGATTCCGGCGTTGTTCGTGGTGTAGGGGGTGTTCTTGGTCTTCGATTCCTCAGGCACGAGCGTCCTCCCGTCGGTGGGGGTTTCGGTCAGGTCGTCTCGTTCACGACTGAAGTCAACTCCGCCGACAGGAGGTCGGCAACATTTGGCTACCGTCTGTGCAGGGCTCTTGTCCGCCCCGGCCCGGACCCCTCTACTGGCCCCGGGTCGGCATCTCGAACCAGACCACCTTGCCGGTCGAAAGACGAGTCGCCCCCCACCGTCTGGCCAGCCGGTTCACGAGGAACAGGCCGCGGCCGCCCTCGTCCATGTCCCGGGCCCGGCGCTGCCGGGGCAGCTGCGGTGCGTCGTCGCCGACCTCGCAGCGCAGGGTGTCGGTGCGCAGCAGCCGCAGCGTCACCGGCCGCTCCGCATATCGCACCGCGTTGGTCACCACCTCGCTGACCAGCAGCTCCACCGAGTCGGAGAGATCGTCGAGCCCCCAGCGGTTCAGCGCCCGGCGGGCCAGCCTGCGGGCCCGTCCCGGAGCTGTCTCCTCCGGTTCCAGGTGCCAGTACGCGACATCACTTGGCGCGATCCCGTCGAACCGTGCGGCCAGCAGCGCGATGTCGTCGTCCCGGTCGCCGGGGCCGAGCATGTCGAGCACGTCGTCGCAGAGGGCCTCCAGCGGCGGCGAATGATCCTGGCCGGTGAGCTGGGCGGTGGTGGCGAGACGTTCGCGCAGCTGCTCGATCCCGGTCCAGACGTCCCGCAGCCGGGACTCCACCAGACCGTCGGTGTACAGGAGCAGCGTGGCTCCCGCGGGAGCGTCCAGCTCGACGGCCTCGAAGTCCACACCGCCGACGCCGATCGGAGCGCCGGGCGGTACCCGCAGCACCTCCGCGCGGCCGCCCAGATGGAGCAGGACGGGCGGCGGATGTCCGGCGTTGGCGATGGTGATGCGGTGCGCGACGGGGTCGTACACCGCGTACAGGCAGGTCGCCATGCGGTCGCTGCCGAGCCGCTGCGCCTGCTCGTCGAGGTGGTGCAGCACCTCCTGCGGCGGCAGGTCGAGCCCGGCGAGGGTCTGCGCGGTGGTGCGCAGCTGGCCCATGATCGCTGCGGACGTCATGGAGTGGCCCATGACGTCACCGACGACCAGGGCGACCCGGCTCCCGGGCAGCGGGATCGCGTCGTACCAGTCGCCGCCGACCCGGGCCGTCTCGGCGGCCGGGAGATAGCGGGAGGCGAGCCGGACGCCGGTCGGCTGCGGCAGTGAGTCGGGCAGCATGGTGCGCTGCAGCTCGTCGGCGATGTACGCCTCGCGTCCGTACAGCACGGCCTTGTCGATGCCGAGCGCGGTGTGCGTCGCGAGCTGGGCGGCGACCAGCAGGTCATTGGCCTCGAAGGGTGGCCGTTCGGTCCCGCGCAGGAAGACGGCGGCGCCGATCACCCGTCGCCGTCCGCGCAGCGGGGCGAGGATCGCACGGTGCCCGGTGGGCACGGTCCGTCCGAGGCCGAGCAGTTCGGGCAGCGCGGCGCGGGCGGCTGCGGAGTCCCCGAAGACCGGCCGTACACCGCGCAGCACCTCGGCGAGCGCGCCGCCCGAGCGGACCTCGCACAGCTCGGCCGCCGGGGGCAGATCGCCGTACGGATCGATGGCGGGCAGCCGCAGTCGTTCGATCTCCGAGGAGGTCTCGGTCTCCTCCTCGTTTAAACGCAGCCGGTCCGACCGGCGCAGCCGCAGCACGAACGGGGAGACCGGCCGCTCGTCGCCGACCGGGAGCGGGTCGCGGAGGTAGACCAGTATGGCGTCGGAGAACGTCGGCACGCTGGCCCGGCACAGGCCCAGCACGATCTCGTCCAGGTCTATGCCGCGGGCGATCCGCCGGGTGGCGGCCCCCACGAAACGCAGCCGGTCGCCCTCGCGACGGGCCGCGGCCTGTGGGTCGAGTCCTGCGGGGCCGGGGTTCGCCGCGGAAGCCGCCGGATTCGCTCCCGCGCCCGGCGCCGGGGCCGGGCCGGGGATTGCGGCGGTGGCAGGGGAAGCGGCCGGCGCGGCATCCTGCTGCCGCGGCCGGGTGCGTTCCTGCGACCGGGCGGCAAGAGGCTGCCGGCCTTCGTGGGAGGTGGGATGCTCCGTCACGCGTGGGGTTCCGTCCGTCCGGGCCGGTTGTATGAGGCAATCACCTCGTGGGGCGCTACTGTGCCCCGGCAAGAGCGGCGATAACAACGGCTGTCACCGGATGCCCCCGAACGAGGGGCCGAAACCGGATGCCCGCAGCGTGGTTCGGTGACAACGTTTCCGGCGACAGGGCGGCCGAAAGCGAGCACGTCTCCACCCCCTCGTAGTGGCTCATTCGATTCATACGACTGATGCTGCTCATACAGCTCATGCAGTGCGTGGTGCTCGTGCGGTGACTCACGGTCAGGTCCGGTGCCGCGTCCGCCGGTTGGAGCGGAGCGGCCCTCCGGAGGACGATCCTACGTTTGCCCCCCTGGGGTGCATCAAGGGTCTCACGACGGCATATGCGAGGGGGTACGGTCCCAGTCATCCGGGAGCGCGGGAACCCGCCAGCGCGGATCGGGCCGCCAGTCCTCCCAGCCGTCCCGGAACGGCGTGCCCCAGTTCCGGATCACCTCGACGGCCGCGAGGCCCGCCTCCCGCACCCGCTGCGCGGTCTGCGGGGCCATCAGACCGACCCGCTGCGCCTGGGCGAACTCGTCCTCGTCGCGCCAGACCCAGCTGCGGTCCGGGTAGACGGAGATGTCGAGAAAGTGATCCTCGGAGTCGATGCCGCCCGCCCAGCGGGTGCGGGGTTCCTCCAGGTTCACGTACCAGCTGCGGAACTGCCAGCCGGCTTCCCAGAACAGCCAGACCGACCAGGGTTCACCGGGACGGGCGAGCTTCAGCACGCCGTTGCCCAGCCATGTCGAGCGGGCAGTGGTGCGCGGGGCGGTGTAGCGGGTGGCGAGCGGCTCGTCGTGCACCTCGGTGCCGTTCGCCAGCACCGGCTTCACGCACTCGGTGCCGGGTGCCACCCATACGGCGAGCAACTCGGCGGTGTCCTGGACGACGGTGACGGGGCGACAGATGTGGACCGGGCCCCGGGCGTGATCCGGCGAGGCGTCCCGCCGCAGACGGCTGTTGCCGCGGTAGCGCCACAGGATCTGATCGCCCGGCGCCCAGTGCTCGATGTATCCACTACCTGCCATGGGCAGATCTTAGAGATGCCGCGGCCCGGTTGCCGCGACGCATGTCACGGGCGGGTCATGCGCAATACGTCCAGCGCCTCGTCGAGCTGCTCCACCGTGAGGTCGCCGCGCTCGACATATCCCGAGTCCAGCACCACCTCGCGGATCGTCCTGCGCTCGGCCAGGGACCTCTTGGCGACCTTCGCCGCCTCCTCGTAGCCGATGTACTTGTTCAGCGGAGTGACGACGGACGGCGAGGACTCCGCGTACTCCCTGGCCCGCTCCACGTTCGCGGTGATCCCGTCGACCGTACGGTCCGCGAGCAGCCGGGAGACGTTGGCCAGCAGCCGCACCGACTCCAGCAGATTCTTCGCGATGACCGGAAGCATCACATTCAGTTCGAAATTGCCCGCCGCGCCCGCGACGGCGACCGTCTGGTCGTTCCCCATCACCTGGGCCGCGACCATCAGAACGGCCTCGGGAATGACCGGATTCACCTTCCCCGGCATGATCGACGAGCCCGGCTGGAGGTCGGGAAGGCTGATCTCGGCCAAACCGGTGCGCGGGCCGGATGCCATCCAGCGCAGATCGTTGGAGATCTTGGTGAGCGAGACGGCGATCGTGCGGAGCTGACCCGACGTCTCGACGAGCCCGTCCCGCGCGCCCTGCGCCTCGAAATGGTCCCTGGCCTCGGTGAGCGGCAGCCCGGTGGCGCGGGCGACCTCGGCGATCACGGCGGCGGAGAAGCCGGGTGGGGTGTTGATGCCGGTGCCGACGGCCGTGCCGCCCAGCGGTAGTTCGGCGAGGCGGGGGAGGGAGGCGCGCAGTCGCTCGATGCCGTACCGGATCTGCGCCGCGTAGCCGCCGAACTCCTGGCCCAGGGTCACCGGCGTCGCGTCCATCAGATGCGTACGGCCCGACTTCACGACCGTTGCGAACTCGGCGGACTTGCGCTCCAGCGCGGCCGCCAGATGGTCCAGGGCGGGGATCAGCTCACCGGTGACGGCCGCGGTCGCGGCGATGTGGATGGAGGACGGGAAGACGTCGTTGGACGACTGCGAGGCGTTGACATGGTCGTTGGGGTGGACCTCGCGGCCCAGGCGCTCGGTGGCGAGGGTGGCCACGACCTCATTGGTGTTCATGTTGGACGAGGTGCCGGACCCGGTCTGGAAGACATCGATCGGGAAGTGCGCGTCCCAGCGCCCCTCGGCGACCTCCTCGGCGGCCTCCTGGATCGCCAGGGCGATGTCCGGGTCGAGCACCCTCAGCTCGGCATTCACCTTGGCCGCGGCCGCCTTGATCCGGGCCAGGGCCTCGATGTGGGCCCGTTCCAGGCGCTGGCCGGAGATCGGGAAATTCTCCACCGCGCGCTGCGTCTGGGCCCGCCACCTGGCGTCCTTCGGCACCCTCACCTCGCCCATCGAATCGTGCTCGATGCGGAAATCCGTGCCGCCCGCGGGGGTCTGTGCGGGGGTCTGTGTGTCGTCCATGGGGTTCAACCTCCTGAAAAAGTTGAGCACTTGTCTTGTTCTGTGTATTCCCAAGTCGCCTACCGACCAGTAAATACCGGGGGTAACCACAACCCGGGGAGGCGCAATGAGGCGCACCAGGCGCAGACTTCGCTGTACGGTCGCGGCCGCCGCGGCCATGGCGGCGGCAATGGGCGGCATGGCCGCCGCCGCAGGACCGGCGGGCGCGGCGGACCGGTCCGATATCACCACTACCGCATCCACCCCCCTGTCGCCCGAGCTGGAGGCCATCCGCGCCGCCGAAGCCACCCGGCTGTACGGCGACCCGGCCGAGCGCCCGCTCGCCGACCGCAAGACCGGGCTGATCTCGCTCGGCGACAGCGAGATCTCCGGCGAGGGCGTCGGCACGTACGAGGCAGGCACGAACGGCCCCGACAACTGGTGCCACCGCTCGCCCGACTCCGCCATCCACCGCACCGGCATCCCGGCCGACGTCACGTACAACGTCTCCTGCTCCGGCGCGTACACCGGCAACATCGTGATCGGCGGATCGAAGCAGTACGCCGACGAGCTCGTGCAGAGCGACAACCTCGCCATCAAGGCCCGCAACACCCGCATCAAGATGATCGTGCTGGTCGCCGGCGCCAATGACGACCTCCAGTTCGGCCCGGTCATGACGGACTGCGTCCAGCGCTGGGTGCTCTCGCAGGGCACCTGCCAGCCGAAGTACGAGGGCGGCTGGCAGGCGCGCGTCGACGGCCTCGTCCCCAAGGTCGAGAAGACGGTGCGCGATCTGAAGACCGTCATGTCCGACGCCGGATACAGCAACACTGACTACAAGCTCGTGGTCATGGGCTACCCGAGCCCCATCGGCCCGGACTTCTACGACAACCCCAACTTCCCCGGCAAGCTTCCCGGCGGCTGCGCCGGATACGACTCCGACGCCGCCTGGGGCCGTAACGTCGCGGTCCCCGCCTTCGAGCGCGGCATGCGCAAGGCCGCCGCCGACACCGGAGCCGTCTACCTCGACAACTCCCGGCTCTTCCACGGCCACGAGGTCTGCAGCGACAACACCTGGGCCCGCGGCCTCTACATCGACCTGTCGCACTTCCCGCCGGACTCCAACTCAGTCCGGCAGTCCTTCCACCCGAACGCGCGCGGCCACGCGGCCTTCGCCTCCTGCCTGACCCAGATCTACAACTCGTCCCTGCGCGAGGCGAGCTGCGCCGACCCGGCGAGCACGGGACAGCCGGTTCTCCAGGCCGCGGCGTGGGACGACGTCTTCAAGCCCCTGAAGAACGAGGCCACGGGCACCTGTGTGGACGTCCCCGCCTCGGTGACCCGCAACGACACCGAGATCGGCGGCTGGGACTGCCACGGCGGCCGCAACCAGGGCTGGTGGTACGACTCCGGAACGAAGAGCATCGTGACGGAGCTGAGCCACGACCGGTGCCTCGACGTGCCGGGTGCCGACTACAAGGCGGGCGCCACGCTCATCGTGTGGAACTGCTCGGGCGCGGCCAACCAGCAGTTCGTCAAGGAGTCGGGCACCTTGCGCCCGGCGGCCTCGACCGGACTGTGCCTGACGCTCGCGGCGGCCAAGGACCCGCTGAAGCTGCAGAGCTGCGACGGCAGTGCGAAGCAGCGGTTCGCGTAACTCCTTCCCGCGGTGCGGGGAGGGGTGGGGTGGCCGAGGCCGCCCCACTCCTCCCTGGCCGGCGTGTCAGCCGGACGTCACGAACGCGGCCAGGACGGCCGCCAGATGACCGGGGTCGTCGGCCCCGCACAGCTCGCGCGCCGAGTGCATGGACAGCCCCGGCACCCCCACGTCGACCGTCGGGACACCCAGCCGGGCCGCGGTGAGCGGGCCGATCGACGTGCCGCACGGCATCGCGTTGTTGGAGACGAACGGCTGCCACGGCGCACCCGCCCGCTCGCACGCCGCCGCGAACACCGCCATGCCGGTGCTGTCGGTGGCGTAACGCTGATTGACGTTGACCTTGACGGCGGGGCCGCCGTTGGGCAGCGGGTGATGGCCCGGATCGTGCCGTTCCGCGTAGTTGGGGTGCACCGCGTGCGCCATGTCGGCGGAGACGCAGAAGCCGCCGGACAGGGCACGGGAGAAGTCCTCGGAGCTGCCGCCGCGCGCGGTGACCGAACGGCCGAGGACCCGTTCCAGCAGGGGGCTCTGCGCGCCCGTCTCCGAACCGCTGCCGACCTCCTCGTGGTCGAAGGCCGCCAGGACGGGGATGTACGAGGGATCGTCGTCAGCGGTCGCCGCACCCGCCAGGGCCGTCACGCCCGCATGCACCGACACCAGGTTGTCCAGCCGCGAGGACACCACGAACTCCCGGTCCGCACCGAGAAATCCGGGCGGCTGGATGTCATGGAGCATCAGATCCCAGCCGAGGACGTCGTCCCGGTCCACCTCCGCGGCCGCCACGACCCGGCGCAGCAGTGACCCTTCCTCGGGCGTCCCGAGCGCCCACAGCGGGGCGAGATGGCGCTGTCGGTCGAGGGCGAGCCCCTCGTTCACCGTACGGTCCAGATGGATGGCCAACTGCGGTACCCGCAAGAGCGGTTCGTCGATCTGGACGAGCCGGGACTCGACCCCGCCGCCGGGGCCGCGCAGCGCGAGCCGCCCCGAGATGCCCAGATCGCGGTCGAGCCAGGTGTTCAGCGGAACGCCGCCGTAGATCTCCACGGCGACCTGCCGCCAGCCCGCCGACCCGGTGTCGGGGGTGGGCTTGACCCGCAGATTCGGGGAGTCCGTGTGTGTGCCGACGATCCGGAAGGGGGTGTGCGCGGGGGCGCCCTCGGGGGCGTACCAGGCGATCAGGGCACCGCCGCGGACGACGAAGCTGCCGCCGGTCGTGCCCGTCCAGTCGTCCGTGCCGCGCAGTTCGCGGAAGCCGGCCTTTTCCAGGCGCTGGGCGGCACTCGCCACCGCGTGATACGGGGAAGGGCTGGCTCTGATGAAGGACAGCAGGTCGTCGGCGTGGCTGCGGTGGGGAAGCGGCGTCATACGGCGTCCGCCTTTCCGGTGTTCGACGGTGAGATGAGGGTGGGCGATCCCGCGCCGAGCCGCTGGGCGCGGCGCGGTGTCCGGGGTGTGGGGGTGGCGGCTGTTTCCTGGTTCCCCAGGACTGTTTCCTGATGCCCGGGGTCGGCGGAGCACTGCAGGAACCTCCGACAACCCACCGCAGCAGCGCGGCAAGACGCAAGTCCGCGGCGCGGCCCGCTGCGTGAAATCGGCGGTGCCGGACCGGCTGCCCCGGCGCCCGGGCCCGAGGTGACCGGGAGCGTGTGGGGCCCGTGCCGGGACGTCCGGCAAGAAGCTGCGGAGGGCCGGGACACGCGACACCCCGTTCCCGAGCACCGCCCGGTCCCGCCGGCCACGCATGGGTGCGCCTCAAGATTGGCTGAATCCCGTCGTACGCGAACCCTCACCGCACCTGCTCACCGCGATCGGCACCGGAGCGTGGCGCGGGGACACGATCTCGTCTCCGCGACCCCGTCACCCTGATCAGGAACACCACGGCGATCACGATGGCCACCCCGTGCGACCAGGCGACGACGGTCAGCGGCCGGTGGCCGTCGAGTGCCGCCGCGACCAGGACCATGCCGACGCCGAATCCGAGATTCTCCACCGTCGCGGAGAGCCCGAACGCATGACCGCGCAGATCGGTGGGGAGCGTCTGCAGATGCGAGGTGTACGAGACCTCGGTGAGTCCGTCGGCCGCCCCCGCGACCAGTGCGATCACGGCGGTCGCCGCCGACGGGAACCCGGCGAACGCCAGAATGAACGCCCCGGACATCAGACACGTGCCGTACCCGAATCCCGGTGCACCCACCGACCGCCCGGTGTGCTTGATGTACCGCTGGATCAACTGCTGCGCGACGACGTTCCCCAGCGCCCACAGACACCAGAACGCGCTGACGAACACGGCAGGGTGCGAGGCATCGAGCCCGGCGGAGTAGACCGGCAGTGCGGCGTTGTGGGAGGACGAACCGAAGGCGTCCGCACCCCGCAGCACCACCATCAGACCGAGACCGGGCGCGGCGGCCGACCTGAGGAACGCCCCCGGCATCCGCCGCCCCGTCCCGGTCCCCTGCTCCCCTTTTTGCGTACGTCCGCCGGAATCCCCCTCCGATTCCGGCCGGGCGTCCTTCCTCCTGCCCCCGCCCGCGATCGGCAGCAGGGCCACCGTCATGGCGCAGACCACAAAGGTGGCCATGTCCACCACGAACGCGGCGGTGTAGCCGACCAGCGAGACCACCACACCCGCCGAAGCGAAACCGGCCACCATGGCCAGCGAACGTCCGGTGATGGACAGGGAGTTGGCCCATGACCGCCGCTCGCCGCCGACCATCTCGGGAATGGAGCTGCGCAACGACACCATGAAAAGCGTTCCGCAGGTGCCCACCACCACGGAAACGGCCATCAACGCGGCCGTCCGTATCCCCTCCGGCGCGAAGACCAGCAACAGCATCACCGTCGCCTGCGCCACATTCGTCCACAGCATGAGGCTCTTGGCCGTGAATCGGGCGAGGAGACCGCCGGCAGCGAGTCCGGCGAGAAATCCGGAACCGAGCCGCACGGCCATGAACAGGCCCATCGCAAGCGCTCTGCCCGTCGTCTCGTAGACGAACAGATTGAGCGCCACCATATTGAGGAAGGTGCCGTACGAGGAGAACGCGTATCCGGCGACGAGGAATCGATAACGGCGCTCGCCGCGTGCCGTGTCGGCCGGATCGATGTCCGGTGCCGGGTCCGGCCGGTCGTCCGCCTGTCCGATGTCTTGTGTCACCGGCCCATAGTCACCAGTCGTGCTCACCCATGGCCTGCGGATTGCACGAATGTAATCTGCATGGTTTTGACATCCTCTCCCTGCAAGGAGGGGATTCCTGGCTCACGTTGGCTGCGGACCGGCGGTCCGTCAGCTCTTGCACGATCAGCACCAGCCGGGTTGAGCCCCCAACCCAGCCGCCCCCACTGACAACGCCCGCCGGGGTGGGAACGGCCCGCGGGGGCGCCCCGGCCCGTGGAAATGCGGCCGGAACGCCCCCGCGGGGCCGTACCTGTCGTGCCTCGGCACGCCTCAGTTCATCAGGCGAGACCCGGACCCCGCACCGGAATGCTGGTGAACGTCGGTGCCGGGGCGGGCTCGGTGAAGAAGTCGTTGCCCTTGTCGTCGACGACGACGAACGCCGGGAAGTCCTCGACCTCGATCTTCCAGACCGCCTCCATGCCGAGCTCCTCGTACTCGACGACCTCGACCTTCTTGATGCAGTCCTGCGCGAGGCGCGCCGCCGGTCCGCCGATCGAGCCGAGGTAGAAACCGCCGTGCGTGTCGCACGCGTCGGTGACCTGCTGGGACCGGTTGCCCTTGGCCAGCATCACCTTGGAGCCGCCCGCCGCCTGGAACTGCGCGACATAGCTGTCCATACGGCCGGCCGTCGTCGGGCCGAAGGAGCCGGAAGCGTACCCCTCGGGCGTCTTCGCCGGGCCCGCGTAGTAGACCGGGTGGTCCTTCAGGTACTGCGGCATCTCCTCGCCCGCGTCCAGCCGCTCCTTGATCTTGGCGTGCGCGATGTCGCGGGCCACGACCAGCGGACCGGTCAGCGAGAGCCGGGTCTTGACCGGGTACTTGGTCAGCTCGGCGAGGATGTCGTCCATCGGCCGGTTCAGGTCGATCCTGACGACGTCACCCGCCTCGTCGAGGTGCTCGTCCGTGGTGTCCGGCAGGAAGCGGGCCGGGTCCTTCTCCAGCTGCTCCAGGAACACACCCTCGGCGGTGATCTTCGCGGTGGCCTGACGGTCCGCGGAGCAGGACACGGCGATCGCCACGGGCAGCGAGGCGCCGTGGCGGGGGAGGCGGACGACACGCACGTCGTGGCAGAAGTACTTGCCGCCGAACTGCGCACCGATCCCGATCTTCTGCGTCAGCTCGAAGACCTTCTCCTCCAACTCCTTGTCCCGGAAGCCGTGACCGGTGGGGGAGCCCTCGGCGGGCAGCTCGTCCAGGTAGTGCGCGGAGGCGTACTTCGCGGTCTTCAGCGCGAACTCGGCCGACGTACCGCCGACGACGATCGCCAGGTGATACGGCGGGCAGGCGGCCGTACCCAGCGAACGGATCTTTTCCTCCAGGAACTTCATCATGGAGGCCTCGTTCAGTACGGCCTTCGTCTCCTGGAAGAGGAACGACTTGTTGGCCGAGCCGCCGCCCTTTGCCATGAAGAGGAATTTGTAGGTGCCGCCGTCGGTGGCGTACAGCTCGATCTGCGCAGGCAGATTCGAGCCGGTGTTCTTCTCCTCCCACATGGTGAGCGGAGCCATCTGCGAATAGCGGAGGTTGAGCTTGGTGTAGGCGTCGAAGATGCCGTGCGACAGGGCCTCTTCGTCACCGCCCTCGGTGAGTACGTTCTGTCCGCGCTTGCCCATGACGATCGCGGTGCCGGTGTCCTGGCACATCGGCAGCACACCGGCGGCGGCGATGTTCGCGTTCTTCAGCAGGTCGAGCGCGACGAACTTGTCGTTGGACGACGCCTCGGGGTCGTCCACGATCCGCCGCAGCTGCGCCAGGTGGGCGGGGCGCAGGTAGTGCGAGATGTCGTGCATGGCCTCGGCGGCCAGGGTGCGCAGCGCCTCCGGGGCGACCTTGAGGAACGTACGGCCGTCGGCCTCGAAGGTGGATACACCCTCGGCGGTCACCAGACGATACGGCGTGGTGTCCTCTCCCAGAGGGAGCAGATCGGAGTACGCAAACTCTGGCATTACGGCCATTCCTCACTCGGCAGACAGCGGCTGACCTCCCTTGGGCAGCGCACCCACCAGGGTAGAGCGCCGCGCGGACGCCGAAGCTGTGAGGTAAGGCTCAGTCCGGCATCCGCAGGGGAGCGGCACGAGGGCGACACGGCGGAGGCGCGGTGGGGACTAGTCGCGATCTATCGCGTTTGGGTACCCTGGGCCGGTGGACCTCGAAAAGCACCCCCAGCAGCCCGTAGCCCCGGCGGAGCCGGCCGGTATCCGCGCCTCCGACGCGGACCGTGACCGGATCGCGGACATCCTGCGCGAGGCCATGGCCGAGGGCCGGCTCACCGCTGAGGAACACGCCGAGCGGGTCGATGCGGTCTACCGCGCCAAGACCATCGGCGAACTGGAGCCGCTGGTACGGGATCTGCCTGCCCCCGGGGGCGCCTCCCGCTCGGCCGCCGAGCCCGGTGCCTTCGGCCACGAGAGCCCCACGGGCCCGGCCGAGAACATGGTGGCGATCTTCAGCAGCTCCACCCGCAAGGGCCGTTGGCGGGTCGGTGGCCGTACGAACGCCTTTGCGCTCTTCGGCAGCGTGGAGATCGATCTGACCGAGGCGCTTTTCGGCCAGAGGCTCACGGTGATCAATGCGACCGCCATCTTCGGAAGTGTCGACATCAAGGTCCCCGAGAACATCTCGCTGCGCGGCAGCGGGACGGGCGTCTTCGGCAATTTCGAAGTCGCCACACTGGAATCCGCGGACCCCGAAGCGCCAGTGGTGGTCGTCAACGGCTATTCGGTGTTCGGCAGCGTCGAGGCGAAGCCCAAGCGCGGGAAGTTCATTGCGGATCTCCAGGACCGGCTGCGTAAATACCTCGGCTAGGACCCGGCCGGGAACGGCGCGGTCCGTCCCGCTGCGACTCTTCCGAACTGCTCTGACACTCCTTCGAGAACAAGCCATATTCCTGACCGGCCGCAATTCCGCAGCCCGGATCAAGTGCCACTCAGTGCATAGGCGTGCGCACAGCGGGTAGGGAGTGCTGCATCGTCTCTCGCTCGCGAAAGCCGTCGTCAGGAGTAGACCGTGCTGCAACTGCCGCATCAGCCCCTGCAGGTCGCTGCCGTCCCTCCCCAGCGCACCCCCGCGCGGGAGGACGAGGCCGGCCCCTGGCACTCGGAGGCGGTGTGCCGCCGGGACGAAGCCGGGCTGTTCTTCGCCCCGTCGAAGGAGCCGACTGCTGCCAGACTCGCGCGCGAGGAGTCCGCGAAGCGGGTCTGCGCGCGCTGCCCGGTGATGGTCGAATGCCAGGAACACGCACTCATGCAGCCGGAGCCGTACGGGGTGTGGGGCGGCCTCACCGCCGCCGAACGCCGCGTGGTGCTCGCCCGTCGCAGACGGCGCGAGATGGAACTCAAGGCATCGTCCGCATCCTCCGCCACGGGCCGCATAGCCGCGGCGGGCTGACCGGCCGCCGGGGTGCCGGGGGCCTGCCTGAACCGGTCCGCTCGCGTCCGTACCGCGAAGAGGCGCCCCCACCGCACACGGGGGCGCCTCTTCGCGTTCTGCTCCCCGGGCCTCGGGGGCGGGACCTACTTGGCGCGGTCGAAGTCGATCGCGCTGTAGGCACGCAGCTTCGACAGCCGGTGGGTCGAGTCGATCTTCCGGATGGTGCCGGACTTGGACCGCATGACGATCGACTCGGTGGTCGCCGTTTCCGCGCGGTACCGCACACCGCGCATCAGCTCACCGTCCGTGATGCCGGTCGCGACGAAGAACACGTTGTCGCCGCTGACCAGGTCGTCGGTGGACAGGACCCGGTCCAGGTCGTGTCCGGCGTCCAGCGCGCGCTGCCGCTCGGCCTCGTCCTTCGGCCAGAGCTTGCCCTGGATGACACCGCCGAGGCACTTTATGGCGCAGGCCGAGATGATGCCCTCGGGGGTGCCGCCGATGCCCATGAGCAGGTCGACGCCGGTCCCCTCGCGGGCGGCCATGATCGAGCCCGCGACATCGCCGTCGGAGATGAACTTGATCCGGGCGCCGGTCTCCCGGATCTCCTTGACGATGCCGTCGTGGCGGGGGCGGTCGAGGATGACGACGGTGACGTCCTCGGGGGCGGAGTTCTTCGCCTTCGCGACCCGGCGGATGTTCACCGCGACAGGCGCGTTGATGTCGACGAAGTCGGCGGCCTCGGGGCCGGTGACCAGCTTGTCCATGTAGAAGACCGCGGACGGGTCGAACATGGCGCCGCGGTCGGCGGCGGCCAGTACGGCGATCGCGTTCGGCATGCCCTTGGCGTTCAGGGTCGTACCGTCGATCGGGTCAACGGCGATGTCGACCTCGGGACCGGTGCCGTCACCGACGCGCTCGCCGTTGAACAGCATGGGGGCCTCGTCCTTCTCGCCCTCGCCGATGACGACGACGCCGTTCATCGAGACGGTGGAGACGAGGGTCCGCATGGCCTTCACGGCGGCGCCGTCGGCGCCGATCTTGTCGCCGCGGCCGACCCAGCGCCCTGCTGCCATGGCGGCGGCCTCGGTGACCCGGACCAGCTCCAGGGCGAGGTTGCGGTCGGGGGCCTCCGGGGAGACCTCTAGCTGAGACGGCAGATGATGCTCGGACATCGGAGCGCACCTTTCTGTACGGCGACGACCGGAAGAGGGTGCTCTGACTCTATCGTCAGGTCGACAGAATGAGCAGGCCGGGTCACGTATGAGCGGGCTGCCCCCGGTCCGGGTCCATCAGGCCTGATGCGACCATGGACCCGTGGCTAGCAAGCGAGGCAAGCAGACAGTGCGGGACATGTTCCTGTCGATGGCGGTGATCTCCGCTGCGGCAGGGCTCGTTTACATCTTCATTCCGCACGACGAGAACGCCAACCCGGTCAAGGCGGTCGACTACCGGGTGGAGCTCCTGACGGCGCGGCGCGCGGCACCGTACCCGGTGGCCGCCCCGGACGGACTGGCCAAGGAGTGGAAGCCGACCTCGGTCAGTTACGACCGCCAGGCGGGCAACAGCTGGCACCTGGGCTTCCTGGACCCGGAGGGCAAGTACGTCGCGGTGGAGCAGTCCACGTCCCCGGCGCAGAAGTATGTGACCGAGGTCAGCCAGGATGCCAAGAACACCGGGCGTACGCAGCAGGTCGCGGGCGAGACCTGGCAGCACTGGAAGGGCGAGAAGTACGACGCCCTCGTGCGCCAGGACAAGGATGCGACCACGGTGGTCACGGGTTCCGCCTCGCCGGAGCGGCTGGCGGAGATGGCGGCCGCACTCAAGTCGTCCTGATGTCCTGTGCGGGGCATCTGCCTCGTGCGGGACGTACGGAGGAGGCCCCGGAGCATCACGTGCTCCAGGGCCTCCTCCGTACGCGTGGCGACGGTCAGACGGTCGTGATGACCTCGTCGTAGGCGAGGCGCGGCAGACGCGGGAACCAGGCGTCCTCGCCCGGCTTGCCGATGTTGACGACCATCAGCACCTTGTGGTCGCCGTCCAGGAACTCCTTCTCGATGCCCGCGGCGTCGTAGCCGGTCATCGGGCCGGCGGCGAGGCCGGCGGCGCGGACGCCGATGATGAAGTACGCGGCCTGCAGCGCACCGTTGAGGGCGGCGGACGACTCGCGGACCGGGCGCTCGGAGAAGAACGCGTCCTTGGCCTGCGGGAAGTGCGGCATCAGGGCCGGGAGCTCCTCGTGGAACTCGTTGTCGGCGACCAGGATGGCGACCAGCGGGGCCGTCGAGGTCTTCGGCTGGTTGCCCTCGGCCATGTGCTTGACGAGGCGCGCACGGGCGTCGTCGGAGCGGACCAGGACGACACGCAGCGGCGACTGGTTGAACGCGGTGGGGCCGTACTTGACCAGGTCGTAGATCGCCTGGACCTGCTCCTCGGTCACCGGCTCGTCGGTGAAGGTGTTGGCGGTGCGGGCCTCGCGGAAGAGGAGATCCTGGGCGGCGGGGTCAAGAACGAGGGACATCTGGCGGTTTACCTTCCGGGTGTACACGTGGATCAAGCAACGGCGGCCACGTTACGGGAGAGGTAGGTTAACTTTCAACTAAAACTGGAACGGAGTGATCCGTTCCACAGTGCGGGCCTCTTGTGCCATTCACCGGCAAGGGCTCCGATCGCGGGCGCCGCCTGCCGCGCGCCCGCGTCGCCGCGGTCGGGGAAGCCGGGGACGTCTCAGTCGTCGTCGGCTGTCGTGCCGCCGCCGCTCTCCTGAGGGTCGGCCGGCCCCGCCAGAGCCGCGTCCAGCCGTGCGCGCGCCCCTTCCAGCCAGTGCCGGCACACCTTCGCCAGCTCCTCGCCCCGCTCCCACAGCGCGAGGGACTCCTCCAGCGTCGTACCGCCCGCCTCCAGGCGGCGCACCACCTCGATCAGCTCGTCACGGGCCTGCTCGTATCCGAGCGTGCCCGCGGCACCAGCTGTCGTAGTCCCGTCGTCCGTCATGCGCCCCACCCTACGTTCCGACCCACCAGGAGCCTCCTGCCTCGCCCGTCATCACTTTCGAGCCGCCTAGGCGCCCGTCCGCCTCGCCCGCCCCCGTATCGAAGCCCCGCTCACTCACTCACCCGCACCGCGAACTCGCCCCCCGAAACCCGCGCCCGAAGCACGTCGCCCGGCGCCCCCGCGTCCGCGGGAGCCCGCACCACATGGCCGTCCGCCCGCTGCAGCACCGCATATCCGCGCTCCAGCGTCGCCGCGGGCGACAACGCGACCACGCGCGCCCGGGTGTGGGCGAGCTCGGAGTCCGCCCGGTCCAGCAGATGCCCCAGTACCCGCCGGCCCCGCCCGATCAGCGCATCGATCTCCGACGCCCGCTCGTCCACCATCCGCTGGGGATACTCCATCGCGGGCCGGCCCAGCGCATGCGCCAGCCCCCGCTCCTCCCGGTCCAGCAGCCCCCGTACCGTCCGCAACGCGCGGTCCCGCAGCTGCTGCACCCGGTCCAGCTCCTCGCCCACATCGGGCACGACCTTCTTCGCCGCATCCGTCGGAGTGGAGGCGCGCAGATCCGCGACCAGGTCGAGCAGCGGGGAGTCCGGCTCATGACCGATCGCCGACACCACCGGCGTACGGCACGCGGCGACCGTACGGATCAGCTGCTCGTCGGAGAACGGCAGCAGATCCTCCACACTGCCGCCACCCCGCGCCACGACGATCACGTCGACGTCCGGCAGGTCGTCCAGCTCCTTCACGGCCTGGACGACCTGATTCACCGCGTGCACCCCCTGCACCGCCGTATTGCGCACCTCGAACCGGACTGCGGGCCACCGCCGCCGCGCGTTCTCCAGGACGTCGCGCTCGGCCGCCGAGGCCCGGCCGCAGACCAGTCCGATCAGCTGCGGCAGGAACGGCAGCGGCTTCTTCCGGTCGAGTGCGAAGAGCCCCTCCGAGGCCAGCGACTTCTTGAGCTGCTCCAGCCGCACCAGCAGCTCACCGATGCCGACCGGCCGTATCTCCGTGGCCCGCAGGGACAACTGGCCGCGCGGCGCGTACCACTCGGGCTTGGCGAGCACGACGACCCGCGCTCCCTCCGTCACGACATCCGCGATCCGGTCGAAGACCTGGCGGAAGCAGGTCACGCTCACCGAGATGTCGTGCGACGGGTCGCGCAGCGTCAGGAACACCACCCCGGCGCCCGGCCGCCGCGACAGCTGGGTGATCTGCCCCTCGACCCAGACGGCCCCGAGCCGGTCGATCCATCCGCCGATGAGCCGTGACACCTCGCCGACGGGCAGCGGGGCTTCCGCGGACGTATTGAGAGCCATGCGAGCGAGCGTATCCGCCCCCACGGACAACAGGGCAGCCCTACACAGCCGGGCCCCGCCCCCACTGCACCGCCAGGACCACCAGCCCCACCCCCAACCAGCACACCCCCACCACCTGAGCGCTCGCGGTCGCCCCCACAATCACCGCGATCAGCACCCCCGCACCCACCACCGGCACCAGCACATGCCGCCACCAGCTGGGCGGCCCCGCCATCCGGCGTACGGCGAACCAGCCGACCACCGACGCGTGCAGCAGCACGAACGCCGTCAGCGCACCGATGTCGACGACCGACACCAAATAATCGAGACCTTCGGCGCGCCGGGCCGCCCACACCGCCGCCACCAGCGTCACCGTCGCGGCGAGCAGGATCGCGACCCGCGGCACCCCGGACCGCGGGTCGACCTTGGACAGGAGCAAGGGCAGCCGCCGTTCCCTGGCCATCGCGAACAGCAGCCGCCCCGCGGCCGCCTGCCCGGCCAGTGCGGCGAAGGCCGCCCCGATCGCCTTGCTGACCGCCACCAGATCGTGCAGCCAGGTCCCGACGGCGAAGTCCACCGTGTCGTAGAACGCCGACCCCTGCGCGGCCGGATCGGCGGCCAGCTCCGCCGACGTCATCGGCTCCAGCAGCGCTGCCAGATACCCCTGCGCCACGAACAGCACGCCCGCGAGCACCAGACAGAACAGCACCGCCCGCGCCACCTTCGACGAGCCCC
This sequence comes from Streptomyces sp. Ncost-T10-10d, assembly GCF_900091955.1. Taxonomy (GTDB): domain Bacteria; phylum Actinomycetota; class Actinomycetes; order Streptomycetales; family Streptomycetaceae; genus Streptomyces. The sequence goes on from NZ_FMDF01000130.1 coordinate 67,499, forward strand.
CCGTCACCTCCTCCGCGAACGAGGCGATCGCGTCGAAGCCCAGATACGACAGCACGGCCACCGACACCGCCCCCAGCACCGCCGAAGCGGAGAAGCCGGAATCGCCGGTGAGCGGGGTCAGCCAGCCCCGCTGCGCCCCGTTCCGTACCAGAACCACCACCGCCGACACCAGGAACACCAGCAGCACCGCGATCTCCATCGCGAGCACCGCGAAGCCGACCCGGGCGGCAGCCCGTACACCCCGGAGATTGAGCAGCGTGGTGACGACTACCGCGAGCGCCGTCCACACCCACCGCGACACCGAAGGCACGAGCGAGTTCAGCGCGATCCCGGAGAAGAGATAGGCGACCGCGGGGATCAGCAGATAGTCGAGCATCGCCATCCACCCGGCGATGAACCCCGGCCCTTCCCCGAGCCCCTTGCGGGCGTACGCGAAGACCGAGCCCGCCAACGGGGCGACCCGCACCATCTGGGCGTAGCTGAAGGCCGTGAACGCCATCACGACGGTCGCCGCGACATAGACCAGCGCGACCGCACCGCCCGATTTCGCATCGAGTGTGCCGAATACGCCGACAGGTGCCATCGGAGCGATGAAGAGGAGCCCGTAGACCACCAGATCCCGGAAGCCGAGTGTCCGCCGCAGCCTGCCTTCCTCCCGGCGCGCACCCTTCGCCTCCGTGGCCCCGCCGCCACTGCCGCTGCCCGTCGCCGACATGAGCCCTCCGTCGATCGCGTACGCATCAGTCTCGCGACCGAGCCGATCATCCGCGCGTCCGGCTCGGCCTTACGATGGGACGCATGACTGCTACGACACCTCGCCGCGTCCTGCTCGCCGCTCCCCGTGGCTACTGCGCGGGCGTGGACCGTGCCGTGATCGCCGTGGAGAAAGCCCTGGAGCAGTACGGCTCCCCGGTGTACGTGCGCCACGAGATCGTCCACAACAAGTACGTCGTGCAGACCCTGGAGAAGAAGGGCGCGATCTTCGTCGAGGAGACGGCGGAGGTCCCCGAGGGCTCGATCGTGATGTTCTCCGCGCACGGCGTCGCGCCGACCGTGCACGAGGAGGCGGCCGAGCGGAAGCTCGCCACGATCGACGCGACCTGCCCCCTGGTCACCAAGGTCCACAAGGAAGCCGTCCGCTTCGCGCAGGACGACTTCGACATCCTCCTGATCGGCCACGAGGGCCACGAGGAGGTCATCGGCACCTCCGGCGAGGCGCCCGAGCACATCACGCTGGTCGACGGCCCCGAGGACGTCGCCGATGTCGAGGTGCGCGACCCGTCGAAGGTCGTCTGGCTCTCCCAGACCACGCTCTCCGTCGACGAGACGATGGAGACGGTCGGCGCGCTCAAGGAGAAGTTCCCGCTCCTGATCTCGCCGCCCAGCGACGACATCTGCTACGCCACGCAGAACCGCCAGATCGCCGTGAAGCAGATGGGTGCGGACGCCGACCTCGTGATCGTCGTCGGCTCCAAGAACTCCTCGAACTCGGTCCGCCTGGTCGAGGTGGCCCTCGGCGCCGGTGCGAACGACGCCCATCTGGTCGACTTCGCCGACGAAATCGACGAGGCCTGGCTGGAGGGTGTCTCCACGGTCGGCGTCACCTCGGGGGCGTCCGTTCCCGAGGTCCTGGTCGACGGCGTCCTGGCGTGGCTCTCGGAGCGCGGTTTCGAGGACGTGGAGATCGTGAAGGCGGCCGAGGAGTCCATCACGTTCTCGCTGCCCAAGGAACTCCGCCGCGACCTGCGCGCCGAGGCCGCGGCGCTCGTGGAGAAGTGACGGTTTCCTGTCGACGGCTTCCCGTTCCGGGAAGTGAGCCGGGCCTCCTGCCCGTACCGTGGATTGCATGCAGATCTTCGGCGTGGACATCGGCGGATCCGGGATCAAGGGCGCTCCCGTGGACCTGGACCGCGGAGACCTGGCGCAGGAGCGCCACAAAGTACTGACACCGCACCCGGCCACGCCCAAGGACGTGGCCGATTGCGTGGCCGAGGTGGTCGGCCATTTCGACTGGTCGGGCCCGGTGGGCATCACCTTCCCGGGCGTCGTCACGAGCGGCTGCACACGCACCGCGGCCAATGTCGACAAGAGCTGGATCGACACGGACGCCCGCGGACTGCTCGGCGACAGGCTCGGCCTTCCCGTCACCGTCCTGAACGACGCCGACGCGGCCGGCCTCGCGGAGATGGCGTTCGGTGCGGGGCGCGGCCGCAGGGGGACGGTGATCGTACTGACGCTCGGTACGGGAATCGGCAGCGCCCTCTTCATCGACGGCAAGCTCGTCCCCAACACCGAGCTGGGCCACCTGGAGCTGAACGGCCACGACGCGGAGAAGCACGCCTCCACCAAGGCCAAGGAGGACGAGGAGCTGAGCTGGCACCACTGGGCGCACCGGGTGCAGAGCTACCTGACCCATGTGGAGATGCTGTTCTCTCCCGAGCTCTTCATCATCGGCGGCGGAGTCAGCCGCAAGGCCGACAAGTTCCTGCCGCTGATCGAACATGTACGGGCCGAGATGGTGCCGGCAGAGCTGCAGAACAACGCGGGCATCGTGGGAGCGGCGATGGCGGCGGCGAACACGGCGTAGGGCTCACCCGGCTGCCCCGCCCTGCCCTGCGGCTCCGGGCCACCGCCGGGGGCGACGCGGCCGCCGCCGTTCCTCGGCCCCCGGTCAGCGCTGGGGGCGACGGGGCGGCTGGGCGGGCCGAGCCGTCTGCGCGGCGAGCAGCATCCGACGCTGGCGTTGCCGCTGCCGCATCAGCCGCACCTTCCGTACGGTCGCGATGAGCCCGGCGATGAGCGTGCCGCCGTACAGCCACCCGGCATGTACGGCGAGCGCGGTGACGAGCGCCATGGTCTGGCCGCCGAAGCCGCCCGTGCCGCCGGAGATCGGGATGACGCCGACGGCGAATGCGATCGGCACGATGATCGGCGCGGTCACCAGGTCCGCGGGCCGTACCCACAGCGCGGTCAGCGCGCTGACCGGCAGGAACAGCACGCCGAACACGGTCGACGAACCGTCGAGGACCAGCCAGTCGAGGCACGCCAGCAGGAACATGGAGGCGGCGGCGAAGAGCCCCGCCCCGATGCCGGTCAGCCGGGGATTCGGCAGCCTGCGCAGCGCGAGAACGGCGGGCGGCACCGGCCGGGACCGGCCCTCCGGCTTCGCGTCCATCACCCGATAGACGGCGGCGGCCTCGTCGATGGTGCCCTGCGGGGACAGCGGGGCCTGCCGAGACTGCCTGCGCTGCGGGGGACGTGTCCTGTGCTGCTCCACCCGGACAACGTAGGTCGACGGGCGGGAGGAAACGGGTGCGGGACACGCGCTTTGGGCGACCTAGGGGGTGAGTTCGATGCCACACGGCCGAACGGGAACCGAATCGACGCCCGGCCGGACCCGTGGCTGCCCGGTTGCCCCCGCCCGTAAACTGGAGAATCGGCCCACCCGGGCCCGACGCTTTTCCGCCCGTCCCACCACCTCCTCATCCCTCCTCCTCACTCCTCAGGAAGTCGCCAACGTGTCGCTCACGATCGGAATCGTCGGCCTGCCGAATGTCGGCAAGTCGACCCTGTTCAACGCCCTGACCAAGAACGACGTGCTGGCGGCCAACTACCCGTTCGCCACGATCGAGCCGAACGTGGGTGTCGTCGGCGTCCCCGACTCGCGCCTGAACAAGCTGGCGGAGATCTTCGGCTCCCAGCGGCTGCTCCCCGCGACGGTCGACTTCGTCGACATCGCCGGCATCGTCCGAGGGGCTTCGGAGGGTGAGGGCCTGGGCAACAAGTTCCTCGCGAACATCCGCGAGTCCGACGCGATCTGCCAGGTCATCCGCGCCTTCAAGGACGAGAACGTCGTCCACGTCGACGGCAAGATCTCGCCCAAGGACGACATCGAGACGATCAACACCGAGCTGATCCTCGCCGACCTCCAGTCCGTCGAGAAGGCCGTCCCGCGCCTCACGAAGGAGTCCCGCCTCCAGAAGGAGAAGGTCGCGGTCCTCGCCGCGGTCGAGGAGGCCCAGAAGATCCTCGAGTCCGGCCAGACCCTCTTCGCCGCGGGCATCACCGCAGGCACGGAGAAGGGCAAGCTCCTCCACGAGCTGCACCTCCTCACCACCAAGCCCTTCCTCTACGTCTTCAACGTCGACGAGGACGAGCTGGTCGACGAGGACTTCAAGAACGAGCAGCGCGCCCTGGTGGCTCCCGCCGAGGCGATCTTCCTCAACGCCAAGATCGAGTCCGAGCTGATCGAGCTCGACGACGACGAGGCCCTCGAACTCCTCCAGTCCATGGGCCAGGAAGAGCCCGGCCTCGCCACCCTCGGCCGCGTCGGCTTCGACACCCTGGGCCTGCAGACCTACCTCACGGCAGGCCCGAAGGAAGCCCGAGCCTGGACGATCAAGAAGGGCGCCACGGCCCCCGAGGCGGCCGGTGTGATCCACACCGACTTCCAGAAGGGCTTCATCAAGGCGGAGATCGTCTCCTTCGAGGACCTGGTCGAAATGGGCTCGGTCGCCGAGGCCCGCGCCAAGGGCAAGGCCCGCATGGAGGGCAAGGACTATGTGATGCAGGACGGGGACGTGGTGGAGTTCCGCTTCAACGTCTAATACGTCTAGAGAGAGGCCGTCTGACCTGCGGCGGATTGGGTTGGACGGCCTTTGCGGTCCGCGGATAGTCCGCAGGGGGCGACGCGTATTCAATACATCGCTGGCAGTTCCCGTTACGCTCCAACACGTGCTCGCCGGGGACGGCGAGTCCACCAGGCAGAGTATGGAAACGAGTAGTGATCGAGTGGGGTCGAGTGCGGTCGGCACGGGGGAGCAGGAGCTTCCGATGCCGTTGACGCTGGGAGAGCTGAAGTCGTACCTGGCGAAGGCGGCTGATCTGCTGCGGGGCAGCATCGATCAGGCGGACTTCAAGGCGTACATCTTCCCTTTGATGTTCTTCAAGCGGATCAGCGATGTGTATGACGAGGAGTACGCCCGCGCGCTGGATGAATCCGGCGGTGACCACACGTATGCGGCGTTCGAGGAGAACCACCGGTTCACCATCCCTGAGGGATGCCACTGGGCAGATGTGCGCGAGCGCACTGAGAACGTTGGCGAGGCGCTCAAGACCGCCTTCCGCGGGATCGAGCAGGCCAACCAAGGCACGCTGTACGGCATCTTCGGTGGTGCGACGTGGACCAACAAGGACAAGCTGCCGGATCGCAAACTGATCGACCTGATCGAGCACTTCTCGACCAAGACTCTTTCGATCTCCCAGGCCGCGCCCGACGTGCTGGGGCAGGCATACGAGTACCTGATCAAGCGTTTCGCCGACCAGTCCAACAAGAAGGCCGGTGAGTACTACACCCCGCGCGAGGTGGTCGGGCTGCTGGTCAACATCCTCGACCCCCAGGAGGGTGAGACGGTCTACGACCCGGCCTGCGGCACCGGCGGCATGCTGATCGAGGTCATCCAGCACATCAAGGCCCGCGGCGGTGACCCGAAGACCGTGCTCGGCAAGCTGTACGGCCAGGAGAAGGTGCTCACCACCTCCGCGATCGCCCGAATGAACCTGCTGCTGCACGGCATGGAGGACTTCCACATCGAGCGCGGCGACACACTGCGCGATCCGGCCTACTTCGATCATGGCCGGCTGGCGAGGTTCGACTGCGTGATCGCCAACCCGCCGTTCTCGTTGAAGAACTGGGGCCAGGAGAAGTGGGCTTCCGATCCGTGGGGTCGTCATGAGCTGGGCTCGGTTCCGCCGAAGGGGTACGCCGACTGGGCCTGGGTCCAGCACATGCTCACCTCCGCCGCACCCACCGGGGGAAGGGTCGCGGTTGTCCTCCCGCAGGGCGCCCTGTTCCGTCAGGGCGCCGAGGGCCGCATCCGCGAGCACGTCCTCAAAGCTGGCTCCGTGGAGGCCGTCATCGGCCTGGCGCCTAACCTGTTCTACGGCACCGGCTTGGCCGCCTGCGTGCTCATCCTGCGCCGCCAGCGCCCCGCAGAACAGCAGGACAAGGTGCTCTTCGTCAACGGCGAAAGACTCTTCAAGCGCGGCCGCAACCAGAACACCCTCGAGCCCGACCACGCCGAGTCTCTCCTGAAGGCATATCAGCGGTACGCCGACCAACCCGGCCTGGTCTCGGTCGCGACCCTGAACAACATCAAGGCCAACGGCTGGAACCTGAACATCCCGCTCTACGTCGAGCCGGAAGACACCGGCGAACAGATCACCCTGAAGCAGGCCTTGGCCGACCTGGAGACCGCGCACGCGAATGGCCGCGAGACCCGCGCAGCGCTGGAGACCGAGCTGGCGAAGTGGGGGCTGGGCGCATGACCACGACGAGTCCGAAACGGATCACCCAGCGGGAACTGGAGTCCTACCTGTGGGGCGCCGCAGTACTGCTGCGCGGCCTGATCGACGCCGGCGATTACAAGCAATACATCTTCCCGATGGTCTTTCTCAAGCGGCTCTCCGACGTCTACGACGAGGAGCACGCTGCAGCCCTGGAGATGTACGGCGACGAGGAGTTTGCCGACCTTCCGGAGAACCACCGCTTCGCTATCCCCGCCGACGCCCACTGGGCCGACCTACGCAAGGTCACTAGCAACGTCGGCACCGCGCTCAAGGCCGCGATGCGAGCCATCGAGTCCGCCAACCCCGATACCCTCACTGGCGTCTTCGGAGACGGCGAGTGGACCAACAAGGACCTGCTCCCCGACTCGACCCTCTCCGACCTGATCGAGCACTTCTCGACTAAGAAGCTGTCGGTCGGGAACCTGCCCGAGGACGAGCTCGGGCAGGGCTATGAGTACCTGATTAAAAAGTTCGCTGACGACTCTGGTCACACCGCCCAGGAGTTCTACACCAACCGCACCCTGGTGCACCTGATGACGATGATGCTTCAGCCCGAGCCGGGGGAGTCGGTTTACGACCCCACCTGTGGCACCGGCGGCATGCTCATCTCCACCGTCGCCGAGCTCAAGCGCCAGAGCAAGGAGTGGCGCAACCTGCGCCTGTACGGCCAGGAGCTCAACTACGGCACCTCGGCGATCGCGAAGATGAACCTCTTCCTCCATGGCATCGCTGACGGCCACATCACCCATGGCGACACCCTCGCCAAGCCGGGCTTCCTCGACATCCAAGGCCAGCTGCAGACCTTCGACGTCGTCCTGGCCAACCCGCCCTACTCCATCAAGGCCTGGAACCGGGCCGCCTTCACCCAGGATCCCTACGGCCGCAACATGTGGGGCGTCCCGCCACAGAACCGGGCTGACTACGCTTTCCTGCAGCACATCGCGAAAAGCCTCGACCCGAGAACCGGCCGGGCTGCGATCCTCCTGCCGCATGGTGTGCTGTTTCGTCGCGATGAGGTCGTCGTGCGGGAGGGCTTGGTCGAATCCGACATGGTCGAGTGCGTGCTCGGGCTTGGCGAAGGGCTGTTCTACAACTCGCCAATGCCGGCAGCCGTTGTCATCCTGCGCACGCAGAAGCCACGCGAGAGGCGAGGCAGGATTCTGCTGATCGATGCGAGCAAGGAGGTTGCGCGCGAGCGGACACAGTCATTCCTCCGTGCAGCAAACCAGACAAGGATCCTTGATGCCTACCAGGCCTTCGAGCCCGTTGACGGCTTCGCAGCCGTGGCGACCATTGATGAGGTCCGCCAGCGTGGGCACTCGCTGGCCATCTCCTCGTACGTCACCTCAGCGACGGACAGCAGAGCTAGCGCTGGTGGTGAGTCGCTCGATGTCGCGCTGAGGAAGTGGCGTGCGGCCGCAGCGGAATCCGACCGGGCGGTCGAGGAAGTCCTGGCCATGCTCGGCGAGGAAGTGTCTCAGTGAACCTCAAATTGGACAAGTCCGCCTGGAAGCGCGTCGCCCTCGGCGACGTCGCAAGGCATGTCACCGATCGCGTCGATGCCGAGATGTCTGGACTCGAGCGCTTCCTCGCAGGTGAGCACATCCCTAGCAACGACCTCGCAGTCACCCAATGGGGAGTCATCGGGCGCGACCCGATCGGGCCGATGTTTTATAAGCGGTTCAAGCCTGGTCACGTCCTCTACGTCTCACGGCGCTCCTACCTGCGTAAGGCAGCCGTCCCAGAATTTGAGGGAATCACTGGAGAAAAGACCTTCGTGCTGGAGAGCCGTGATGAGTCGGTCCTGCTCCAGCGGTTCTTGCCGTTCGTCCTCAGTGCTGAGGTATTCCACTCGTATGCGGTTGCCAATTCCCGCGGTTCGGTCAACCCGTACATCAATTGGACGGAGCTGGCGAACTACGAGTTCGACCTCCCACCCCATGACGAACAACAGCGCCTCGCCGACCTCCTCTGGGCCATCGAGGGGCACCGGCGTTCGGTCGTGAGCGCGATGGCGGCAGGCCTCAGTGCTAAGTACGCATGGCTAGGCACTTCGATTGGCACCCTCGTGGACAGAGAAGCTGTGCCGTTCGAGCGTGTATGGGAGCGATCCCCCGAGAGCGGGTGGTCTGCTGCACCTGTCGACGAGGCGACAGGCCACCATGTGCTGTCGCTGGCAGCCATAGGCCAGTTTGGCTACCGCGCCGGCCAACTGAAGAACGTTCCAGACAGTCCCGAAGTGAGGGCGGCCAGACTCAATCAGGGAGACCTATTGATCTCGCGAGCGAACACAGTCAAGACCGTCGGCCGCCCCTGCATTTTCACGGAGGACCGGTCAGACGTCTCGTTCCCGGACACGATGATGCGTCTGCATCTCGTTGACGACGTTCAGCCCGCGTTTGCAGAGGCAGTCCTCGCTAGCCCTCACGGGCGCAGTCACATGAGGAGAAACGCCGCCGGGAGTGCGACCAGCATGGTTAAGATCAACCGTCAGTCGCTGTCCCGCTTTGCGTTCCCGACGGCAACCGCTGAGGAACAGAACGAGTTCCTTGACAGGCTTGCGCGATTTGATGAAGCAGCGGATTTGGTGCAGTCCGATCTCCTTGCACTGGATGCCTCACGAGGAGCCGTGTCTACCGAGATCTTCGGAGGTGCCGCGTGATCTTCAACGAGGCGAACACCGTCCGCGACTTCGTCCGGGATCTGGCGGAGTCGGTGGACATGCGATTCGTGCCGGGGAGTCATTTGCCGCGGCGCACCGATGAGGTGTTGCTGGAGCAGCATGTGCGGGAGGCGTTATTCCGCCTCAATCCGACTATCGAGGCGGATCCGCGTCTGGCCGATGAGGTGATCTACCAGCTGCGCGCGATCCTGATCTCCGCGCGCAGCACGCCGAATCCAGTGGTGGCAAACGCGGAGTTCGCGGCATGGCTCACCGGGCAGAAGTCGATGCCGTTTGGGCGCGACGGCGAGCATGTGACCGTCAAGCTGATCGACTTCGATCATCCCGGCGAGCACAGCGCGAATGACTGGGTCGTCTCCACCGAGGTGGCCTATGGGGTCGGGCGGCTAGAGCGGCGCTTCGACTTGGTGATCTGGTGCAACGGCTTTCCGTTGGTCGTTGGGGAAGCGAAGTCACCGGTGCGGCCGGCGTACTCCTGGATCGACGCGGCGGCACAGATCAAGGAAGACTACGAGGTCAACGTGCCGGCGTTCTTCGTGCCGAACGTGCTCAACTTCGCCACCGAGGGCAAGGACTTCCGCTACGGGTCGGTCGGAATGCCGGTGGAGCTGTGGGGGCCGTGGCGGGCGGACGAGTCCGGTGGCGACCACACGCCGGTGAAAGTGGGCCTCGCGACGGTCAAGGGGGCGGTTGAGGGCCTTTTGGATCCAGATGCGATCCTGGACTTCCTGCGGTTCTTCACACTATTCGCGACCGACAAGAAGCACCGCAAGATCAAGGTGATCGCACGGTTCCAGCAACTCCAGGCGACCAACCTGATCGTGGAGCGGGTGCTGCACGGGCAGATCAAGCAAGGGCTTATCTGGCACTTTCAGGGGTCGGGGAAGTCGCTGCTGATGGTGTTTACTGCGCAGAAGTTGCGCGCAACGGCGGGGCTGACCTCGCCCACGGTGATCATTGTGGTCGACCGGATCGACCTGGACACCCAGATCACCGCGACGTTCAACGCCTCGGACGTACCCAACCTCGTCTCAACGGAGTCCCGCCAGGAGCTGCAAGAGCTCCTGGCTGCTGGCGCGCGGAAGATCATCATCACCACGATCCATAAGTTCGGCGAGGCCTCGGGCGTGTTGGACGCGCGCGACAACATCATCGTGATGGTCGACGAGGCCCACCGCTCCCAGGAGGGCGACTACGGCCGCAAGATGCGCGAGGCGCTGCCCAACGCGTTCCTGTTCGGGCTGACCGGGACCCCGATCAACAAGCGCGACCGCAACACGTTCATGTGGTTCGGCTCCGGGGTCGACGAGTACGGGTATCTCTCGCGCTACTCCTTCTCTGACTCCATCCGGGATGGCGCCACCCTGCCGCTGCACTTCGAGCCACGCCTCTCGGAGATCCACCTGGACGAGGAGGCGATCACCACGGCCTTCGCTGAGCTCGCCAACCGCCACAGGCTCAGCGAGGAGGACCGCACCGCCCTGTCGAAGAGGGCCGCCTCCCTGGAGGTCCTGATCAAGGCCCCCGCCCGGGTCCGCGAGATCGCCGCCGACATTGCCGAGCACTTCACCGCCAAGGTCGCCCCGCAGGGCTTCAAGGCGCAGGTCGTGGTCTACGACAAGGCCACCTGCGTGGCGTACAAGAAAGAGCTCGACGGCCTGCTTGGCCCGGACGTGTCCACGATCGTGATGTCCACCGGCCGCAGTGACAAGCTGACGTGGAAGCAGTGGACCCCAGGCCGTGAGGAGCTGGAGCGGATCACCGCCCGCTTCAACGACCCGGCCGACCCGCTGAAGATCATCATCGTGACCGCGAAGCTGCTCACCGGCTTCGACGCCCCGATCCTCTACGCCCAGTACATCGACAAGCCGCTGCGCGAGCACACCCTGCTCCAGGCGATCTGCCGCACCAATCGGGTCTACCCGCCCGCGAAGACCCACGGCCTGATAGTGGACTACCTCGGCATCTTCGACGACGTTGCCAAGGCCTTCGAGTTCGACGACAAGTCCGTCCAGCAGGTCATCTCCAACATCGCTGTACTCCGCGACCAGCTCGGGCCGGCGATCGAGGCTGCTCTGGCGTTCTTCCCGGGCGTCGACCGCACCGTCGGCGGCTATGAGGGCCTGATCCAAGCGCAGACCGCGATCGACTCCGATGAGTCCCGCGACGCCTACGGAGCCGCGTACAGCGTCGTTGCCCAGCTGTGGGAGACCCTCTCCCCGGACCCGGTCCTGTCCGAGTACGAGTCGGACTACCGCTGGCTGACCGACGTCTACCAGTCCGTGCAGCCCACCGACGTCACCGGCCGCCTGGTCTGGCACACGTTGGGCGCCAAGACCCTCGAGCTCATAAACGAGCACGTCACCATCGAGGTCCCGCGCACCGACCTGGAGACCATCGTCCTCAACGCGCAGGTCATCGAGGACTTGATGACCGGCAAGCGCAAGGACATCGACCCCATCGAGGTCGAGAAGTGGATCACCGCCCGCATCGCCAAGCACGTCGGCAACCCGGCCTTCGTCGAGCTCGGCCAGCGGTTGAATGTTCTGAGGGAGAAGTACGCCTACTCCCAGCAGGCATCGCTGGAGTTCCTCAAGGAGCTCTTCGCGCTGGCGCGAGACACGGTCGCAGCGGAGAAGGCCGCCGCCGAGGTGCCCCGCGAGGAGCGCGGCAAGGCCGCCCTGACTGACCTCTTCGAGTCACTCAAGAGCGAGGAGACCCCGATCATCGCCGAGAAGGTCGTCGACGAGGTCGACTCCGTGGTCCGTACCGTCCGCTTTGACGGCTGGCAGGGCACCAACGAAGGCGATCGCCTCGTCCAACAGGTGCTTCGCAAGGCGCTCTATATCAAGTTCAAGATCCGCGACCAAGATGTCTTTGGGAAGGCACTGGGATACATCAGGGAGTACTACTAGAGGCGCCGGAGCCCTGGCGGTCTCATCGACCGACCGGCCCCGGTGCCATGTACGTAAACGGCTTCAGTCAGCGGCGGGGTAGCCGCTACACGGCTTCAGCGGCAGGCGCCTTGCCGTCCGCAGGGCGGCCCGCGTACGCCTTGTCGACCGCGGCCCGGGTCCGCTCCTCAGAGTCGGGCCACAGGTGGGTGTAGATGTTCAGCGTCATGGCCGCATTGGTGTGGCCGAGGCGCTCGGAGACCGTCTTTACGGACTCGCCGTGCTTGATAAGCAGGCTGGCGTAGTGGTGCCGGAGGGCGTGGGGCCCGGTGCCCTTCGGTATGCCGGCCTTCGCACAGGCGGGCCGCCAGGACCCGTCCATGAAGTGCGTGTAGACCACGGGCCCGCCTTGCGGCGCCGTGAAGATCCAGCTCTCCGGCCCATCGGCGGGGAAGTCCCGCAGGTGGGCCTTCATCGCATCCACCGCTATGCGGGGGAGTGGAACCGTGCGGTGCGAGCGAGCGGTCTTGGGCGGGCAGACGTACACGCCGTGCTTGGCGGTCTGCTGGATCTGCTGCTCGACCGAGACGGTGGCGTGCAGCAGGTCCACGTGCCGGAGCTGGAGGCCGAAGAGCTCGCCAGGGTGGAGCCCCGTGCATGCGCCCAGCAGGACCAGGCCCCTGTAGCGGCCGGGTATCTCCTCGGCCAGCGTCCGCACCTGCTCGACGGCCAGGGGTACGACCTTCTTCCTCGGAACTGAGGGCAGCTTCGCGTCGGTGCAGGGGTTGTGCGGAATCATGCGGTCGCGAACCGCTGCCCGGAAGACGGCGTTGACCGTGTTGAAGACGGTGCGGGAGATGCTCGCGGCGAGCTTGTGGGTGGTCGTCAGGCTGGTGATCCAGCTCTGCACGTCACCGGGCTTGATCGCGCCGAGTGCCCGCTTCTCCCAGACGTGGTAGGCGTAGCAACGCAGGTGCTGGGCTACGGCCTTGGCCGTCGACGGCCGGTGCGGCTGGCTGGCCCGCCACTCCTCCGCGTACTCCTTGAAGGGCTTCTTCGCCGAGCGCGGGTCGACGTACTGCCCGGTGACCACGCTGGTCGTGACCTCGTCGAGCCAGCGCTGGGCGTCGATCTTGCGCTCGAAGTGGCGCGCGTGCTCCTTGCCGTCGAGGTCGCGGTAGCGGGCGCGCCATTTGCCGTTGGGTCGCTTCTGGATGTTCGCCAAGTGGCTTCTCCTTTATGCCGGTTGTCAGTAGTGGCCGCGCAGCATCCTGATGCCCTCGCTGCTCGCGGCAGCGAGGGCATCAGTCGTCAGACGGCTCGGGCTGTGGGCAACTGCGCGACCCACTTCGTCACCTCGGTCAGATGCTCGGGCTGCAGACCGAGATGTGGGTCGGGCTGAACGATGAGGGTCGGCGTTCCCCTGGCGGTGCGCTCCGCCGCCCAGGCGTGGTCGAGGCTGGTGAAGTCGTCGTCGATCCAGACGGCGGGGGCATCTGCCAGCCAGACGTCGACGTGGTCGCGTTTCCAGAGGTAGCCGTCGGGGTGGCTGGTGGTGATCTGGGGGCGAGGCAGGTCGAGGTAAGGGAAGTCAGGCAGCCCCAGGAGAGGGCCGATGATCGTGGTGGCGTCCCTGCGCCAGCTCGTGCACCACACGGGGGTGACGAGCCCGCTGGTCAGGAGGTCGGTGAGAATGCGGCCCTGGCTCGGGTCGAGCCAGATGGGCACGGGGTCGTCGGGGTGTCGGCCGGTGGGCAGGACGGTGTGGCGGACGTGGGTGGGCGGGGTGCTGCCGTCGGCGGCCGGGAACGGTATGAGGACGCCGTCGATGTCGAGGAGCAGGTAGGGCAGGGGCATCGTTGCCTCCGTCGGTCAGCGTTTGCGGGCGGTGATCAGGAGGGTGGTGGGCCACGGGTCGCGGCGCGGGTGCCGCAGCTCCACCGTCGAGGTGACGCGCAGGCCCGCCCGGGAGAGGTGGGATCTCCAGCGGTGGGCGTCGAACTCCCATCGGGCGAGGGGCAGTCGGGTGCGGTCGGGCATGGTGACGTAGTCCTCGCGCGGACGGTCGTCCGTGGATGGATGTCTTCCGGCCCGTGCCGGGTGAGGGACGGAGAAGGCCAGGACACCGCCAGGTTTCAGGCGTCGGGAAACGGCGGTGAGGAGGAGTTCGGGGGCGACGAGGCCGACGGCGCCGAAGACGGAGTAGATCGCGTCGAAGGTCTGGCCGGTGGCCTGCAGGTGGTGCAGTGCGTGGCCGGCGGCGAAGGTGGCGCCGTCGATGTGGCCGTAGTGGGAGCGGGCCCGGCGTACCTGGAGGCCGACCAGGTCCACGCCGGTGACGCGGGCCTGGTGGTGCTTCGCGAGGTGGGCCACGTTGTGGCCGGGGCCGCAGCCCAGCTCCAGGACACGTTTGCCACACAGGTCCCGTCCCAGGATCTCGGCGCCGGGACCGATGCCGGCGTGGGTGCTCCATTCCATCCGGGCCGGTGCGGTGAGGGCGTGCGCGGGGGCAGCGGCTGTGCGCTGGGCTGCGTGGGCGTACCAGGGGGAGACCTGGGCGAGCACCTAGACCTCCAGGAGTTGAACCACGTCGTTGAGGTGGCGGCGGACGACGGGGATGTACGCGGGGTCCTTGGCCGGATCGTCGATCCAGCGAATGGCCTGCTCCATGAACCACTCCACGGCCCACATGCGGTGCCAGCCCAGGGCCCATGCCTCTGCGGCCAGGCCGCCCCGGGAAGCGAGGGCGTCCTCATGACCGCCTGCGGTGACGTACTGCTCCAGGAACACCCGCATGCGGAAGGGGCTCGGCACGTCGGTAGTGCCGTGGTACGAGGCGAGGTCGATCAGGCCGGGGCCGGTGAAGGCGCGTGCGAAGTCGAGGAGGTGCCAGCCGTTCTCCCCGATGTGGACGCTCGTGGGGTGGAACTCGGAGTGCACCCAGCCGAACGGGTCGAGCGTCGCCCCCTGCGCACGAGCCTCGGCCGCTGCGGAGATTTTTCCCAGCGCGGTCTCGATGTCGTCGCAGTCCGTCCAACGGTCGGCTTTCCGTAGCCGCCCGAGGTGATCGAGGGATCGGCCAGGCAGAGCTGCGAGGCCCGCTCCGTCGAGGAGTGGCAGACCGCCCGCCGGGCGTGCGGCGTGGAGCATGACGGCGGCGGCGACGCCGTCGAGGTCGTCCGCATTCCGTACGGGGGTGCCGAGGTCGTCCATGAGCATCCCGAGGCACTTGCCCCGCAGGGCGGTTGCGTGGAGCGCAGGGACCGGGAGCCGTCGCTGGTAGGCCAATCGCAGGGCCTGGGCCTCGCGGTCGAAGGGTTCCTTGGCGTATTTGAAGACGGCCGTGGTGCTGTCGGGGAAGGTGACGCGTTCGACGCCGGACATGCCCCAGACGCGAATCTTGGTACGTTCGGGGAGGGGCTTGCTGACGAGAGCGCACAGGTCGTTCAGCAGGGTGGCGGACAGGCTCTGATCCATGGAGGTCTCCAGGGGGTGGAGGGCTCCGGGGCGGGCGCGCGCGAGCTGGCCCGCCCCGGAGCCGTACTGGGGGCAGGGTTACTCGGCTGCGGTCACGCGGTAGGCGTAGACCTGCTCGATCCAGCCCGCCTTGAACTCGGTCAGGTCATCACGGAAGTTGGCCATCGAGGCACCGTAGGGCGCGACGACGCCGCCGGACTGGTCCGGCACGGACTGGCAGCCGTGCACGAGTCGGCCGCCGAGCGCGGCGTGGGCCTTGATGGACTCGATCCGGCGGTGCTCGTTGAACCAGCCGCCGTGGTAGACCTCGTCCAGCATTCCGCCCGTCGCGTCGTCCAGGTCAAAGACGACGGAAGTGGCGGCGGGGAAGAACCAGCACGGGCCGACGTTGGAGATGTGCCCGTCCAACTCGACCTTGTTGAGCGCCATGAGCGTGGCCGCCTCGCGCAGCATGCGCAGGTGCTCGGCGGTGATCTGCGGCAGGCCGAGGCCGGCCAAGTGCTCCTCGCGGAAGAGGTACGAGTACACCCCGTACGCCGTAGCCAGCACGCGGGCTGCGTCGGAGGTGGACTCGCTGTGGTTCTTGATGAAGTCGAGCGCGAGCTGCTCGACCGCGCTCTCGGTGGTCTCGTCCACGTCCAGGAGCTGAGTCTTGACCAGCTCCCAGTCGGCGACGAGCCACGTGTTCGACTCGAAGCGGAAGAAGTACTCCGCCGGGTCGATGGTGATGCGCCAGCCGTCCACGTGGATGCCGGGCAGGCGGTTCCAGCGCGGGTCGAAGGCGTTGGGCAGCTCGACCGTGATGGTCGAGGTGTCGATGGTGGTCACCGTGTCTCCGTCTCTGATCGTCCGGGTTCGGGCATAGGAATGCCCGAGCCCGTTGGGGCGTACGGAACTTGGGGCCGCCCGGCCTGAAAGTGGGGCGGCTGTCGATAAGTGAACCGCCCGCTACGCAGAGTGGGTACGGTGTGACCGAGGTCAAGCGGTATACACGGTTTACGGACCCGGAGCGGAGGCGATCGTGCCGGCACCGACCAGCGCCAACTCCCGCCTGCGCGAGACGATCAACGCCGCCGGGTGCACGTACGACGCGCTCGCCAAGGACGTACGCCGCATCGCCGCCGAGAACGGCGAACTGCTCCAGACGAACAAGTCGGCCATCTCCCACTGGGTGAGCGGTGCACGTGCGCCGTCCGGCCAGGCAGGGCAGTACCTCGCCGAAGCGCTCTCCCGACGACTGAGCCGCGTCGTCACCCGAACCGAGCTCGGGCTCCACTCGCCCGACACGGAGTCGCCACCGGACACCGACCCCGTCACCGCGGTCACCGACCTCGGCCGCGCGGACGTCGAGCGCCGCCGCTTCCTTGCCATCGCCGCCTTCACCACGGCCGGCGTCGCCATGCCGCTCCTGCACGACCACGAAGCCACCTCTCGGATGCTCCGCGCCCGCACCGCCAGCTCCCTCGTCGGCAGCGACGACATCGACGTCATACGACAGATCACGGCAGCCTTCAGCGCCGCCGACGAAAGGCTCGGCGGCGGGCACGGCCTGACCACGGTCACTGCGTACCTCGCTGACACAGCCGCACCTATGCTCCGTGGACGCTTCCCCTCGGAACCCTTACGCCAGGCCGCCTTCGGAGCCGTCGCTGAACTTGCCTACCTCGCAGGGTGGAAGCACCACGACTTGGGCCACGAAGGGGCAGCTCAGCGCTACTACCAGGTCGGCTACCAACTCGCCTGCGAAGCCGACCCCCACGGCCACGCCGCCTGGATGATGCGTGCCCTCGCCCACCAGTCCCTCAGCCTCAAGCAACCCCACCACTGCGTGGACCTCGTCGAAGGCGCGCTCACCCGCGGCCTCGGCCACGTCGACGGACAGACGGAAGCACTCCTCCACATCACGCACGCCCGCGCCTACGCCGCCGTCGGCGAGAACCCGTTGGCCGCTCGCGCTCTCCTCGCCGCCGAAGACGCCCTCCTGCGCGAGGACGGTCCCCAGCCCAGCTTCTCCCGCGTCAGCGGCCCCGCCGCCGGTACCGTAGCCAGCCACACCGCCCGCACCTTAACCGACCTCGCCGACCACATTGGTACGGAACAGCAGCACCGCGACGCGCTCACCCGCTGGGACCGGGAGAAATACAAGCGCGTCCATGCCCTCACCCACGCCGACCTGGGCGACAGTCTTGCCGCCCAGGCCCGAGCCGACGAAGCGGTCGCGGCCTGGACCCAGGCCCTCATCCTCATGGAGGGCATGACCTCCGACCGCACCCGTAAAGCGATCACCTCGATCCGTTCCACGCTCGCGATCTACCAGCGCCGCCGCGTCCCCGGTGCCGCGGATCTCGCCCGCCGAGCCCGCGAGGCCCTCGCCTAACATGCCCAACAACCCGCCCGACGAAGGGAACCCCGTGGCTCAGCAGACCGACAATCGCCCCCCAGCCCTCAAGCCGGCGCTCGACTCGATGACGCTGCTGGTCGCGGCCGTCATCGTCCACGACAAGGCCACCAACCGCGTCGTGCTCCTCCAGCGCAGCGAGAACGCCAAGTTCGCCCAGGGAATGTGGGACCTGCCCGTCGGCAAGAGCGAGCCGGGGGAGCCCATCACTGAGACTGCGGTCCGCGAGCTCTACGAGGAGACGGGCCTCACGGTGAGGCCGGAGTCCCTCAAAGTCGCCCACATCATCCACGGCGCCTGGGGCGTCGAGGCCCCCAACGGCTTCCTCACGGTCGTCTTCGCCACCCATGAGTGGACCGGCGAACCCGAAAACCGCGAACCTCGCAAGCACGCCCAGGTCCGCTGGGTCGACGCCACCGCTATCCCGGAAGCCTTCGTGGATACCACCGCCAGCGCTCTTGGCTTCTACCTGACAGGCGGGACTGACGTCTCGCTTGACGGCTGGGGCTGAGCAATTGCCGTCCTGGGCAGGTGGCCCCCTGGGCTCTACAGCGAGCGGTCGGAGCAGCCTTCGGGGCAGAGCGCGGCGCAGCTCATTCGGGTGCCGAGGCTATCCCGTGGCGCCACCGCGTCTTGCAGGCTAGCGCGGGCAGCGAGCGATCTTCGGAAGCCGTGACGAGCTTAGGAGTCGATCAAGAGCCGGCACCCCATCGTGGTGGAGTGGTGGGCCAGAAGAACCTGGCAAAAGTCTGCGCAGGGCACAGGTTGCGACATCGGTCAGTGTCGCTCCGATTTCCGGCCCGAGCGAGAGGTCGAGACTTCGGGCCAGATACACTTGCCGATCGCCCCACTCATCGATGTGCTCGGTGAGGAAGTCCACAACCACGGATTGCCGCCGACCCAGAAGGAGCACCTCGCAGGCTTGCACGACGTCGCGAAGATCGAAGATGATTCGGGCGGCTATCCATGAAGGTCCGAGGTCGGGTTCCTCACAGCTGATGACGAGTTCGTCGGCGTCGAGGCTTTCGGCGGCGACACCCAGTTGGAGGCCGCCGCGTTTCAGGAAGTCCTCAACCGCCCGTTGTTCTTGCCTACCGTGAACGACTAGGGACCACCAGGGAATCGCAGCCCATGTGCCATGGTTCATCTTATGTTCTTCGAAGGGCGTGAAGACTTGAGAGCGCTTCAGAAGGTGCTTGCTGAAGGTGGCAAGGCAACCGTCCTGGAAGTGCTCGTCCGCTGTGCGCTCGCGTAGCAAGTCGTATTCGATGGCGCTCATACTTTCGATGGCTAGTGCGATGTCCTTCAACTGCTCTTCGATGATCTCCGCCGCCCGTACAAAAACTGCACGGGAGTGATGGCCCGCCGGTGCCAGATCGACGTACTGGGCGAGGGCCCGCTGAGCTGCCTTGCATCGGACGAGATCGCCGCCAAGTTGAACCAAGTGGCGAGCCTTGAGTGTGCTCCACGGGCGAGTGGACATCCAGTGTTCCCATGCACGGCTGCCCCCACCGTGCTCGCCGAGCATCATTGCTGTGACGGTGCGGACTCGAAGATCCGGCTCGGCCTTCAGCTTCTTCCAAGGGTCGGGATAAGCGGCCAGTGGGAGGGACGGCAGCGAGGAGTGCGCGCTCAGGACACGGGTGTCCGCGGTGTCCCAAAGCTCGCTGAGTTCCCGCTCCACGCGCGGGCGAGGCATCGTACGGCCCCGCTGGGCAGCCCAGTATTCGCTCAGCAGCATGTACGTACCCTCTGGCGCCCAGGGGAAAAGTCCCAGACCTCCGAGGATCGGAACGCTGTGGGCCAGCCCGTCTGCTTCGTATGCGAATTGGACCTCGGCGATGAGTTCGGAGAGTTCGTCAGCGGTGGGGCACGGAGCGGCGAAGACCCCGCTGGAGGAGAGCATGCCGCTGATGGTCGTCGTGCTTTTGCCCTGGGCGAGTTGGACGGCGATTCGCGCTACCAGCAGGGAGCGGATGAGCCTCGAATCGCCGAACTCAGGGCGGAGCTGGTCTTGGGCAAGTGCCGAGACATCCCTCAAGCGCTTGAGCAGTTCGTGATGAATCTCGCGGAACCATTCCTCCCGCTTTACCGAGAGTGTCGGTTTCTCTGTGGGTGGGCGCCACTTGTTGTGGAACAGTGCGATGTCGTGCCCCAGGCCGCTGGCTCGTTGCTGGGGCAGTGGCATTCCCTGCGATTTGAGTTGACCATGCACGTACCTGTACAGGGAGCTCATGCCCAGCGGGTCCGGCGCTTCAGCTATGCCATTGGTAATCGCTTTGATGAGTTCGCCGGTGAACGCTGTAAGTGGGGCGTCCGGGGGAGCCATAGCCGCTTGCGTCGCTGCTGAGGCGGTCATGACGTAGGTGCCTTCGATGATGGTCTCGTCCGCGACCTCATCGGTGCTCCCCATGAACCCCTCCAGTGCAGCACCGCTGTAGCAACAGTCCAGGATCACGACCTTGTTGGCAGCCATGCTGTCCAACACTTCGGCACGGAGGTCGTCGAAGGCCACAGACGCGTACTGTTTCCTGCCCCGTTCTGAGTTGCGCACGGCGAGACGGAGGGAGCCATCGGACAGCGGCATACCGTGGCCGGCGAAGTACACCACCAGGGTGTCCGACGCTTCACTCGCCGCCCGGTGTACGGGGTCGAGCGCGCTGTCGATGTCAGTGGGGTTGAGCACCATCGTGCAATGTCTGGCCGGAAGGCCCCCACCGAGTGGGGACCTGAAGAGCTTGGCCAGCTCGGTGAGGTTGTTGCGCACCGCCGGCAAAGGCGGGAGGTGCTGGTATTCGTCTACCCCGATCAGCACTACACGAGTTCCGTCAGGATTAGGCAGACGCATCACTGATCGTCGGAGACGGAGGGCGCCGACGTCTGGCTCGTGCCGATGGCCCCTGGCGCTACTTCGGGAGGTGCGGATGTCAGCAGGGCCGCTACGCGACGCAGAGTGCCCTCTGATGTGTCGTGGACTGTCACGGTCATTCCGTCGCGACCGAAGACGACCGGCCCGGGTGGTGATGGGCGGGCTGCTCGCCAGGCAACCACGACGTTCACCAACAGGCTCACGGCAGCCAGACCGTTGCTGACGAACATGTTGATGGTCTCTCCCACGTTCATGCGGCCAGAAGTGCTAGCGGGCAGCGCTAGCTCGACCTGTGCGTGGCGTCGGAGTTCACGATCCTGCCGGAGCCAGTAGTACAGATCGTGGGCCGCTGTGTCGTCGCCGTGTGTATCGACGGTGATCTGCAGCTCCATGCCGTCTCCCCCTATCGCCTACGGTGCTCGATGCGCATGGCAGAGAACGACCGCACCTTCGTGACTCCTGCCCCAGCCTTCAACCTGAGTGGAAGGATACGTCTCCCAATGGGGTTGGCTCCTCGCGAAGTTCGTCGACCAGGTGCATCGGTGCCCCTCATAGCTGAGGCTGATCGGTCAGCTGTCGAGAGGGGGGATCTGCTGGCCGGCGATGGCCTCTCTCAGGAGGCTCTGTGTGCTGGGGTGTCGTCGGTACATAGCTTCGATCTCACGCGATGCGGCCTCATGGTCGTAGGGCAGCGCGACCTGACGAGCGATGCCGTACCGGAGCGCGTCCGCGACGTCTTTGTTTATCTCGGCCGTGCGCAGACCCTCGACGATGCTGGTCGAGGCATCGACGAGCACCATGTGCGCGGTGAAGGGCTCACCCTGCTGCCCGGGCACGCCGACAGTGCGGTCGCGTTGGCGATACGCCTCCCATGGCGAGTCACCCCAACCGAGACTCGCCTTCGGGGCTCCGGGCCTTGTCGGGGCCTCGAAGCGATAGCACCACATCAAGTGTCTGTCCCCGACGGTGACCGCGAGTGCCGCTGAGCCGGTCGTGAAAGCGGCCTGCTCGCCCGGCGTGAGACCGTCGAACGAATAGATGACCTCGACGTAGCTCGCGTGGAGGACCAGGTTGGCCCCGGACTTCGGCCAGTTGACCTGCCTCGGATACGGCTCACCGACGACCAGCGAGTACGACATGGTGTTTCCTCTCTTGCCGGTCTCGAACCAGGCCTGCTTTATCTGCCAACTATTTCAGAGTAGTTGAGCTGCAGCAGACGCAACCGCGACGACTGTGACCGAGGTGCCGTGGTCGGAGCGCCGGATTCAGTGTGGGAGGTCAAGAGCGGGTCCAGCCGTTGGCGAACTCGCACTGGAGGTCTGTCGAGCGGCGCCGCTCGACGGGGATGTACGCGGGGTGGCCGCGGAGGTGGGCCAGGGCATTGACCCACTGGTCCCAGAGACCGTCAGGCTGGGTGAAGCGGTCCGCATGGTGGGTGCCGAGGTGGGCGTCGAGGCGGAGGAGGGCGCCGAGGGCTGCGGGCTGGTCGTAGCGGAGGTCGGTGCGGGGGAGGTAATGGTCGAGGTAGGCGGTGAGGATCTCGGCGTCCGCGTGGGTGCCGAAGCGGGTCAGGGCGAAGCAGTAGGCGCTGCCGGAGAAGCAGACCTCGCTGGCCAGGAGCAGGTTGCCGATGCGTTCGCGGAACTGTTCGCGGCGGTCGACGCCGATCAGCCATGCGGCAGTGAGGCGCGAGCGCCACTCGTAGTCGAGGAGGGCTACCAACTCGGCATCGGTGATCGTGGCCGCGTCGTCGATGAGGTGATGGGCGAAACGTTCGCCGTGAGGCCACTCGGG
This sequence comes from Streptomyces sp. Ncost-T10-10d, assembly GCF_900091955.1. Classification (GTDB taxonomy): domain Bacteria; phylum Actinomycetota; class Actinomycetes; order Streptomycetales; family Streptomycetaceae; genus Streptomyces. Next base: position 89,962 of record NZ_FMDF01000130.1, read on the forward strand.
CCGCAGGAATCGACCACTTTTCAGGACGAGGTAGCGCGCGTGGCCCGAGTCCTTCCTTGCCGCGTAGCGCTCGATCACGTAGCCGTAGCCGACCTCCTCGGGGTGCTGGAACGGCATCGGTCACCTCTCCGGGTACAGGTCGGTACGGTCGATCCAGGTGGGGGCGACGAAGATGTTGCTGCCGGTGGGGGCTTCTGAGGCTTCCAGCAGGGACCAGGTGCGGGACTCCTCGACCAGGTGCTCCCAGGGCGCGGTCCAGTCGAGTTCCCAGTCCAGGGCGGGGCCGGAGAGGAGTCCCGTGTTAGGTCGATGGGGCGCCAGGCGGGGTCGAGCGGTTCGTCCTCGGCCGGAGGGCGGACGTACCGCAGGCCGTGCTGGTCGCAGGCGCCGAAGTTCTGGTAGTTGCGCTGGGCCTCGATCAGGGAGACCTTGTTCGCGCCGCCAGCCATGGTCGGCCAGCGGAACTGGACCCCGTCGCCCTCCCAGAAGCAGACGGGGCAGATCTCGTACGAGCCGGGCATGGCGTCGAGCACGCGGTGCCCGCAGCATGGACAGGGGTAGCGGTCGCTCACCTGCGCAGTCTCGTTGTGAGTCCGGCCGGTGCGCCATGGATTTCTCGGCCTAGGCACCCCCGGGCAGTCCGCAGCCAGTCCGCAGGACACCCGTAAACGGCCATCGGCCGCCAACGCATGCCAACGAGGAATCCCAGGTCAGGGCCCTGCACAGGGCTCCGCCGCAGGTCAGGATCAGCCCCCAGACATTCCGCTTCAACGTGTAGTGGGCACGACACGGTACGTCACTGGCCTGGCAAAAAAGCAGGTCAGAAGGGGCCCGGCTCTTCTGAGTCGAGCCCCTGGGTTTTCCCCTGTTCGATCCATCAGGTCACGAGGTGGGTGAAGTAAGATTCAATCTACGTAAGAATCTATCTACGTTAATTGTCTTCAGGGGCGCGTCGTGGAGTTTCAAGGTCGGGCCGGAGATCTTGAGCTGCTGGCTGAGCAGTACCGGACAGTGGCAGAGGCGGTTGGAGCCACTCGGGGGCGGGCTGTGATCATGACGGGCCGGCGCCGAGTGGGGAAGTCGCGACTGGTCCAGGAGTTCTGCGACCGCTCGGGAGCGCCGTACGTGGTGTTTCAGGCCACCCGTGGGCGCAACCCTGTGACGGAGCGCGCCGACTTTGCCGCGACGCTCGCGCAGTCGCTACTGCCTGGGGCGGAGCTGGTCGCCGGCCTCCAGGCGCAGGACTGGAACCAGGCCCTGCGCTCTCTGGCGCTCGCGGTACCCGATGACTCGCCCAGCATCGCGGTGATCGACGAGGTGCCCTGGCTGGTCGAGCAGGATCAGGAATTCGAGGGCGCACTCCAGACTGTCTGGGACCGTCACTTGTCCTCCAAGCCCGTGCTTCTGCTGCTGGTTGGCAGCGATACATCGGTGATGGAGGCACTGCAGTCGTACGGACGCCCGTTCTTCGGTCGGGCAGCGAAAATGACCGTCCACCCCCTGAACCTGGCCGACGTACAGGCCATGACCGAACTCGACGCCGCAGGGGCCGTCGACGCACAGTTGATCACTGGGGGATTCCCCGAGATCGTGCAGTCGTGGCGGCCGGGAATGGGGCGTACAGCCTTCTTGCAGGCGTCGGTCGCCAATCCTCTCTCGCCCCTGCTGGTGGCCGGCGAGCTGTCCCTGCTGGGCGAATTTCCCGAGGCTTCGCACTCACGGGCCGTGCTGGAAGCGGTTGGCAGCGGTGAGCGCACGTTCAGTGCAATCGCAGCCCAGGCCGGCGGCGCCAGCGCTCTGCCGTCCGGCACGCTCTCCCCGCTGCTGGCCATGCTGCAGGCCAAGCGAGTCCTGGCTGCTGATCTCCCCCTGTCGGTCAAGCCGGACAGCAAGAACAAGCGCTACCGCATCGCCGACCCGTATCTGCGGTTCTGGCTGGCGTTCCTGGCACGCGCGATCCCACTCATCGAGCGAGGCCGCGGTGACTTGGCACTGGAACGCATCGAGCGGTCATGGACCAGTTGGCGCGGGCGGGCGGTCGAGCCACTGATCCGCGAGTCCTTGCTGCGTCTGATGCCCAATGATGAGTGGCCCGAGACCGAGGCCATCGGCGGTTGGTGGAACCGTCAGAACAACCCCGAGATCGACCTCATCGGTGCAGACCGCGAGCCGGTGGCCCGGCAGGTGTCCTTCGTCGGGTCGGTCAAGTGGCTGGAGACCCAGCCCTTCGGCCGTCATGAGTACGACGCCTTGGTGCGCGACATGCTCGCCGTCCCCGGTACCGCCCCGGATACTCCACTGGTCGCGGTCTCCCGCTGTGGGGTGACCGATGATCTGCCGCTCACCACGCACTGGGGGCCGGAGGACCTCGTACGGGCGTGGCAGCCCCGATAGCCGCGAAGTCCGGGATCTCTCACGTCGTGAATGATCCGGCGGAGCCCCGCACAGGAGCATCGTCAGCAATGCGCTCCGACTCGCACCTTGCGAGATGAGCGCAGCGACGAGGTCTGCCTCGGCCGGATCGGCCCCACTGCCTCAACACCCGTGTCTTGAGGACCGTCGGCACCAGAACGCGCCCTCTATGCGCTCTGGTCACGGCCGGGATCTGAGGTACAAACCCAGGTCTGCCTCCCGCGCCCCCGGTCCCGTGGAAGCGGAGACCGGACGCCCGCAACTCGCGCGCAGCCAGTTCCTGGTCGCCATGACCCGTGCCCGCGGCCTCGTTCCTGGGGAGTGTGGGTCTGCCCGGGAGGGGGCACACCCGGTGTCGATCCGTCGGCAGGCCGTGGCGTGGCGGGGCGATGCCCGCGGCAGTCCCGGCCGTGGTGGTGGTTACGGCGTGGGGATGATGCCTCCGTCCAGCGCGCCGTGGCGGATGCGCCGTGTCAGGGCGAGCTGTTCGCGCAGCAGGCGCTCGTGTTCGTCCAGCTGTGTCATCGTGTCGGCGATCGCCTGCTGGGTTGCGAGGTCGGGCAAGACCACGGGCAGATCGCCGAGTACGCCGAGAGAGATGGTCTTCATCTTCATGCTCCCCGTGGCGTGGGATTCCAGCCACGTCCGTGCCTCCGGACCGCGCAGGTACGCGGCGAAGTAGTCGGCGTCGAGTCCGGCGGGGGGCGCAGCACGAAGCACCCGGTGCCGCACACCCAGCCGTGCTGCTCCTCGCGGACGACGGCGGCTCGCCCCAGCTCCCCGCGGCGCGCCAGGACAACGTCGCCCCGTCGGAGGCGGAAGCGCTCCAGCTCCATGGCCTGTCGCTCGTTGATGCGTCGGATGCTCGCCGTGCTGAAGCCGTTTCCCGTCAGGTCTTTGGGCATCACGACGGGGACGCCGTCGGCGTCGACGTAGTGCTCGGCGCGGATCAGGCTCCCCGACGGTCCCGCGAGCAGCAGGCCCGGGGCCGGGGCCTCGAACGCCCCCTCCACGGTGCCCTCCACGACGCGCCGGAGCGGCAGACGCGGGGCTTCGGCCTCGCTGTGGGCCACCCGCTCGCTCCGGTCGAAGCTCTTGCGCAGGCGGGCAGCCGCCCCTGCTGTCGACTCGGCCTGCCCCACCAGCTCGTCGAGCAGGCGACGCGTGTCCAGCGCCGCGGGCGGTCGCTCCCGCGCCGGCGCCAGGTGGCGGATGAAGCGTTTGGCGTGCGGCCACCCCGGCCGCAGGACGCGCGCGCTGTTCAGTTCGAGGTGGCGCGGGTGGTCCGAGTCCTTCCTCGTCACGTAGCGCTCGATTACGTAGCCGTAGCCGATCTCCTCGGGGTGCTGGAACGGCATCGGTCACTTCTCCGGGTATAGGTCGGTACGGTCGATCCAGGATCGCGGCCGCCCTCGAGCAGCCGCTCCACATCCGAATCGGCGATGCCGCCTGAGTTAATGGCGGCCGCTGGGCTCATCATCACGACACCCTGGTTCACAGCTGAATCCGGGCGCTGCGGTGGGCCGGTCAGCTCTCCGGTCGCTCCTGTCGGTGCTCGGTTAGGCGCGGCAGGCCGGTGCGCGTGCCCGCGTCGGTTGACGGAGAGTCCTCGGGTGCTGGGAAGCGCGGAGACCAGGGCCCCGTGGTGTCCCTCTCGCCCGAAGGTCCATCATCCGGTCCCTCACCCTCACTCTCGCTGTCGTCGGGGGCCGGGAAAGGGGACTGCCTGATCTCCTCAGCGGCCTCGTCCAGCCCGGCCGCTTCCAGATCCTGCACCACACGGTGCACGAACACCGTGTACTCGTCGATGTCCGGTTTCAGGCCCACTGCTGTCACAGGAGACGAGACTCTGTCGATCGCGCCGCAGAAAGGGGACTGTGAACCGTTCGGGGCAGCTCCTGGCCAAGGAGGATGGCTCCTCGGTGAGGGGTGGAAGAAGCGCCGGCGCCGGACTGGTCCGGGGCGTTTCCGTGCAGGGCTGCCGACGGCTCTGGCTGCTGTCTCCATCCGTTGCGCCTGGCAGGTACCGCGTCGGCTGAATGCCGGCAGGCCGACCCCGCCGGTCGGGCTGGCGAGGTTCCTCGGCATCCGCCCGGGCGGCGAAAGTGCGGAACTTCGCTTACGACGTAGGCGTGGGCTTCGGTGATGTCGCGTTCGATCGGCTTGCGACCTGGACCGGTGCCCCTCTTTCGGACCGTGCGGGACGCCGGGTCCACGACTGGTGACCGTAAGCGACAACTGGCTCTCTACAAACGTCTATGTTGCTAACATTAATGTTAGTGTCGCGAGTGGAGGTCGGCAGGCGTGGTGGATTTTGTGGGCCGTCGGCAGGAGCTGGCGACGTTGGGGCGAGAGCTGCAGAAGGTGGCGGCAGGGGTCGGCGGGGAGCGGCCCGGTCGGTGTGTGATGTTGCGTGGGCGGCGCCGGGTGGGCAAGTCGCGACTGGTCGAGCGGTTCGCGGAGCGCTCCGGAGTCCCGTTCTTGTTCTACGCGGCGACCGGCGCGTCCCCGAGGGATGATCTGGCACGGCTGGCCCGGGACGCTCAAGCGTCGACGCTGCCGTTGGCGGGGCTGGTGGCCGCCGCGCGGCCGGAGAGCTGGGACGCCGCGTTCGATGTGCTGGCTGCGGCGCTGCCCGCCGACCGGGCGAGCGTGCTGGTCATCGACGAGGTGCCGTACCTGATGGATGCCGATGGCGCCTTCGAGGGGATGCTGCAACGGGCCTGGGACCGGGTGCTGGAGACCAAGCCGGTGCTGCTCGTGCTCATCGGCTCGGATCTGTCGATGATGGAGGCACTGAACAGCTACGGACGCCCCTTTCATCAGCGCGGCCGGGAGATGGTGCTGGGGCCGCTGAACCCCGCCGAGGTAGGGAGGATGCTCGGGCTGGAACCGGCGGAAGCCTTCGACGCCGCGCTGGTCACAGGTGGGCTGCCGCTGATCTGCGCGGAGTGGTCGAGGGGGGAGAGGTTGTGGGACTTCCTCGGAGAGGCGCTGAGTGATCCGGTCTCGGCCCTGCTGGTGTCGGCCGAGCGCTCGCTGGCTGCCGAATTCCCCCCACAGGCCCAGGCGCGTACGGTGCTGGCGGCCATTGGGAGTGGCGAGCGGACCTTCACCAACATCGCCCGTGCGTCCGGCGGGATCGGGGCCACGCCCCTGCAACGAGCGCTTCAGCTGCTTACGGACAAGCGGGTCGTCGCTGCGGAGCTGCCCGTATCGCTGCGTCCGTCGAAGGACCGCCGCTACCGGGTGACAGATCCCTATCTGCGGTTTTGGCTGCATTCGCTCGGCCCGTCCATGGAGGAGATCGAGCGAGGGCGGGGCGATCTGACCTTGGCGCGGATCCGGGAGAGCTGGACCAGCTGGCGCGGCCGGGCGATCGAGCCGCTCATCCGAGAGGCGCTCGCCCGGATACTGCCCGACGACAGTCTCCCCGCAGCGCCCGCAGTCGGCGGCTACTGGACCCGCACCAACGACGTCGAGATCGACATCGTCGGAGCGGACCGCGCCCCCATTGCCAAGGAGCTGATCTTCGTCGGCTCCATCAAGTGGCTGGAGCAGTCGCCCTTCGACCGGCACGACTTGGCCGCTCTCCATCGACATCGGGCCGCCCTCACCGACGAACCTGTTCCAGTTGTGGCGGTCTCGCGCAGTGGAGTCGACTGTCCGGGGCTCGACGCTGCCTACGGCCCCGGAGATTTGCTGGCCGCTTGGCCACTGTGAGTGGCGGAGGGCAGGCGAGGCACGGGAGTTGGTGAGCGCGATCAGGTTGCAGACGTTGCGGAGATGTCCCACAGGCCTCGGCTCCTTGTCGGCACTGTTGTGTGGCGTTGGCGACCCCGAGTCCTTCGCGTACCTTGTCGTGGATACCGTGCTGACGTGCCGTTACCTTCGGGTTGAAGTCGTCGCCGGGCTCTGGGCGAGCATCGGCTGGAAAGAGGAGTCCTCCTCGGCGGGCCCGTGCGGGAGGAAGCCGTCAGGCACGGTACGGGCGGCGGTGATGAGGAGGCGGTCCAGGACTTCCCGTTCCGTGGCCGGGGGGAGTCCCAGGGCGGTGAGGAGACGATCACGGACCGCGGGGTGGTCCGGGTGGTCGTCGAGGTAATCGGAGTTGAGGGCCGGGGGTCGGAAGCCGGCCAGGGCGTCGTGCCAGGACGGGAGGACGACGACGAGGGTCAAGGCCTCGGCGAGGGACTCGGCGATCAGAGAGGCCCGGCCCTCGGAGTCTGTGTAGAGGACTGGGCGGGGGCCGCCGAGGGCGGCCGGGCCGCAGAGGTAGTGGGTGCCGCCCGCGTTGCAGCCGGCGATGGGCTCCACCGGGAGGCCGTTGGGCAGGGCGATCGGCTCGACCGGGTCGGTGCGGGCCAGGTCGAACTCGCCGTCGCAGGCCAGGTAGGAGGCGGCCTCGGGATGCGCGGCGATCCTGCGGAGCAGGGCGTTGTCCGAGAGTGCGGCCGGGTTGAGGGCTGCGGCGATCGCAGGAGTGAGGGGGCGGCCGACGAGGACGTGCCGGACGGCGTCGAGGGGGATGGGGCGCTCGTAGTAGTCCTCGAAGTGGGCCTGGACTGCCTCGGGGGAGCGGTCGGTGAGCAGGTGGAAGAGGAAGCCGGAGCCGTCGGGGTCCTCGCTGCCGGGCGGGAAGGCGATGGCGGAGCCGGCGCGCCAGGCCGTGTCGCCGGTCTCCCGCCACAGGCAGGCGGTGACCCGAGGGGCGTCGATGCCCGCGTCATGGAAGGCGGGTTCATCCAGGAGTTGACGCAGAGTGGCGGGGACTTCGTCGATGACACCCGGCCAGACCTGCTCCCCGTCCGTCGCGTACGGGCTCATCTCCGACTCGTGGTCGAAGCCGCGTATGAGCACGCCGGCCGGGGTGAAGAGGACGGAGAAGTCGTCCCCCGAGCCGTTCTCCATCAGGGCTGCCTCTTCGCCGGGGCCCCAGGCCGTGTCGAAGCTGTAGCGGCAGAACTGCGGATCGCCGCCGATCGTGGCATCCAGAATGGCCAACGCGCCCAGGTGGGAGCGGAGTTCGGTGGGGTCGGGGAGGAGGGCGGCGGTCTCGTGCACAGTGCTCATGGCGCCATGAAAGCAGGCGTTACTGACAACTCGGCGCGGTCGGCCCGGCCAGTGGTGCGCTACCTCCATCGGATTCTGGCCGGCCGGGTATTCCTGGCGCGGGATCAGGTGTCATGGGCGGTCTTCGCACTCACGGGCCGTACTGGAAGCGGTTGGCAGCGGTGAGCGCACGTTCAGCGCGATCGCAGCCCGGGCCGGCGGCGCCGGCGCGCTGCCGGCCGGCACGCCCTCCCCGCTGCTGGCCACGCTGCAGGCCAAGCGAGTCCTGGCCGCTGCGGCGGTGCATCACACGGCGCCCAGGGCGCCACAGCGGAAGATGCGGCGGTCCACCGGGCTGTCCCGCAGGATCGCCTCCTGCAGATCCTGCAGCTCGCGGCTCAGATCCAACCCCAGCCGCGCGGTCATCTGTGCTCGCGCCGAGGACAGCACTCGCAGCGCATCCGCGCGACGGCCGCACTCGTAGAGCGTGGCCGCACGGAAGGCCAGGAGCATCTCGTGTTCCGGATAGTCCTCGGTGAGCCGCGCGAGCTCCGCGGCGAGCGACCAGTAGTTACGCAGCTTGAACTCCGCCGCGACACGCAGCAGTTGCGCCGAGATCAGCAGTTCGTCGAAAGCGGTGCCGACACCTCGGCGTGTCCGCTCGGATGCGACGTCCTCCAGCACCGCCCCTCGCCACTCGGCCAGGGCGGACGAGGCGAGTCGTGAAACCTCCTGCGGCTCGGTGCCCTGCTGGGCCCGGTTGACCAGCTGAGTGAAGCGGTGCAGATCCACCAGCTGCGGATCGCCGGTCAGGGTGTACGTCGAACCGCTCCGCACCAGCCGCACCGACCCGTCGCATCCGCCCTGGCGAAGGCTCGCCCGCAGCCGGCAGACATTCACATACAGATCGGCCCGGGACCGCGGTCGTTCGTCCTCGTCCGACAACAGCTCGATCAGCCGGTCCATCGGGAGCGGCCGGCCCATCTCCAGCAGGAGCAGACCCAGCAGCAGACGCTCGCGGCGGCGGCCGATGGCTCTGGGGCGCCCGTCGACGGTCCACTCAACTCTGCCAAGCACTCGAAAATGCGACCCCGTGGCAAGCATGGCGGCAATGATGCTCAGCTCGTCATGTTCCTGGCAAGGTCTTGGCATCCTCCCGACAGGCCTCATCTATCACACTGCTCCCCCGTGCAACCGCGCCAGGGGGTCGAAACTTGCCTTACGTCATTGCCGGTCTGGTGCTCGTCGGAGCCGTCGCCCTGCTCAACCTCGTCCTGCTCATGGTCATCCTGCGTCGCTGGCAGGAGCTCGAAGTCGTGCGCCGACGCGACGACTTCGCAGCCCAGGGGCCGCAACCCGGAGACGGACTCCCGGACTTCACCGCCACCGCGCTCAGCGGCCGGACCCTGAACCAGGACGACTTCCGCTCCGGGGAGCTGCTGCTGGGCGTCTTCTCCCACGACTGCCCGTCCTGCACCGACAGCCTCCCCGACTTCGCCGACCGGGCCGACCGGGCCCGGGCAGCAGGCGGCCGGGTCCTGGCCCTGGTGATCGGCGCCGAAGCCGGCGAGAGCAGCCTGACCGCCCAACTCGTCGGGCCGGCGGACGAGGTGGTACCGGAGCCCGAGGCTTCACCACTGTTCCGCGCCCTGCGCGTCCCTGCCTTCCCCACGATCCTCAGCTATCAGGACGGCGTTGTCGCCGCTCCCTCCGCCGCCGGCCGCGAACCGGTATCGGCGGCCTCCTGAACCCCGGTGCGACCGCGGACCGCGGTCGCACCGCGGAGTACGCACATCCCATCCACACAGGAAGAGGAGAACCATGCGCACACTCAAGGCCGGTGCGGGTCGCCTGATCGAGCGGATTCTGCCCAAGGCCGAAGCCGAGGCAGGCTGTCCGCCGGACTGCTGGACCGAGTGGAGCACCAGCGCCCAGCGGTGCCGCCGCTGCTGCTACACGGGCGCGTGCGGGGTCAGCTGCGGCAGCTGGAACTACTGCTGAACAACCACGGGGCGGGCCGCGTGCGGCCCGCCCCGTGCCCGCCGGCCCAGGACCCATTCTTTCGGAGTCACCCTTGTCCGACCTGCTGCTCGTCTGCCGACTGACCCTGATCTGCGTGCTGGCCGTGGCCGGCCTCGCCAAGCTGCGCGACCGCCGCCGATTCGCCACGGCACTGGGCGACCTCACCTACCTGCCGGCCGCAGCCCGTCCGGCTCTCGCCGTCCTGGTGCCCGCGGCCGAGCTCATCGCCGCCGTGCTCCTCGCCCTGCCCCGGACGCTCACCGCGGGCCTGGCCGTCTCCGCCGCCCTGTGCGCGGCATTCAGCGCCGTCGCCGTCACCACCATGCTGCGCCGCAGCTCCGCCGGCTGCCCCTGCTTCGGCAGCAGGACCACTGTGCCCATGGGCCCCTGGCATGTCGCCCGCAACGCCACACTCACTGTGCTCGCCCTCCTCGGCGGCGCCATCGCCCTCACCCACGGCACCACCACCCCCCTCAACGCCCCCGCACTCGCGCTCGCCGCCGCCGTCGCCGTCTATCTCACCGCGTTCGCCGTCTTCACCGACGACCTCGCCTCCTTCTTCTCAGCCCGTACCGGCCAACGCTGAAAGGACGATCACAGAGTGAGCTACGCCATCACCGGCCTCGCCCTTCTCGCCGCGGTCACCCTCGTCAACGCCCTCCTCACCTTTGCGGTCATCAAACGCTGGCGCGCCACGATGGCCGCCCCCGCCCCGGCCGCCGCGGCCTCGGGCCCTCCCACCCTTGCCGTACACGAAGGTGACCGCACCCCCGCTTTCACCCTGCACACCCCCCGGGGCGAAGTCAGCGAATCCACCCTGACCGGGCACCCCGCCCTCATCTGTTTCCTCCGCCCCGACTGCGGGCCGACCAGGGAAAGCCTCCCCGGGATCCAACGGTGGGCCGAGGCGAACACCCCGTCAGGCGCGCATCTCGTCGCCGTCATCAGCGGACAGCCCGCCGAAGCCGGCCCCCTGCTCGAAGCAGTCGGCCCGCTCACCGGACTCACCGCCACCGAACCCCCGAACGGTCCCGTCGCCGGCGCCTTCGGCGTACGCCACCACCCCACCTTCGTCCTCCTCGACGCCGACGGGACCATCACAGAGACGGGCATCGGCCAAGGTTCCCTGCCCGCGCTCAACCTCCTCACCGCATGAGCGGGCAGTCCACCTCCCGCACGGCCGAATTCCTGCGGGGCCTCACCGCCGTACTCGCCCTCACGCTGCGGTCCTGCCCCGGGGCCCTCGCCGTCCGCAGCGCCGCCGTCGTCATCGCGGGTACAGCCCCCGTAGCCGCCTCCTGGCTGCTCAAGTACGTGGTCGACAGCCTCACCGCGGATGAATTCCGCGCCTCGGACCTCAACTGGGCCGCAGCCGGCATCGGACTGCTCACGGTCCTCCTCGCTGCCGCCTCAGCCATTTCCTCCTACGCCGACGGCCGCATCCGCCGCGCCACCTCCACCCGGGCCCAGAGCGACCTGCTCACGGCTGTCAACCGGCTCAGCGGTCTGTCCAAGCTCGAACAGCCCGCCTTCCACGACCGCGTCCAACTCGCCATCCAAAGCGCGCAGGGGGCCGAGCGACTCGTCGGTGCAGCACTCCAGGGCGCCCAGGGAGTCCTCACCCTGGCGGGCTTCCTGGGAAGTCTCCTGCTCATCAGCCCCACCCTGGCCGCCATCCTCGTCGCCGCGGCCGTTCCGGCCCTCTTCGCCCACCTGGCCAACAGCCGGCATCGCGCGGACATGTTCTGGCGCACCAGCAACCTCGCCCGCCGCCAGATCTTCTACCGAGGGCTGCTCACCGACGCTCAAGCGGCGAAGGAGATCCGCCTCTACGGCCTCGGCGGCTACTTCGCGCAGCGCATGCGTACCGATCTCGACAGCATCAACCAGCAGGAGGAACGCCTCGACCGCCGCCTCGCCGGCTACGAGACGGCCCTCGCTGCCCTCGGAGCCGTCGTCTCCACCGGCGCACTCGTCTGGGGCGTGCACCAGGCCGCCGCCCACGCCCTCACCGCCGGTGACGTGTCCCTCCTCGTCGCCGCCCTCGCCGGCATGCAGACGGCACTCATCGGCCTGGTGGGGTGCATCGCCCAAAGCCACCAGACGGCCCTGCTGTTCAGTCACTACCTGCACGTCACCCAGGTCCGGGACGACCTCCCCGCCCCGGCCGCCCCGATCGCCCCACCGCCCCTGAGCCACGGCATCGAATTGCGGGACGTCTGGTTCCGCTACACCGACGACGGACCGTGGATCCTCCGCGGAATCAGCCTGACCATCCCGCACGGCACCAGCCTGGCCGTCGTCGGTCTCAACGGGGCCGGCAAGAGCACCCTCGTCAAACTGCTGTGCCGCCTCTACGACCCGCAGCGGGGCAGCATCCACTGGGACGGCATCGACCTCAAGGACTTCCCCGCGGACCAGCTGCGCCGACGGGTCAGCGTCGTCTTCCAGGACCCGATGGAGTACGACCTCACCGCCGGGGAGAACATCGGCCTCGGTGACCTCGGATCTCTCCACGACCACGGACGCATCCAAGCCGCCGCCGCCGATGCCGACATCCACACCGCCCTCGCCCGCCTCCCACAGGGGTACGACACCATGCTCAGCCGGATGTTCTTCCCCGACGACACCGAAGACACCAGCCCTGGCGTCCAGCTGTCGGGCGGCCAGTGGCAGCGCCTCGCGCTCGCCCGGGCCCTGATGCGTTCCGAACGCGATCTCATGATCCTCGACGAGCCCAGCACCGGCCTCGACGCGGTCGCCGAACGCCACGTCCACGACCGGCTCACCTCACTCCGCCGGGGCGCGACGAGCATCCTCGTCTCCCACCGCCTCAACACCGTCCGCGCCGCGGACGTCATCGTCGTCATCGCCGACGGAACCGTGCAGGAGACAGGCACCCACGAACAGCTCATGACCGCCCACGGCACCTATGCCGAGCTCTTCACCACGCAAGCCGAAGGCTACGAGGAGAGCGTCCGGTGACCGCCGCGGTCCTGGTGCTCCTCGCCCTCGCAGGACTCCTCGTCCTCGCCGCAGCCCTGTTGCTGGCGCGTGGGCGGCTGGTGGCCGTGACGGTCCGCGGATACAGCATGTCGCCGACTCTCATGCCCGGCGACCGGATCCTCATGCTCCGCGGCAGACGCCGTGTCGCCACGGGCCGGGTGGCCGTCGTCGTCGCACCCCACCCCGAGCACGGCTGGCACGCCCCCGCGGGCACCACGCCCGACTCGTGGTACGTCAAACGCATCGTCGCCGTCGCCGGAGAGCCCGTACCGCACTGGGCCCGCCGATGCCCCGGTACCCACGTGCCGCCGGGCATGCTCGTCCTCCTGGGCGAAAGGCCGGGCTCGATGGACTCCAAACAGTGGGGCTACTGCCCCGAGGACAAGCTCATCGGAACCGTCCTGCTCCGCCTGCGGGCCGCTGCGGCTTCCGGTGCGCCTTCTTCGCTTCCTTCTTGAGGCCGCGACGTGCCGTACCGGGACGGAGGCCGGCCTACGGGTCGGGCTGCACCAGCAGTGTCGGTCGGCCTCGGGCGGTGCGTTCGGCGGCCCAGGTGTGGCCGAGGGCGGTGAAGTCATCGTGGCGGCGTCCCCGCGCCGGCTCGTGCACCACACCGGGGGGTGCCGGCCCAGGGACGATGCCTCGGCGGTCGGGCAGCCCGCCATCACTACTGACCGCGGAGCGGTTCTGGGCGGGAGGGCGGCGTCCGGCCGGTCAGGAAGGCGCGCCGGCCAGGACTTCCACCTTGCCGGTGTCGAGCGAGTAGTAGGCGCCGACCACGGCAAGGGCGCCCCGCCGCACGAGTGGGGCCAGGTCCTGGTTGGAGCGCAGGTCGGCTGCGGTCAGCTCGACCTGGGCGCGGGCCATGGACTCGACCGGGTCGCCGCCGCCTTCCCTGACGGCCTGCTCGTACGCCGGCCGCAGAGCCTTGGCGATCGCCTCCAGGTTGCCGGGCAGCGGCTTGCCGTCACGGATGGAGTTGTACGCCGCTTCGACGGCGCCGCAACGTTGATGCCCGAGGACCACGATGAGCGGAGTGCCACTCGTCATGGGCCCGTACTCCACGGAACCCGTGACCACCGGGCCGATCGCCTCCCCGCCCGTGCGCATCACGTACAGGTCACCCAGCCCGGTGTCGAAGAGGAGTTCAGGCGGTACGCGGGAGTCGATGCACGAGAGGATCGCCCCGAAAGGTTCCTGCTTCTGGGCTACGAACTGGCGCCGGTTCGGATCCCGGTCGGGGTGTTGGAGGTCTCCGCTCACCCAGCGCTTGTTGCCGTCCATCAGTCTCGTGAATGCCGCGGCGGGCGTGGTCGGCCGCGCTTCCGGCGAAGTGCTGGTCGCCAAGGGGGTGGCACTCGTCGATGAGCATCCCGCAAGTGCGACCGAGGCGACCACGAGTCCGCCGGCGAGCAGAGTCCTGCGATCCGGATGTCCCGCTCTGTCCATCGGTCGTTCCCCTCAGTCCGCTGAGACGCGTCCGCACGCCCTGACCCGGGTGATTGTTCAGCGTGGTGCGGGAGCCCGACGGCAGGCGCAAGCGGGCGCGGGCCGCTTTGCCACCGACGGCCCACAGGAACCGGCCGGTTGCGTGGTGGTTTCTGGGGGGCGCGTGGTGGGAGAGGCGGCGGATTCGACTCTCCCCGGCGTGCCGATCGATCCGCCCTGTGCGCTCGTCCGTTCAGGTGGCTACTCGTCAAGATGCTTGAGCCATATTCCATCCGTATGGGTCACTTGGGTGACCGAACCGGTGGGCCGCCCATCCCTCTCCGGGGGAGCGCGGAACCGTTCTGTTCGCCGACCGTCCATGTGTGACGGACCTCGGCATCGTTTGCTCCGGACAGCCGCGATGGGCGCCCCTGTGGAGGACTTGGATCCGACCAGTCGCCCCTGCCACGTAGCGGCAGGGGCTGGTGCGACAGCCCCCGGCCTCTGCAAGAGAGCGGTGCGCGAACCATCCGCGCACACCGAGCACCTCGTCATCGAGGCCACAAGCGTGGCCGCCGGCCGCGGCGTCCGGGGCCGGCGGTGCGCGACACGGCCCATCACGGCTCCGAGCACCCTGCGCGAGGACGGCCGGGTCCGACAGCGGCCCGGTGTTCCAAGCCATGGCCATGGTTCTTGAGCCGGACCCGGCGCGGATTCAACTCCCTTGCTCGGGAGTCCAGTTCATACTCACGGAGGACGATCATGCCAATCAGTCCGAACCAGGGTTCCACCGGTGGCGGTACCACTGTCACCATCACGGGAACCAACCTCACGGGCACCACCGCTGTGCTCTTCGGCACCAAGCCGGCGACCGGCGTCACCAACGTCTCGCCCACCCAGGTCACCGCTGTCTCGCCGTCCGGCTCCGGCACGGTCGGCGTGACGGTGACCACCCCGGGCGGAACCAGCAACCCGATCCCGTTCTTCTACGTCGGCGCCCCGTTCAAGTCCGGTCTGAGCGTGAGCTCGGGCGCCACCGCAGGCGGCAACACCATCACCATCAGCGGCACCGGCCTGTCCACCGCCACGGGGGTGTCCTTCGGCGCCAACACCGTGACGCCGACGGTGGTGTCGGACAGCCAGATCAGCGTCGTCGTGCCCGCTGGTGCGGCAGCCGGGCCGGTGGGCGTCAGCGTGACGACCGCCGGAGGCACCAACAACGGTCTGTCGTACACGTACATCGACGTCCCGACCATCACCGGGATCACTCCGGCTTCCGGACCGACGTCCGGCGGAACCGCGGTGACCATCACGGGCACCAACCTGACCTCGACGAGCCAGGTCACGTTCGACTCGGTGCCGGCACCGTTCTCGGTCATCAACGCGACGACGGTGTCCGCAGTCACCCCGCCCGGGACCGTCGGCGCGGTCGACGTCGGTCTCTCCAACCCTGCGGGCACAGCCACGGACGTCGGCGCCTTCACGTACGTGACAGGCCCCGGCATCTGATCCGTCACGGCTGCGGCACCGACTGCCGACGCGGAACAGCGTCCGGCGCCGGTACCGCCTCCGGATGCATGGCGTCCGCCCGGTCCGGGACATTCCCCGCCCGGCCGGGCGGGCCACCAACCGGCACCACTCGCTCGTCGCCGCCCGGCCAGGAGGTCCGGGCGGCGCCCCGGCGTCCCGTCCGCAACGCCCTGATCACGCCCCACAGATCACATCACCCAACAGGAGAACGGCTTTGGAGAGCTCCGGCAGCTCAATGCCCCGCGCCACGCAACCGTCGACGGCCGCGGCGGCCCCCACAATCACCACGAACGGCCCCGTCTCGGGGACCGCCGGAACGGTCGTCACACTGACCGGCACCGGATTCACCGGCGCGACCGCGGTCACCTTCGGCGGTGCTCCCTCCGCTTCGTTCACCGTGGTGTCCGCGACCGTGATCACCACGGTCGCCCCGGCCGGTGCGGGCACCGTACAGATCACGGTGGCCACGCCCGATGGAACCAGTAACGCCATTGGCTTCACCTACACGATCGCGACACCCGTGATCAGCTCCGTCGTCCCCAACCAGGGGTCGGTCGAGGGCGGGAACACGGTCACATTGACCGGAACCGGCTTCACCGGCGCCACCTCGGTCAGTTTCGGTACCGTGGCCGCCGCGTTCATCGCCGTCTCCGCGACGCAGGCCACCGCGGTCGCCCCCGCCGCGCCCGTCGGCACCGTCAACGTCACGATCACCACTCCGGGCGGCACCAGCGCCGGGATCCCCTATACGTATGTCGCCGCTCCGGTTCTGGGCAGTGTGACTCCGGCCCAGGGGCCACTCGCGGGTGGGAACAGCATCACCTTGTCCGGGACCGGCTTCACCGGAACGACCTCCGTTCGCTTCGGGGCGAACGCGGCGACTTCGTTCAGCGTCGTCTCGGCGACCCAACTGACTGCCGTTGTCCCCACCGGCGGCCCGGGTCCGGTTGCCGTCACGGTCACCACGCCCGCGGGTACCAGCACCCAGGCCGTCCCCTACTACTACCTCGCCGCACCGGTGATCAGCGGCGTCACCGCCGGGTCCGGGCCGGTGGGCGGTGGCATGGCCGTGACGCTGACCGGTGCGAATTTCCTCCAGGCCACGGCGGTTCGCTTCGGTGCGACGGCGGCGACCCCTTACACCATCTTCTCGGCCACGGAGATCAGAACGGTATCGCCGCCCGGTGCCGCCGGCACGGCCCCGGTCACCGTCACCACACCCGGTGGCACGAGCAACGGTGCAGCCTACGTATATCTGGGTGCCCCGGCCGTCACCGGTCTGGTGCCCAACCAGGGGCCGTTGGCCGGCGGGAACACGTTGACGCTCACCGGCGTCGGACTGACGTATGCCACCTCGGTACTGTTCGGTGCCGTGCCCGCCGGTTTCACCGTGGTCTCCGACACCCAGCTGACAATCACGGCACCGCCCGGCGTGGCGGGCGCAGTCACCGTCAGGGTCGTCACCCCCGGTGGCACCAGTGTCGGCGTTTCCTACACCCGAATCGGCACCCCCGGCATCTGAGCGGTCCGGCACGCAACGTGAGGAGAGATGCCGGCCGGTGTGCGGACGGGGAAGCGGCTCGACGGGCAGGCAGGTCGGCTCGGCGAACGGTCGGTGGGTTTCCGAAGGGGCCCGGCCCGTGCACAATCGCGGCCATGAGTGAAGAGTCGATACGAAACTACCTGGCCGCGGTCGAGAGCCGACTGGCGGCCGACGGCTGTGCCCCGCGCTGGGAGGACTGGGCCGGGGTCCCTGTGCTCGTCGGACGGCGGGCCGACTTCCGGATGCGCTGGGCGGCCACCAATCTGCATCTGTTCACCGTGGCCGCCGCCGTGCCCGAGGTCACCGTGCCGGTCATCGACACGTTCACCACGCAGGTGCTCGCGTACGCCAAGAAGAACAAGGGCGGCCTGCCCGTCGGGATGCAGACCGGCGTCGCGTCCTTCCCCGTCCTGGTCAGCGACCGGATCGATCCGGCCGCCATGGCGTGGGCGGAGGAGAAGCAGCGCAATCAGTTCGCCTGCTTCGCGCGGCCGGTCGTCGTCGACAGCGCGCAGGGCTACGTGGGCATGTACCGGGGGAAGCCGGCCCTGGGGCGGGCCTACGCCTCGCATCTGATCGAGAAGGGCGCCCGCTACTTCCAGCCGCAGGGCTGAGCCGCCGAGTTCAGGGGTGTTTCAGCCGGCGTCGTGCCGTGGGGTGTTCGCGGGCCGGTTCGCCGTGTGGCGGGGATCACGTGCGGTCTCATGCGCCGTGCGGCGGCTCCACGCGGCTCAGCCATCCGGTCAGGAGCGCCTCCAATTGTGCCGCCTCCTGCGGTGACAGGGCGTCCAGGAGGCGGCGTTCGTTGCGCATGTGCTCGGTGAAGGCCTGGTCGATCAGTTCCCGCCCCGCGTGGGTGAGTGCGACCACCCGGCCCCGGCCGTCGCCGGCCGAGCGGCGGCGGGTGACGAGGCCGTCCCGTTCCAGGCGGTCGATCCGCTTGGTCATCGCCCCCGTGGTGACCATGGTGCGCACCGCCAGCTCCCCGGGGGCCCGTTCGTACGGCTCTCCCGCGCGGCGCAGCGCCGCCAGCACATCGAACTCGCCCTCGCTCAGGCCGAAGTGCCGGTAGACCACACAGAGCTGCTCCGTGAGCATTCCGGCCAGGCGGTGGAGCCGGCCGATCACCCCTTGGGGGCTCACGTCGATTTCCGGCCGTTCCCGGGCCCACTCGGCCTGGATGCGGGCGATGTGGTCGAGGGGCGGGGGAGAGGGCCGGGCGGTTTCGGGCTGCATGGGTTCACTGTAGCTTCCCTGGAAGGCATAATAACTTCCATGGAAGCTACTTTGCGGTGGGTCCTGATCACGGCGATCGCACCCGTCGCCTGGGGTACCACCTACTTCGTCACCCATGCCTACCTGCCGGCCGATCACCCCCTGTACGGGGCCGCGATCAGGGCACTGCCGGCCGGGCTGCTTCTCCTGGCCGTGTGCCGGGAACGGCCGCGCGGTCCCTGGTGGTGGAAGTCCCTGGTTCTCGGAGCCCTCAACATGGGCGGGTTCTTCGCCCTGATCTACGTAGCCGCGCAACTGCTCCCGACCAGCACCGCCTCGACGGTCATGGCGACCTCACCGCTCGTGATGATGCTGATCGCCTGGGCGCTGCTCGCCGAACGGCCGCGCGTGCTGCCACTGGCCGGTGCCGTCGTCGGTCTCGGCGGGGTGTGTCTCATGCTGCTCACCGGGACGGCGTCGATCGACCTGCGCGGAGTACTCGCCTCCGTCGCCGCGATGCTCATGTCGTCCCTCGGCTATGTCCTGGCCAAGCGGTGGGGCGGCGAGGTCGATGTGCTCGCCTCGACCGCCTGGCAGCTGATCGCGGGAGGGCTTCTGCTGCTGCCCCTCGCCGCCCTCGTGGAGGGTGCGCCACCCGCGCTCGACATACCGGCCGCCCTCGGATTCGGCTACGTCACCGTCGTGGCGACCGCGCTCGCCTTCGTCGCCTGGTTCGCGGGCCTGCGCCATCTGCCCGCCGCCACGGTCGGCCTGGTCGGACTGCTCAATCCGGTGACGGGCGTGCTGCTCGGTACGGTGATCGCCGGTGAGACGCTCACCCCCAGGCAGCTCTGCGGACTGGCCCTGGTGTCGGCCGGGATCCTCCTCGGGCGGCCGGTGCGCGGGAGGAGGGTTCAGCACCCTGCTAGGGCTGCGCGACCCGCAACTCCCGTACGCCCACCGGCTTCTCCGCGTCATCCGAAGTGACCGTCAGCCGCACCTGACGGGCCGTCGCCCCCGGCCGGTACGGCTGCCAGTCCGTGCCGTTCACCGATGTCTCCAGGCTGTAGGAGGGGAAGCGTGCGTCCGTCCATTCCGGCTCGATCGAGGTCACCGGGGCCGCACGCCCCAAGTCCACCGTCAGCGCGCCCGTCGCGCCGTCCGGGGACCAGGACGTGACCGGGCTGCCGTCCACCGCGGCGGCCGCGTACAGGCCGGGGATCTCGGAGGTCGCCGTCGCCGGGCGGCAGCGGGCCGCGTCCGTCGTCCGGGCGAGGTCGGGGCGGCGGGTGGCGAGGGCGAGGGTGCCGGTGAGGAGACGGGGGCCGGTGGGGGTGTGGACGGTGAAGGGGGCGCCGGAGACCAACCGGACCGTCGTCGTCAGGGGGCCGATCGCGATGTCGTACGTACGGCCCCGGTAGCGCAGCCCCGTCAGAGTGACGCCCTTTCCCAGCTGCGGCGGCAGCAACGGATCGAGGCGCACCCCGTCCTCCCGCAGCCGAAGACCCGTCAGACCATGCGTGAAGACCTGGAGGAATCCACCCTTCCCGGTGAGGAAGTCCTGGGCGGGGGAGCCCGACAGCGGGTCCTGCGCGCCCGCTTTCGCGCCCCGGGCCTCACTGAACAGGGCGTACGGGCCGCGCATGAACGGGCGCACGGCGCGCTGGAGATAGGTGTACGTTGCGCAGCCGGCCTCCCCGATCGTGGCGGCGTCGATCGCATGGACCGAGTCCGTCATCGCCGGTCCGTCCGGATCGGTGCGCGCGGCGTAGTAGTCGAGCGTGGACGCCCGGGCGCCCGGCTCCATCGGCCACTCGAGCGGGTAGATCAGCAGCACCGCGTCGGCCTGTTTGATCGTCGAGCCGTTGTAGCCCGCGTACTGGAGGAAGAGTTTCCGCTCCGGGTCGTACGGGATGCGCAGACCGTCCGCGACCCGCGTCCACTCGGCCGGTGCCGGGTGCCCGAGCAGTTGCGCCGCGCGGGTGGCGTTGCGCAGGGACGTGGCCGCGACCGCGTTGGTGAAGACCCCGTCGGTGACGCCGTTGCTGTATTCGTCGGGGCCCGCGACGTTTTTCACCGAGTAGCTGCCGTCGCCGTTCGCGGTGGCCCGCGAGGCCCAGAAGTCGGCGATCCCCCGAAGCAGTGGCCAGCCGTGCCCGGCCAGCCAGTCGCGGTCCCCGGTCGCCAGGTAGTACTGCCAGACCGCGAGCGAGATGTCGCCCTGGAGATGGTTCTGGGTGAGGCAGTGCGGGGGATCCCAGCTCTGGCACTCGGTCCAGAGGTTGCCGTTGCTCGCGCTCGTCCACGGGTAGAACAGCCCCCGGAATCCCAGCCTCTGGGCGTTGGTACGGGCAGCTCCGCGCGTGCGGTAGCGGTACTCGACGACGGAGCGGGCCAGTTCGGGGCGGGTGACGAGCAGCGCCGGGTACATCCAGGTCTCGGCGTCCCAGAACACCAGGCCCGCGTAGTTGTCACTGGTCAGACCGGTCGGAGCGATGCTGTCGCGGGACCCGGGCCGGGTGGAGGCGAGCAGTCCGTACTGTGCCGACCGCAGCCACCTCTGCAGTTCGGGACTGTCCGGTACGGAGATGTCGGCCGCCCAGGCCCGCTGCCAGGCGCCGGCGTTCGCGTCGAGGACACCGGACCAGCCGCGCCGGGCCGCGCGCCGGGACGCCTCGCCGGCGGCCGCGCGCGGGGCGGACGAGGTGAGCGCGGTGTCCACTCCGACGTACTTCTCGAAGGTGTACGTGTGCCCGTTGCGCACCCGGACCGTGCTGCGTACCCGGTCGGTGCCGCGTGCCTGCGCCGACGTCGATCCATCGGTGCGCATCGTCTGGACGATGGCGCCCGCCGTCCCGGTGCCCTGCGTGCGGAACGTTCCGTCGTCGTTGAGCGTGATCCGGCGTGCGCCCCGCGGGTCGAGGCGGCCGGTGACGGTCGCCGTGCCGCTCCAGTGCGGTGTCATGCGCAGCCGCACGGCGCCGGTGTGCACATCGGACCGGTCGGCGAGCACCTCGTACGTCAGGTCCGTCGCGCGCCCGTCGGCCGTGGTCCAGCGCAGCGACGTACGCACCAGGCCGCAGCGCAGGAACACCGTCTGGCGATAGCGCGAGATCCGGCCCGGAGGCATGGCGGAACCGTAGGTCTCGTTGCCGACGCGTACGTCGAGCGTCGTCCAGCTCGGCAGTGCGGCGATCACCTCGCGGCCGGCGGCGAGGTTCTTGTCGCGCCCGAACAGGCCGGAGACGAAGGCGCCGTCGTAGCGCGGAGTGAACAGCGGCCAGCCGGTCTTCCCGCCCGGGGCGGCATAGCCGACGCCTGTGGCGGGCACTCGATGGGCCAGATATCCATTGCCGACATAGGGGTCGTAACCGGCGGCCTCGCCGAACCGGGTGGAGGTCGGCGCCCAGGTGGGGTCGGTGTCCCGGCCGCAGGCCGTGGACGAGGCCGGGAGGGGAGCAGCGGCATATGAGAGGGGCGGCAGCGGTGCGATCAGGGCGCCCGCGACCAGAGACGTCAGGGACGTGAGGAGACAGAGGCGCGGGAGGCTCACCATATGAAGGTATGGACGCGCGTGCCGAGCGGCGGTGCACGGCGCGCGGCGCGCGGGTGAACGGCCGCCGGACCCGTCAGCCGGCGAGGCCTGTTTTGAGGCCTGCGCCGCACAGGGGCACGACGACGCTCCGGTCCGTCCAGTCGCCGACCGCGGCCCAGCAGGCGACGCCCGTCGTCTCCACATAGAACCCGCGGGCGGCCAGATCCAGCTGTGCCGTGCGGATCTGATCCTCGGTCACCGTGAGGAAGGTGCCGCCCGATTCCCGTACCGCGGCCAGGATGGCCCGGGCACGCGGTGGGCGGGGGATGGCGATGCCCTCGGCGAGGGTGGGGGCGGCCGCGCCGGCCGGGGCGTCGAGCAGTCCGTCCGCTTCCGCGCGGAAGGCGGCGGCCAACGGTGACACGGCCTCGGCCTGTACGGCGATCAGCGCCGGGCGTTCGTCGATCAGCCCCTGGGCGTGGAGTTCGGCGGTGGCCAGGGCCGCGCCGAGGAGGAGCGTGCCGTTGCCGACCGGTACGGCGATGGCGTCCGGGAGGCGGCCGCCGAGGTCCTCCCACATCTCGTATACGTAGGTCTTCGTGCCGTGCAGGAAGTACGGGTTGAAGACGTGCGAGGCGTAGAAGGTGCCCGGGGTGTCGGCGGCGGTGCGGGCGGCCCGCGCGGTTGCCTCGCGGTCGCCGGGGACGATCTCCAGGCGGGCGCCATGGGCCCGGATCTGCTCGGTCTTCTTCGGGGACGTGCCCTCGGGGACGTACACCGTGCAGGGGAGCGAGGCACGGGCGCAGTACGCGGCGACGGCCGTTCCCGCGTTGCCGCTGCTGTCCGCGATGACGCGCTCGGGCGAGAGGCGGCGGGCCAGTTCGGCGAGCATCACGGCGCCGCGGTCCTTGAAGGAGAGCGTCGGCATCAGGAAGTCGAGCTTGGCCGAGACCGTGCCGGTGAGCGGGACGAGCGGGGTGCGCCCCTCGCCGAGGGTGGTCGTGGGTGCGGCGAGGGGCAGCGCCTCTTCGTAACGCCACAGCGAATTGACGCGACCGGTCAGCGAGTTGAGCGAGAGCGGTCCTGCGACCTCGAAGTCGAGGTCCCAGGGGCCGCGACAGACCGGGCAGCACCAGGTGAGGACGGTGGTTTCGGCGCGGGTGCCGTCCTGCGGACAGAGATACATGGTCATGCCCGTCAGCATGTCAGGCATGTGGCGGCTGCATGGCGAAGGTATGGCACGCGTCAAGGCACCCTTGTGTGATTGCCATGGATCGGTCAATCTTTCGCTGTCGGCCGGGCCGTGAGCGGCGCGGAATCCGAAGCGATTGATTGTCATGCTCATGCTATTCGAGTCCACTCGACTCGGTTCGGCCCGGCCCTGCCCCACCTCCATTTCCCGTGGAACCCCCCACCAGCGCACCGCAATCGAGGAGGACCCCTCACATGTCAGTGATGCGTCACACCCCCCACGCCCGTCGAAGACTCGCCGCGGCGAGCGTCATAGCCGGTGCCGCCCTCGCGCTCTCCACCGCGGCGGCGTTCCCCGCCACCGCGGCCGGGACGGCGGCGGAAGGCCGGATCGAGAACGCGGGTGCTCCGGGCACCATCAGCGGCAGTTACATCGTCACGCTCGACGAAGCGGCGGCCGACGCCGGCTCCGCGCAGGGCAAGGCGCTCGCCAAGGAGTACGGCGCCAAGATCAAGAAGACCTACCACGCGGCCCTCAACGGCTACGCGGTCGAACTCTCCGCCGCACAGGCGAAGAAGTTCGCCGCGGACCCGGCCGTGGAGTCCGTCGTGCAGAACCGGACCTTCACGGTTTCCGGCACGCAGCCCTCGCCGCCCTCCTGGGGGCTGGACCGGATCGACCAGAAGACCCTGCCGCTGAACCAGAGTTACACCTATCCCGACAAGGCGGGTGAGGGTGTCACCGCGTACATCATCGACACCGGTGTCCGGATCACCCACAGCGACTTCGGTGGCCGGGCCTCGTACGGCTACGACGCCATCGACAACGACAACACCGCGCAGGACGGCTACGGTCACGGCACCCATGTGGCGGGCACCGTCGCCGGTTCGGCGTACGGCGTCGCCAAGAAGGCGAAGATCGTCGCCGTCCGGGTCCTCGACAACAGCGGCTCCGGCACGACCGCGCAGGTCGTCGCGGGCATCGACTGGGTGACGGCGAACGCCGTCAAGCCGGCCGTCGCCAACATGAGCCTGGGCGGCGGGGCGGACTCCGTGCTCGACGCCGCCGTACGGAAGTCCATCGCGTCCGGCATCACCTACGCGGTCGCCGCGGGCAACGAGTCCACCGACGCCTCCACGAAGTCCCCGGCACGGGTCACCGAGGCCATCACGGTCGGCTCCACGACCAGCACCGACGCCCGCTCCAGCTTCTCCAACTACGGCAGCGTGCTGGACATCTTCGGCCCGGGTTCGTCGATCACCTCGGCCTGGAACAGCAGTGACAGCGCCACCAGCACGATCTCCGGTACGTCGATGGCGACCCCGCACGTCGCCGGCGCCGCGGCCCTCTATCTGGCCGACCACCCGAGCGACAGTCCGGCACAGGTCTCCGCCGGACTGGTCGCCGCGGCCGGCACCGGAGTGGTGACGAGCCCGGGTACGGGCTCCCCGAACCGGCTGCTGAATGTCGGCAGCGGCACCACCACGCCGCCGGGCAAGAAGTTCGAGAACACGACGAGCTACGCCATCGGCGACAACTCCACCGTCGAGTCGCCGATCACCGTCACCGGTGTCACCGGCAACGCGCCGGCCACGCTGAGCGTGCCAGTCGACATCACGCACACCTACATCGGCGACCTGAAGATCGACCTGGTCGCGCCCGACGGTTCGGTCTACAACCTGAAGGCGTACGGAACGGGTGGCAGCAGCGACAACGTGGTCACCACCTACTCGGTGAACGCCTCGTCGGAGGTGGCCAACGGCACCTGGAAGCTGCGGGTCGGCGACAATGCGGCGGCCGACACCGGGAGGATCAACTCCTGGGCCCTGCAGTTCTGATGATGGCTCCGTAAGCCATTGAAGGTGTGGGGCGGCCGCATCCGCGGCCGCCCCACACCTTGCGTCGGCGCCGGTCGAGGCCCCGGCCGACCGCGGTCATCGGCCCGCCGTCGTCCGCGTCCCCGTCCAGCGACCGGAACATCGCGCCGCCGAGACCGTGCTTGTGGGTGCACGAGGTCTTGGTACGCAGTACCTGCGGGTCGTCGTACGTCCACAGGGTGGTGCCGAAGGGGCGAGGCCTCTCCGGTGGCCGGCGGCGGGATATGCGCGAGGGCGTGATGAATCATCACTTCGGGTGAAACTCTGGCCTGCACTTGCGATCCACAACCGACGGTTGTCAGGCTGTTGCAGACTGTCAACCTGTTGGGAGTGGCCTGTGGCTTTCGGTGAGCAGCCCGCCTATCTGCGCGTGGCGAGCGATCTGAGAGAGAAGATCGTCAACGGTTCGCTGCCGCCGCATACGCGCCTGCCGTCGCAGGCCCGTATCCGAGAGGAGTACGGAGTCTCGGACACTGTCGCGCTGGAGGCGCGCAAGGTGCTCATGGCCGAGGGTCTGGTCGAGGGACGTTCCGGCTCCGGTACGTATGTGCGCGAGCGGCCGGTCCCGCGCCGGATCGCCCGCTCCGGCTACCGGACCCGGGCGGGGGCCAGCCCGTTCCGTCAGGAGCAGACGGCGGACGGGGTGCGCGGGACCTGGGAATCCTGGAGTGAGCAAGAGGGTGCGAGTGGTGAGATCGCCGAGCGCCTCGGCATCGAACCGGGCGACCGGGTGATGCGTACGAGATACACCTTCCGGGAGGCGGGGGAGCCGATGATGCTCTCCACATCCTGGGAACCCCTCGCCGTGACGGGGCGTACGCCGGTGATGCTGCCGGAGGAGGGCCCATTGGGCGGCTGCGGGGTGGTCGAGCGGATGGCCGCGATCGATGTCGTCGTGGACAACGTGGCCGAGCAGGTCGGCGCGCGCCCGGGACTGGCGGAGGAGCTCCTGGCGCTCGGCGGCGTACCGGGGCATGTGGTGATGGTGATCGAGCGTACGTATTACGCATCGGGTCGCCCGGTCGAGACGGCGGACGTGGTGGTGCCCGCCGATCGTTTCCGGATCGCCTACCACCTTCCGGTCAGGTGACCGGTACCCGGAGGGTGCCGTCCGGCGTCGGCGACGACAAATCAAGGCCCGGTCGGATCCTGTGATCGAGGGGCAATCGTCGACCCTCATGGCTTGTCATGTCCCGCTCCTGCCCTCCCGTTCGTACCCGCACGCCGGAGGGTGAGCGGGCCCCGGTCTCGGGCCGACGTCGACGGTGCATACGGCGACGGGCCGGGGAAGTAACTGCCGCAGGGGGCGCATCCAACCGGGTGCGCCCCCTTTCTCCTGGCCGGATCGGTATCTCTTTGTGTAATTACGTATCCGTTGAGTGAAGGTCAGGCGTAGGCTCCGGCATATGCGTACTGCGGTTTCCTGGGGATCCTTAGAGACGTGCATGCCGTTCGAGGGAGGGGCGCAATGCTGGGGAGGGGCGCGATGAGCGACAACGGTGCCGAGCTCCCCTGGCTGGTGATACGGCAGGACGACAACGGCAATCGCTACCGCGTCGGCAGGTATGCCACACAGGGCGAGGCCCAGAAGACTGCCGACAAGCTCGACAGTCACGGCCACAAGCAGCTCTATTGGGTGGAGCGCATCGGGCAGAGCGCCCGGCCGTAGAGCGTCCGCAAGGAGTCGGGCGGGGCGTTACGCTCCGGCTCATGAACGATCGTGTGGTGGTGGCCGGAGCCGTCTACGACCGGGGCCGCCTGCTGGCCGCGCGCCGCAGCGCTCCGCCCGAGCTGGCCGGCCGGTGGGAGCTGCCGGGCGGGAAGCTGGAGCCGGGGGAGAGTGGCGAGCAGGCGCTCGTACGGGAACTCCGCGAGGAGCTCGGCGTGGAGACGGAACCGCTCGAGCGCATCCCCGGTGAGTGGCCGCTGAAACCCGGGTACGTGCTCCGGGTGTGGACGGCCCGTCTGGTGTCCGGGGTGCCCGCACCGCTCCAGGATCATGACGAACTGCGCTGGCTCGGGCCCGGCGAGAGCGACGCGGTCGACTGGCTGGACCAGGACCTGCCCGCGGTCGCGGAGGCGATGCGCCGCCTGCCGGACGGTGCGCCCCGCTGAGCGGAACGCTGCGGCGAGCGCTGCCGGCGTGGATACCGGTGGCGCGCGCCGATTGCCCCGTGCGCCCCTCTCTCGGCGTGCGCCTGTTCGTGCGCGCGGCCATACACCCGTACGCCCCACGTGTCGACCCCGGCGATAGTTCGCCCCGAATATCGGGTATGTCCTGATTAACCCCCGTAAACAGGACGCTCCTCGTTGCTGGTGTTGGGAAGTGAACGGCGTGATCGACACCGAAGGCGACTGCGCCGAGTGGACCTTTCCGGCTGTGCCGGGCGCCGTGCGTTCCGCGCGGCATGCCGTCCATGAGGCGTTGCGCGGCTGGGGGCTCGACGCTGCCGTCGGGGATATGACGGTTCTGCTGGTCAGCGAGTTGGTGACCAACTCCATGCAGTACACATCGGGCCCCATCGGCGTACGGCTGGTGCGCCCTCATCTCAACGGTCACGCCCCCGCCGCCCGTCCCGGACTGCTCGTGGAAGTCTCCGATCCGCTTCCGGATCCGCCCACCGAACGTATGGCGGGACCCGATGACGAGGGCGGCAGAGGACTGCAACTGGTGGCCTGTTCCGCTCGCCGCTGGGGGACCAGACGCGGAAAGACCGGCAAGACCGTGTGGTTCGAGCTGGCCCTGCCTGGTTAGGAGTGGGGTGGGACGCACAGCGATCACCAGAGGTCGGGCAGAACCTGGCTGAAAGGGACTGAGACCGTGCTGTGATCGTGAACGCCGTGTCGGTAGGGGCCGCAGTGCTGAATACTGCGGGCAGGACCGGTCCGGTGTGTGAGCTGGAGGGGACGGTCGCGTGAGCGAAATACCTGGGACGGCGGGCGGCATTGTGTGGCAGAGCAGCCCGCCTGGCTCGATCTATGACTACATCAGGGTCGCCTCCTTCTCGATCGGCCCCGACGGCCTGATCGAGCAGTGGAGCCGGCGGGCCGCCGGTCTCTTCGGCGTTCCCGCAGAAAAAGCGGTGGGTGTGGATCCGGTCGAGGCGTTCATGCCTGCCGAACTGCGCAGGGACGGCCACCGCCGCGTCGGCGAGATCCTCGACGGCAAGGAGTGGACGGGTCTCGTCCCCTTCCGGATACCGGGCGGGGATCCCGTGCACGGGCTTGCCGAGATCTATGTGATGCCGAGCGAGACCGGGACCGGGGAACGCGCCGCGCTCTGCATCGTCGTGGACGTCCGCGCGCTGCGCCGCATCGAGACGGACCTTGCTGCGTCACAGGCCATATTCGGCCAATCTCCCTTCGGTTTCGTGCTGTTCGGTACGGATCTCACGGTGATACGGGCCAACCAGCGCTTCGCCACCGTCTTCGGCGGCCAGGCCGCCGACCACCGCGGCCGTACGGTCGACGACTACCTCTCCCGCCCCGAGGCGGACCGCCTCACCGCCACGCTGGAGCGCGTTCTGGAGACCGGCGCGTCCGTCACCGATCTCCAGCTCGTCGGCACCGCGCCCGGCGACAGCGACAACCGCCACTGGTCCATGAACCTCTACCGCGTGCACAGCGGATCGGGCCGCCCCATCGGCATCGCCGGACTGGCCACCGATGTGACCCGACGGCACATCGCCGCCCGCGAGGCCGCCAGCGCCCGCCGCAACCTCGCCCTGCTCAACGAGGCCAGTGCCCGTATCGGCAACTCCCTCGACCTGGAGACCACCGCCCGCGAACTCCTCGATGTCGCCGTGCCCGGCTTCTGCGACCTCGCCTCCGTCGACCTCTACCAGGGGCTGCTCACCGGCGACGACGCGCCACCCGGCAGCTGGGATTCGCTCC
Source organism: Streptomyces sp. Ncost-T10-10d (assembly GCF_900091955.1). GTDB lineage: Bacteria > Actinomycetota > Actinomycetes > Streptomycetales > Streptomycetaceae > Streptomyces. Next base: position 118,668 of record NZ_FMDF01000130.1, read on the forward strand.
GTCAGGAGTCCGTCGGCGGCTCCGCCGAACTGCGCCGCGTCGCCCTGGCCAGTGCCGTGTCGGACGCCCTGCCCGCCACCTCCGCACCCGACACGGCCGACACGCCCGCGCTCGGCGCCGTACACCGCTTCTCGTACAACTCGCCCTGTGCCATTGCCCTGCGCACCGGTCGAGTCGAGGATGTGCCCGGCGACGGCCGGGGCTTCGTCCAGTCCACGCTCGCCGTACCGATGGTCGCCCACGACACGGTGGTCGGTCTCGTCCAGTTCTCCCGTACGAAGGGCAGCGAACCCTTCGGCGAGAGAGACCGTGCACTGGCCACCGAACTCGCCGCCCGCGCCGCGGTCTGTATCGACAACGCCCGCCTCTACCGGCGCGAGCACGAGCGCGCGCTGATCCTCCAGCGCAGCCTCCTGCCACCCGGCGACCCCGTGGCCGCCGGCCTCGACATCGCCTGCCGCTACCTCCCCGGCAACACGGCCACCGAGGTGGGCGGCGACTGGTTCGACGTGATCGAACTCCCCGGCCACCGGACCGCCCTCGTCGTCGGCGACGTCATGGGCCGTGGTCTGCGGGCGGCCGTGGCCATGGGTGAACTGCGCACCGCCGTGCGGACCCTGGCCCTCCTGGACCTGGAACCCGCCGAGGTGCTCTCCGCACTCGACGAGGTCGCCCGCGGGCTCGGCACCCCCGGCGGCGGCACCTTCTCGTCCGACGGTTTCGGCGGCGGCACCCAGTGGCCCTCAAGGGCCGCCCACAAGTCCCGCGAGGCAGACCTTTCCGAGGTCTACCTGGCGACCTGCGTCTACGCGGTCTACGACCCGGTCACCCGGCGGTGCACCTTCGCCAACGCCGGCCACCTTCCCCCTGCCGTGGTCGAGCCGGGCGAACCGGCCATGCTGCTCGACGTCCCGCCCGGGATGCCGCTCGGCGTCGGCGGCGAACCGTTCGAGGAGGTCGAGGTCGAGCTGAAGGAGGGCGCCCTGCTCGCCCTCTACACGGACGGCCTCGTCGAGTCCCGCGACCATCCGCTCGACGAAGGACTGGATGCCCTGCGCGGTGCGCTCATCGAACCGGAACGGCCGCTCGAAGACGTCTGCGACCACGTACTGACCACCCTCGACACCCGGCACGGCGAGGACGACATCGCCCTGCTCATGGCCCGCATCCGGGGGCTGTCGGCCGACGCCGTCGGCGACTGGCGGCTGCCCCGCGAACCCCGCTCCGTCGGCCGTGCCCGCGAACTGGCCCGTGGTCAGTTGCTCGCCTGGGACCTCGGGGAGCTGGTGGACACCACCGAACTACTGGTCAGCGAACTGGTCACCAACGCCTTGCGGTACGGGGAGGGCGAGATCCGGCTCAGGCTGCTGCGCGACCGTACGCTCGTGTGCGAGGTATGGGACGCGGGTCTCGTCCAGCCGCGGCGGCGGCGGGCACGCGACACCGATGAGGGCGGGCGCGGGCTGCAGCTGGTCGGGCTGCTGAGTGTGGCCTGGGGGTCGAGGCGTACACCGCGCGGCAAGACCGTCTGGTTCGAACTGGCGCTGCCCGACGGGGAGCCGGCCGCCGAGCGCACGGTCGAGCAGCTGCTGAGCATGTTCTGAGCGGTTCGGGAGGCCGCCGAGGGCTCCTGCCCGCCATGGAGCCGCCGGCGGCGCCGCCCGTCACCAGCCCGCCCGGACCGCGGTCACGAGGCCGTTTTCAGGGCGGCGAGACGGGCCTCGACCTCGGCGCTGTCGCCCAGGCTGTCCAGCTGCTCGAACTGGGCGTCCAGGGACGACGCGGCGAGCTCCTGCTTGCCCAGCGCCTTCGCCTCCTCGCGCCGTACCTTGTCCTCGAAACGGCTGAGTTCACTGGTCGGGTCGAGCACATCGATGTTCTTGACGGAGTCCATCATCCGGTTCTGCGCCTGGGCGGACCTGGCGCGTGCGACGAGCTCGTCACGCTTGGACTTCAGCTCCGTCAGCTTGGTCTTCATCTGGTCCAGGCCGGACTTGAGCTTGTCCACCACCTCGGTCTGCGAGGCGATGGTCGGCTCCGCGGTCTTCGCCTCCTTCTCCGACCGGAGCTGGCGGCCGAGCGCGACCTTGGCCAGGTTGTCGAACTTGTCCGCCTCCGCGCCCGCCCCGCCCGCCCGCAGCTCGTCGGCCTTGCGACTGGCGGCGAGCGCCTTGCCGCCCCACTCCTTGGCCGCGTCCACGTCCTCCTGGTGGTCCTGTTCCATCAGCCGCAGATTGCCGATGGTCGCGGCGACCGCCTGCTCGGCCTCCGAGATATTGGCCGTGTAGTCGCGGATCAGCTGGTCCAGCATCTTCTGCGGATCCTCCGCCTGATCCAGCAACGCGTTGATGTTGGCCTTCGCCAGCTGGGTGACGCGGCCGAGGACGGTCTGCTTGGTCATGGCACCTCTCCTGTGTGTGAACGCGTACGAATGAAGCCTTGAGCCGGTGTCCGCGCCGTCGGCTCAGAAGCGGCCGCCGCCGCCCCGCCGGCCGCGCGTGCCCCCACCGCCGAAACTGCCCGGCCCGCCGCCCCCTCCGAAGCCTCCTCCGTAACCCCCGCCGCCGCGGCCGCCCCCGCCGCCCAGGAGTCCGCCGAGGATGATCCCGCCGAGCACCGCGCCGCCGACCCCACCGCCCCCACCCTGCATACCGCCCGGACCGCTTCGGCCCCCGTACGACCCCACATCCTGTTCGGCCAGGCTCCGGGCCTGCCCGGCCAGGGAATCCGCCTGCTGCGCCTGGGCCAGCGCGCCCTGGGGATCGCCGGTCCCGGCCAGCTCACGGGACCGGTCGAGCCGCCGCTGGGCCTCCGCGAGGCGGGTCCGGGCCTGGCTGCCCACGGCTCCACGGTTGGTGGTGATGCAGTCGACTGCGGCGGCGATCGCCGAACGCGCGGTGAGCGTCGCCTGGTCGAGAAGGGAGCGGGCCCGCCGGTCGCCCTGCTCCTGCTCGCGCGCGCCGGCCAGCGCCTCGTCGAGCGCCGCATCGGCCTCCTCCACCCTGCGCAGTGCGTCGATGGGGTCGTACGGACCCGCCTGCATCTCCCCCTTCACGTCACCGAGCACCGACTCCGCGCGCGCGATCCGGCCCCGCAGGTCCGCCGTCGACACACCCTCCGCGGTGCCTTCGAGCAGCCCGCCCGCATCGGCCAGGTCGGTTTCCGTCTCGGTGAGGGCGGCAGTCAGTCTGCCCGCTGCCTCCGCGAGTTCCCGGCTCCGCCGGTCCACGGCATCGACGAGAGTGGTCGCCTGGTCGACAGCGCCCTCGGTGGCCCGTACATACACTGCCGCTGCGGCGTTGTTCCCGCTGTCCACCGACTGCCGGGCCCGGTTGAGACCGGACGTGGCGAAGACGAGCCGGTCCTTGGCCTGTTCGACGGCGCCGGCGACCGGCGCGGAGGCCGACTCCGCGTACCCGCTGCGCATCGCGGTCAGCGCGGCCTCGGCAGCGCCGACGCGGCCGGCGAGAGCGCGGAAGGCGGTCTCGGCCGTGACCAGGGCCTGCGGAGCGTTATGTTCCAGGGCGCGCAGCCGGTCGAAGTCCTCGGAGACGGCGTCGAGGCGGTTGTTGGCGTCCGTGCAGCGGCTGATGATCTCGTCCAGCATCCGGCGCCGCGTCGCGTCGTCCTCGGGAAAGGCGTCGTCCAGTTGCTGGCGCAACCGGAACGCGGCCGTCAGCTCGCCCTTCGCGTAGGTGACGGCCTCGGTGAAGGGGGCTGCGGCCTCTTCGCCGAACTGGGCGGTGGCAAAACCCAGTTCCTCCTCACTCGTGCGGACCGCGTCGTCGGTGTCCACCAGCAACTCCTTCGCACGGGCATCGAGCTCCGGCAACGGAGTCGGCGGCCGGGACGGCGGGCCCGATCCGGCGGAGCCCGGACCCCAGCCGGTCGCACCGGGCGTGGTGCGGGTCGTGGCTCGCCTCCTGCGCCGGGTGTACGCATAGCCGGCGACCGCTGCCGCCCCGACGACGACGACCACCGGCAGAATCAGGTCCGTGGCACTCGTCCCGCCGGAATTCCCGGTTCCGGGATCGGCGACGCCAGGAGTGATCGTCGGGGTGGGCACGGCCTTGTCGGCCAGCACGGCGGAGTACCCGTTCGCGGCGCCGATCGCCGCGCCGGCCCAGTCGTGCTCCCTGAGCGCGGGCTCGATCGCTGTATTGGCCACGTCCTGGAGCTGGACGTCGGTGAGGCGTGAGCCCTGTTCGACGGTGTACGCGTACTGCCGGTCGTGGGTGGCGACGGCGAGCAGGACGTCCTCGCGGCCGAGGCCGTTGCGGTTGGCCGTCTCATCGGCCCAACTCTGCGCGGACCGGCCGGAGAAGTCCCGTACGTAGACCACGAAGAGCTGGATGCGGCGGTCGGCGTACAGCCGGTCGAGCGCGGCCGTGACCTGGTCCCTGCGGTCCCCGAGCGCCCCCACCTTGTCGGTGATCTGCCCGTCCCTGGACAGGGTGACGGGACCGTCGGCGTGAGCGGTCGGCGCGGTGGGAAGGGCCGGCCCGCACACCGTCAACAGCACGGCGAGAAGGGCCCGGCCCGGTATGGATATCCGGGTACGGCTCACGAGCGGCATCACCTTTGTGAGGCTATGTCCACCCATCGTCACCCGCGACCGGGCGATCGGGCCGGGAGCCGGGAACGATGCCGTTCATACTGCGACGGCACACCGACATCAGGCATTCAGGGGGACGGACGTGCGAACGCGGATGAAGCGCATGACTCAGGCCGTACGGAACCGGGCGGCCCGGTTCCGCTGGAGCGGGCTGTGGGGGACCTGGCCGAGACGGATCGCTCTGGGAGCGGTCCTGGTGATCGTGGTACCGGTCCTCACCGCTGGGATCGCCCTGCGGCTCAACTATTCAGGTGACCCCGGTGACGGCACCCGCACCCGTGGCCGCGATGCCATCTGGCTCGGCCACGCCTGGGTCGACGGGCGCAAGGACGACGCAGACCTCGCCGCGTTCGCCGCCCGGATCAAGGGGACCGGGATCAAGGACCTGTACGTCCACGCCGGGCCGCTGGAACACGACGGCACCCTGCCCGCCACCCGCTACCCCCGGGCGCGGTGGCTGCTCGACGCCGTACACCGCACCCTGCCCGGCATCCGGGTCCAGGCCTGGCTCGGTGACAAGCTCGCCACCGAAGGACCCGACGGGCTGCGCCTGGAGCGGGCCGCGTCCCGAAGCGCTGTCGTCGCATCGGCCCGGCAGATCCTGGACGCCGGGTTCGACGGCGTCCATTTCGACCTGGAGCCGCTGCACTCCGGCGACGGCCACTACCTCTCACTCCTCGACGACCTGCGCGGGCTCACACAGGCCCGCAAGGTTCCCCTGTCGGTCGCCGCCCACCAGATAGACCCGCTGCCGGCGGCGCACAGGGTGGTCGGGGCGCTCAGCGGCCGCCAGAAATGGTGGTCCCAGAAGTTCTTCGCGCAGGTCGCACGCCGGGTCGACCAGATTGCCGTCATGTCGTACGACACCTGGATGCCGCTGGAGGGCATGTTCGGCGGTTACGTCGCCGAGCAGACCGCGCTGGCCCTGGAGGTGACGCCCCCGGAGACCGATCTGCTGATGGGGCTGCCGTTCTTCCACGAGAACGATCTCGGACACCACGAGTCGGCGGAGACGGTCGCGGCCGCGGTCCGGGGCACCAGACTGGGGCTGGGGCGCACGGACCGCGGCCGGGAACGGTTCGGGGTCGCGCTCTACGTCGACTTCGCGGCGCGGGACGGCGACTGGGCGGCGTACCGGAAGGGCTGGAACTGACCTCCGCGCACGCCGCCACGGGGCGGATCAGATGGAGAAGCGCTCCTTGACGAGAAGCGGACGCACCTTCGACTGGAACCCACCGGTCCGGAACGGCCGCTGGTTACGGCTCCGAGGGACAGGGCGGCAGCCCCTGTTCCCGCGGCGGTGAGAAACGTGCGACGGTCCATCAGAACCGTTCCTAACCAGTGTGCATGAGTGAGTCCTGGACCCACTGCTGCGTACTGGGCGCATCCCGAACGGTTTTGGATGCGCTGGGTTCCCGCTTTCTCGTCCCGTTCGGCGGCACGCCTCCAGGGGCGTGATCCGTTGCGGGTGGGCGGGTTCCCTCACGTCCTCGGGTGCCTGGCCCGGCCTGGGCGGTCCGATGCCCCGCACGATCACTCCGGTCGTGCGGGGGCGGTGCCGTCCGACGCCGGACCGGGTGCCCGAGGGCGCGTCGTCCGATCGCGATACCGGCGGCATCGTGACGGGACATCTTTCGCTTGGGGGCGGCCAGCGGTTTCTGCCAGTGCTGGGCACCCCACAGGGAGGTGTAGGCGGGGTCGACCGCGACAATGGCCAGGCCCTGTTCGGCTGCCATGGAGACCAGCCGGGCCTTGAGTCTGCCGGTCGGGATGCCGGAGATCAGCTGCCGGAATTGTTTCCTGCGGCCGTGTTTCTCGCGGGTTTTCTCGGTGGTGAAGTCGAGGTCCTCGATGCCGATCGCGGCGGCACCGGTCTGCTTGGCCCAGTGGATCAGGCGGGTCAGGGCGTGGCGGATCTGTGCGTCGCGGTGCGCGGCGGTGCCGGAGAGGTCGTAGGGGAAGCGGTGCGGGTCGCCGACGGGGTTGCCGTGCCGGTCGAGGTGGTAGGCGGCGAAGTGGTCGGCGTTGGTGTCGACGCCGATCACGCCCCGGGCGCGGGCGGCCTCCAAAGGGATGGTCTGGACGGCGGGGCGTTGCCAGGACGCGGTGAGGTACCAGCGGCCGCGGTCGGTGTCGAGGTGGATGCGGTAGGCGACGGCCCGGTTCGTGGTGATGCGGTCGGCCCACTCCTGGCCCCGGTGCGCGAAGCCGATACGGGCGGTGAGGGTGTACCGGCCGTGTTTGGCGTTGGCCAGGTGGGTGAGTGGGGCGGGCAGCTTGATGGACACTTCACCGTCCGGGGTGACGCGGATCGTCTCGTTCCCGAACCGCTTGCCCGACTCGCCGTCGGCGGCGATGAACCAGCGTTCCGCATCCCAGCGTTCCCGCCACTTGCCTTCGGTCAGCCGGGCCTGGGTGAGGTGGTGGCGGGTGTTGAGGAGACGTCTGCCGCCCCGTACCACCCGGACCCGTCCGGCCTGCCGGTCGGCGACAACGGCCGCATGCCGTGCCTCCAGTGCGGCGAGGCGGCGGGACTTGTGGAACCACTCGCTTTTGGAGCGGTAGCCACCGGCTGCCCGCTTCGTCCCGGGTTCACCGATCGGGAGGGACAGGCGGTGCCGCAGCGTCCTGATCCCGGCTTCCAGCGTCTGGATGTGTGCGGCCTGGCAACGGCGGGCGAGCGCCCACTGGTCGTGCGTGGCCTTGGTGATCGCACCCGCGATCCGCGACGACGACTGCGCGGTCAGGTCCCGCTTGCGCGAGGCCCAGGTGTCCGCGCTGTGCTCCAGAGCATCCGCACAGCGAGCCCTGAGATCACGGGAAGCCAGACGGCCCTGATGCTCACCGACCAAGCGGAGCACGTTCTCGTCCTGGGGCGTGAGGTGCTTCAGACGGTCCCGGACCGCCACCCCGCAAGGCCCCGGCACCACGAACGGTGCCGCCAACTCCCGCAAACCACCCACCACATCACCCCCCCCACCCCAGCCCAACGAGCAGCAGCCGTCAAGGTCACTCATTCGGCCCCAGAACCCCCGTTCCCACCCCACGAACCCACCGACAGGACTCACTCCCGCTCACTACAACTCACTTCAGTGCAGCAAACCAGCAGCAGCTCGCAACCCTCGAAGAAGAGCCACCGACTGTGGGCGGTGGGCGGATTTCGTTCGTCGGTCGTGACTGAGGGCGTGGGGCGCCGTGATACGTGCGGCACCCGCGCGGGCGCCGCACGTGGGCGGGGCTGGAAACGTGCGGCGCCCACGCGGGCGGAGCTGTACGGGAACCGGCGTCCGTCAGGTACCGCCGGTTCCCGTACGGGCGGGAGCGGTCAGGTCGCTCCCGGTCGGGGGGCCGACGTCAGTCGGCGATGCGCGGCAGCGCGCGTGTGCGGCCCATCTCGCCCAGCCAGACGGCGGACGGCTTGGGCAGGCGCTCGAAGGTCTCCGGGTTCCAGCCGATCAGACCGAAGGTCGGCTTGTAGGAGCCCCACTCGTAGTTGTCGAGCGCGCTCCAGGCCAGGTAGCCCTGGATGTTCAGGCCGTCCTCCAGCGCGGACGCGACCTCGTTCAGCGCGCCGGTGTAGTAGTCGATCCGGCGGCTGTCGTCGTCGGTCGCGATGCCGTTCTCGGTCACGATCAGCGGCACGTCGTTGCCCAGCACCTCGGCGGTGTGGCGCAGCGCGTAGCCGACCGCGGAGGGGTAGTACTCCCACTGCGTGAGGGTGCGCTCGGCGTCGTCGGGCGTCGGGATGGGGCCCTCGGGGCCGATCTTGGTCCGGGTGTAGGACTGCACCCCGATCCAGTCGTCGCCGCGCGCGGCCTCGATGAAGACGTCCTCGCGGGGGTGACGGTAGGCCGCGGTGACCTCCTCGGCACCGGGCAGGGCCTGGTAGACCTGGTTGGCGATGGTCCAGCCGACCTTGATGTCCGGGTTGATCGCGCGGACCTGCTCGACGGCCGCGTGGTGCGCGGCGATGACGGCCTCGGTGGTCTCGTCGTCGGGGGTCGGGAGCCCGGCGGGCGGGAAGCTGTTGTCGCCCCGCTTGGCCTGGCCGGCCATCACGGCGATCATGTTCGGCTCGTTGATCGTGCAGACGTGGCTGACGCCCTCGGCGATCACCGGCGCGCAGGCCGCGACGTAGCGGGCGAAGAGCTCGACCGCGCCCTCGGCGGTCCAGCCGCCGCGCGCCTCGAACCACTGCGGCACGGTGAAGTGGTGCAGGGTGATCATGGGGCGCAGGCCGCGCTCGATCGCGCCCTCGACCATCCGACGGTAGTGGGCGAGCTCGGCCCGGGAGAACTGCCCCTCGGCCGGTTCGATCCGCGCCCACTCGATGGAGAACCGGTAGTCGGTGAAGCCCAGACCGGCCAGCGTGTCCATGTCCTCGTGCCAGCGGTGGTAGCTGTCGCAGGCGTCCAGGCTGGGCTCCTGGATGTGGGTGCCCGCGGCGTGCTCCTTGACCCACCAGTCGCTGTTGGTGTTGTTGCCCTCGATCTGGTGGGCGGCCGTGGAGGCGCCCCACAGGAAGCCTTCGGGGAACGGGACCTGGGTGTGAGTCATCGCAAACTGTCTTTCTGGTGCGTGAAGGGGTGTGGCCGGCGGGGTGTGGGGCGCGCGGCCTCGTACGTTTCGGTGGGGCGGCCGGGACGGGCCGGCCTGTCCAGGGGGACGGCTACTTCATGCCGGCCGTCGCGATGCCCTGGGTGAAGTGCCGCTGGAGCGCGATGAACAGGACCACGACGGGCAGGACGACCAGCAGGGACCCGGCCATCAGCATGCCGTTGGATCCGCCCGCCTTGTTGGGGTCGGTGGCGAAGGTGGCCAGGGCGACCGGGAGGGTGTATTTGTCGGGGTCGTTGGTCGCGATGAGCGGCCAGACGAAGTTGTTCCAGGAGCCCAGGAACGTGAAGATCGAAAGCGTCGCCAGGGCGGGCTTCACCAGCGGCATCACGATCCGCCAGAAGATGTACCACTCACCGGCGCCGTCCATCCGGGCCGCTTCCAGCAGCTCGTCCGGGATCGACTGCATGAACTGCCGCATCAGGAAGACGCCGAAGGCTCCGGCGGCGAACGGCAGTACCAGACCGGCGTACGAGTCGATCAGGTGCAGCTTGCTCATCAGCACGAAGAGCGGCAGCAGCATCAGGTTGCCGGGCACCATCAGGGCGCCGAGAACCAGGCCGAAGATCTTGTTGCGTCCGGCGAAGTTCAGCTTGGCCAGGGCGTACCCGAGCATCGAGCAGAACACCAGGTTCGAGACGGTGACCAGCACCGCCACGATGACCGAGTTCATGAAGTACAGCGGCAGATCCAGCTTGTCGAGCAGGTTCCGGAAGTTCTCCAGGGTCCAGTCGGTCGGGATCCACACGGGCGGGCTGGCCGTCAGCTCCGCTTGCGTCTTGAAGGCCGAGAGCGCCATCCACAGGAACGGCGCCGACATGATCAGCAGACCGACCGAGAGCAGGACGTAGACGAGCGGGCGCTTCGGATTGCGGGCCTTCTTCGGCCGGGACGGCTGCATGTCCCCGGGCTTCTGCGACGGCGCCGTCGAGACGGCGCCCGGTGCACTGGTGGCGCTCATTTCGTGTTGTCCTTCAGCAGTCGGAGCTGCAGCACCGTGATGCCCATGATCACTACGAAGAGGACATACGCCATGGCGCTCGCATAGCCCATGTGGAAGAAGTTGAAGCCCTCGCGGTACATGTTCAGCGAGACCGTGAGCGTGGAGTCCGAGGGACCGCCCTGGGTCATCACGAACGGCTCCTCGAAGACATTGAGGTAGCCGATGGTCGTGATCACCGTGGCGTAGAGCAGTGTGGGCCGCAGCAGGGGCACGGTGATGCCCTTGAACTCCTGCCAGACACCGGCACCGTCCAGCCGTGCGGCCTCCCGTACCTCGGTGGGAATGGCCTGCAGACCGGCGATGAAGAGCACCATGACCGTGCCGAGGTTGCGCCAGACCGCCATCGCGATCATCGAGGGCATGGCGAGCGTCTCGGAGCCCAGGAAGTCGGGCGAGGTGAGGCCCACTTCGGAGAAGAGCCCCGCGACCAGCCCGTCGCTCGGGTCGAGCACGAACCGCCAGACCACGGCGACCGCGACGATGGTCGTGACCACCGGGGCGTAGAAGCCGACGCGGAAGAAGGTCCGCGCCCGGTCGATGCCGTTGTTCAGCAGCACGGCGACGACCAGCCCGAGGAAGATCGTCAGGGGAACGCCGATCACCACGAAGTACGCCGTGTTGAAAAGCGACTTGAGGAACTTGTCGTCGCTGAACAGGTTGACGTAGTTCTCGAAGCCGATGAAGTTCGCGTCCATCGGGTGCGTGACATTGCGCAGCCCGAAGTCGGTGAAGCTCATCACCAGCGTCGCGAGGATCGGGAACGCCATGAAGACGAGGAAGAGGACGAGGAAGGGAGTGGAGAACAGCCAGCCGGCCAGGTTCTGCACGCCCATCGAGGACTTCTTGCCACCCCGGCGACCTGCGGGCCCGGTGGCCGGGGACTCGGAAGCCCCCGGCCCGGCCTGCACCTTGGCCGGCTGAGCGGCCTTTGAGGTCATGGTGCGCATGACTCCTACTTCACGAGGCCTTCGATTTCGGACTGGGCCGTCTTGAGGGCGTCCTCGGCGGATGCCTTGCCCTGGGTGACCTTGGCGATGGCCTGGTCGACCTTGTCGGTGATCTCCGTCCACTTGGCCAGCGACGGGGAGGACTTGGCGGTGTCCATCTGCTTCTTGAAGACCTGAAGGTTGGCGTCGTCGGCGAGGTCGCCGGAGGTCCAGGCCGAGGTGTTGGCCGGCAGGTCCTTGGTGCGCTTGTACCAGTCGGCCTGGCCCTTGGTGTCGGTCAGGTACTTGATGAACTCCGTGGCGGCCGCCTTGTGCTCACTGTCCTTGGAGATCACCAGGGAGGAACCGCCGGCCATGGAGACGGAGGACTTGTCGGCGGGCACATTGGCGACCGCCCACTTGCCCTTGATCTGCGGCTGGCCCTCGTTCAGCAGGGTGACGTGCCAGGGGCCGCCGAAGAACATCGGGACGCGGCCGTTGCCGAAGTCCTTCACCACGTCGTAGCCGGGCTGCACGGACTTGTTGGAGAGCCCCTTGTCGAAGTACGAGCCGTACTCCTTGAGCGCCTTGACGGCCTCGGGGCTGTCGATGACGGCCTCGCCCTTGTCGTTGACGATCTCGCCGCCGGCCGAGTACAGGAAGGAGTAGAAGTTCTGCACCGTGTCCAGGCCACTGGGCTGGATGGACAGGCCCCACTTGGTCCCGGCCTTCTTCTGGTAGGCCGAGGCGAGGTCCTGCATCTCCTTCCAGTTGGCCGGAGCCTTGGTGACGCCGGCCTTCTCGGCCAGGTCGGTGCGGTAGTAGAGGACGCGGGTGTCGACGTACCACGGCACGCCGTACGCCTGACCGTCCACCTCGCCCTGCTTCCAGCCGGACTGGAAGAAGTCCTTCTCGTTGAACGTCTTGGTGTCGACCGGCTCCAGAACGCCGAGCTCGGCGAACTCGCCCATGTAGCTGCCGCCCATCTGCGCCACGTCCGGCAGGGTGCCGGCGGCGGCCGCGGAGACCAGCTTCTGGTGGGCGACGTCCCAGCCGACCGGCGTCACCTTGACGGTGATGTTCGGGTTGGCCTTCTCGTAGACCTTGGCCACATCGGCGAGCTTCTCGCCCTCGGCCCCCATGGCCCAGACGGTGATCGTCTGCTTCTTGTCCGCGGCGACGTCGTCGCCACCGGAACTGCCGCACGCGGTGAGACCGAAAGTGAGCGCGCCTGCGACTGCGATACCGATCGAGGCGTTTCTGGCGGTGCGGGGCATGGAGGGCTCCTCCTCGAGCAATCCGAATGTATGCGCTGCCTGTAAGCGCATACATCACTCTGCGACAGAGATTCAGGAATCCGCAAGAGGGTGCTAGGTCACACTCGTGCAACGTGCCGGACATCTGAATGTTCAACTTGGCACGGTAAGCATGACGTTTGTGAAATTGGGAACGATGTGACCTATTTCGCGGCGTTGATCCGCGTGCTCAATGGTCTGCACCGGCATGGGCGGGGGCGATATTGTCGTGATCATGGCTCCGTTCGAACATGGCTTCCCCTTCGATCCGGCATACGGGCGCACGCTCGACGACCTGCTGCTCATTCCCGCCCCCGCCGCCCCGGACGACTTCGACGCCTTCTGGCGGGCCCGGTACGAGGAGGCTCGCAAGGTCGCCACGGAGCCGGAGATCGGCCCGCTGGAGGACGAGCGTGACGGTGTACGGATTCACGGCGTGACGTTCACATCGGTGGGCGGGGTGCGGCTCGGGGGCTGGGTCGCGCTGCCCGCCGAGGGGAGCGCGGAGTACGGATTCGTCGTCGGGCACGGTTACGGAGGCCGGCAGGAGCCGGGCCCCGACGTGCCGCTGCCGTTGCCCCGGGCGGCGGCGATCCTGCCGTGCGTACGGGGCATGGGAGCGCGTGGCCTGCGTCCGGGTATCCCGGACACGGCCGGTGGTCATGTGCTGCACGGCATCGAGTCGCGCGACAGCTATGTCATCGGCGACTGCGTGGCGGACCTGTGGTGCGCGGCGTCGGCGCTGCACGAGCTGGTGCCGGAGCTGACGCCCGGGGAGGGCGACCCGCGGCTCGGATACCTCGGGGAGAGCTTCGGCGGCGGGCTCGGTGCGCTGGCTCTGCCCTGGGACGGCCGGTTCGGGGCCGCGCAGCTGACCGTGCCGACCTTCGGCAACCATCCGTTGCGGCTCACGCTGCCGTGCGTGGGCAGCGGGGAGGCGGTGCGGGGCCATTACCGGGAACACCCCGAGGTCGCTCAGGTGTTGCGGTACTTCGACGCCGCCACGGCCGCGACGCGGCTGGAGCTGCCCACACTGGTGGCTGCGGCGCTCTTCGATCCCTCGGTGCCGCCGCCGGGGCAGTTCGCCGTGTACAACGCGCTGGCCGGTGAGCGCGAGCTGCGGGTGCTGAGCGCGGGGCACTTCGAGTACGAGGGGCTGGCGACGGAGGTGGCGGAGCTGCGGGCGGCCCGGCGGGGGTTCTTCGGGGCGCGGCTGGGGCGGTGACGTGGGCGCGGGTCGGTGACCGGCGGGTGTTTCGTCCTCAATTGCCGGACGGGCGTGATCTGCCCGCGCCTGCGTGTGGCGTCCCCGTCAGCCGCAGCCGCAGCTCGCGCGGCGGATCAGGGATACTGGGAGCATGAGCGACACCGGTTCGCGCCCGCTGTTGCCCAGGCGTTGCACCAGCAACTCGACGGCCTGTTCGCCGAGTTGGCGGATCGGCTGGCGTACGGTCGTCAGCGGCGGCCGTACGATCCGGCTCAGCGGAATCCCGTCGAAGCCGGTCACCGCGATGTCCTCGGGCACCCGCACCCCGCGCCGCTCCAGTGCGCGCAGTGCGCCCACCGCCATCTGGTCATTGGCGAACAGCACGCCCTCCGGCCATTCGGTCTCCCGGTCGAGCAGTGCCTCCGCGGCCCGCGCGCCCTCGGCCTGCGTCATCATCTCGGCCCGCAGGTCCGGTTCGTCCGGCACCGGCAGCCCGGCGTCGCGGCACGCCTCCTGGAAGCCGCGGAAGCGCGCCTCGGCGTCCGGCGAGTCGGCTTCGCCCCCGACGAACGCGAGTCTGCGCAGCCCGTGGTCCTCGATCAGATGGCGGGCGAGCTCACGCTCCCCGTCGGCGTTCGCGACGACGATGTGGTCGAGGTGGTCGATCTCGCGAGGTCCGGCGAGCATCACCACCGGCAGCCGGCGCGAAATCACTTCGAGGTCCTCGGTCGGCACCGTCCGCGCCAGTACGGCGAAGCCGTCGACCCGTCCCGCGACCTTCGCGACGCTCTCGGGTCCGCCCTCCAGCGAGGCGGCGATCAGCAGTGCGTAGCCGTGTCGGCGTGCCGCCCGTTCCATGCCCCGGATGATCTGGTCGGAGTAGAGCATCACCGCGTCGTCGGCGTCGCTGTCGGCCTCCGCGTCGGCCTCGGCATCGGGATCGGCCATGTCGGGGAAGCAGAGACCCAGCACGCCGGTGGTCCGGCTGGCCAGGCCCCGGGCGTTCCCGCTGGGTACGTAGCCGAGCTGGCGGGCGGCTTCGAGGACCCGCTCGCGGGTCTGGGCGCGTACCGAATCGGGAGTGCGGTAGACCCGCGAGACCGTGGCAATGGAGACGCCCGACCGCTCGGCGACGTCGTACACCGTTGGGGCGCTCACTCGACCGACCGTCCGCTTCTTCTTCCGTACCGAAGCACCTGCTGTTGCATGTACCGATCCTCTTTTGAAAGCGCATTCACCCTAGATCGCGGGCCGCGTGACGGGCAAGACCGCCCCAAAAATAGACAGGCAACCTTGCAAGATGGCCTGTGCATCTTTACGCTGGAGGCATGCCGGAACCTACCGAAGCCACCCCCGCCGACCCTCGCGCCGAGCTCTCCGACGAGCCGGGCGCCGAGCAGCTGGCGACGCAGCTCACCGCTGTGGTCAGCCGACTGATCCGGCGGCTGCGCACCACCTCGTCGGACAGCCTGCTCACGCCGACGCAGCGCTCGGTGCTCGCCAGACTGGAGCGTGAGGGTCCGGCCACCACGGCCACGCTGGCCCGTGCCGAGTACGTGCGTCCGCAGTCCATGCGGCTGACTCTCGGCGCACTGGAGAGCCAGGGGCTCGTCGAGCGGGCACCCGATCCGGCCGACGGCCGGAAGTCGGTGATGTCGATGACGGAGGCCGGACTCACGACGCTCGCCGCGGTCCGGGCCGCCAAGCACAACTGGCTCGCCGAGGCCATCGCCGCCGAGCTCGACGGGGCCGAACGCCGCACGGTCGCCGAGGCCGTCGATCTGCTCGACCGACTGGTCGGGAAGTGACCGGCCAACCGCCCGGCCGGGAGACGCCCGGCCGGGCGGCACCCCCGGAGGCGATACGGGAGGCGCCGCCGCCTCCCGTACCCGCACAAGTGACGGCATTCGCACCCGCCCCGCCCGCAGGGGCACCCCTGCCGGACCCCACGGAAAAGCCCGCTCCCGGATTCAGCGCCCGCCTCACCGCCCCGCTCCTCATCGGCTCCCTGCTCAATCCGCTCAACACCACGATGATCTCCACCGCCCTGGTGGCGATCGGACACCACTTCGGCATCGGCGCCGCCGACACCGCCTGGCTGATCTCGGTCCTCTATCTCGCCAGCGCCGTCGCTCAGCCCGTACTCGGCAAGCTCGCCGATGTCCTGGGCCCCCGGCGCGTCTTCCTCGCCGGCCTGGTCGTCGTGATGGCATCCGGCCTGGTCGGGACATTCGCGCCTGACTTCGGGTGGCTCCTGGTGTCCCGGCTGCTGCTCGGTATCGGTACGTCGGCGGCCTACCCGGCCGCCATGGCGGTCCTGCGCGACGAGTCCCGGCGGATCGGCCGCGCAACCCCGCGGCCCGTCCTGGCCCGGCTCTCCTTCGCCGCACTCGGCAGCGCCGCCGTCGGGCCCACCCTCGGCGGACTGCTCGTCATGGTCGTCGGCTGGCGCGGCATCTTCGCCGTCAATGTGCCCGTCGCGCTCATCGCGTTCGGCTCCGCGCTGCTCTGGATCCCGGCGGACCCGCCACGCGGGCGCGCCGCCGACGGCAGTACGCCGAGGCTCGACCTGGACCCGCTCGGCATCGGCCTCTTCTCGACCGCGCTCACCGTGCTCGTCGTCTTCCTGCTCGATCTCTCCCACCCCATGTGGTGGCTCCTCGCACCGTTCGCCGTACTGACCGCCGTCCTCCTGTGGTGGCAACTGCGCAGTCCGCGGCCCTTCATCGATGTGCGGATGCTGGCGGGCAACGGAGCGCTCGCCCGGACGTATCTGCGGCACGGGGTGAGCTATCTGCTGATCTACTGCGTCATGTACGGATACACGCAGTGGCTGGAAGAGGTACGGGGCTACTCCTCCGGGCACACCGGACTGCTGATGCTGCCGATGTCGCTCGCCGCACTGGTCTGCTCGCTGCTCGGTGCCCGTACGAAGGGCATCCGCGGACCACTCGCGCTGGCCTGCGTGCTGCTCACCGTCGGCGCCGGGACGCTGGCGTTCTTCTCCGGCTCCACGCCGCTGGCCGTACTGCTGCTCGCCGGGGCCTGCTTCGGCATCCCGCAGGGGCTGATCGGTACGAGCAACCAGGCCGCCGTCCAGTCGTACGCCCCGCCCGAGGCCATCGGCGCCGCCGCCGGACTCCAGCGCACCGCCCAGTACATCGGGGCCATCACAGCATCCAGCCTGATCGCCCTCGCCTACGGCCGGTCAGCGAGCGACGGCGGACTCCACCTCATGGCCGCGGTCTCCGTCGTGCTCGGCCTGCTGCTGATCGTCCTGACCGTCACCGACCGCGCCCTGCGCATCCGCAACTGAACCCGTTTCCCCCCCCCGTTTACAGGAGCACCACCATGACCGCCACCACTCTGGACCCGAAGACCGCCCTGGTCGTCGTCGACCTGCAGAAGGGCATCGTCGGACTGCCCACCGTCCACCCCGCCGCCGACATCGTCGCGAACTCCGCGACCCTCGCCGACGCCTTCCGCGCCAAGGGCCTCCCGGTCGTCCTGGTCCGCGTCACGGGCGGCGCCCCCGGCCGCACCGAGACTCCCAGGCACTCCGGCACGCCCGCCGCCGACTGGGCCGAGATCGTGTCCGAGCTCGGCCCGCGCGAGGGCGACATCGTCGTCACCAAGCAGCGGTGGGGGGCCTTCTACGGCACCGACCTCGACCTCCAGCTGCGCCGCCGGGGCGTCACCCAGGTCGTGGTGACGGGCGTGGCGACCAGCATCGGCGTCGAGTCCACCGCCCGCTGCGCGTACGAGCACGGCTACCACGTCACCGTCGCCACGGACGCGGTGACCGACATGGACGGCGACGCCCACCGCAACAGCGTCGAGAAGATCTTCCCGCGCCTCGGTGAGACGGACACCACCGAGGCGATCGTCAAGCTGCTCGGCTGAGCGGGATCAGGGAGTCTCCCGCCGCCGGATCTTGTTCCCCAGCCACACCAGCGGGTCGTACGTGCGGTCCACGGCCCGTTCCTTCAGCGGGATCAGCGCATTGTCGGTGATCTTGATGTGTTCGGGGCACACCTCCGTACAGCACTTCGTGATGTTGCAGTACCCCAGCCCGTGCTCCTCCTGGGCCGTCGCCTTCCGGTCGAGTCCCGACTCGGCGGCGGCGTCCAGGGGGTGCATGTCCAGCTCGGCGATCCGCATCAGGAAGCGCGGTCCGGCGAACGCCGTCTTGTTCTCCTCGTGGTCGCGCACCACATGGCAGGTGTCCTGGCACAGGAAGCACTCGATGCACTTGCGGAACTCCTGCGAGCGGTCCACGTCGACCTGTTGCATCCGGTAGTCGCCCGCCCTCATCCCCTGCGGGGGCACGAAGGCGGGTACTTCCCGTGCCTTGGCGTAGTTGAACGTCACATCCGTCACCAGATCGCGGACGACCGGGAAGGCCCGCAGCGGGGTGACGGTGACCGTCTCCTCGCGGCCGAACACCGACATACGTGTCATGCACATCAGCCGCGGCCTGCCGTTGATCTCCGCGCTGCACGAACCGCACTTGCCCGCCTTGCAGTTCCAGCGCACCGCCAGATCGCCCGCCTGGGTGGACTGGATCCGGTGGATGATGTCGAGGACGACCTCGCCGTCGTTCACCTCGACCGCGAAGTCCTCCAGGTCACCGCCGTCCGGGTCCCCGCGCCACACCCTGAACTGCGCCTTGTAGCTGCTCACTCGTACAGCTCCTCTTCGGCCAGGTACTTGACCAGCTCCTCCTTCTCGAAGAGGGAGAGCAGATCCGGACGGATGGGTTCGGTCGTCTTCCGTACGAGTTCGATCCGGCCGTCCGACGCACCTTGGGCAGCCTCGTCGGCCAGCCGGCACAGCAGATTGGCCGGGCGCCAGGAGCGTTCCATCGTCGGACAGTCCTCGCGGGTGTGACCGCCGCGGCTCTCCGTGCGTTCCAGGGCCGCCCGGGCGATGCATTCGCTGACCAGCAGCATGTTCCGCAGGTCCAGGGCGAGGTGCCAGCCGGGGTTGAACTGCCGGTGCCCCTCGATACCGGCGCGCCGTGCCCGTAGCCGCAGTGTGGCCAGTTTCTCCAGGGCCTGTTCCATCTCGGGCGCCCGCCGGATGATGCCGACCAGGTCGTTCATGGTCTGCTGGAGTTCCTGGTGGAGGGTGTACGGATTCTCCGCGGGCTCCCCGGCCGTATCCGGCTCCCCGGCGCTGAACGGACGCAGGGCCTCCGCTGCTGCCGCGTCGATCTGCTCGTTGTCCACCACCGGCGGGGTGCCGATGGCGCCCGCGTACTCGGCGGCGTGCAGTCCGGCCCGCCGCCCGAAGACCAGCAGGTCGGAGAGGGAGTTCCCGCCGAGCCGGTTGGAGCCGTGCATGCCGCCCGCGACCTCGCCCGCCGCGTACAGACCGGGCACGGCGACCGCGGCCGCGGTGTCGGAGTCGACGGCGATCCCGCCCATCACGTAGTGACAGGTCGGGCCGACCTCCATCGCCTCCGCCGTGATGTCGACATCCGCCAGCTCCTTGAACTGGTGGTACATCGAAGGCAGCCGCCGCCGGATCGTCTCCGCGGGCATCCGGGTCGACACATCCAGGAACACCCCGCCGTGCGGCGAGCCGCGACCCGCCTTCACTTCGGAGTTGATGGCACGGGCGACCTCGTCGCGCGGGAGCAGCTCGGGCGGGCGGCGGTTGTGGTCCGGGTCCTCGTACCAGCGGTCGCCCTCCTCCTCCGACTGCGCGTACTTCTCCTTGAACACATCGGGGACGTAGTCGAACATGAACCGCTTGCCCTCGGAGTTGCGCAGCACCCCGCCGTCGCCGCGCACCGACTCGGTGACGAGGATGCCCTTCACCGACGGCGGCCAGACCATGCCGGTCGGATGGAACTGCACGAACTCCATGTTCAGCAGCGGTGCGCCCGCCAGCAGGGCGAGGGCGTGGCCGTCGCCGGTGTACTCCCAGGAGTTCGACGTCACCTTGAAGGACTTGCCGATGCCGCCGGTGGCGAGGATCACCGCCGGGGCTTCGAGCACGAAGAAGCGCCCGGACTCGCGCTCGTAGCAGAAGGTTCCGCAGACCCTCCCCCCGAGCCTTCGGCCGGGGGCGACCCCCACCTCGCCTCGCTCCCCTTCCTTGAGGACGCGAGTCACGGTGCACTCCTGGAAGACCTTCAACCGGGCTTCGTAGTCGCCGTGTTCGCGGTGGTCCTCCTGTTGCAGCGAGACGATCTTCTGCTGGAGAGTCCGGATCAGTTCGAGGCCGGTACGGTCCCCGACGTGTGCGAGCCGCGGGTACTCATGGCCGCCGAAGTTGCGCTGGGAGATCTTTCCGTCCGGCGTACGGTCGAAGAGCGCGCCCCAGGTCTCCAGCTCCCAGACCCGGTCGGGCGCCTCCTTGGCGTGCAGCTCCGCCATCCGCCACTGGTTGAGGAACTTCCCGCCGCGCATGGTGTCGCGGAAGTGCACCTGCCAGTTGTCCCCGGAGTTCACATTGCCCATGGACGCGGCGATTCCGCCCTCCGCCATGACCGTGTGCGCCTTGCCGAAGAGCGATTTGCAGATGACCGCGGTACGCGCCCCGCGCTCCCGCGCCTCGATGGCGGCGCGCAGCCCGGCGCCTCCGGCACCGACCACGATGACGTCCCACTGCTGCCGTTCGAGCTCTGTCATTCAGAAAAACCTCGGATCGTCGAAGGCGCCGGAGGCGACGAGACAGACGTAGAAGTCGGCGAGCGCCACGCTGATCAGCGAGGCCCAGGCGAGCAGCATGTGCCGGGCGTTGAGCCGGCCCACCCAGCCCCAGAGCCGGTAGCGCACGGGGTGCTTGGAGAAGTGCCGCAGCCGGCCGCCGATGATGTGGCGGCAGGAGTGGCAGGACAGGGTGTACGCCCAGATCAGGGTGATGTTGGCCAGGAAGATCAGCGAGCCGAGGCCCATGTGGCCCCAGGCGTAGTGCTCGTCGCGGAAGGAGAGCACGGTGTCGTACGTGAGGATCCCGGCGACCGGTACCGCGGCGTAGAAGAAGTACCGGTGGATGTTCTGCATGATCAGCGGGAAGCGGGTCTCACCCGTGTATTTCGTGTGCGGCTCGGCGACCGCGCAGGCCGGGGGCGATGCCCAGAAGCCTCGGTAGTAGGCCTTGCGGTAGTAGTAGCAGGTCAGCCGGAAGCCGAGCGGGAAGATCAGGATCAGCAGTGCGGGGGAGAGGCCCCACCAGTTGCCGAAGAGCTCCCAGTTCGGGCCGTGCCGCATGGGGGCGCAGTTCTCCGCCAGACAGGGCGAGTAGAACGGCGACACATAGGGGGCGGCGTAGTAGTCGGCGTTCGAGAAGGCCCGCCATGTCGAGTAGACGATGAAGGCGAGCAGCCCGCCGGCCGTCAGAGCCGGCGCCAGCCACCAGCGGTCGGTCCGCAGATGACGGGCCGCGATGGCGGCCCGGGAGGGGTCGCGGACGCCTGCCGCCCGTGGCGCCGTCGTCATCGGTCGAGGTGGTTCCGTACCTGGTTCCGTACCGGTGGCCAAGGAACTCTCCTAGGGGGCGTGCCGGCCCCGGACGCCCAGACCTTCGTCGTCCGATTCCGTCCACAGGGTGGCGTCGTACGGCGCTTCGCTGATCGTGATGACGCCGTCGACGGGTTCGGTGCGACCGGCGGCTTCGAGCGGCTCCGGCCCGGCTTCCGCCTCGCGCAGTCGCGCAAGGCTCCGCTCCAGCCGGCCGACGGTGCGGACCAGGTCGTCGAGGCAGTGCTGAACCGCCGTCAATTCCTCTTGCAGTGACATGACTTGCTCTCACTTCCGCGGTCGCGGGTGGTCATGTTCATGCGCCTGAGAGTGTCGCGCGTCACACCCCGGTTGTGAAGAGTGCGGGCCCTACCGGTCTCGCGGGTGTTCCGCCGCACGGGTGAGGTTCGGGGGTGCTGACGCCGTGTCTGCGCCGCCTCTCGCGCGGGGGCGCCTTCAGTGGACGGACGGAACCAGTGTGATCAACTGCATATTCCACCAGAAACGCACAATCCGGCCCATCCGTGTGCGGGTGGGCCGGGCCGGCCCCGGAGGTATCAGCCATGTCCCACGTCGGCGTCCCGAGGAGGACGGCCCGAAAGCGCCGCTCGCTCGCGCTCCTCACGACGGGTGTGCTGACGCTCCCCGTGCTGGCCGGCTGCAGCTCCGACGACGGCGGCGGCTCCACCGGGGTCGCCGCTCCCCAGGACATCGCGGTCACGGCCCGGAACCTGGTCGCCGCAGGGGGCACGGTCAACTGGGCGATCGACGCCATGCCCACCACCCTCAACGTCTTCCAGGCGGACGCGAACAGCTCCACCACCCGCATCACGGGCGCTCTGCTGCCGACGCTCTTCCCGCTGGACGCCGAGGGCGGGCCGCAGCTCGACCCGGATTATCTGGAGTCCGCGAAGGTGGTCGAGCGCGAGCCCAGGCAGGTGGTGCTCTACCGGATCAACCCGCAGGCGGTGTGGAGCGACGGCCGGGGCATCGGGGCGTCCGACTTCGTGGCCCAGTGGCGGGCGCTGAACGGCAAGGACTCGGCGTTCTGGACCGCCCGCAACGCCGGCTACGAGCGGATCGAGAAGATCGAGCGCGGCGCCGACGACCAGGAGGTCCGGGTCACGTTCGCCAAGCCGTACGCGGACTGGCGCTCGCTCTTCTCCCCGCTGTACCCGAAGGAGGTGACCGGCTCCCCGGGCGCCTTCAACGACGGCGCGCGGACCACCCTCAAGGCCACCGCAGGACCGTTTCAGCTGGGCGGCGTGGACACGGCGAAGGGCGAGGTCATCCTGGTCCGCAATCCGCGCTGGTGGGGCGGCCGGGCCAAGCTCGACTCGCTGGTCTTCCGGGCCGTCAAGCCGCAGGACCGCACCGAGGCCCTGACCGAGGGGAAGGTCGACGTCGCCGACATCGACGCCGCGGCGGCGCACCGGATCGTGCAGGCGGCCGACGACAAGGGCGGCAACGGGCAGCCGATCGCCCAGGGCCCCGGTTCCGGTTCCGGGACGGGCCCGGCCGCCGCGCTGCGCTCCTGGGCCGAGGCGCACGGCTCGGACGAAGAGGCGGCGGCGGCCGCCCAGGCGGCCCGGGAGAAGAACCGGGCAGCCGCCGAGGCGTACGCCGCCGAGCAGGGCAAGCTGCGCGCGTATGCGGTACGCAAGTCGCTGGAGCCCGCCTACACCCAGCTTGCGCTGAACGGCGAGTCCGGGCCGCTCGCCGACGAACGGGTACGCAGGGCGGTCGCCCGGGCCCTGAATCGCCAGGAGCTCGTCGACACCGTACTCAAACCGCTCGGCCTGCCCGCCACGCCGCTCGGCAGCCACCTGGCCCTGGCCGGACAGCCGGCGTACAAGGACAACAGCGGCGCACTCGGCGGCCAGGACACCGAGGAGGCGCAGGCGCTGCTGGCCGACGCGGGCTGGACGCGGGAGGGCGCGGTCAAGAAACCGGACGGCGCCAAGGCGGGCAGCGAGGTGGAGAAGAAGGGCGCGAAGAAGAAGGACGACACCTCCGGGAAGGACGACAAGGCGGCCTCGTCCGAGAAGCCCGGCAAGACCGGCAGCGGCGACGACAACAAGCCCGGCGACAGCGACCGAGTCGGCAACGTCCCCCAGGTCCTCGCCCCCGCCCCCGCCGCCGCGCTCCACAGCGCCGCTCTGCTGCGCCAGGCCGGATACCTGGCCGAGACCGGCACCACCGAGGACGCTGCCCAGGACCAGCGGCCGGGCGGCGCCGCCGGTGCGTACGCCCCCGCGGGCACTGCGGCCCCCGCCCAGGCCCCCGACGGGCGCCGCGGCCCGCTCGGCAAGGACGGCAAGGCGCTGAGCCTGCGCTTCGTCCTGCCGGCCGGTCCCGGGGCGGAGCCGCTGCGCGCCGTCGGGGACAAGATCGCGGCGATGCTCGATTCGGTCGGCATCGGTACGGCCATCACCAAGGTCTCCGACGACAGCTACTTCCAGGACCACATCGCTTCCGGCGACTACGACCTGGCGCTGTACTCCTGGCCCGCCACCGCCTACCCGGCGACCGACGACCGTCCGATCTTCGCCAAGCCGGTGCCGGCCACCGACGGCTCCCTGCTGGTCGAGCAGAACTACACCCGCGTCGGGACGGACCACATCGACCAGCTCTTCGAGCAGGCGGTCTCGGAGCTCGACGAGGGGACCGCCCGGGATCTGATGAAAAAGGCGGACGCCCGGATCTGGGCCGCCGCGGGATCGATTCCGCTTTATCAGCGTCCACAGCTCGTGGCGACCGACAGAAAGCTGGCGAACATCGGCGCCTTCGGCTTCGGCACACCCCACTACCAGGACATCGGTTTCAAGCAGCCGCAGCCCGCCGGAGCTCCGGCAAACAAGAAGAAGTAGCAGGTCAGAACGGCGCCGGAAGCTCAGAACTGGCTCAAGTACCTTGCCCGCCGGGGTCCCGGCGGGCAAGCTCGTATCCCGACCGGACCCGAGCTGCTCACCCCCACATGCCCCCCACGGGACCTTGCGGAGCCCCCACGGATCACCCCACGGATCCCTCCGCATCCCCCCTCCTCCTGCCACGCACGCCCACCTGGCGCACCCGCGGTACTGAGGTAATACCGGCCGAATATCGGTTGAAGAGTGGCTTAAGACCGGTCTCGCGGATCGGGCCGGGAAGCCCGGGACGCGCCAGCCCCGTACCATGGGGGGTAGCCGTGGCGCGTCCGCCCGGCGGGCGTACGAGGACCCGAGAGCGACTGAGACGCCTGATCCCACGATCCGAGAGAAGCGCAAGCCACCCATGCCCACGCGCCACGACATCCGTAACGTAGCCATCGTCGCCCACGTCGACCACGGCAAGACCACGCTGGTCGACGCCATGCTCAAGCAGGCCGGCGCCTTCGCCGCGCACGCCGCCGAGCACCTCGACGACCGCATGATGGACTCGAACGACCTGGAGCGTGAGAAGGGCATCACGATCCTCGCCAAGAACACGGCGGTGAAGTATCACCCCAAGGACGGCGGGGACCCGATCACGATCAACATCATCGACACCCCCGGCCACGCCGACTTCGGCGGCGAGGTCGAGCGCGGTCTGTCGATGGTGGACGCGGTCGTGCTGCTCGTCGATGCCTCCGAGGGCCCGCTCCCGCAGACCCGCTTCGTGCTGCGCAAGGCGCTCTCCGCGAAGATGCCGGTCATCCTCTGCATCAACAAGACGGACCGTCCCGACTCCCGGATCGCCGAGGTCGTCGACGAGACGTACGACCTGTTCCTGGACCTGGACGCGGACGAGGACCAGATCGAGTTCCCGATCGTCTACGCCTGCGCCCGTGACGGCGTCGCCTCGCTGACCAAGCCGGAGGACGGCACCGTCCCGGCCGACAGCGAGAACCTGGAGCCGTTCTTCTCCACGATCCTGGCGCACGTCCCGGCCCCGGAGTACGACGACGAGGCGCCGCTGCAGGCCCACGTCACCAACCTGGACGCCGACAACTTCCTCGGCCGTATCGCGCTCTGCCGCGTCGAGCAGGGTGAGCTGCGCAAGGGCCAGACCGTCACCTGGATCAAGCGCGACGGCACGATGTCCAGCGTCCGCATCACCGAGCTGCTGATGACCGAGGCGCTCACCCGCAAGCCGGCCGAGAAGGCGGGCCCCGGCGACATCTGCGCCATCGCCGGTATCCCGGACATCATGATCGGCGAGACCCTGGCCGACCCCGAGAACCCGATCGCGCTGCCGCTGATCACCGTCGACGAGCCGGCCATTTCGATGACCATCGGTACGAACACCTCGCCGCTCGTCGGCAAGGGCGGCAAGGGCCACAAGGTCACCGCCCGCCAGGTGAAGGACCGCCTCGACCGCGAGCTGATCGGTAACGTCTCGCTCCGCGTCCTGGACACCGAGCGCCCCGACGCCTGGGAGGTCCAGGGCCGCGGTGAGCTCGCGCTGGCCATCCTCGTCGAGCAGATGCGCCGTGAGGGCTTCGAGCTCACGGTCGGCAAGCCGGAGGTCGTCACCAAGCAGATCGACGGCAAGACGCACGAGCCGATCGAGCGCATGACGATCGATTCCCCCGAGGAGCACCTCGGTGCGATCACCCAGCTGATGGCGACCCGCAAGGGCCGCATGGAGACGATGACGAACCACGGTTCGGGCTGGGTCCGCATGGAGTGGATCGTCCCGTCCCGCGGCCTCATCGGCTTCCGCACGGAGTTCCTGACCCAGACCCGCGGTACGGGCATCGCGCACTCCATCTTCGAGGGGCACGAGCCGTGGTTCGGCGAGCTGCGCACCCGTCACAACGGCTCGCTGGTCGCGGACCGCTCGGGTTCGGTGACCCCGTTCGCCATGGTCAACCTCCAGGAGCGCGGTGTCATCTTCACCGAGGCCGGCACCGAGGTCTACGAGGGCATGATCATCGGCGAGAACTCCCGCGCCGATGACATGGACGTGAACATCACCAAGGAGAAGAAGCTCACCAACATGCGTGCGGCCTCCGCCGACACCACGGAGAACGTGGTTCCGGCCCGCAAGCTCTCCCTGGAGCAGTCCCTGGAGTTCTGCCGCGAGGACGAGTGCATCGAGGTGACCCCGGAGACCGTGCGTATCCGCAAGGTCGTCCTGGACCAGAAGGAGCGCGGCCGCGCCGCTTCGCGCGCCAAGCGCTGACCAGCGCATCTCCCGCAGCAGGACGGCCCGTTGCCTCAACTCGGTTGAGGCAACGGGCCGTTGCCTTTTTGAGCCACGGAGCTCCACTGCACCGAACCGAAGCTCAAGATTTGCTCAATCCTCATCCGTTTGCGTACGCAAGGCGATAACTTCTTTGTGTTGCCGTACCGCAGGGGGTGGCCGATACGGGGAGGGATTGCATGTCGACTCTGGTGCCACGAAAGACGGCTCTGGCCAGTGCCGCAGCAGCCTCGGCGCTACTTGTTCTCTTCGGTGCCGGGACCGCGAGTGCGGGCATGACTCCTGGGACCACCACGTATGCCAAGGTGAAGTCCGGGAAGCAGACACTCCGCTCGGGCGTTGCTGGAGTGGCCCCGGACGGTCGCAAGCCGGGCCGCCTGGCCTCGCCCGGCAGTGGGCGAGGCCGGGCTGCTGCATGTCGCGGCCGAGGAGTGGGACGCCTCGGCGTCATCGGAAGCCCTCGGCGTCAAATCCATTTCGGGTGGCATGTGTCCGGAAAGCGGTCATCACTCTCCGGGGGTTGCGTTAACAGTCCGTTTCGGGCGTGTCTGTCTGGGATCACTTTGTCCGGATTTCGGTCAACCGCGCCCTGTTGATGTTGTCAAACCGAGACCCTTTAAGTGTGGTTTACGGCCCGCTCGTACTCAATAGTTGGCTCCATTGAGCTCGGGTCAATGGGTCACGCACTGTGGGGAGTGCCGACTCACGAGCACACTCAGGGCACTGAAACGATCACCGTCAGGGGTGTCGGTGTATCACTCCAGTGCCCTTCTTGTAGTCAAAAGTGGACTCATGAGGAGGAAACCCATGCGTGGTGCCAAGAGCGCCAAGTGGGTCGCGGGGGCGGCAATCATCGCCCTGGCCGCGACCGCCTGCGGTGGTAGCGACAGTGGCAGCGGCAAGGACATGAACTCGGGCAAGGCGGACCCGAACGGGATCCTGACCGCCCAGCTCAGCGAGCCGCAGAACCCGCTGCAGCCGGCGAACGCCAAGGAGAGCCAGGGCAGCCGTGTCCTGCGCGCCATCTTCTCCGGACTCGTCGACTACGAGCCCGGCACCGGCAAGCTCACGTACGTCAACGCCGAGTCCGTGACGCCCAACGCGGACTCGTCCGTGTGGACCGTCAAGCTCAAGCCGGGCTGGAAGTTCCACGACGGCACCACGGTCACCGCCAAGTCCTACGTGGACTCCTGGAACTGGTCCGCCAACGTCAAGAACAACCAGACCAACTCCAGCTGGTTCCAGGACATCAAGGGCTACGAGGATGTCCACCCGGCCAAGGGTGACCCGAAGAAGACCGAGATGGAAGGTCTGAAGGTCGTTGACGACAACACCTTCACGATTTCCCTGGTCGGTCCGGTCTCGTACTTCGCGTACAAGCTGGGTTACGACGTGTGGGCGCCGCTGCCCGAGTCCTTCTTCAAGGACCCGAAGGCCGCCGGTCAGAAGCCGATCGGCAACGGTCCCTACAAGTTCGTCTCGTGGGACCACAACAAGATGATCAAGGTTCGGAAGTTCGACGGCTACCAGGGCCCGAACAAGGCCAAGAACGGTGGCATCGACTTCAAGAACTACACCACCGCCGAGGCCGCCTACTCGGCCCTGCGCTCGGACCAGCTCGACTGGATCGAGCAGGTCCCCGTGACCGCGCTGAAGAACTACAAGCAGGACCTCGGCGACCGTGCGATCGACCAGGAGTACTCCGCGGTCCAGTCGATCGTCCCGGCGTTCTACACCAAGCAGTTCAAGAACATCAACCCCAAGGTCATCCAGGGCCTGTCGATGGCGATCGACCGTGACACGATCACCAAGACCGTCCTCAACGGCACCCGTACCCCGGCCGACTCGTACGTCGCCCGCGGTGTGCTCGGCTACAAGCCCGGCGCCCTCGGCGACATCGTGAAGTACGACCCGGCCAAGGCCAAGGCCCTCATCACGGAGGGTGGCGGCGTCCCGGGCAACAAGATCTCGATCCAGTTCAACGCGGACCAGCCGCACAAGGCGTGGGTCGACGCGGTCTGCAACAGCATCCGCCAGGCCACCGGTGTCGAGTGCGTCGGCGACTCCAAGCCGGACTTCGCGACCGACCTGAACGCCCGTGACGGCAAGAAGGTCAAGTCCATGTACCGCGGTGGCTGGGTGCTCGACTACCCGGTCAACTCGAACTTCATGCGCGACCTGTACGGCACGACGGCCGCCGGTAACACCAGTGGCTACTCCAACAAGGCGTTCGACGAGCTGGCCTCCAAGGCCGACAAGGCGAAGACCTTGGACGAGACCGTGAAGATGTACCAGGAGGCCGAGCAGCTCCTGGCGAAGGACATGCCTTCGATCCCGCTGTGGTTCTACAAGGTCAACTCGGGGCAGTCCAAGAACGTATTCGGCAAGATCGTTTACGGTCAGGACGGCGACCCCATCTTCACCGACGTTCAGGTGAAGTCGAAGAAGTAAGTTTCGGGACCTGCCGGCCGGTGCCGCCCTCCGGAACGGATGGCGGCACCGGCTCGCGGGCGTTGGCCCGGCAACCTCCCCCCACAACCCCGCGGTGGAGACCATGTGTAGGCCATCGCCGACCCCTCACGGCATGGAGGCATGATGGGGCGTTACGTCGCTAGGCGACTGCTCCAGATGATCCCGGTTTTCATCGGGACTACTCTGTTGATTTTCCTTATGGTCCACATCCTTCCCGGTGATCCCATCCGGGCGATGTGGGGTGACAAGGCGGCCGACCCCGCACAGGTCGCGGAGCTGCGTCACAAGTTCGGGCTGGACCAGTCCCTTCCCATGCAGTACATCAACTACATGAAGGACCTGTTCCACCTGGACTTCGGCGAGACCTTCGGCGGCCGTCCCGTCTGGGACGAGATGTCGAGGGCCTTCCCCGTCACGATCCGTCTCACCATCGTCGCGATGGTCATCGAGATGATCGTGGGTCTCAGCCTCGGCGCGTGGGCCGGACTGAAGGCGGGCAAGGCGCCGGACACCGGCGTGCTGATCTTCACGCTGGTCGTCATCTCGATCCCCGTGTTCATCCTCGGCTACGTGGCCCGGTTCGTCTTCGCGGACACACTGCACTGGGTCGCGCCGAACGTCGAAGACTCGATGGACATCACGCAGTTGTTCCTGCCGGGCTTCGTCCTGGCCATGCTCTCCATGGCGTACGTCGCTCGACTGACGCGTACGACCTTCGCCGAGAACCTGCGCGCGGACTACATGCGCACGGCGCTCGCGAAGGGGCTGCCGCGGCGTCGCATCGTCGGGGTGCACCTGCTGCGCAACTCGCTGATCCCGGTGGTCACGTTCCTCGGTACGGACGTCGGCGGCTTCATCGGCGGCGCGGTCGTCACCGAGGGCATCTTCAATGTCCAGGGTGTCGGCAACCTTCTCTACCGGGCGCTGCAGCAGCGTGAAGGTTCCACCATCGTCGGTGTCGTCACCGTATTCGTACTGATCATTCTCGTGATCAACCTGATTGTCGACCTGCTGTACGCGGTCCTGGACCCGAGGATCCGGTATGCCTGACGTGACCAAGGACCAGAGCATCAAGGACGCCGAAGTGGACGCGGTCGCGTCGGCGACGGCGGACGCGGAGAGCCCCGTCGGGGAATCCACCGGCAAGCCCCGTGGTCTGTGGGGTGACGCATGGTTCGACCTGCGCCACCGCCCCATGTTCTGGATATCGGCGAGCCTGCTGGTTCTGCTGCTGGTGATCGCGGCCTTCCCCGGCCTGTTCACCGGCGCCGACCCGCGGGCCGGCGATCTGACTCACCACTACCTGACGAAGCCCGAGTTGGGGCACTTCTTCCAGGCGGACTGGTTCGGCTACGACGTTCAGGGCCGCTCGATCTACGCCCGGGTGATCTACGGAACCCGCGCCTCGATCCTCGTCGGCGTCGGCGTCACCGTGGCGATCACCATCGTCGGCGGTCTGCTGGGTCTGCTCTCCGGCTACTTCGGCGGCTGGCTCGACGCGATCATCTCCCGCATCACGGACATCTTCTTCGGTCTGCCCTTCCTGCTCGGCACGATGGTCGTCCTGAACGCCTTCGCCGAGCGCAAGGTGTACGTCGTGATCGCGGCCCTCGCCTTCCTGGGCTGGACCTCGATCTGCCGTGTGATGCGTGCATCGGTGATCACCGCGAAGCAGGCGGACTATGTGACGGCGGCACGCGCTCTCGGCGCGGGGACCGGCCGGATGCTGTTCCGCCATGTCCTGCCCAACGCCCTCGCGCCGACCATCGTGGTCGCCACCATCGCTCTCGGTGGCTTCATCTCGGCCGAGGCGACGCTGTCCTACCTGGGCCTGGGTCTCGCCGACCCGACCATCTCGTGGGGCATCGACATCGCGTCGGGCAGCGAAGAGATCCGTAACAACGTGCATGTGCTGCTGTTCCCGGCAGGAATGCTCAGCCTCACGGTCTTCGCGTTCATCATGCTCGGCGACGCGGTGCGCGACGCCCTCGACCCGAAGCTGCGCTGAGGAGGGCGTACGACGTGACCATCATGGACAAGACAGCAGACATCCCGGCGCCCCGTGCCGGAGGGTCGGACGACAGCCCGCTCCTCGAAGTGCGCGACCTGCACGTGGAGTTCCACACCCGTGACGGAGTCGCCAAGGCCGTCAACGGTGTGAACTACAGCGTCGACTCGGGCGAGACCCTGGCCGTGCTCGGCGAGTCCGGCTCCGGTAAGTCCGTGACCGCTCAGGCGATCATGGGCATTCTCGACATGCCGCCCGGCAAGATCCCGCAGGGCCAGATCCTGTACCGCGGCCAGGACATGCTCACCATGAGCTACGAGGAGCGGCGGAAGATCCGCGGCCAGAAGATCGCGATGATCTTCCAGGACGCGCTCTCCTCGCTCAACCCCGTGCTCTCGGTCGGCTACCAGCTCGGCGAGATGTTCCGTGTCCACCAGGGACTCTCCAAGAAGCAGGCGAAGGCCAAGGCCATCGAGCTGATGGAGCGGGTCAAGATCCCCGCAGCCAAGCAGCGCGTCGGCGACTACCCGCATCAGTTCTCCGGTGGTATGCGCCAGCGCATCATGATCGCCATGGCGCTGGCCCTGGAGCCGGACCTGATCATCGCGGACGAGCCGACCACCGCGCTCGACGTGACGGTCCAGGCGCAGGTCATGGATCTGCTCAAGGAGCTTCAGACCGAGTTCAACATGGGTCTGATCCTGATCACCCACGACCTCGGCGTCGTCGCCGATGTCGCGGACAAGATCGCGGTCATGTACGCGGGCCGGATCGTCGAGACGGCGCCGGTGCACGAGCTGTACAAGCGGCCCGCGCACCCGTACACCCGCGGTCTGCTCGACTCGATCCCGCGGCTCGACCAGAAGGGCCAGGAGCTCTACGCGATCAAGGGCCTGCCGCCCAACCTGCTCAAGATTCCGTCCGGCTGCGCCTTCAACCCCAGGTGCCCGAAGGCGGAGGACATCTGCCGCACGGAGATTCCGGCCCTGGTGCCGGTCTCCGAGCAGGACGGCAGCGAGCTGCCCGGCCGCGGCAGCGCCTGCCACTTCTGGAAGGAGACGATCCATGGCTGAGCTCGAC
Organism: Streptomyces sp. Ncost-T10-10d; assembly: GCF_900091955.1. Classification (GTDB taxonomy): domain Bacteria; phylum Actinomycetota; class Actinomycetes; order Streptomycetales; family Streptomycetaceae; genus Streptomyces. Next base: position 150,529 of record NZ_FMDF01000130.1, read on the forward strand.
AAGACGGACGGATCGTTGGACAGCACCCCGAACGTCACCGACGTCGTGGCGGTCGAGGCCGCCGACGAGACGGCGGCGGTCGCGGCGATCGAGGCCCCGGTGGAACGCGGTGAGCCGATCCTTCAGGTGCGCAATCTGGTCAAGCACTTCCCGCTGAGCCAGGGCATCCTCTTCAAGCGCCAGGTCGGCGCCGTCAAGGCCGTGGACGGGGTCTCCTTCGACCTCTACCAGGGCGAGACGCTCGGCATCGTCGGCGAGTCGGGCTGTGGCAAGTCCACGGTCGCGCGGCTGCTGATGACGCTGGAGACGGCCACGTCCGGCGAGGTCTTCTACAAGGGTCAGGACATCACCAGGCTGTCCGGGCGCGCGCTGAAGGCGGTGCGCCGGAACATCCAGATGGTGTTCCAGGACCCGTACACCTCGCTGAACCCGCGTATGACGGTCGGCGACATCATCGGCGAGCCCTTCGACATCCATCCGGAGGTGGCCCCGAAGGGGGACCGGCGCCGCAAGGTCCAGGAGCTGCTGGACGTCGTCGGTCTCAACCCGGAGTACATCAACCGCTATCCGCACCAGTTCTCCGGCGGTCAGCGCCAGCGCATCGGCATCGCCCGCGGCCTCGCGCTCAACCCGGAGATCATCGTCTGCGACGAGCCGGTCTCCGCGCTCGACGTGTCGGTGCAGGCGCAGGTCATCAACCTGATGGAGAAGCTCCAGGACGAGTTCAACCTCTCCTACCTCTTCATCGCGCACGACCTGTCGATCGTCCGGCACATCTCCGACCGGGTCGGCGTGATGTACCTCGGCAAGATGGCCGAGATCGGTACGGACGCCGAGATCTACGACCACCCGACGCACCCCTACACCCAGGCGCTGCTGTCGGCGGTCCCGGTCCCGGACCCCGAGGCCCGTGAGCGCGGCGAGCGGATCATCCTGACCGGTGACGTCCCGTCGCCGGCGAACCCGCCGTCGGGCTGCAGCTTCCGTACGCGGTGCTGGAAGGCCCAGGACAAGTGCTCCACGGAGGTGCCGCTGCTGGCGATCCCCGAGCGCTTCAAGGGCTCGGACGGCCCCGCGGCGCACGAGTCGGCCTGTCACTTCGCCGAGGAGAAGGACATCGTCGGCGCGGCCTGACGTCCGTTGAACGGTTGCACCCACCCGCCGGACCCCTTGGAAGCCTGCTCGGGCACCCAAGGGGTCCGATGCGTGGGGCGTGGAGAGCGCCTCCCACCGTGATGCGGCTTTGTTGGAAGGCCGGTGGCTGCTCTGTTGTGGGCCGGAACCGTTCAAGCACGTCGACGGCGCGTGTGCAGTCATTCGCTGGCGCGGCATGAGGGGCTGGCTGCCACGCGGCGGGCCGTATTGCCCGACGCGTGGAAGAAGCAGCCCTCGACCGGCACGGCGCCGCCGGCGTCGCCGACACAGAGCAAGCGCGAATCGACGCCCCGCCAATGATTCCATTGAGGGGCGTCGACTCCGTTCGGGCCGGTGACGGTCTCCCACAGCCGAGAACAGGCGCCTTTCGGCCTACCGTCAGTACCTCATGCGCGGGGGTCAGGCGATGAACTTCCAGAGGTCGCGGTTTCCGCTGACGCGCTTGCCCACGACGACCTGGCCCGACTTGACTACCTTCAGATACCCGCCAGAAGCGCTGCCGATTACACCCTTGGCATTCGGAGCTGTCGAAAGAATCGCCCAACCAATGTACTTGCGCTGCTGATCCGAGCAGACCCTTCCGTACGCGCGGCCCTCGTGCTTTTTCGGCGCGGTGAGACATCCTTCGCCGATCAGCCCGGTGCCCATGCTCTGGACCATGGTGCCAGCCTTGCCCCAGTACTGTTTCATCGTTTTCTTGCATGTCACCTGGGAAACCGGCTTGTCGTAGCCATTCCACTGGAGGCACTTACCCGTGGTCATATTCTTGACCCGGAACTCCAGCAGAGTCCCGGCGTGAGCCTGGGGGGCACTGAAACCCAGAGTTGCTGTAGCGAATGTTACGGCGACTGCTGCCAGTGAAGCGATCCGCATGGTTCTCCCTTAGTTTTCCGGTGGTCGGTCTGGCTACGGTGAAGTATTTCGGGGAGGCTCTCCGATTGGCTGTAACTTGAGGAGAACTTGAGGTACAGGCGGTTCTCTCTCTCATGCGACACCTCTGTCCGGCGGGACGCGGAACGGGCCCCTCATCCGAAGTCCTTGCGGGTTGGCGGGCAACCGGTGCCAGCCGCTCACCCCTTGCGGAAGCCGGGTTCGCATTGCAGATGCGATGGAAAGCACTTGCCTGCCTCGCGAGGGGGCGTCTCTGGCGGCGGAGCGCAATCCCTCTGGCCGAGACGGCTGTCAGAGCGTGCCCGAAATGTGTCGATTACGGTAGTCATGTCCGGACCGGCCCGGATATCCTCAATGGGTACTGTCGCCCCACGGGAATCGCTCTGCGGGCAAAGGGGAGCGCCCGGAACCGATTGATTCCGGGCGCCTTTCCCGTATACCCGGGAACCGGGCTCGCAGGTGGCCTCGGGTCAATGGACCGACGTGCTCGATTCCTTGGGTCGGGGGGAACTCCGCCTTTCTGGGCCGATCAGGTCGGTGTCGGCGAGGGCGCCCCCAGGGCCAGGGGTGTCAGGCCTCGGTCTTGGGGCTTTGAGTGGCCTTGTCGAGCGTCAGCCCCTGAGAGGCGCTACGAGCCTGCGGGACGGGCGACGCGGTCTGCGGGTCCTCGGGGTAGTGGCAGGCCGTCAGATGACTGTCCCGACTGCCCTCGACCCGTACCAGCGGCGGAGCCTCGCTCGCGCACTTGTCCGTCGCCTTCCAGCAACGGGTGCGGAAGCGGCAGCCCGAGGGCGGATTGACCGGGGAGGGCACATCGCCGGTGAGGAGGATGCGTTCCCGGGTCGGCGCCTCGTCAGCCGTCGCCTCGGGTACGGCCGAGAGCAGCGCCTTGGTGTACGGGTGACGCGGGTTGCCGTACAGGTCCTCGCGATCGGCGATCTCCACGATCCTGCCGAGGTACATGACCGCCACGCGCTGCGAGAAGTGGCGTACGACGGCCAGGTCGTGGGCGATGAACAGGAACGCGATGCCGAGTTCCTTCTGCAGCTTCTGCAGCAGGTTCACCACCTGGGCCTGGATCGACACGTCCAGCGCCGAGACCGGCTCGTCGGCCACGATCAGCTTCGGCTCCAGGGCGAGCGCGCGGGCCACCCCGATGCGCTGGCGCTGGCCGCCGGAGAACTCGTGCGGGAAGCGGTTGTAGTGCTCCGGGTTGAGCCCGACGATCTCCAGCAGTTCCCGCACGCGCGCCTCGCGCCCGCCCGCCGGGTCGATGTCGTTGATCTCCATCGGCGCGGTGATGATCTTGCCGACGGTCTGCCGCGGATTCAGCGAGGCGTACGGGTCCTGGAAGATCATTTGGATCTCGGAGCGAACCGGGGCCAGCTCCTTGCGCGAGGCGTGGGTGATGTCCTGACCGCGGTAGGAGATCGTGCCGGCCGTCGGCTCCAGCAGTCGGGTGATCAGCCGGCCCGTCGTCGACTTGCCGCAGCCGGACTCGCCGACCAGGCCCAGGCTCTCGCCCTCGGCGAGGGTGAAGTCCAGCCCGTCGACGGCCTGGACCGCGCCGACCGTCCGCCGGATCGGAAAGCCGCCCTTGATCGGGAAGTGCTTGGTGAGTCCGGAGACGTCCAGGAGGGGATCTGTGCTGCTCATCGTAGGGAAGTCCCGTCTCTTGTACGTCAGTTGGGCCGGGTGCCGGCGAAGTCTGCGAAGAACTCGGTGCGCTGCTCCGCGGTGAGGTGGCAGGCGGCGCCGCGCCCGGCGGTGAGCTCCAGCGGCGGCTGATCGGTCGCGCAGCGCTTGCCGCCGACCTGCTCGGCGAACGTGCACCGCGGGTGGAAGCGGCAGCCGGTCGGCGGGTTGAGGAGGCTCGGCGGAGTGCCGGGAATCGGCGACAGCGGTACATCAACCGGACCGTCCAGGCTCGGCATGGAGCCCAGCAAACCCCAGGTGTACGGGTGCTGGGGTGTCCGCAGCACCTCCCTCTTGGTCCCGCGCTCGACACAGCGCCCGCCGTACATCACCAGCACGTCGTCCGCGATGTCGGCGATGACACCGAGGTCATGGGTGATGAAGATGATCGAGGTGCCGGTCTCCTGCTGGAGGTCCTTGAGCAGGTCCATGATCTGGGCCTGCACGGTGACGTCCAGCGCTGTGGTCGGCTCGTCCGCGATCAGCAGCTCCGGGTCGCAGACCAGCGCCATGGCGATCATCGCGCGCTGGCGCATACCGCCGGAGAACTGGTGCGGATAGTCGTCCACTCGCAGATCGGGCTGCGGGATGCCCACCTTGGTGAGCATCTCGACGGCCCGCGCCCTGGCGTCTCGCTTGGAGGCGCCGGTGTGCTTGCGGTACGTCTCGCCGATCTGCCTGCCGATGGTGTGGTATGGCGACAGCGAGGCCAGCGAGTCCTGGAAGATCATGGCCATCTTGTTGCCGCGCAGCCGCTCCAACTCGCGCTCCGACGCGGCCAGCAGATCCTGCCCATCGAGGAGGATCTCGCCCTCGATCTCGGTGTGATCGGGGTGGTGCAGGCCGAGGATCGTCAGGTTGGTGACGGACTTGCCGGAGCCGGACTCGCCGACGATGCCGAGCGTCTTGCCCTTCTCGATGTCGAAGGACAGCCCGTCGACGGCCTTGACCATGCCGTCTTCGGTGGAGAAGTGCACGCGCAGATCGCGTACGGAGAGGAAGGGGGTGCTCACTGGATCTCTCCCTAGGCGAGGCGGACGCGTGGGTCGATGAGGGCGTAGACGGCGTCGACGATGATGTTGAAAACGACGATCGCTCCTGCCGCGACCAGGACGACGCCGAGCAGCAGGGGCAGGTCGTTGTCGCCGACCGCCTTGACGGAGAGCGCACCGATGCCGTGCAGACCGAATGTCTTCTCGGTGATGATCGCGCCCCCGAACAGCACACCGAGGTCGAGGCCGAAAATGGTGACGATCGGGCCCATGGCCCCGCGCCAGGCGAATCTGAAGAACACTGTCCGCCGGGAGAGGCCCTTGGCGCGTGCGGTGCGCACGTAGTCCTCGCTCAGCGTCTCGACGAGCTGGGACCGGGCCATACGCGTGTAGTTGGCGGTGAAGATCAGCGCCAGCACCAGCCAGGGCAGCAGAAGCCCGGAGAACCAGGCGGACGGGCTCTCGGTGAAGGGCACGTCCTTGGGGCGGCTCAGGATGTGCCACTGGTCAGCGAGGTAGTACATGGCGACCACGCCGACGATGTAGATCTGCATCGAGGAGCCGATCAGCGACGCCGAGGACGCCACCTTGTCCAGTGCCTTGCCCTGCTTGACCGCGGCGAGCATGCCGGTGCCCACACCGAATACCACGAAGACGACCGCGCTGCCGAGGGAAAGGGAGAGCGTGGTCGGGAAGCGGTCCAGGATGGTGCCCAGGACCGGCTCGCGGTTGTGGAACGAGTAGCCGAGGCATGGCGCGGGGCAGTGCCCGAACGACGCGTAGTCCCTCCCGACGAACACCGCCTGGAGCCAGTGCCAGTACTGCACGGGCAGCGGGTCGGAGATGCCGAGGTTGCGCCTGACCAGTGCCAGCGTCTCGGGCGTGCACACCTTGCCGCAGGCCACACGAGCTGGGTCGCGGGGCGCGACGTAGAAGAGGACGAAAGTGATGGCACTGATGATCAGCAGGATGACCAGTGCGCCGATTGCCCGGCGGATGAGGAAGCGGAACATGGCGATGGATTTCCCTGGCAGACGCCGACGAGGGGGAGGGGGAGGGCGGGGCGCCGCAGGGGCGCCCCGCCTCAGAAGTGTCGGCGTCAGGCCTTCACGAACAGCTTGTAGAAGACGGCCGAGGACCACAGCGGGTGGAACATGGCGCCGCCGACCTTCTCGCCGTAGAGGTAGAAGCGGCGCTGGAACGTCTCGGGGATGATCGGCGCCTCCTCCGTCATGATCCGCTTGTCCAGTGCGGCCCAGGCCTTGCCGGCCTCCGCCGGGTCGGCGATGGTGACGTTCTTCTTGATCGCCGCGTTGACCCAGTCGACGTTCAGCTGCGAGATGTTGTTGGCGCCGTTGGCGATCGTGCCACCGTCGAACAGCGGCTGCATCAGCGTGTAGCCGGTCGGCCAGTCCGGGGACCAGCCGAACCACATCACGTCGAACTGGTTGTCGATCTGCTGGATCTGGTCGTAGTAGCTGGTGGAGTCCAGCGGCTTGATGACCGGGTCGAAGCCGGCCGCCTTGAGGGCGTTCTCGATGACGACCTTGGTCTTGTTGTAGTTGTTGCCCTGGGGGAAGGCGTAGACGATCTTCTGGCCTTCCTTGCCGGCTTCCTTCAGCAGCTTCTTCGCTGCCTCCGGGTCGCCCTGCGGCTTCTTCAGCTTCCCGTAGACGTCGTCCTTGGCGTAGCCGAGGATGTCGGGGCTGAGGATGGACGTCGCGTAGTCACCGGCCGAGGGGCCACCGTAGATCTTGCGGATCTGCTCCAGCGGCCAGGCGTGGATGAGTGCCTGACGCACCTTCAGGTCGGTGACCCGCTTGGTGTTGATCGCGTAGTAGTAGATGCCGGTCAGCAGGCCGTTGAAGGTGCGCTTCTTCAGCTCGGGGTCGGTGAGGACCTTCTGGATGCGCTCGGCCGGGACGCCGCTGTACGCCATGACCGCGTACTTGTCGTCGCCGTCGTCGGCGATCAGACGGTCCGCGGCCTGGAGGGCCTCGGGGCCGAACTCGTAGACGAAGCTGTCCGGGTACGCGTTGCGGATCGAGTCGGTGTTGGGGTCCCAGTGCGGGTTGCGCACCAGCGTCATCGACTTGTCGACGGCGTGCGCCTTGATGCGGTACGGACCGGCCGAGACCGGGTCCTTGTCGTACTTGTCCTTGGTGTCGCCCGAGACCGGGACGGCACCGTAGGAGGTCATGGCCAGGGTGAAGTTGAGGTCCGGACGGGGCTCTGCCAGCTTGAAGGTGATCGTCTTCGCCTTGGCGTCCGTCACGATCGAGTCGAGGTGCTTGCCGCTGAACGGGCCCTTGTACTTCGAGCGGAAGTCGGCCGTGCCGGTCAGCGCGGTCTGGGCGTAGCCCGCGCCTTCGGTGGTGAAGCTGGCGAAGCCGCGCTCGATGCCGTGGCGCACGTCCTCGATGGTGAGCTCCTTGCCGTCCTCCCACTTCAGACCGTCCTTCAGAGTGAAGGTCCAGGTCTTGCCGCCGTCGGCCATGGTGCCCGCGTCGGTAGCGAGGTCGCCGACCAGCTTCATCGAGCCGTCCGCCGCGATCTTGTAACCGGTCAGGCTGCGAATGAAGAGGTCACCGACCGCGGAGTTCCACGAGAAGTAGATGCGCTGCGGGTCGAGGTGCGAGAAGTCGTCCGGAGCGATGCCACGGATCGTGCCGCCCTTCTTCGCGCCCGGGATCTCGGCGGCGGGACCGGTGGAGTCCTCCTTCGTGCCGACGACGACCGAGCCGGTGTACTTGTCGGCACCGCCGTGTCCGGAGCCCTTTTCGCCCTTCTTGGTCGAGCTGCCACTGCTGCATGCGGAGAGGACCATCGAACCGCCGGCTGCGACCGACGTGGCGATGACGAAGTTTCTGCGGGAGAGGGACATGGCTTCCTGCTCTGGTCGAGGGAGAGAAACGATCGATCCGGTGGGCCCCGTCGCCCGGCCGGAGGAAGTGCGGTTCAGCGCTTGGTCTTCGGGTCCAGTGCGTCACGCACCGAGTCGCCCAGCAGGTTGAAGGCGATGACGAAGATCACCATCGAGGCGCCGGGGAAGAGCATGAACGTGATGTCGCTCTGGTAGACCTCCGACCCGCGCTGGATCATCACGCCCCAGTCGGGTGTCGGGTCGGTGAGACCGACGCCGAGGAAGGCGAGGCCCGCCTCCGCGGTGACGTAAGCGGGCAGCGCGAGCGTGGCCTGGATGAGGATCGGCGTCCAGAGGTTGGGCAGCAGTTCCTTGAAGATGATCCGCGCAGGGGAGGCGCCGGTCACCTTTGCCGCCTCGACGAACTCGCGCTCGCGCAGGGCGAGCACCTCGCCGCGCAGCAGTCGTGCGATGGACGCCCAGCCGAAGGCGGTCATGACCAAGATGAGGCTGACGACGGTCAGCCAGATCGGGGTGTTCTCGTCCGGAGCGACCAGGATCGAGAGCATCACCGGCCAGAAGGCGATGAAGAAGAGCGTGGAGGGGAAGGCCAGCAGGATGTCGATGACCCGGCCCACGAGGTAGTCGGTCTTCCCGCCGAGATAGCCCGCAGTGATACCGATGACGATGCCGATCACGGTCACCAGCAAGGTGGTTGCCGCGGCGATGAGCAGCGAGTTTCGCATGCCGTAGAGCAGGAAGGTGAAGACGTCCCGGCCGAGTCCGGGCTCGATGCCGAACCAGAAGTCGCTGCTGATACCGCCGTTGGGCAGCACCGGTGAGCTGAACTCGTCCAGCAGGTCGGGGTCGTTCTGCCCGTACGTCGTGTAGGGGTCCTTGCCGTACAGCTTCGCGATCAGCGGCGCGCAGATGGCCACCACGAAGAAGAAGATGACGACATAGGCCGAAATCACGCCTGTGCGGTCGCGTTTGAAGCGCCGCCAGGCCATCTTGCCCGGTGAGCGGCCGGCGCCGCCCTTGGGCGCGGACGGGTCCGGCATCGACTGCGGCTTCGCATCCTCCACCTCAACGGGCGCGGATGCTTGCGGTGTTGGAATCGTCATGGTGCTCCTGGCCCGGAGGGTCGAAGGACTCCGCAGGCACACCTACGGGCTACCCGGACTTTTTCAACGCAATTCATGCAGGGTCAATGAATGTCTGCCCCCCTTGAGGCGCTCTTTGGAAAATTGACCAACTCATGACCTTGAGAGGGGCGTATCTTTGCCTCCGTTTACTTCTTTCGAGGGCGCGTTTGCGGTCATTCGTGAGAAATCCGGCAATGAGTTCGTTATTCGGTCGCCGTTGTCTCGGAATTCGTACATCCGGCCAGGTGGGTGCGTGATCGATGTGCGTTCGATGCGGGGTCGTTATCGCCCGGCCCTTGCAGGGGTCGGCGTCCGGAGATGGTCCTCCGGCCGGCTTCCAGACATGTGTCGGCTTCGATCCGCGCGGAGCGGATCGCGGGCAGGGCCTTCGGCCCGGCCGCTGCGGGGGTGCTGGTGAGCCGATGGGCCGTCAGGTCGGAGGTCACGGGGAGTCGAACGCGGCGGGCTCGTCGCTGTTCTGTGCGAACCGGGCCCTCCAGTGCCACTCGAGACGGCTCTTCTGCGCCCGAATGGGTGGAGGAAATGTGTGCAATGCGCTTTATCCGGTGATATTTGACTCCACGTGAGACGGAGCACAACGAGGAGGCACTCCATGCGCGGAGCCACACCGGCCAAGTGGGCCGCATGTGCGGTGGCCGTCGTCCTGGCGGCGACGGCATGCGGCGGAGGGGGCAGCAGCGGCGGTGGTGGCGGTGGGGCCAATGGAATCGTGAGCTCCTCCTGGGGCGACCCGCAGAACCCGCTGGAGCCCGCCAACACCAATGAGGTGCAGGGCGGCAAGGTCCTCGACATGATCTTCCGGGGACTCAAGAGGTACGACCCGAAGACCGGCGCGGCCATCAACATGCTCGCCGAGAAGATCGAAACCAAGGACAACCAGAACTTCACGATCACCGTGAAGGACGGCTGGACCTTCAGCAACGGCGAGAAGATCACCGCGAAGTCGTTCGTGGACGCCTGGAACTACGGGGCCCTGCTGAAGAACAATCAGAAGAACGCCTATTTCTTCGGATATATCGACGGATACAGCAAGGTCCACCCCGAGTCGGGCAGCTCCAGGGCGAACACGCTCTCCGGCCTCAAGCTCGTCAACGACAAGACCTTCACGGTCAAGCTGATGCAGAAGTTCTCCCTCTGGCCCGACACCCTCGGCTACCCGGCCTTCGCCCCGCTGCCCAGGGCCTTCTTCACCGACCACGCCGCCTGGGTGTCCAAGCCGATCGGCAACGGTCCGTACACCATCGACAACTACACCAAGGGCTCGTCGATGAACCTGCGCAAGTGGGACAAGTACCCAGGGGCCGACAAGGCGCAGAACGGCGGCATCGACCTCAAGGTCTACACGGACAACAACACCGCCTACACCGATCTGACGGCCGGCAACCTCGACCTCGTCGACGATGTGCCCGCCTCGCAGTTGAAGAACGTCAAGGCGGACCTCGGCGACCGGTACATCAACACCCCGGCCGGCATCATCCAGACCCTCGCCTTCCCCTTCTACGACAAGAAGTGGGACACCCCCGGCGGCATCAAGGTCCGCCAGGGCCTGTCGATGGCGATCAACCGCGATCAGATCACCAGTCAGATCTTCCAGAAGACCCGCACCCCCGCCTCCGACTGGACCTCCCCGGTCCTCGGCGTGAACGGCGGATTCAAGAAGGGGTTGTGCGGCGCGCCCTGCGAATACAACGCGGCGAACGCCAAGAAGCTGATCCAGGAGGGCGGTGGCATCCCCGGCGGCCAGCTCAAGATCTCGTACAACGCGGACACCGGTTCCCACAAGGAGTGGGTCGACGCCGTCTGCAACAGCATCAACAAGGTGATGGGCAACAACAGGGCGTGCGTCGGCGCCCCGGTCGGCACCTTCGCCGACTTCCGCAGCCAGGTCTCCCAGCAGAAGCTGACCGGCGCCTGGCGGGCCGGCTGGCAGATGGACTACCCGCTCATCCAGAACTTCCTGCAGCCGGTGTACTACACCGACGCCTCGTCCAACGACGGCAAGTGGAGCAGCAAGCAGTTCGACGGCCTCGTCGACAAGGCCAACGCCGAGTCCGACAAGGCCAAGGCCGTCTCGGCCTTCCAGGACGCGGAGAGGGTCCTGGTCGCTCAGATGCCCGTGATCCCGCTCTGGTACCAGAACGGCAGCGCCGGTCACTCGGAGCGGATCACCAACGTGTCGCTGAACCAGTTCAGCGTCCCGGTGTACGAGCAGATCAAGGTCAAGTGATCCGTTGAGGCCGGGTGGCCGGTGCGTTCCTGGCACCGGCCGCCCGGCTTCCGCATCCCGTCGACGCGTCACTCCCCAGCCCCGCGCCTTTGACCCCCGCGACCCCCGGAGCCCCTCATGGGACGTTATGTGATCCGGCGGCTGCTGCAGATGATCCCGGTCTTCTTCGGCACCACGCTGTTGATCTTCCTCATGGTGAACGTGATGGGTGACCCCATCGCGGGCCTCTGCGGCGAACGCCAGTGCGATCCGGCGACCGCAGCCCGACTCCGCTCGGAATTCGGCCTCGACAAGCCCGTCTGGCAGCAATACCTGACCTACATGGGCAATGTCTTCACCGGCGACTTCGGCACCGCGTTCAACGGGCAGAAGGTCACCGATCTGATGGCGACCGCCTTCCCCATCACCATCCGGCTCACCATCGTGGCGCTCTTGTTCGAGATCGTCATCGGCATCAGCCTCGGCGTCGTCACCGGTCTGCGCCGCGGCCGCCCCGTCGACACCACCGTGCTGATCCTGACCCTGGTCGTCATCTCCATCCCGACGTTCGTCACCGGTCTGCTGCTCCAGCTCCTTCTCGGCGTGAGGTGGGGGATCATCCGTCCGTCCGTCTCCTCGCAGGCGCCGCTCAACGAACTCATCATCCCGGGGCTCGTCGTCGCCTCCGTCTCCCTGGCGTACGTCACCCGGCTCACCAGGACCTCGATCGCCGAGAACGCCCGCGCCGACTATGTCCGTACCGCCGTCGCCAAGGGCCTGCCCAGGCGCCGCGTGATCACCCGGCATCTGCTGCGCAACTCCCTGATCCCCGTCGTCACCTTCATCGGTACGGACGTGGGCGCCCTGATGGGCGGGGCGATCGTCACGGAGCGGATCTTCAACATCCATGGCGTCGGCTATCAGCTCTACCAGGGCATCCTGCGTCAGAACTCCCAGACCGTCGTCGGGTTCGTCACCATTCTGGTCCTCGTCTTCCTGGCGGCGAACCTGATCGTCGACCTGCTGTACGCCGTACTCGACCCGAGGATCCGCTATGCCTGAGCAGACACCGGACGAGGCGATCTCGGCGGCCGGAGCGGGAGGTGTGATGGACCTCGCCCTGGAGGAGGGGGCAACCCTCGAAAGGACACCGGGCGGTCCCGAAGGCACCGGCCCCGCCGAGAAGCCGCGCAGTCTGTGGTCCGACGCCTGGCGGGACCTGCGCCGCAACCCGGTCTTCATCATCTCCGCCCTGATCATCCTCTTCCTGGTGATCATCTCGATCTGGCCGTCACTGATCGCGGACCAGGACCCGCTCAACTGCAACCTGGGCAAGGCCCAGGAGGGCTCACAGCCCGGCCACCCGTTCGGCTTCGACGGACAGGGCTGCGACGTCTACACCCGGACCGTCTACGGGGCCAGGAATTCGGTGACCGTGGGCGTCTGCGCCACCCTGGGCGTCACCCTGCTCGGCAGCCTCCTGGGCGGCCTGGCAGGCTTCTACGGCGGCCTGTCGGATTCCTTCCTCTCCCGTATCACCGACATCTTCTTCGGCATCCCGGTGGTCCTCGGCGGCCTGGTCTTCCTCTCCGTGGTGCCGAGCTCCACCGTCTGGCCGGTGATCGGCTTCATCGTGCTGCTGGGCTGGCCGCAGATCGCCCGTATCGCACGAGGCTCGGTCATCACCGCCAAGCAGAACGACTACGTCCAGGCCGCCCGCGCGCTCGGCGCCTCCAACTCCCGGATGCTGCTGCGCCACATCGCGCCCAACGCGGTCGCTCCGGTGATCGTCGTCGCGACCATCGCCCTGGGTACGTACATCGCTCTGGAGGCGACTCTCTCGTTCCTCGGCGTCGGCCTGAAACCGCCTGCCGTCTCCTGGGGCATCGACATCTCCGCCGCGGCCAACTACATCCGCAACGCCCCGCACATGCTGCTCTGGCCCGCCGGAGCGCTGGCGATCACCGTGCTCGCCTTCATCATGCTCGGCGACGCGGTGCGCGACGCCCTCGACCCCAAGCTGCGCTGAGGAGCCCGTTGCCATGTTGCTCGAAGTGCGCGATCTGCACGTGGAGTTCCACACCCGCGACGGGGTGGCCAAAGCCGTCAACGGGGTCAACTACTCGGTGGCCGAGGGCGAGACGCTCGCCGTCCTCGGCGAGTCCGGCTCCGGCAAGTCGGTCACCGCACAGGCGATCATGGGCATTCTCGACATGCCCCCGGGAAAGATCAGCGGTGGCGAGATCGTGTTCAAGGACCGTGATCTGCTGAAGATGAAGAAGGAGGAGCGCCGGAAGATCCGCGGCCAGGAGATGGCCATGATCTTCCAGGACGCGCTCTCCTCCCTCAACCCCGTGCTCAGCGTGGGGGAGCAGCTCGGCGAAATGTTCGTCGTCCACCGCGGGATGTCGCACAAGGACGCCAGGCTCAAGGCCGTCGAACTGATGGACCGGGTCCGCATCCCGGCCGCCAAGGAACGCGTCGGGAACTACCCGCACCAGTTCTCCGGCGGCATGCGTCAGCGCATCATGATCGCCATGGCGATGGCGCTGGAACCTTCGCTGATCATCGCGGACGAACCCACCACCGCCCTCGATGTGACCGTCCAGGCCCAGGTGATGGACCTGCTCGCCGAGCTCCAGCGCGAGCTCAACATGGGACTCATCCTGATCACCCACGACCTGGGCGTGGTCGCGGACGTCGCCGACTACATCGCCGTGATGTACGCGGGCCGGATCGTCGAGTCGGCCCCCGTCCACGAGATCTACAAGGCCCCCGCCCACCCGTACACCAAGGGCCTCCTCCAGTCGATCCCGCGCCTGGACCAGAAGGGCCAGGAGCTGTACGCGATCAAGGGCCTGCCGCCCAACCTGCTGCACATCCCGCCCGGCTGCGCCTTCAACCCGCGCTGCCCGATGGCCCAGGAGATCTGCCGAGGTGAGGTACCGCCTCTCTTCGAGGTGGCCCAGCACCGCGAGAGCGCCTGCTACTTCTGGAAGGAGACGCTCGATGCACGCTGAACCGGGGAGCACCCGCGTGGGCGGCGAACCCATTCTGCAGGTCCGCGATCTGGTCAAGCACTACCCGCTGACCCAGGGCATCCTGATCAAGAAGCAGATCGGCGCCGTCAAGGCGGTCGACGGGGTGTCCTTCGACCTGGCGGCGGGCGAGACGCTCGGCATCGTGGGGGAGTCGGGCTGCGGCAAGTCGACCGTGGCCAGGATGCTGGTGCATCTGGAACAGCCGACGGCCGGTGCGATCAGGTACAAGGGCGAGGACATCACCAAACTGTCGGGGCGCGCACTGAAGGCTGTGCGCCGCAATATTCAGATGGTGTTCCAGGACCCGTACACCTCGCTCAACCCCCGGATGACCGTCGGGGACATCATCGGGGAGCCGTACGAGATCCACTCCGAGGTGGCCCCGAAGGGCGACCGGCGCAGAAAGGTCCAGGATCTGCTGGACGTCGTCGGACTCAACCCGGAGTACATCAACCGCTATCCCCACCAGTTCTCCGGCGGCCAGCGCCAGCGCATCGGCATCGCCCGCGGGCTGGCCCTGAACCCCGAGATCATCGTCGCGGACGAACCCGTCTCCGCCCTCGACGTCTCCGTACAGGCGCAGGTCGTCAACCTGCTGGACCGGCTCCAGGCGGAGTTCGGGCTCAGTTACGTCTTCATCGCGCACGACCTGTCGATCGTCCGGCACATCTCCGACCGGGTCGGCGTGATGTATCTGGGCCGGATCGTCGAGATCGGCACCGACGAGCAGATCTATGACCACCCCACGCATCCCTACACCCAGGCGCTGCTGTCCGCCGTCCCGGTGCCGGACCCGATGGCCCGCGAGCACCGGGAGCGGATCATCCTGCACGGCGATGTCCCCTCGCCCGCCAACCCCCCCTCCGGCTGCCCGTTCCGCACCCGCTGCTGGAAGGCGCAGGAGCGGTGCGAACGGGAAGTTCCGCTGCTGGCGGTTCCGGCGGTCTTCCGGTCGGCGGACACACCGGCCGGGCACGACTCGGCCTGCCACTTCGCGGAGGAGAAGCAGGTGGTGCCGCCGGAGGGGCTGCTGGAGACGCCGGGGGAGACGGTGGTGGGGGAGGCGGTCCTGCAGGAGAAGGCGGACGAGTCCGGCCGGGAGGACGTCCTCGGCCCGTCCGACGCCATGGGTGAGGACGGCGGGCCGCCGCCTTCCGGGAGCAGCCGGGCCGGCTGACGCAGACACGTTAACGTGCGGGCAACTCGGCCGTCTCACGTCCGATATACGAACGCGCCACCATGGTCGGCGTACGGCCGTGCGGGTGCCGTGGACCGGCCGGGGTTCGTCAAGTCTCCCCGGCCGGTTGCCCGTTCGCGCACCACCTGGACAACTCCCTTGTCCGGCAAGCGGCGACGGTGGAGTATCGCTCGCGTGATACTCACACGGGGGGCCAGGATCACCGGCGCCGTTCTCTGCGTCCTGCTCGCGGTGATCGTCGCCGGCTGGCTCGTACGGGATGTCAAGGCCGTCGAGGAGCCCGCGGATCTGGTGCGGTACTGGGCCGGTTACTACGACGTGCGGCTCTCCGCGGTGCCCACCACCTCGGCCGATGATGTGGCGCTGCTCGTGGTGTATGTCGTTGCCGCCTTCGCGGCCCTGCGGTCCTCGGTGGCTGCCACCGCCCTGGTCGCCACCGGAGTGGTGACGCTCGCCATGCGGCTGCCCGGACTCTGGACCATCGGCGAGTCCGCGATGAGCGCCCGCTTCGCCGACGACCTCCGCACCCGCGCCCTGATCTGCGCCTTCGCGGCCCTCGCGGCGGCCCTCGCGCTCGTCATCACCGCGGGGGCCGGACGCAGACCGCCGCGTGACTTCTCCGAACGCACACCGACCCGGCCGGGCCCGGGCGCGAGTGTGACCGCCTTTCTGCTGCTGGGCGCCTCGGGGGCGGTAGTGATCGCCTGGGAGATCCGTCAGGTGGTGCGATTCCCCGACATCTTCCCGGAGTGGTACGTGGGCGGGGAGCGGCTCTTCCAGGGGCTGATCGACCCGCCGCCCGGCTGGGGCGACGCGGTCATCGCGCTGCTGTGTCTGTTCACGGCGGTGAGCGCGCTCTCCCGTGCCGTGCACGCACGGCCGTTCGGCCTGATCGCCGTCGGTCTGCTGCTGACCGGCGGGGTGACGGGAGTGTCCCGCGCCGTGCACTACAAGATGCTCGACCACTTCGGCGATCTGCCGATCGAGGACCAGCTCACTGTGGTGACCTGGTTCTTCGAGGCGGCCGTCGCCATGGTGGTGCTCATCGTGCTGGCCCGGCGCGGCTCCGCCGACGCCCCCGACCGGCCCCACCGGGGCCATGGGCAGGGGTACGGCCCACCGCTCGGCGTCTTCGGCCCGCCGCCCCCGTCCCAGCCACCGCCCGGCTGGTGACGGGCGCGGCCGGAAACGATCAGCGGGCGCCGCCGGTCAGGTCACCCCCGCAGCCCCAACGACCGCTTCAGGAAGTCCACCTGGAGCAGCAGCAGATTCTCCGCCACCTGCTCCTGCGGCGTCATGTGCGTCACCCCGCTGAGCGGCAGCACCTCGTGCGGACGCCCCGCCGAGAGCAGCGCCGACGACAGCCTGAGCGAGTGCGCGACCACCACGTTGTCGTCCGCCAGACCATGGATGATCAGCATCGGCCGGACCTGGTCCGCGGCCTCGGAGAGCCCCTCGTCCGTCAGCACCGAGTTGTGCGCGTACACCTCCGGCTGCTTCGCCGGGTCGCCGAGATAGCGCTCGGTGTAGTGGGTGTCGTACAGCCGCTGGTCGGTCACCGGCGCGCCCACCACCGCCGCGTGGAAGACATCCGGCCGCCGCAGCACGGCCAGGGCCGCCAGGTAGCCGCCGAACGACCAGCCCCGGATCGCCACCTTGCCGAGGTCCAGCGGGAACCGCCCGGCGAGCGCGTGCAGCGCCTCGATCTGGTCGTCGACGGTGAGGACGAGGTTGTTCTTCACAGCCTTCTCCCAGCCCGGCGAACGCCCCGGCGCGCCCCGGCCGTCCGCGACGACCACCGCGAAGCCCTGATCGGCGAACCACTGCGACGTCAGATGCGGATTGTGAGCGGCGAGCACCCGCCGGCCGTGCGGACCGCCGTACGGATCCATGAGTACCGGAAGCGGGCCATCCGACTCCTTGTACCCCTCGGGGAGCAGCACGGCGCACGGAATCCGCCGTGCGCCCCCCTCGGTGAGGTGCACCCGCGCCGACAGAACCGGCTCTTCCGCATGGCTTGCGACGGTGGCGATCCGCTTGCCGTCCCGGAGCACGTCGGCACGGGCCCCCGGCCGCGCCGGCGAGTGGGAGACCAGCACCGTCACGTCGCCCGCGCGGACGGCCGAATGCACCCCCGCCCCCTCGGAGACCCGCTCGACGCCCAGCTCATTGACCCGGTACACATGGCTCTCGCCGATCTCCGGCGCCGCCGCCTCCTCGCCCGCCGACGCCGAGACCAGGACATCCGACTCACCGATGTCCAGGACCGCCTGGAGCTGCAACTGCGCCCCGGTCAGCAGCCGGTCGCCGACCGCGAGCACCCGCGCCCCGCCCTCGTCCGCGATCCGCACGAGCCGCCCGTCCGGCGCCCAGGCGGGCACACCGGGGAAGATTTCCAGCCAAACCGGGTCCTCGTCGACATGTACCGTCCGCGTCGTACCCGTCTCCGTGTCCACCGCGAGGAAGACCTGGCTCTGCTGGTCCCGGGCCTGCACGAGCAGCAGGGGAGCCCCGGCCGACGACCAGTGCACCTGTGCCAGATACGGGTGGCGGGCCCGGTCCCACACCACTTCGGTACGCGAGCCGTCCAAGCCCATCACGAAGAGCCGCACCTCGGCGTTGGGCGTCCCCGCCGCCGGGTAGGCGACCTCGGCAGGCCTGCGGTCCGGGTGTGCGGGATCCGCGATCCACCACCGCTGGACGGGGCTGTCGTCAACCCTGGCGACCAGCAGCCGGTCCGACTCCGGTGACCACCAGAAGCCCCGCGAGCGCTGCATCTCCTCGGCCGCGATGAACTCCGCGAGACCGTAGGAGATGTTCGCGCCCTCCGGCTCCGCGAGCGCCCGGTCCCCGTCGCCCTCGGCGCCCACGACGCGCAGCGCGCCCTTCGACACATACGCGATGCGGCGCCCGTCCGGCGACGGCCTCGGGTCGATCACCGGGCCCGGCACCGGCAGCGCACGCGCCGTACCCGCCCGCAACTCCGCGACGTACACCTTCCCGGAGAGCGCGAAGGCGGCCAACTCGGCCGCCGCGTCGACCGCGTAGCCGACGATCCCCGATGAACCCTCACGGCTGCGCTCGCGCCGGGCCCGCTCCTGGGCCGACAGCCGCTCCGCCGAACCGCCGAGCAGCGTCTCGGGGTCGGCGACGACGCGCTCCTTCGGTGTACCGCCCGCAGGCAGATCCAGCACCCACAGCCGGCCCGTCCGGTCCGTGCCGGAGCCCGACCGCAGGAAGATCACCCGCTCCCCGTCGGGTGAAACGGTGAACGCACGGGGGGCGCCGAGGGTGAATCGCATCGTCCTGGCGTGCTGACGGGGAAACGAGATCTTCTGCGAAGTCATGAGCTCGAACCTAGTCCCCGACCGCCCGGTCGTGCGCCCCTCGTGCTGCTGTGCCCCGATCAATGCGGTGCCACGGATAGTTATGATCCGTAGCGCTTGGTGGGTATGAACCTGCTGGCTCCATGTGTGCTGCCCGTCCCGACCGTACTGATGGAGGTGAACCGCCGTGGCACTCTCGATTTCGGCGGTGGTGCTGCTGGCGATCGTCGTCTTCCTGCTGATCCGGAAATCCGGACTGAAGGGCGGACATGCGGTGGTCTGCGCACTGCTCGGTTTCTATCTCGCCAGCTCGTCCATTGCGCCCAGCATCTCGAACCTGACCACGAATGTGGCCGGGATGATCGGAAGCCTCAAGTTCTGAGAGCCGGCTCGTCGGCGGCTCGTGCGCGGGCGCGGTCGGACCAGGGTCTGCCCGGCTCGTAGGCTGGTCCCCATGACGGACCATCCCGCCCGGCGTCTGCTCCTGGTGCACGCGCACCCCGACGACGAGTCGATCAACAACGGCGCCACCATGGCCAGGTACGCGGCCGAGGGTGCCCAGGTCACCCTGGTGACCTGCACGCTCGGCGAGGAGGGCGAGATCATTCCGCCCGCGCTCGCCCATCTCGCGGCAGACCGGGACGACACCCTGGGCCCCTACCGCCAGGGTGAACTGGCCGCGGCGATGAAGGAGCTCGGGGTCGCCGACCACCGGCTCCTCGGCGGCCCAGGGCGCTTCCGCGACTCCGGAATGATGGGCGCCGGGCAGAACCACCGCCCCGGCGCCTTCTGGGACGCGGACGTGGACGACGCAGCCCGGTACCTCGTGGAGGTGATCCGCTCGGTGCGCCCGCAGGTCCTCGTCACCTACGACCCCGACGGCGGTTACGGGCACCCCGACCACATCCAGGCGCACCGCGTCGCGATGCGCGCGGCTGAGCTCGCCGCCGATCCCGCGTACCGCACCGGGGCGGGCGCGGTGCACACCATCGCCAAGATCTACTGGAACCGGGTGCCGCGTTCGGTCGCCGAGGAGGGCTTCGCGCGCCTGCGGGATACGGTGCCGGACGCCTTCCCGGGGATCGCCGCCATCGACGACGTACCGGGTGTGGTCGACGACACGAGGATCACCGCGCAGATCGACGGCTCCGCCCATGCGGCGGCCAAACGCGCGGCGATGCGGGCCCATGTCACGCAGATCGCCGTGGACGGCCACTTCTTCGCCCTCTCCAACGACCTCGGCCAGCCCGTCTTCACCACCGAGTACTACGAGTTGGTGCATGGCGTCTCCGGGGCGCCTCAAGGGGTGCGCGAAGACGACCTGTTCGCCGGTGTACCGGGGGCGGAACGATGAGCGGCAAGCAGCGCACACCGCGCACCGGTGCACCCTCCCGGGACGTTCGGGCCACCGGTCTCGCCGCGCCCCTCAACCCCGGGCGGATCGCCGCCCATGTGGGCCTCGCCGTTCTCGGCGCGCTCGTCGGGATCGCCGGGGCGCTCGTCCAAGCCGCCTGGTTCCCCGGCGGGTTGCTGCTCGCGCTGGCCGCCTGTGCCGGGCTGTTCTACGGCGGGCGCTGCGTCTTCGGCACCCAGCTCGGCGCCCTGGCACCCGCAGCGGGCTGGCTGATTTCGATCCTTCTTCTGCTCGGTGGACGACCGGAAGGCGACTATGTCTTCGGTGATGAAACGGGCCTCACCCTTTTCATGCTGGGCGGGATGGCGATCGCTGTGATCTGTGCCACCATGTCGCGGTCGCCTCAACCGGGCGCCGACAGCGGCCGACCTGGCAAGTAATGTGCCACGTCCGATCCCGTAATGCCCCTTGTCCGTTCGGTGGTCACGCAGTCGTTTCCCCCGGTCGCGGGGTGTCTGTCGGCGGCGGCCAGTATGGTGGTTCGCGCGCCGAGCCGTCCCCTGGCCTGCGGCATGGGGGAAGTACGGGCGGCGGAGCCAATCGGGAGAACCTGCTTTGAGTCGTGAAACTGACAGTTCGTCCTCCGGGCCCCAGGGGCGCGGGGGAGCCGCGTACCCCTCGGGGACGCCGCCGTACGGATCCCGCCAGTATCCGTCGCTGCACCCCTCGCAGGACGCCCCGGAGGGGGCCCCGGAGCCTGCGGACCCGCCTCAGCCCGAGGAGCCGAGGACCGAGACGACGCTGACGACGCGCATCCGGATCAACATTCCGGGCTCGCGTCCCATCCCGCCGGTTGTCATGCGTACGCCCATGAGCGACGCCGACACGGCCGAAGGCGAGCGCACGGGCAGCATCCCGCGCCCCGGCTCGCCCGCGCCGGGCGGTGCTTCGGGTGTGTCCGACGCCGGCCCGGGCGCCGAGGCGAGAGCCGGTTCCGCGCCCGCGGAACCGGCTGCCGACAAGCCGGCCAGGGAGAAGAGCGGCAGCGACTGGTTCGCCCCGCGCAAGGCCCCCACGAACACCTCGGTCGTCGGCGGCAGCGGCAGCGTCGCCGGTGGCGCCGACGGCCCCAAGGGCGAGGCGCCCACCCCGCCCCGCGCCGACCTTCCGTACTTCTCGGACGGCCCGCAGCGCACGGGCGACCAGGACGCACCCCGCCCCGGTGGCAGCGCCCTCGACGAGCTCGGCCACGGCGGCCCCGCAGCCGGCCCGCGTCCCACGCCGAACCTCGGGGTGCGTACGCCGGGCCCCTCCGGGCCCACCACGGGCCCGGTCACCGGCACCTCGTCCCGTCACCCCGGAACCTCGA
>NZ_FMDF01000031.1 GCF_900091955.1 Streptomyces sp. Ncost-T10-10d
TCGTTTTCCCAGGCGGACGCGTTCCCGGAGGTGAGCTGGGGGGACTGGCGGATAGCTGGGAGCGGGGCCCCGCCGCGATCAACAACGATGACTGTCACGCTCACGGGGTGTCACGCTGCCCATCCGGCCCGGAAACGCGGGCCCGAGCCCGGGTTTCCGGCCTCGCCGATCAGCGTGACACCCCACCGGCCCGGCTACGGTCCGCATCCAGGGCACCCTTTCGGCAGGCGTGGTCCCGGGGCCGCGCGCCCGGCGATACTGTGTGAGACAAGCCCGTTCGTGCCTCGGAAGCCCTCGATGAGCGAACAGCCGGCCCCGCCGCCGACACTGCGGCCCGGCAGCAGCGGGAGCCCGCGGCTGCCGACGCAGTGCGCGCGTATGCGGCCAAGACCCGTGCGAATGCTGACCAGTTCGTCACTTTCCTAGTACTACAGGGACACATCTGGTTGCGACCTGCGGCGATGTGCAAGGCCGCCGCCTCCTGGCCGCTGGCCACCTCTGCAGCCTGGCCCTTCCTGTGTGTCCAGGCTGATGTGTCCCTGTAGTACTTGATCCGTGCCCGGGGACGGGCTCGGCCGCTGAGGGGGCTGCTGGACCCCCGTTCTGTGCCTACCGCTAGAGTGCGATGCTTGTTCGATTCGCCGGGAGGCGGAGGGGGAGGGCTTGTGAGCGCACAACTGAGGGACACCGCCGGTGAGTTGGCGGAGATGTTGTGGCGGGAACACGACCGTGTACCGGGAGCGGTCCGGCGGTGTGGTCATCCGGGGTGAGCATGTACAGCGGTGGATAAGTCTCGCTCCGGCGGGGGGCCGGGGCGAAGTCCTCGTACGCGCGGGGCGCATCCTGGACGGCGGCACCACCGCTCCGGCGCGTTCGGAGGCCGTGGTGCCCCTTTCCGCCGGTACGGCCGTGCTTGCCGCGACCTGCCGTCGCCTGCTCGCCGAGGCGGCGGCCGATACGGCGCCGGTCGTGCCGGGACGGGCAGCGCCCGGGCGGTCCAAGCGGTCCAATCATTCCGGGAAGGCCGCGCGGCCAAAAGGCAGTGGGAAACACACCGGTTTCGGTTCGTGGGTGATCCTCGCCTGCGTCGCCGGTGTGATCGCCCTGTACGTCTACAGCACCGCGATGCATGGCTAGTGTGATGCGCCAGAAATTACAGCCATAAGTCTGTGGGCCGTTTCCATGCCGCATCGGCGTCCGCGTGCTGTCGAGGTCGTGCTGTCCGAGGGGGAGCGCGCCGAGTTGACGCGTTGGGTGGGTGGTGGGGCGGGATCTCGTCCGGCCGAGCGCGCACGGATCGTCCTGTCCTGAGCTGATGGTACGTCAAGTTCTCGGGTGGGCGGTACGCAAGTGGCGTTCCCGGTTCGCGGCCCTACGGGTGGCGGGCTTGGTCGACGAGCCGCGGCCGGGTCGGCGCACGTCGGAGCTGGTACTCGGTGAGGCCGAGCGCGTGCAGTTGACGCGCTGGGCGAAGCGGGCGAAGACCGCGCAGTTCCTGGCGCTGCGTGCGAAGATTGTGCTGCGGTGCGCGGAGGGCTGAACGAACAAGCAGGTCGCCGCCGACTCTGGGGTGCGCAGGCGACGGTCAACCGCTGGCGGTCGAGGTCACGTAGATCGGGGCGCAGTCAGGGCGGGCAGCCCGGATCGTTCTCAGGGCCGCCCAGGTGTGGTCGATGCCCTTGCGCCTGCGGTTGATGGCCCGGAGTTGGTAGTCGCCAACTGCGTAGCAGCTCGTACCCTTCAAGCAGGCTCGATCGGGCATGAGCGGCATCCCCGGGACACCGGTGCTGCTTGTTCGCCCTCGCTGCTGATTAAGAGCTGTGATCAGGATCGCTACAGCGCGGGCGTACAGGTGGGCACCCGGTCGGGTTGTAAACTCCGCGTCCGGCCAGGAAGGTCGGATGCGACTCGTAGCAGCCTGTCCATCAAAGGGCTCTTCATGACTCCGTCGGCCGGCCTTCCAGGGCGCCCAATAACTGCTGATCAAGAGTGGTGACTCGATCGCTCGTACGGACTTGCCTGTGGGTGTCCCGACTGTCTGATGGTCGTTGCATCTATAGCCAGGAAGGCTGGATGCGATTCTCGTACTCCTGCTCGTCACGGGGCGCAAGCCGACTCCGCCGGCCAGTGTTCTGGTCACCCGCCGCAACTGATTGAGCCCAATGGGCCGTCAGGTCCGTATGCACGTCCTGGTGCGGCCAGCCTGCTTGGCCGACCGTCCAACGCTGTTCCCTCCTGGTCGCAGCCCGCCGGTCGGCTCGCCAACCGCAACTCGTGATGTCGGTGTGGACGGCGAAGCGCTGCCTCTCCGGCCCGGGCTGACGATCCGGCGTCTTCCAAGTGAAGTGCTGCAGGACGGCAGCGCTCGGCTCTCGTTGAAGCGGAGCCCGTGCCGGTGAACCGCCCGGCCCGCGCGCGGGGGCCGGCCAGCCGGCTCGCCGGGAGGCAGTTGCGCCGAACCTCTTGCCGGGTCGACCTGAGCTCCTTAATGTGAACCTTCAAATCCCTGGAAGTGCATGTAGCAAGCTCCGTTAGGGCAGATTTTGAACGATCAAATTAACTCGCCACCCGAAGCCTCCACCCCTGCGGTTCCCGGTCCGGCCCCCGCCCGCGGTCCGATGGTGGGCTACCTCGACTACGCCCGGGTCGGCCCGCTATCCCGCCCGGCCGCCGCCGCGCTCGCCGCCGCGACTGCGCTCGCCACCCGCATCGACCCCGCCGACCTCGACCGGCTGTTCGCCCTCAGCGACGCCGCCCGGGCCTCGGCGGCCAGGCTGCTCGACGCCCGTCCACACGAGATCGCCCTCGCCCCGTCCACCAGCAACGGCCTGTTCAGCGCGGCCGCCGCACTCCACGGCCCCGGTACCGTCCTGGTGCCCCGCGGCGAGTTCCCCGCCAACCTCTACCCCTGGCTCCGCTTCGCCGGTCGGGGCGGCCCCACCGTCCGCCTCGTCGACCCGGCCGGGCAGCGGCACATCACCCCCGACCTCCTGCGCCGCCACCTCACTCCCGACGTCACCGCCCTCACTGTCAGCGCCGTCGACTCGCTCACCGGCCACCTGGCGCCGCTCGCCGCCCTCAAGGAGGTTCTCGGGCCCGGCCGGCTGCTGATCGTCGACGCCATCCAGGGCCTGGGTGCCGTCCCACTCGAAGCAGACGCCGCCGACATCCTCGTCAGTGGCGGCCAGAAGTGGCTACGGGCCGGCTGGGGAGCCGCACTGCTGCTGATCCGCGACCGGTGCGCCGAGCGCCTGGCTCCCGGGCTCGGCGGCTGGGCCGGAGTTGCGGAGCCCTTCGCGACGCGGCATCCGGCGCCACCGCTACCCGGGGCCGCCGCCCACCTCGCCACCAATCCGGACTTCCCGGCCGCTGCGGCCATCGGCGCGGCCATCGACGATCTGTTCGATCAGGGCGGCCCGGCCGCCGTCGGCGCCTGTATCCGCGCCACCCTCGCCGACTTGCTCGACCGCGTACGGCGGGCCGGCGCCGACGTCCTGCTGGACGGACTCGGCCCCCACGAGCGCGCCGGCATCGGCACCTTCCGCCTGCCCGGCCATGACCCCGCCAACGTCCACCGCACCCTCGAAGCGGCCGGCTTGATCACCACCCGCCGCGACGAGTGGATCCGACTGTCTCCCCACACCTCCACCCCGGGCGCCGCGGCCGACCTGCTTGCCGAGGCACTGCACACCCTCACTCACCGCACAACCCACCACCCTCAGGAGCCGACATGCCCCATCAACTGAGCCGCCGCCACATGCTCCAGCTCGTCACCGCCTCCGTCGCCGGGCTCGGCCTGGCCGCCTGCGGCAGCAACGGATCGGGCAGCGATGCCGTCGGCGGCGACGGTGACAGCGGTCAGATCACCGTCTGGAGCTGGACCACCGCGGCCAAGGCCCTGCGCGCCGTCGTCCCCTCCTTCGAGCGGGACAACCCTGGCATCACGGTCGACATCCAGGACGTCGGCGAACCAGCCATCTGGGACAAGATCACCGTCGGCCTCGCCTCGGGCGGCAAGGGCCTCGCCGACGTCCTGCACATCGGTGTCGACTACCTGCCCGGCTACCTGGAGAAGTTCCCCGACGGCCTCGCCGACCTGTCCAGGCTCGGCGCCGACCAGTACAAGGGCGCCTTCGCCCAAGGCCTGTGGCCGACCGTCATAGGCGAGGACAAGGCCGCCCACGCCCTGCCATGGGAGGTCAACCCGCTCGGGCTGTTCTACCGGCAGGACTACTTCGAGAAGGCCGGTGTTGACCCCGCCAGCATCAGCAGCTGGGACGACCTGATCGCCGCCGGACCGAAGATCCTCGCCGCCACCGGCGCCCAGCTGCTCGGGCTGGACAAGCCCGGCACCACCCAGGACATGAACTTCTTCCAAAACCTGATGCAGCTCCAGGGCGCCTTCTACTTCGACCACGACGGCAAGGTCACGCTCGCCTCCCCGGCCGCCGTCCAGGCCCTCACCGTCATCAAGCGGCTCAACGACGGCGGCCTGCTCGCCGATACCGCCGGCCAGGGCACCTGGAAGCGCCTGGTCGGCCAGGGGAAGCTCGCCACCTCCCCGGATCCCGCCTGGGCCGTCGAGTACCTGGCCACCAAGTTTCCCGACCAGAGCGGCAAGTGGCGCGTCATGCAGCCGCCCGCCGCCGTCCCCGGGGGCGGGCGCGGCGCCATCGTCAACTCCACCTATCTGGCCGTCTCCGCCTCGAGCAAGCGCCGCAGGGCCGCCTGGCGATTCATCGAGTACGCACTCACCAAGCCCGCTGAGATCAACCGGATGTTCGCCTCCGGCGGCGTCTTCCCCGCCCTCAGCGCCGCGTACACCGACCCGAAGTTCAGCGCGCCCCACCCCTTCTACGGCGGCCAGAAGGTGCTGAAGTCCTTCGTCGACTCGCTCGGCTCCGGATCTGACGCCACCAACTTCACCGGCGACTACGCCCGCGCCCTCAAGCTCGCCAGCGATGCCCAGAGCCAGGTGCTGCTCAAGGGCGCCGACCCGGCCGGCGCCCTCAAGGGCGCCGCCGAACAGCTCGCCCAGCAGACCGGCCGGCAGCAGGCGGCCTGACCACCATGTCCCTCGCCCCGCCCGAACGCGCTACCGCCACCGCCACCACCACCCCGGCCGGCCTCGGCACCCCGACGCGCACCGGCCGCACCCGCCCGGGCCGACGCCGACTGCTGACCCGCGGCTCCGTCCCGTACTTGCTGATCATGCCCGCCGTCCTGGGCTTCGCGATCTTCAAGGCGTACCCCATCGTCTCCTCGCTCTGGATCAGCCTCACCACCGGCAACGGCGACGACCGGCACTTCACCGGACTCGCCAACTACCGGCGACTGCTGGACGACCCGCTGTTCTGGACTGCGCTGAAGAACACCGCGCTGATCCTGGTCGTCCAAGTGCCGCTGATGCTCGGCCTGGCCCTGCTCGTCGCCCTCGGACTCAACTCCACCAAGGTCTGGCTGCGCCCGCTCTGGCGACTCGGCGTCTTCGTCCCCTCGCTGACCGGCCTGGTCGCCGCCGGCGTGATGTTCTCCGTGATCCTCAACCGCGACGCCGGACTGCTGAACTGGGTCCTCTCCGTGTTCGGCATCGACCGGGTGAACTGGCTCGGCAGCCCTTTCTGGGCCCGCGTGGGCGTCGTCCTCGTCATCACCTGGCACTACACCGGCTACAACGCGGTGATGTACCTCGCGGGCCTGCAGGGCATTCCCGACGAGCTGTACGAGGCCGCGATGGTCGACGGCGCGGGACCGATCCGCCGCTTCGTCTCCATCACCCTTCCCCAGCTGCGGCCGATCCTGCTTCTCACCGTGGTGCTCTCCACCATCGGCACCCTGCAGCTCTTCGACGAGCCGTACGTCCTCACCGGCGGCGGCCCCGACAACGCCACCTTGACGGTCACCATGTACCTCTACAACAACGGCTTCAAGTACTTCGACTTCGGCTACGCCTCGGCCATCGCCTACGCGCTCGCGCTGATCGTGTCCGTGCTCGGCATCCTGCAGGTCCGCCTGATGGGAGAGCGCCGGTGAAGTCCCGCGGCCCCCTGCTCACCTTGCTGCTCGCGGGCGCCTTCGCGCTCTGCGTCGGTCCGTTCTACTGGCTCGCCGTCGCCGCGACCCAGGAGGACAAGGACGTGTTCTCCTGGCCGCCGAAACTACTGCCCGGCGGCCACCTCATGGAGAATCTCCGCGGACTCGAGGAGTCCATCGGACTCACCCGGGTCCTGTTCAACACCCTGCTGGTGGCGGGCATCCAGACGATCGGTGCCGTCGCCGTCTCGGTCCTGGCCGGGTACGCCTTCGCCAAGTTCGAGTTCCGCGGGCGCAATCTGTTCTTCGTCCTGCTGCTCAGCACCCTGGTCATCCCCGACACGGTGATGCTGATCCCGATCTTCCAGATGATGATGGAACTGGGCCTGATCGACTCCTACCAGTCCATCATCCTGCCCGGCCTGGTCACCCCGTTCGGCATCTTCCTGATGCGGCAGGCACTGCGCTCCATGCCCGACGAACTCCTCGACGCGGCCCGCATCGACGGCGCCGGCGAACTACGGGTGCTGTGGCGGATCGTCATCCCGGTCAACCGGCCGGTCATCGCGGCCCTCGCGCTGTTCGTCTTCCTCGGCAGCTGGAACCAGTTCGTCTGGCCGCTGATCGCGCTGCGCAGCCCCGAGATGTACACGCTGCCCGTGGCCACCGCCACCCTGCAGGGGCTGTCGACCACCAACTACGCGCAGGTCCTGCTCGCCGCGGGCATCGCCGCCATCCCCGTGATGGCCCTCTTCCTCGTCCTGCAACGCCAGTTCATCTCCGGCCTGCTGGCCGGGGCCACCAAGGAGTGACCACCATGACCACCGAACCACGCCCCGTCGGCGAGCACACCAGGAGCCCGCACGTGCCCGCCGCGCCGGACGCCGCCCCGCAGCAGCCCGTCCCCGTGTGGCGCCCGAACACGCCGGCCGCGGCCACTCCCGACACCACCGGCCACCGGCAGCTCGCCACCGGCCTGTTCGACTCCACCGGAGCCCCGCTCACCGTCCACCTCACCGGGCTCGGCTGCGACCGGCTGGAGACCGCCGTCACCCCGGGCGGCGACGGCGTGGCCCTGATCGAGGCCACGACGGCGGCCGCGGCCACCGTCCGCGCCGAATGGCGGGTCCCCTGTGTCGGGGCCACCGCCTACTGGACCCCGGACACCAACGCCTCCCGCTGGCTGCCGCCGTCCTGGATCGCCCCCCGGACCGTGTCGCTCGCCCTGGGCGCCCCCGTCGCCAGTCTGGTCGGCGCCGACGACAGCGCCCTGTGCACCGCCGCCGCCGACGAGACCTCCGCACCCGTGCGCGTCGGCGCCGGCGTGGTGGAGGAGAGCGGCGAGTTCGCCTTCACCGTCGAACAGGACCTCACCCCGGACGGGCCGCCGCTGCGGCTGCGGATCGACCTCAGCGGCCGCCACTTTGCCGCCACCCTGCAGGCCGTCAGCGCCTGGTGGGCCGAGGGCCTGCACCACCCCGGCGTCGCCCCCGCAGCCCGGATGCCCGCCTACTCCACCTGGTACAGCCTCCACCAGAACGTCGACAGCGCCGCCGTCGAACGCCAGGCCGCCCTCGCGGCGGCCGTCGGCTGCGAGAGCATCATCGTCGACGACGGCTGGCAGACCACCGACCGCGCCCGCGGCTACGGCCACTGCGGCGACTGGGAGCCCAACCCAGCGGCCTTCCCCGACCCCGCGGCCCACGTCGCCGAGGTCCACCGACTCGGCCTCGCCTACCTCCTGTGGTACGCACTGCCGTTCATCGGCCGGCACAACGACGCCTGGGACCGCTTCAAGGGCATGACCCTGCGCGAGGAGCCCCACCTGGACGCGGCCGTGCTCGACCCCCGCCACCCCGAGGTCCGCGCCTACCTGGTCGAGAAGGTCTCCCGCGCCGTCGAGCAGTGGGACATGGACGGTCTGAAGCTCGACTTCATCGACCGCTTCGCCGTCACCGACCCTCCGCCCGCCCCGGCCGGCGCCGACCGCACCGCCGTCCACGAGGGCGTGCTCCAACTGCTCGCCGACCTCGACGCCCGCCTGCGCCGCACCCGGCCGGACGTGATCGTCGAGCACCGCCAACCGTATGTCAGCCCCGGGCTGTGGCCGTACGCCACCATGGTCCGTACCGTCGACTGCCCGCTCAGCCCCGCCGAGAACCGCCAGCGCACCGTCGACTGTCGGCTCACCGCGGGCCCGCTCGCCGTCCACGCCGACATGATCATGTGGAACTCCGCCGAGGCACCCGAGTCCGTCGCCGTCCACCTCGTCAACGCCCTGTTCTCGGTGCCGCAGATCTCCGTCGACCTCGCCGCCCAGAGCCCCGACCAGCTCGCCACCCTGCGCTTCTGGCTCGGCGTCTTCCGCCGGTACGCCGACGTCCTCCAACTCGGCGTCCTGGAACCCGTGCGACCGGACCTCGGATACCCCTTGGTCCACGCCCGTGACCATCACACCACCGTGGTCGCACGCTACGCGCCGCTGCCCGTCGCCCTCCCGGACCGGCACGCCGCGAACGGCCCGCAGACCCTGCTCGTCGCCAACGCGGACGGCGACCCCGTGGTGCTCCTGACCGCCACCCGACCGGAACAGGCCCTCGCCCGCGTCCAGGACTGCCGTGGTGAGATCCTGTCCGAGACCGTGCTCGACCTCGTCGCCGGGGTGAACTCGGTGACCGTGCCGACCGGCGGCCTGCTCACCCTGACCCGCGAGCACTGACAACCGGGGGCTGGGGGCGGCCACCCGCCGCCCCCAGCCCGCCGACCACCGCCCACAGAGGAACGATGACCGCTCGACAGGTGACCATCGAGGACGTCGCACGCGCGGCCGGAGTCTCGCGCCAGACCGTCTCGAACGCACTCAACGCACCCCACCGGCTTCGCGCCACCACCCTCGCCCGGGTCACCGCCGCCATCGACGAACTCGGTTACCAGCCCGACCAGTCCGCCCGGAGCCTGCGCACCGGCACCCGCAAGGTCATCGGCTATCCCGCCCCCGCCGACAACCCCGCCGACCCCAACCCCCTGATGGGCGGCTTCCTCCAGGCGCTGGTGACCGCCGCCGACGCCGTCGGCCACCGCATCCTGGTGTTCCGCTCCGACCCCCAGCAGGGCGCCGGAGCGGTCGCCAAGTCCTTCAACGGCCTGATCGCGGCCCGCCAGGTCGACGGGTTCGTCCTCTCCGACGTCGTCCACGACGACCCTCGCGTCGACGTGCTCACCGAGGCCGACTTCCCGTTCGCCGCCTTCGGTCGCACCGCCCCCGGTCGCCCGCAGAACTGGGTGGACATCGACTCCACCGCCGCCACCGCCGCACTGGTCGGACTCCTGCTCGACCAGGGCCACCGCCGGATCTGCTACCTCAACTCCGCCGCGTCCCTGCCCTGGCTCGCCGACCGCAGGGCCGGCTTCCTGCAGGCTGCGGCCGCCGCCCCCGACGGCGCCTTCGAGGTCGGCGTCCCCGACGACGACCCGGCCGTGCTTTCCCACGCTGTCCAGCGCCTACTCACCGGCCCCGACCGCCCGACCGCCCTGGTCTGCGCAAGCGACTGGCTCGCCCTGACCGCCTACCAGGCCGTCCGCGCCGCAGGCCTCACCGTCGGCGGCGACGTCGCCGTCACCGGCTTCAACGACATCCCGCTCTGCACGCTGCTCCAACCCACCCTCACCAGCGCGCGCCTGCCCCTGGCCGCCATCGCCCATGTCCTCGTCGACCGGCTGATCACCGCCGTCGAGGACCCCGCCGCCGCCCCGTCGAGCGGGCTGCTGCTTCCTGCGGAGCCGGTCGTGCGCGGCAGCACACCGGGGCGGTAGCGATGGCCGCCGGCCGTCACGCCGGCTCGACGGCTGTCGGCCTGTCAGCTTCGGACCGACAGTGCGGCCGGTGTGCCTCACACCGGGCTGTGAGCGTCCACGCACCGCCGTTGCACGTCCGACACCAGGTGCTGAAGGCGTCCCGGCCGTATCTCCTCACCTTCCATCCACTCGTCAAGGCGCGAACGCAGGTACCGCACCAGCCCGGATCCGTGGCGGCGCAGTACTGAACGGCTGATCGAAATCTCTTCCTGAACTTCTCTCCGGAGATCATCGGTCCAGCCCTGGATTATGTCGTCCTCTCCCAGAGGAGCCTTGAGAGCGGCCACCGCCTCATCGAGGATCGCAAGCAAGTCCATAACGTCTCCCAAACTGCCCAGGACGTCCTGCTGCAACTTTTCGGGTAGATGACACCGCGGTGCTGGGCTGAGCTGGGCCTCTGATCGATCCTGTTCGCGCTGCTTGCCATCGGAAGGTCGTTCTCTGTTGCCACCTGCGCCTGTTCTCGCGTGGCGGGCGGGCCTCAACTCTTGACGGCCTCTGCGATCTGCAGGGCGGCCTGGGCGGGCGTGAGGTGCGTGGTGTCGACGACCTCGGCCTCGCCGTGCAGCCACGTGCGGGCCGCCTCGGCATAGGGCTCGAGGTACTTGAGACGGAACCCCCAGGTGCCGGCTGGAGTGTCCCCCTCGATGCGGCCGCGGAGGGTGTCCTGGTCGGCGTGCAGGACGAAGTGCCGTACCGGAATGTCATGTTGGGCGAGTCCCGTGCTGATCTCGCGCCAGTACTGCTCGACCAGGACAGTCATGGGGATCACCAGAGTGCCGCCGGTGTAGTCGAGTACGTGGCGGGCGGTCTCGACGACGAGCGGCCGCCACGGCGGCCAGTGCTGGAAGTTGCCCGTCCAGGGCAGCCCCGGCGTGATGTCCATGAGTGTCTCACCGACCTTCTCGGCGTCGAACACCCGTGAATCCGGGATCAGCTGCTGTACGAGTGCACTGGTCGTCGTCTTGCCTGCGCCATGGGTGCCGTTGAGCCATACGATCACGGGCCCGACGCTAGCGGTGTGCGGGCCGCGGGCTGGTGCCGATCACGTCACAGAACGGGCACGGCAGAAGACCGATACGTCATCGGCGCCCGTCATCGGGAGGAATAGTCAAGACTTGTGGATCAAGTCAGTCGCGGTGGTGTCGCTGACGCAGTCGGCGACCGGCGTCAGCGCGGACACGTCGGGTTCTTCCGGCCTCGGCGAGCAGGGTGAGGACGGCGGGTGAGGACAGGGTCTCGACGGCCTTGCGCTGGAACCAGTCGGAACCGGTGGTCACTTCCTCCGAGC
This sequence comes from Streptomyces sp. Ncost-T10-10d, assembly GCF_900091955.1. Lineage (GTDB taxonomy): Bacteria > Actinomycetota > Actinomycetes > Streptomycetales > Streptomycetaceae > Streptomyces. The sequence goes on from NZ_FMDF01000031.1 coordinate 11,180, forward strand.
CCCACGGCTCGCCCAGGGCGATTGACCGCAGCGAGGTCCATTCGCGCAGACGGCGGGCCAGGAACTCCCGCTCTGTGCTGATCTCGGCCATCGCGCGGGCCCAGGCGGTGAACCCCTCGTCGGTCAGCAGCTGCGTCGCGCGACGGTCGAGGTGGCGGACGATGGCCGACTGCGCCATCGTCGTGTCCGAGTCGCGCAAGATCCTGGTCACCAGATCGGCTTCGTCCTCGTCACGTATGACGGCCAGCTCTTGCAGGTAGCGGGCGAATCGCCGGTGCCCATCCTCGGCGGGACGGTCATCGGCGCCGTTGCGGCCATTCACACGGCGGCCTCCTCGGGGCGCTCGACCGGATGGCCGCGTTCAAGACGGGCGCCTGCCCGCAGCAGCGCCACGATATGGGGTGTGTTGACCGTGCGCCAGCGGGATTGCGCGGATTCGATCAGTTTGAAGACCATGGCGAGGGCGGTTCCCCGGCTGCCGGTGCTCTTGGTCACCTTCGTCCGCAACCGGACCGTGGCGAAGGCCGACTCGATCGGATTTGTGCTGCGCAGATGGACCCAGTGCTCGGCGAGGAAGTCGAAGAACGCCAGCAGCTCGTCCTCGTCGTCCGTGGTCCGCTTGGTGACCTTGGGGTATTTCGCCTGGCAGGCCCGCTCGAAGGCACGGACGGCCCTCGCCGCGTGCTCCTTGTCCTCGGCGTTGTAGATCTCCTGGATCGCGCGCTTGGCCACGGGCTGGGCCGACTTCGGCAGCGCGTCCAAAACGCTGGCCGTTTTGTGAACCCAGCACCTTTGATGGCGAGTCCCGGGGAACACCTCGTTCAGCGCGCTCCGAGCAGATCGTGCCGCCCTCAGACCTGCAAGGTCGCGCCAGGTGACTGGCCGGGCCTCGGCTTCTGCTGCTGCCACAACCTCGTGGACGAAGGGCGTCACGGCTTCCACGCTGCCGGGCACGTAGCGGATGTCGACCAAGGCCCGCGCCTCGTGCGGTAAGTCCTCCCAGCGTGCCCGTACCGACGCCGCGTTCACAGGAATCTCCTCTGCCTCTGACAGTGAGATCAACACCCTGCCGTTTTGGATGGCGATGGGAAAATCGGTCATCGGGCCCAGTCGGGCTCGAGTTCCGCCAGCGCCTGAGCTTGTCCGCGGTGAGCTTGGCACGGCCCGACTTGACGTTCGACAGGAACAACCCGAGCTTCGCCTTCGTCCCGTCCTTCAGCCGCCCTTACATGGGCCCTGGCGACCGTCATCGAGCCCTGGCCGAGGTGACGGCACGTTGACGAGGACGTCATTCGATCAGGTGGAGAACTTTCCGGATCCTCGAAGAGCGCACGATCACGCTGATTTTCTCTTGAGGCCATTACCACCACGCAGGAGGGGGCGAAATCCGTGCGCTTCAACCGTTCTGCTGCTGCCGCCGTGACAGCGGCCGCCTCTGCTGAGCGCTGTTACTTGCCCGGCTTGAACGCGCCTTCCGTCGGGTGCGCGAACGCCCCCACCGCGGTCTTCCTCCTGGCTGCGGTCCCCTTGAGCGCGAGCTGCCCGCCCATCACCCGCAAGTCCAGGTAGAAGCGCACCACGCCCCGCTCGACTTTCAGGCCATGGATGCGGGAGTCGATGTAGCCGAGCTTGTTCAATTTCTGCCTCACCTGAATCGTGGCGGGCTTGTTCAGGCCAGTCAGCACCTTGGTTATGCGATTGCCATGCTCACGCCCCTCACACGCCTCCACCCCATTCAGCTTGGGATGCTCAGGCGTTGCAGTGGGGGACGGCGCGTCCGTGGGCGGCTTCTCGTCCACCGGCAGCAGCTCACTCGGCCGCGTGGGCGGGTGCTCACCCGGACCTGGATCATCCGACTCCGGCGCCGCCGGAGCATCCGGCACGCACGGCGCACCCACCCGCTCCAACATTTCCATGAACGCGACCTGCGCATCGGGGCTCGGGCCGATAGCCGGCGCCTGCGCGCCCACGCTGTTCGCGGTGTTCTGCTGCCGTCCCCCGGCCTGCTCGCTGCCGCACGCAGCCAGCGCCACCATCGCGAGCGCTGCCGCCCCCATGCCCGTAAGAACTCTGTTCGACGTCATGAATACACGCTCACGGACCAGCCTGCCATCACGCATGAGCACGCGTACTCATGCGCACCCCGCCAGGCCCGCGGGGGCGTGGTCGGAGGCCGGACATCCCCCTCCGCGCACCTTGCCGCCCTCTGCCCGGAGCAGAAGGTGGGAAGGGACGGTGGTCGGGTGCGCTGAGGGCGACCGACGCCGTCGGGGGCAGCGCGGTGTCGGCCCACGCGGCCGCCACCGTCAGGCGGTCCCGGAGGCCGGGGTGCCGCTGCTCCCGTCGCCCAGCCAGCGAGCGCGGGCATCGCCATTGTTCCGTCAGGCGGCCCACTCCAGTGCGAGGTTGGCAAGTGCGGTGAGTTTGTCGGTGGTGAGCTTGGCGCGCCTGCTCTTGGTGTTCGACAGGAACACTCCGAGTCTGACGTCCGTCCCGTCTCCCAGCGTCTCTACGTGGCCCCTGGGGACTGTCACTGAGCCCCTCACGTGCCCTGTACGTTTCCAGGGCTGCCACGGCCCCGCTCGAACGCCCCCGAGCCGCTCTTGGATGCCTTCGTGGGCTTTCTGTTCCGGGGGCAGCCTTACGACACCGAGCTGTTCCAGGCGTTCACGCTGCCCGCCCATCGGCCCAGCCCTAGTGGTGCGCTGACGCTGTTTCTGAAGACATCGGCCGATGCCGATGCCGTGCACGGTGACGCCGGGTTCGACGTACGCGAGCACGCTCTCCTTCGCGAGCATCTCCCACACGGCTGCGAAGTGCCGCTGCCGGTCCGCCGGACACTCTGGGTTCCAGTCCTCATCAACCTCCCGCAGCGCTGCGCATGGGGACGGCGTGATTGAGGTCGTAATCCGAGATGCACAGTTCTGTCGGATGGGGGAGTGCGGAAATTTCTTGTCATTCTTCGTTGTCGGGTGCGGTGTTGATCACCAGGTCTTGCAGTTGCTGCCACCTGGAGACGCCGGCCAGACTTGTGTCGATCCAACCACCCAGGGTCAGTGAGGTGAGACCTTTCGGCGCTGGCAGTTCCGCCAGGCTCTCCCAGGGAAGGCGCAGGCAGAGAGCAAGACGGGTGAGCCTGGACAGAGAATCCATTGCGGTGATGGAGAATTCGCCCGGCAAGTTCGACTCCCGGGCAGCGAGCAGTAGCTCTTCCGGCTGGCGGGGCGGCCCCTCGGGTGCCGCCCCGTTCCGTGGCAGCCATTGCTGCGACGGAGCCGGGACCGGCTGACGACGTCCCGCCGCGGGTCCCCCAGTACGACTTCCCACCCGCCTGGGTGACGCCAGCTGTGCAGGGACGATTCTCCAGCGGCCGCGCGCCCGAGTATGAGGGGCATGATTCGTCATCTGCGCCGTACCACCACGTTCTTCGCTGCCGCCGCGGTCGTTGCCGGTCTCGCGGTCACTGCCGCTCCCGCCACGGCCGCCACTTCCCACAGCCCCATCGGCCGGGCCCCGGCCGCCCACGACGTCCCGGAGCCGCCTGACGCTGCGAAGGCCCGCGAGCTGCTCGCGGGCCTCGGTGTGGCCGACAAGGCAGTCGGCGTCATCTGCGGCACCGATGGCAGATCGGGGCTCACGGTGGGGACGGCCCACGCCAGGGACTGCGCCACAGCACTCCGGGTCGCGAGCGCCTACACGCGGAGCTGGAACAGCGGCGGCGAGGGGGCCACGACCGTCCACGCCGCAGGATCCGTCTGGAGCTGCCGGGAACAGCTGGGTCCGCTGAATCCGTATCAGGAATGCGTCGAGACAGGCGGCACCGGTCGGTGGGTCACCCTGATGTCCTGATCGAGACGCCCGTCGACGCTACGGGCCTGCTGGTCGCAGCGCTCGCCGATCCTGCTTCGGAGGTGTGCTCATGATGTACGTCCGTGCTCGTGGCGGCGGCCGACACCGGGGTGATCCTGGTGCTTCCCTCCGGCGTCCCTGCTGCCGCTGTGCCCTCCGCCACACCTGAGGTTCACCAGCGGGAAGTTGCTGTCGTCCGCACCCAACAATGCGTACCGCTCGTCGATGTACTGGTCGTACGCCTGGACGACGAGGACGTCGACAGGCTGGATCCACTCCTCGCGGGACTTTGATCAGGCCCCGCTGGCGTTGTCCCGGCGCCGGATGGGCAGATGAGGCCCCTTGTACGTGCAGCCCAGCGCACGGGAGTCCGGCAGCACGTGGCAGTCGGCTCCATGGAGACCCGCTGCTTGCCCGCGCCGCAGGCCCCGTCGTCCCAGCAGCAGCACGATGAGCCGGTCTCGGGCACAGTTGCACTGCAGGAACATGGCGACGAGTTCTTCGTCCGAGGCTCGGTCCACCTCCGCTTCCGGTTCCGGTTCCTGCAGACGGTGCCGGGCCCGGAGCCGCAAGGACAACCCGGAGTCCTCCCCCTGGGCCTCCAGCTGAAGGTCGCTGCTGTCGGTCGGCTCGTAGAGCTGCCCGAGCACACCCCGAGGGGCCCCACCCCACTGAGGCTGTGTACGACAGCAGTCCGCGGACCGCCGACAGGACCACGTTGATCCTGCGCTCCCGCCTGGCGGCTTCGTTCCCGGCTAGTACACCACGATGGCGGGATCGTCCTCCGGCCGGCCGAGTGTGTGCTTCAGTCAGACGATGAACAGGCCCAGGTCGTGGGCTGCCTCTCCCAGTCTCGGCGGGTCGCGGGGCACCAGCGGAAGTAGAGAGCCGCGCTACCAGCGTTCGTCCTGGTCGTGAGTTCGGCTCGGCTCTTTCCGAAGCGCTGGTATCGCCCCCACTGGTCGGCGACTGGGACGACCGGGAGGTCGTCATCGATGACGGTTCCAGCAGCGCGTGCCCGAGGGCAGGTCTACGGGGGAAGGCCCGCATGTGGATCTCCGGTGCTTTGACGGTTCCTGCAACAGCCCGCCACAGAGCCACACCCCCCGAGTGCGAGCTCACATCGGCAACGAGGACCACTCGCACCACGTCACGCCACAGATTCTCCAACCCCATAGAATGTCGCCGCACTTCTGGACGGCGAAGCCACCGTCAAACGCCTGCGCCGCGAGGGCGGCCGGGTGTGGCTGATGTCCCATAACTCGGCGTACGAGCCGATCTCCGGCGAAGATGTGGCCATACTCGGCAAAGTCGTCGCTGTACTGCGCACCATCTGACGGCAGCTGCTGCTCGGCACCGTCGTACCTGGGGATGCCCGGGACGCTGACCTCCGACAAGGTCGCCGTTGCGAAATTCGCGTGGCACGGCCGCGAGCGCCTGGGCCTGCTGCGGGTGCGTGAGGGCGCGATCGTCTTGCACAGCATGCGGTGGCCGTATGAGATTCGAAGCCTTGAATCCCTCACGCCCAAGGCCACCGATCTGGACGAGGACGAGATAGAGCGGGCTGTCCAGCTCACCGACACCCTGGCCATGGACGACATCAGCAGCTTCCTGGACCAGTACTGCGACGCCCTGGAGGAGCTGATCGAGGCGAAGCCGGTGGGCAAGGAGTTCCCGGAGTCGGCCGAGGGCGAGGATCGGGAGTCCGGAGAGGTCGTGGACCTGATGGCCGCCCTGAACGCCTCGGTCGAGGCGGCCAAGAAAGCGCGCGGTGAGTACGGCGGGGGCGCGACAGCGCACAAGATGCGACCCAGCAGGGCCCATCACGGGAGGGGCCTTCTTTCGTTACTGCGATCCGGCGTTGGGCGGTGGGGGAGTGTGCCGGCGTCGGTCGGGGTTACGCGAAGCGTTCGTGGTCGGCGAGCACCGCGTCGATCACATCGAGATGGATGGCGACTTGCCTGTCTCTGGGATCGGAGCACTGGGTCAACGTCAGCAGGGATTTCCACAGCGCCCAGCCTCTGGCTCTGGCCCAGGTGCCGTCGTCCTGGCCGACTGTGTGCCGGAATGCCTCGCGGCTTTCCTCGCGGAGCATCGTCCAGGCGATCACGAGATCGCAGGCGGGGTCGCCGGTGCCCGAGGTGCCGAAGTCGATGACGGCCGACAGCTTGCCTTCGGTGACAAGCAGGTTGTTGCCGCCGATGTCGCCGTGGAACCACGCCGGTGTTCCACGCCATTGGGCCTCGAGTGCCGCTTGCCAGGTCTCGGTGGCCCTCGCGGTGTCGATCCGGCCGCTCAGGGCGGTGATGCAGCGACGCGTTTCGTCGTCGTAGTGGGCGGGTGATGCGCCGCGATACCCGCTGTGCGCCCCGGCGAGAGGACCGCCCTTGGAGTCACAGCGCTGGAGGGCGAGGATGAACCCGGCGACGCTGGTGGCGAACTGGGTCATGTCGTCGATGCGTTCGAGGGAAGCCGTCTCGCCGGGCAGCCAGCCGCGCACGGACCAGAGGTAGGGGTATCCCGCGCCGGGGGCTCCCTTGGCCAGGACGGTGGGGACAGCCACCGGCAGGGCGGGGGCCAGGCGAGGCAGCCAGTTGCATTCCTTGTCGACCGCAGGGGCATAGCCGGCTGCGGTGGGCAGGCGGACCGTCATGTCGTCACCGAGGCGGTAGGTGCGGTTGTCCCAGCCGTCGACAGCCATCGGGATCACGGGCAGACGGCTCCACTGAGGGAACTGGGCGGTGATCAACCGCTTCACCAGGGCGGCGTTGATTCCCGCGCGCCCGTCCGACACAGCTGTATGCACCCGCTGATCCTCACCGGTGAGGTCGTACCAGGCAAGTGATTACTGAGATTCGTCGCGTGATGTCGCGCGCCCCTATTCCTGAGGTGCGGCGATGCCCGAGTCAAAGGCGGCTTCACTCGGAGATCACCTCTTACCGGGCCTTCCGCCGATGCACGGAGCTGAGACGCGGTGTACGTCGGGCCCCACAGGCCAATGTGCTTCGAGATGAGCTGAGTTGGTGTCATGTACCGTTGCCCCGCCAACTGCCGTTCGAGGAGGTCACCTGTGTCGGATGAGTCAGAAGAGACCATGCTCACCCACATTCCGCCAGACGGGGTCGCCCCAGGGAACGGCTACAGCCATGTGGTTGTGGGCGAAGGTCGACTGGTCGTCATCTCGGGGCAGGTCGCGCTGGACGAACAGGGAAATGTGGTCGGGAAAGGCAACGCCGCCGCCCAGGCCCGTCAGGTCTTCGAGAACCTGCGGCGCTGCCTGGCGGCAGGCGGTGCAACGTTCGCCGAGGTCGCCAAGTTCACCTTCTATGTCACCGACGTCGCCATACTGCCGGAGGTACGGGCCGTCCGCGACGCCCACATCGACACCACCCGTCCGCCGGCCAGTACCGCAGTACAGGTTGCCGCCCTGTACCGGCCGGAGCTCATGCTCGAGGTGGAAGCCCTTGCCGTGATCCCCTGGTGACCCGGCAAATCTGTGGCCGGGTAGTTGGACAGTTACTGATGATCTTCGAGTGCAGCCGCCCGGGACTCCGGCATCACCGCAGCTCAGGGATTGGGGCGCGCGACATCACGCGACGAATCTCAGTAACGACGCGAGACACATCTGAATGTCTGCAGAACCGTCGAACTTCGGCTCGTACCACCAGCCCGGCCCCTCAGGCAGGACCGGAACGGCCTGGGCCAGCGCGACCTTGATCGGGAATTCCACAGAACTGCCGGCCGGCACCCGCGGCGGGATGTTTCGCCTCACCGCCGGGGATGCGGCTTCTCAGGGCATACGGGACAGCCCTTAGCTTGGCGTTTAA
>NZ_FMDF01000097.1 GCF_900091955.1 Streptomyces sp. Ncost-T10-10d
TGGCCAAGGCGGGCGCCGCGTTCCTGTGGGTGGACCCCGGCCTGCCGCCGCTCCGGCAGGCCCGGCTGGTGTCCGGCGCGAAGGCGCTGCTCGCCGTCACGGCGGCGGGCCACGGCGAGGCACTGCCGCCCGGCCTGCCGGTCCTGGACCTGGACGCTCCGGACCACCGGGGCGGCGCGACGCTCCCGGCCCCGCCGCACCCCGACCACCTCGCCTACGTGCTCCACACCTCGGGGTCCACCGGAACCCCCAAGCCGGTGGCCGTCACCCGGCGCGGCACGGACACGACGGTCCGAGCCCAGCTGGGCCGCTTCGGCCTCGACGCCGGGAGCCGGATGGCGCAGCTCGCCCCCTGGAGCTTCGACGCCGCGATGTCCGAATGGCTCACGGCCATGGCGGCCGGCGCGGCCCTCGTGCTGCCGCCCGCGGGGGAGCCCCTGGTCGGCGAGGCACTGGCGCGCTGGATCGACACGGCCCGGGTGACGCACGTACAGCTCACGCCCGCCGTCCTGGCCACGTTGCCGGAAGGCTCCCTGACCGGGGTGCGCACCCTGGTCGTCGGCGGCGAGTCCTGCCCGCCGGAGCTCGTGGCCCGCTGGTCGCCCGGCCGGCTGATGATCAACGCGTACGGTCCCACCGAGGCGGGCGACACGGTGACGCTCGCCGACTGCCGGCCGGACGGCTCCGGCACGAGGGTGCCGATCGGCACCCCGGTGGCGAACGCGGCGGTCCACGTGCTCGACGCCGCGCTGCGGCCGGTCCCGCCCGGTACGCCCGGCGAGTTGTACGCCGCCGGCCCCGGCGTGACACGGGGCTACCTCGGCCGCTCGGCGGACACCGCGGAGCGTTTCGTGGCCTGCCCGTTCGGACCGCCGGGCGCCCGCATGTACCGCACCGGCGACCTGGCGCGCTGGACCGCCGGGGGTGAGCTGGAGTTCCTCGGCCGGGTCGACCGGCAGGTGCAGGTGCACGGCGTCCGGATCGAACCGGCCGAGGTCGAGGCCGCGCTGGCCGACTGTCCCGGTGTCGGCCAGGCCGCCGTGCTCGCGGTGGGCGAACCGCCCCGGCTGGTGGCGTACGCCGCACCGGGCGCGGGCCGAGAGCTGCCGTCGCCCGCCGACATGATCGACTGGCTCGCCGGAGTGCTGCCCCGGAACCTGGTGCCCTCGGCCGTGGTCCCGCTGGCCGCGCTGCCGCTCAACCGCCACGGGAAGGTCGACCGGCACATGCTGCCGGACCCGGAGGTGCCGCGCCGCGGTGCGCCCCGGAAGCCGGGCACCGAACGCGAACGGGTGCTCTGCGCCGCCGTCGCCGACACCCTGCGCCTGGACTCCGTGGGCCCGGACGACGACTTCTTCGGGATCGGCGGCGACAGCATCTCCTCGATCCAACTGGTGGCCCGGGCGCGGGCGGCGGGGCTACGGCTGACCGCCCGGCAGATCTTCGAGCACCGGACGGCGGCGGCACTGGCGGCGGTCGCCTCCGCTCTACGGACCGAGGACGACGCGGACGTGGCGGTCGGCCCGCTGGAGGTGTGGCCCATCGCCGCCTGGCTGCGCGAACGCGCGGCGCCCCTGGACGGTTTCGCCCAGTCGACCGTGCTCGGCACCCCGGCCGGCACCACCGGGGAGCAGTTGCTGACGGCGATCGGCGCGCTTCTCGACCGGCACGACGCACTGCGGCTCCGGCTGCTGCAGCCGCAGTGGACACTGGAGATCGCCCCGCGCGGCGCGGTGTCCGCGGCCGACTGCTGGCGGCGCGTCGACGTGCGGGGGCTGGACAGGGAGGCCCTGCGTACCGCCATCGACACCGAACGCGCCGACGACGGGGGCGGATTCGACCTCGCGGCCGGTGTGGTGCTGCGGGCGGTGTGGTTCGACGCCGGTCCGCGGGAGCCCGGCCATCTGCTGCTGTCCGTCCATCATCTGGCCGTCGACGGATACTCCTGGCGGGTGCTGGTGCCCGACCTGACGGCCGCCGCCGGCTCGGCGGCGGCCGGGGAACCGGTGCGGCTGCCCGCGGTGGGCACCTCGCTGCGCCGGTGGGTGCGGCTCCTCCACGAGCAGGCCGGCGGACCGCGGCGCCGTGCCGAACTGCCGTACTGGCTCCAGGTCACGGCACCGACCGCGGCCCCGGCGCTCGCCCGGCGGCCGCTGGATCCGGCCCGGGACACCTACGGCCGGGCCCGGTTCCGCACCTGCTTCGTCCCGGCGGAGCTGACGGCCGAACTGCTGACGACGGTCCCGGCCGCCTTCGGCGGCACCGTCCAGGACCTGCTGCTGACCGCGCTGGCCATGGCCGTCGCCGAGCACCGCCGGGACCACGGGGAACCGGACGACGGCACCCTGCTGGTCGATGTCGAGGGCCACGGCCGCGAGGAGATCGCCGAAGGCGTCGATCTCACCCGCACCGTGGGCTGGTTCACCAGCATGTATCCGGTGCTGCTGCGGCTCGGCGAGCAGGATCCGGCCGAGCTGTTCGACGGCGGTCCCGCGACCGGCCGCGCCGTGAAGCGGGTCAAGGAGCAGCTGCGCTCGGCGCCCGACGGCGGTCTCGGCTACGGCATGCTGCGCTACCTCGGCCCCGACACGGCCGCCGCCCTCGCGGACCGCGCCGCTGCCGAGATCCTCTTCAACTACCTGGGCCGGTTCGACGGGCCGTCGGGTACCGGTGCGTGGAGCCCGACGGTGGAGTCGGGAGAGCCGGCCGGCGGGCTCGACCCGGACATGGCCATGCCGCATGTCATGGAACTCAACGCCATGGTGGTCGGCGGCCCTTCCGGGCCCGCCCTGGCGGCGACCTGGTCGTGGGCCCCCGGCGCGCTCGACGACGCGACCGCCGCCGACCTGGCCGACGGCTGGCAGCGGGCGCTGCACGCGCTGTGCGCGCACGTGCGTGCACACGGCGGCGGCCGCACCCCGTCGGACTTCCCGCTCGCCCGACTGGACCAGGACGAGGTCGACCTGGTGACGCGTGAGCAGCCGGGCGTCCGGGACATCCTGCCGCTCACGCCGCTGCAGGAGGGCCTGCTCTTCCACAGCGGCTACGACGACGGCCCCGACCTGTACACGATGCAGCTCTACGTCGACCTCGTCGGCCCGGTGGACGCCGCCGCCGTCCGGCGGGCAGGCCGGCTGATGCTGCGCCGGCACCCGAACCTGCGGGCCGCGTTCCGCTGGCAGGGTCTGCGCCGCCCGGTCCAGGTGATCACGGACCACGACGACTTCGCGTGGCAGGAGACCGATCTGAGCGCGCTGGGCGAGACGGACCGCCGCGCGGCCCTGGACCTGCTGCAGGCCGCCGACCGCGACCAGCGGTTCGACCTCACCCGGGCACCCCTGATGCGGATGGCCCTCGTCCGGCTCGGACCGGACCGGCACCGGCTGCTGGTGACGCACCACCACACGCTGATCGACGGCTGGTCCACACCGCTGTTCGTGCGGGAACTCCTCAGGCTGGCCGCCGACGGGGGTGACACGGGCGCACTGCCGCCGGTGCGCCCGTACCGCGACTTCCTCGCCTGGCTCGACGGCCAGGACACGAAGGCCTCCGTCGCGGCCTGGGTCCGGGCGCTGGCGGAGCTGGACGGCCCCACCCTGGTGGCCGACGACCTCGGCACGCGGCACCTGCCGGTCCGCCCGCGGGAGCTGACGGCCGAACTGGACGCGGCCGCCACCGCCGCCCTCACCGCGGCGCTCCGCGAGCACGGGCTGACCCTGCACACCGTCGTGCTCGGCGTATGGGCCACGGTGCTGGCCCGGCTGACCGGCCGCGACGACGTGGTGTTCGGCGCCACGGTGTCGGGCCGGCCGGGCGAGCTCGACGGATCCGGCGAGATGCTCGGGCTGTTCATCAACACGGTGCCGGTGAGGATCCGGCTGCGCCCGGGCGACACCGTCGCCCGGCTCTTCCGGGAGATCGCCGCCGGCCAGGCGGAGCTGCTCGCCCACCACCACGTGCCGCTCAGCGAGATCCAGCGGACGACCGGGCACGACGCGCTCTTCGACACCGCCGTCGTGGTGGAGAACTTCCCGGCCGGCCCGGAGGACGACACCGGGCCGACAGACACCCTGCACGTCTCCGGGGCGGGCGGCTACGACGCCACGCACTACACGCTGGACCTGACCGTGGTGCCGCACGAGCGGCTGCGGATCGTGCTGCGCCACCGGCCGGACACCTTCGACCAGGCCGCGGCGGCGGCCGTCCTCGACCAGGTGGTGGAGCTGCTGCGCACCGTCGTGGCCGAACCGGAGGCCCCGGTGGGGCGGTTGCGGGCGCCGGCCGGTGCCGAACGGTCCCGCCGGCTCGCCGCGGGCGCGGCCC
>NZ_FMDF01000086.1 GCF_900091955.1 Streptomyces sp. Ncost-T10-10d
AGGTTGCTCGTCCGTGTCGGGTTCCAGTGTAGTGGGTGCATCAGGTTGATGCAGCATGTACCGTTGGCGGAAACGCAGGATACCCTCCAGTTCATTAGGGCGGCCCACATGCAAAGCCTTTTAGCTCTGATTGGCGCTATCCTCGGCGGTTCGCTAGTCCTTCTGGGCGACTTCGTTCGACGTAGAGTGGAGAAACGGAAGGAAGCGGTAGCTCGGCTCGTCACTGTAAGCGCTCAGCTCTCCTCCATGTACAACCGGTTGTGCGGGCAAATCCTCGACGCAGCCGATACTGGCGCGGCCGTGGCAGACCTGGCCCCCGCTGATCCCCTCCGCTACGAAGTAGCGACCCAGTTCTTCATGGCTCCTGGCAGTGAACAGCTCAGCTCCCACGCATCCCGTCTGATTGGCGCGTACGGTCGGCTTCGGGATGCATACGGGCAGGAATCGACCTGGTCTGCAGCTCGCGACGAGCACGGCGTGGCGGTGCGCGAGTTCGAGGCTGCCGTCCGCGCCATCGTGCACCGCGGTCACATCTGATGCATGTCTGAGAAAATATCGAATTAGTCGTCAGGGGACAGCAGGTGTCTGGAATTCATCTCAAGGAGCACCAGGTAGACCAGAAGTCGAGTTTCCGGAAGTGGGTGGGATTCCCTGAAAGGTCATCAGTGCCCGTTCAGGGGGCCCGGGGCACGATCGTATCCGCGACCGGGTCGGGCAAGACGATCACGGCCGCCGCGTGCGCCCTGGAGTCGTTCGCGGACGGCCGGATCCTCGTCACCGTCCCGACCCTGGACCTGCTCGCGCAGACCGCCCAGGCGTGGCGCCTGGTGGGCCACCGGGCCCCGATGATCGCGGTGTGCTCGCTGGAGAACGACTCGGTGCTCGACTCGCTGGGGGTGCGCACCACCACCAACCCGATCCAGTTGGCCTTGTGGGCCGGGTCCGGGCCGGTCGTCGTGTTCGCCACATACGCCTCCCTGGTAGACCGCGAGGACATCGACGCACCCGAGGGCCAGCGGAACGTTCGCGGGCCGCTGGAAGCCGCCCTGGCAGGCGGAGAGCGGCTGTACGGGCAGCGGATGGCAGGCTTCGACCTCGCGATCGTGGATGAGGCCCACGGCACCGCCGGTGATCTCGGACGGCCGTGGGCAGCGATCCACGACAACGCCCGCATCCCCGCCGACTTCCGGCTCTACCTCACCGCGACCCCTCGCATCCTGGCCTCGCCCCGGCCGCAGAAGGGCAAGGACGGCCAGGAGCTCGAACTGGCCTCGATGGGACAGGACTCCCAGACCTACGGGCCGTGGCTGTCCGAACTCGGACTTTCGGAGGCGATCGAGCGCGAAATCCTCGCAGGCTTCGAGATCGACGTCCTCGAGATCCGCGACCCCGCGCCCGCCCTCGGGAAGTCGGAGGAGGCGCAGCGGGGCCGGCGCCTCGCCCTGTTGCAGACCGCCCTCCTGGAGCACGCTGCCGCGCACAACCTCCGCACCGTCATGACGTTCCACCAGAAGGTCGAAGAAGCACAGGCGTTCGCGGACAAGCTGCCGGAAACGGCAGCCGAGCTCTACGTCAACGACGCGTCCGATGACGACCTGGCGGCCGCGGACCGGCTGCCGAAGTCGTCGATCGACGCGGAGTTCTACGAGCTGGAGGCCGACCGCCACGTACCCCCGGACCGTGTCTGGTCGGCGTGGCTGTGCGGCGACCACCTCGTCACCGAGCGGCGTGAGGTGCTGCGGCAGTTCGCCAACGGCATCGACGCGACCGGCCACCGGGTCCACCGCGCCTTCCTCGCCAGCGTTCGCGTCCTCGGGGAAGGCGTGGACATCACCGGCGAGCGGGGAGTCGAGGCCGTCTGCTTCGCCGACACCCGCGGCTCGCAAGTGGAGATCGTGCAGAACATCGGCCGGGCGCTCCGCCTCAACAAGGACGGCTCCACAAAGATCGCGCGGATCATCGTGCCGGTCTTCCTGGAACCCGGCGAGGACCCGACCGACATGGTCGCCAGCGCATCGTTCCGCCCCCTTGTAGCCGTCCTCCAGGGCCTGCGCTCGCATGATGAGCGCCTGGTCGAGCAGCTCGCCTCCCGCGCACTCACCAGCGGGCAACGCAAGGTCCACGTCCGGCGCGACGAAGACGGCCAGATCGTCGGGGCCGGCGGCGAGGGCGAGGGCCAGGAGCAGGACGACACGCAGGCCGCCGCCGAAGCGGCGCTGCTCCACTTCTCCAGCCCTCGCGACGCGGCGACCATCGCGGCGTTCCTCCGGACCCGGGTCTACCGGCCCGAGTCCCTGGTCTGGCTGGAGGGCTACCAGGCCCTCATCCGGTGGCGGGCGAAGAACGAGATCACCGGCGTCCACGCCGTGCCCTACGACGTCGAGGTCGAACTCGGGGTCACGAAGGATTTCCCGCTTGGCCGATGGGTGCATCAGCAGAGGAAGGCGCTGCGGGCGGGTGAGCTGGAGGAGCGGCGCAAAACCCTGCTGGACGCCCCTGAGGCCGGGATGGTCTGGGAGCCGGGCGAGGAAGCCTGGGAGAACAAGCTCGCCGCGCTCCGGTCCTACCGCCGGGCCACCGGGCACCTCGCGCCCCGCCAGGATGCCGTGTGGGGCGAGGGCGAGGCGATGGTGCCCATCGGGCAGCACATGGCCAACCTGCGCCGGAAGGGCGGCCTCGGGAAGGACCCGAAGCGGGCGGAGGAGCGCGCGAAGCAGCTGGCCGCGATCGACCCGGACTGGAACTGCCCATGGCCACTCGACTGGCAGCGCCACCACCGCGTCCTCACCGACCTCGCCGCCGACGAACCAGGCGGCCACCTCCCCGACATCCAGCCCGGCGTGACCTTCGACGGCGACGACATCGGACGATGGCTGAAGCAGCAGAAGCAACCGGGCACCTGGGCACAGCTCCTCCCCGAGCAGCAGGAACGACTGACCAAGCTGGGCGTGCAGCCCACTGAGGCTCCGTCCCCCGCCCCTGCGACCAAGCACGCGGCGGGCCCGAGCAAGGCACAGCAGGCATTCCAACGCGGCCTGACAGCCCTCGCACAGTGGGTGGAACGGGAAGGCGCCCACCGGCCGGTACCACGCGGCCACAGTGAGGAGATCGCGGTCGACGGCGAGACGGAGCCGACGGTTGTGAAGCTCGGCGTATGGATCTCGAACACCCGCACGAGGCGAGACAAGCTCACCCAGGAACAGCTGGAAGCGCTGCGGACGCTGGGAGTGGAATGGGCGTAGCAGGCAGCGAGATCTCTCGCCAAGACGCGCGTTCCCGAACCCAGGAACGCGCCGCGGCGCTAACGGTGTCAGGCGCGAGCCAGCCGCGCGGACCGCTGACCTCAAAGCATGGCCGCGTGGTCAACTCCCGGGCGCCGTAGCTCTGACCGCCGTCAGCGGTTACCCAGCCACCAGGTGAGCGCGGCGAACAAGGTTGTGCCAGCCGCCGTTGCCGCTCCACGTACTAGGGCGAACAGCGCACTGCGTGCAAGCCGCTGAAGGGTCCTGTCGGTCGTCCAGGTTCGTTTTGAGGTCACCGTGGTCTCTTTCGTGCGCCGCCCCTGCAGGAGCGGGGTTTCGTCGTTGCCGAAGACCTTCTCCGATGACCAAGGCGCCCTGGACGACGCGCTGTTGAATTCCGATGTCTTCGGACAGCTCCCTCCGCAGTCGTACGTGGTGGCATGATTCTCGGACGGATTCGGATGGTTTTGGACGACGGGGGGCACGAGGGTGGGGCGCGCTGGGCAACTCCGCAAGCCTGGGCTGGTAGGAGCGCACCGGGAACTCAATGCGGCGCTGCATCGCCTGCATTTGCTGGCCGGGCGACCAAGCCTTGCCGAGATCGCCCAGGTGCTCAAAGGCGCCGGCATCTCCCGGAGCACCATCCACGACGCGTTCTGCAGCCAGCGGCTGCCGAAGTGGAAAGTGATCGACGCGTTGGTTGAGGTCCTTTCCTCCAAGGCGCCAGGCGGTCGCCCCGAAGAGGACCAGAAGGTGCTGTACGAGGTATGGCTGCGTGCTGCCCAGGAGAGCGATGGCCAGCAGAACCAGGGGCCTCAGACCTCCAGAGAGCGGAAGGCGGAGATCCACGAACTCCTGCAGCGCGCACTCCTACCGCAGAAGATCCCTCAGATCGACGGGCTCGAGATCGCTAGCCGCTACCTACCGGCGAGTGACCCCCGCCGGGCTGGCGGGGACTGGTTCGACGTGATCCCCCTGGAGGGCGCCAAAGTGGCCCTCGCGGCGGGGGACGTGATGGGCGGCTCCATGCTCTCGATCGCTCTCATGGCCCAGCTGCGCAGCGAGCTCAACGCGTTGGTTCAGCTCAGTCTGCCTCCCCACGAGGCACTGAACCGGCTTAGCGAACAAGCACAGCGCCTGATGGGAGATCAGCTCGCAACCTGCGTCTGCGCCGTCTACGAAACCGACACCCGCCTACTCTCCATCTCCAGTGCCGGCCACATCCCGCCCTTCCTGCTGCGCAGGGACGGCACCGGCTTCATCCTGGACATGCCGACGGGGATACCGATCGGCCTGGCGGCAGATGCCTGCGAGACAATCACAGTCCAAATGAACCCGGGTGACACGCTCTTCTTCCTCACAGACGGAGTGATCGTGTCACCGACTGAAGGCCTCGATCCCGGCCTCGCCCGTCTGGCTACGAGCCTGTCAGAGGCACAGACCGCCGCCGATCCCACCTTGCCGTCGCTCGAAGACCTGATCGACGTGCCGCTGAAGGCCCTCGGCAATCTCCGACACGACGACGCCGTACTGCTCGCCGCACGCCTCTCCTGACGGCGGCATGCGGTGCCGATCGAATGCGAGCAGCGGCCCCAGGCGAGGAAGCCTGGAACCGCTGTTGTCCGTAGGGGCCAGGGCGCCCCGCCTCGTCGGTCCCGTGGCGCCGACCCACGGTTCGGGGCGGCTACCGGCGGCGCGGTGCGGTGCGGTGGCCTGGATCTCCGCCAGGACGACGCCAGTCACCGGGTCGCGGTGCACGGCGACGTACAGGCCCCAGTCGGCGTCACCGGCGGTGAGCCAGTCCCCAGCCCACGCGCCCGGGGTGGTCAACAGCTCACGACCACCGAGCGGGCCGCCCACGAGTCGAACGATCACAGCGGTACCTCTATCCGGCGGGACTCTCCCGCCTCACCCCTTAGGTGAGGACTCAGCCCAAGGGGGACAGCATCGGGATCGTCGGCGGTTCCTCCGCTACGCGGAGTTGGCACCACCCGAGCGGAACCAGAACCTGCGCTGCCGGGGGGAGCTCGCCGTGCTCTGTGCCGTGTACGGCTTGCTGATCTGGCCGGGGTGGGGGCGTCCGAGCACGGCGGTCCGCACTGCCGACCAGTCTTGAGCGCGCCACCAGTCGAAGAGCTGGCCGGTGGTGAGCACCGGGAAGTTGAGGGTGTCGACGAATTCTTTGCGCTGGTACACCTCGGTGGGGCGTCGGGCGGGGTCGAGCCGGTGCTGATGGTTGACTATCAAGGCGGAGCAGGTGACCGGCCGGTTGGGGCGGAGCTGGGGCCAGGTCTCCAGGTGCCGTCGAAGGTCGGAGACCAGCCTCTCCGATGCTGGGCCGGATGCGGATTTCACTTCGATCAGGCATGTCTCCTGATCCAGCACGGCGAGCAGGTCCGCCGACTTGGTGGCGCCCAGCTCCGCATCCAGATCGGTGACGGAGAACCCGGCGGCGCGCAGCACGACGGCAACCGCGTCGGCCAGTTCGCCGCCGCTGCCGTACAGCAGCCCGGACCGTACGGGTTCGGCTTCCTGCCGCGCCCGTTCGAGGTCGGCCTTGAAGCGGGCCTTGTCGTCGCTGTAGCGGTGCTCCAGTTCCTCGAGGGCGACGCGGGCTTTCGTCTCTGCGGCTGTCTCCAGGTCGGCGTCGATGCTGTGCGGGGAGCGGACGCGGCGCAGCGCGGCCGGGACGTGCGCGGGCAGGGCCCGCTGGACTATCCAGTCGACGATGGTGCCCCAGTCGACTGCGTCAGGGATTACGTACCAGACCTGTTGGCCGTTACTGGGCGTCCAGCGGGCAACGACCGGCTCGCCCAGGCTGTCCACCAGGATCGGCACCAGCTCCCCTTCGGGCTCGTGGACGGTAGTCCCTTGAGGGCCCTCGAATCCGGTCGCCTGCAGAGCCATGGCCCACCACGGGGCGTCGGCCGGGCGGTTCCGCAGCCGCAGGCCCAGGTCACGGTCGGCCGCGTCCAGATCGGGAGCCAGAGAGACCTCCGCCCCTGCGAGCAGGCGCTTCCCGGCGATCGAGCCGGTGAAGTTGTGGAAGTCCACACTGGCGTTGTAGGGGCTGAAGACGTTTCGGCGGCCGGCATCGCTCACGTTGCCCATCGTGGCGATGATCAGCGCGGGCTCGCCGCGCGAGGCCGCCCCGGACAAGAACCGCTCGAACTCGTCCGCGCCCCGGCTGAAATAGTGGCTCGGGTTGATGGCCGCTGCACAGGTGCTGGTGTCCATACCGAGCCAGCGCGGCTCGGCTCCCGCCTCGCTCCAGGAGATGTCCGCGTACTTGGCTGAGGCCGCGAAGAGTTGGCTCGCATAGTCGGCCGCCTGCGGATCGGGCTCCGACATTTCCGCGGGATTGTGAACAGCAACGTGGACAGGAACCAGCCCGTTCGGGCCCTGGGAGTGTGCAGCCATGACAGCACCGTAGCCGCCGCGTACGACACCGCAGCCACACCTTTTCCTCACCCGAGATCCACCGCACCTCTAGTACTGCAACGACACTCCGTGATGTCCTCGTCGCTTGAAATGGCTGGCGCGGGCGCGGGCTTGGGTTTTTCTGCACCATAAGGACCAGGCGAACGCATGCCGGACTGTGTGGCGTACGGGAGAGGAGACGCGGTTGAACAGTCGCCTTGCCTCGTTCATGGTCACGGGTATGAGGGCATCATTTGTTCGAGCGTCAGTCCCCTTTTTGCCTTCGCTCGCAGGATGGCGAGGCAGCAAGCCTGATGGCCGCTACCGCCCTGGTGGGCCCACAACCATGCCCTGCTCCCGGCGCCAGCGTCCCATGGAGGAGAAGATCCGGGCGAGACGAGCCGCTTCGGACGAGTGTCCGCGGCAGACAGATTCGGGGCGGTGATGCTCTGTAGGCCGTTTGGGCGAGTCGAGATGCTAGCGTCATATGCCCATCTGAGCCCGCACGCGCGTCTGTTCACTTCCTGTCTCATGACAGTCAGCGTGCATTGACCGAGGAGACGCGGTGGCCTCCATCCGACGCATGCCCGAGCGTACGATCGCCTTCTTCGAGATCGTCTCGAGCAGCTCCGGGGAACAGACACGGGTCCCTCTCATGGAATGGGATAAGGCCCTGGCCGATCTGGCCACAGCTTCCGTTCAGGAGCGGATGGTCGACAAAGAGATGACGTTGGTCGGTTCGGTGGCCACCGCGCGTAGTCAGGACCACCTGCTGCTTCACCGGGTGAAGGACGCCACCGAGTGGCTGAGCATGATGGACTGGAACACTGGCGAGTGGCGTGAGCTCGAGCAGAACGCAAGCCGCGGTTTCGTCGACACGTCTGCGATCTGTTTCCTGCCGTTCGGGAACGTGGTGGGCATCATGCAGGGTTCCGTCTCGGCCCCTTCCCACAAGGGGCTGGAGAACTGGCTCAATGAGCTGCACCTGTTTCCTGACACGCGGCTGGCTATCCGACCGGTGCTATCGAAGGCCGAGATCGAGCGGCTGGGCACCGCGCAGGGCGCCTCTCGCATCGAAATCAAGATCGGCAACCACAAGGCTTCGGCGCTGCGAGGCCGCACCGGCCGGCTGGCGAGCTTCCTGCGTCAGGCGCAGGAAGCCTACGGCGACATCAACGTCACGATGATCATCAGTGTGCCGCGAGGAAAGGGGCGGGATGAGGACCGTCAGTCGCTGCTGGATGATCTGAGGGATATCGCCCCGGTGGCTCCCGGGGCCGCCGATCGTGCCCGGGCCAGGCTGGTGTTCGCGGAGCCGGACGGTGCCGAGCGCAGCCGTCTGGTGGAGCTTACGGAACACCACATCACGGCGAAGCGGCGGGTCTCCGCGGTCGACGACGACGGGAATTCCATCCGGATCTTGTCAGCGGTGGATGCGATCCTTGACGTAGCGGCCGAGCACGAGGGCGAGCTGCGGGCAGCGGTGGGGGCTGACCTGGGCTGACATGCGATAGGGGGCGGTGCGTGAGCGTGCGGGAGTCTCTCGTCGACCGATGGTCCGAGGCGGTGTGGTGGGACTATGCGCTCGCCTTCCTACTGGTGTCCGGGCATGTGGTGGCAGTGCGGTTCTGGGGGCGGGGTGACTGGCTGTCCTGGATCGAGTCCGAGCAGCGTGTCTCTCTGTACGGAACTGCCGCAGGTGTCGTCTCCGCCATCGGCGGATTGAGCTCAATCGCGATCTCCCTCTACCTGTCCAGCAACGGAGAACGGATCCGTGCGGTGCGGCGGCACTACCAGAGCGAGCTGCGCCGCAACTGGAAGGCCCTGCTCGTCGCCACCGCCCTCGTCTGCATGGGCTGCCTCGTCGCGCAGGGCTTGGACGACAAGAGCGATTCCCACTCGGCGCGTTTCGTATTCGAGGCGTCCATGGCGCTGGCACTGGTTCGCTTTGTGCGCATGCTGTGGCTGCTCGACCGCATGATGGCGCTCAACGACCGTGACCAGAGCGACCCGCCGGCGCGCCCGGCACCCCGATTCGACCCCGACTGGCGCCAACGCAACCGGACCGGATAGCAGAGGCCCGTCGGCCAGACAGCAGAGGCGTCTCTCCTTCGCTCCCGTGGGGCAGCACACTCACAGGAACCGTACTTCGCGAGGCACAGAAAGAGTTCAGCAAGAGCGCCGGCGGGGCCCGTAGTCCGGCGGTGGCCACCCCTTCTTGTAAGCGGCGGTGGTCCGCCGAGTATGGGGCGGCGGGTGAGGACAGCCATACATGAGATCTGGTTCTCGCATCGCCCAGGAGAGGCCGTAGTGGGCGGGGCTGAACGGCCAGATCGTCTCCGGTGGCTTCGCCGGGGCACGTGAGCCTTTGCGTCGCTTGGGCCGGGGCGGCTGGGGCGGGCGCAGCTTGCAGCTCTCGGCGAAGTCCGCCAGGTAGGGCAGACCGGTACTGCACATCGGGTCGGTAAACAGCGGCCCGCCCGTCCCAGAGGCGATACGCCACACGAACACGGCGGCGAGCAGCAGGGGGCGCGCCCAGGCAGGGACGTGGTGGGTCATGCAGCCCTGGCGCCGTCCGTCGTCATGAAGGGTGATGGTGGAGACGTCCGGGGCGAGATCACGGACGTGGGCAGTGGCCAGTTGCGTGGTGGACGCTGCGGTGAAAATGGCAGTGGCGAGCTGGGCTGCCAGGTGGGGGTGCGCGGTGGCACGGTGCAGTCGGTGGGCTACCTCCGCTTCGGTGATGGCCGGCAGGACGGGTGCGAAGAAGTCCCGGTCTTCGGCCATGGGCGGGGTGCACTGGCAGGGGCGGGTGGCGGAGTCGAAAGCGGTGAGCGTGGTCAGGGCGGGCAGGTTGAGCCATCGGTTGGCCAGAGGCCGGCGCGGGGCAGACACAGGTGGCGTGGCGGTGGGCGGCTCTGCCGCGGGCAGGAGGGCGGTCGCCTCCGCGATCAGGCTGATGCGTGGGCGTATACCAGCTCAGCGGCGGCCCTGCCGCCAGAGACTGTCCACGTTCACCCGTTCGACGGATTGCGGGCCGCGATCACTGGCGGCCGGTGACGCACGGACCAAAATCGCAACCCGGCGATGAGCCATTGGACTTGAGCAGTGGACAGATCCACTGAGTGCGAGGGGTGGTCAT
Source organism: Streptomyces sp. Ncost-T10-10d (assembly GCF_900091955.1). Taxonomy (GTDB): domain Bacteria; phylum Actinomycetota; class Actinomycetes; order Streptomycetales; family Streptomycetaceae; genus Streptomyces. The sequence goes on from NZ_FMDF01000086.1 coordinate 9,805, forward strand.
GGAGGTTTTCCCGCTTCGGGACGGTGGGGTCGGCGTACCTGAGCGGTTCGAGGCACGGATCGTCGACGCCGGGGGGCGAGTGCGGCGACTGCCCTGGCCACGGGCGGCCGGTCAGGTCGTGCTCGAGGAGTCCGCGGCAGTGCGCACCTTCCCTGCCCGGCGCGGGCGCCGGGTGGCACCGGGCTGGTGGTGGTCGGCCACGACCGGGCGCCTGGTGCACTACGGGTTTGGGGCCATGCGCACGCAGGTGATGCTGCTGGACCATGACCCGCAGGTGGTGGCGTTGGCCTGCAGCCCGGTGGAGCTGGCGTGGCTTGGGCACGACGGCCAACCGGCGTGCCACACACCGCACCTGATGGCGCGCCTTGCCGACGGCAGCGGTCTACTGGTCGACTGCGCGGGCCGCGACGGCGTCTCCGAGCGGATCGCCGACTACGCGCCTGTGATGGCCGCGGCAGCGCAGGCGGTGGGCTGGCGCCACCGCATCGCTGCGGTTCCGGACCGGATATTCGCCGCCAACGTGCGGTGGCTGGCCGGGTTCCGCCACCCTCGCAACGCGCAACCCGGGCGGATGGAGGAGATGGCGGCGTGTTTCGCCCGGCCCCGGCCTCTTGTCGAAGGAGTGCAGCGGCTCGGGGATCCCATCGAGGTGTGGCCGGCCGTCTTCCACGCCCTGTGGAGCGGAGCGCTCAGCGCCCCCTTGGACCGGCCGCTGCACGAACGGGTCGTCGCGGTCAGCGTCCGGACCGGACCGGTGGTGACCGCGTGACGCGCCTGAGGCTCACCGTCGGCGATCAGATCCGCTGGGACGGGCGCACCTGGAACGTCGCCGTCCTGGAAGGAGCCAGTGCGCGGCTGCTGGAGACGGGCACGGGCGCGGTCGCCGCCGTGGCGCTCCCCCACCTCGTCACCGATCCCGGCTTCGAGGTCGTGGGAGCTGATCGGCCCGTGGTGGCGCCGCTGGCACTCCTGGACGCGCTCCCCGACCACGTCCGGGACCACGCCCTGGCCTGGGAGCGGCACGTGCGGGAGGTCGAGTCCGGCACCACGGAGCCAGGCGGCGAGGCGCCGCGGCCCCAGTACGACCCTGCGACACGGACCATGGCGCAGCGGGAGGCGGCGAAGGCTGCGGAGCTGACCGGGGCGGGTGTGCCGACGAGTATGGCGACGGTGCGCAGGATGCGGGCGCGGTACCGGGAGCGGGGCGTGTGGGGGCTGGTGGATCAGCGTACGACCCGTCCCAGGTCGCCGGTGGGCCGGGCCGATCCGCGGGTGGTGGAGGCGGTGGGGGCTGTCCTTGAGGAGCAGCGGGGCAGGTCGACGGGCACGTTGAGCGCGCTGCGGGACCGGGTTCGGTGGTTGCTGGAGGACCTGTACGGTCCGGGGGTGGTGGCGGTGCCGCCGCAGTCGACGTTCAACCGGCTGGTGCACGCGCTCGGGGACGGTCAGGGGGTGCTGGGCAGCGCGGTGCAGCAGCGTTGGCACGCCTCGCGTCCTGAGCCGCCGTTCGGTGCGACGGTGGCGCTGCGGCCGGGTGAGCTGGTGATGATGGACAGCACGCCGCTGGACGTGCTCGCGGTGATGGCGGACGGGGTGATCGGCCGGCCGGAGTTGACGATCGCGATCGATGTGGCCACGCGGGCGATCTGCGCAGCGGTGCTGAGACCGCCGGGAAGTAGCACGGTGGACGCGGCTGTCTTGCTGGCGGAGATGGTCGCGCCGATGCGGATGCGCCCGGGCTGGGGTGCCGTGTTGGCGATGCAGCGGTCGGTGGTGCCCTACGAGCGGCTGCTGAGCCTGGATGAGCGACTGGAGGGGGCTGCCGCGCGGCCGGTGATAGTCCCCGAGACGGTGGTCGTGGATCAGGGGAGGGTGTTCGTATCCGCCTCGTTCCTGGCCGCGTGCGAGACCCTGGGGGTGTCGCTGCAGCCGGTGCCGCCGGCGAACGGTCCGGCGAAGGGCCATGTGGAGCGTACCTTCAAGTCGATCAATCACGGATTCTGCCAGTACGTCGCCGGCTACACCGGGTCGAACACCACCGAGCGCGGCTCGGGTGTGGAGGACGAGGCCTGCTGGACGCTGCCGCAGTTGCAGGATTTCCTCGACGAGTGGATGGTCGCCGGCTGGCACGCGCGCAAGCACTCCGCGCTGCGGCACCCGCTGCTGCCCCACCTGGCGCTGTCCCCCATCGAGATGTGGGCCGCGCTCGTGGGCGTCACGGGCTACGTTCCGGTGCCGCCTACATCGGACAGCCACATCGAGCTGCTGCCGGTGCGCTGGCAGGTCATCAACGACTACGGCATCCGCTTCGACTACCGCACCTACGACGGCAAGGCGCTGAACGGTTTCAGGCGGCGCACGGTCTACGGCACAGGTGAGGCGCAGCGGTGGGAAGTCCACTACAACCCCTACGACCCGGCGCGGATCTGGGTGCGGCTGCCGAAGGGCTTCGTGGAGGTTCCGTGGATCCACGCCACCGAGGTCAGCCTGCCGTTCACCGACTACACCTGGCGCCATGTGCGCGCCACGGTGGCCCGCGCGAGCGACCGCGACGCCCATGAACTGGCCCTGGCCAGAGCGCTGGACGCGCTGCTTCGGCGGGCGGGCGCCGGGGAGGGTACGCGCCGCGAGCGCACCCTGGCCGCGCGGGCCGCCGCCGGACAGGCCGTCGCGCTGCGCCGCCCCGACCCCAGGGATGCGGACGCGCCGTCGGATGCGGCGGCGCCACCTGTGCAGGCCGGGCCGCCGGGAGAACAGCCGGCGGAACCGGATGAGGACCTCGTCCTCGGCTACGACGAAGGCGAAGACGACGACGAGGTCGACGGAGAGGACGCCCCGGGCGCAGCCACGGCGCAGGTCCTTTCCGCGCGTGCGTCCCGTCTGCTGAATCCCCATGAGGAGGCCGCCCGATGGCTGTAGTAGAGATCGCCGCTGACGACGAGGACGCGTTCAAGCCCATCACGACCTGGGTGGGCTGGCGCGACTACGTCGACAGCCCGCCGTTGTCCCTGGAACCGGCGGCCGACAGCTCCCTGTGGACGGTGGAGCAGCAACTCGACCACCACTCGCAGTTCGTCGTCATGACCACCCCGGTCATGACGAAGGTGTCGAGGGAGCTGCAGCTGCTGCTGCACGTCAACCGCCGCCAGAGGGGTACGGCCAGGGGCGGGCTGATCGTCTCCGGCCCCCCGAGCACCGGGAAGACGACCACCATGATGGAGCTGGGCCGGATCTTCGAACTGGCCGACCGGCGCAAGCACCCCGATGCTGGCGTACGCCTTCCGGTGGTGTTCGTCGCCGTGCCGCCCGCCTCAACCCCCAAGATGCTCGTCGCCGAGTTCGCCCGGTTCCTGGGGCTGCCGCTGCTGCGCCGTATGAACCAGGCGGAGATTACCGACCTGGTGTGCGCGAAGCTCAGCGAACTGCGCGCGCAGCTGGTCCTGGTGGATGACATCCACCTCCTCGACACCCGCACCCGCGCCGGTGCCGAGACCTCGGACCAGATCAAGCACCTGGGCGAGCGGATCGCCGCCACGTTCGTCTTCGCCGGGGTCGACGTGCAGGACTCCCCGCTGCTGGTCGGCCCGCGCGGGCAGCAGATCGCCGGGCGCTTCCAGCTGCTGCGCAACGACCCGCTGCCGTACGGGACCGAGAGCCAAAAGCAGGTCTGGCTGGAGCTGGTCACCGATTTGGAGAGCGCACTGCGGCTGCACGACCACCGCCGGGGAACACTCCCCCGCCTGGCCGCCTACCTGCACAGGCGTACCGGGGGTGTGATGGGCACCCTCGTCTCGCTCATCCGCAAGGCGGCCACGGCCGCGATCCTGGACGGCTCCCAGCGCATCACGAAGGAGTCACTCGAGCGGTGCGAGCTGGACCTGCGCGCAGAAGAACAGCTGCTCGCCCCCACCGTGCCCAAGCCGCGGCGCAGCCTCGCCCGGCCCACGCGGAGCAGGCGGTGACCGCGCGACGGCCTGTCGCCGGGCGGCTCAGCCCCACGCGGCCGGCAGCGGGCTTGCCCTCGTCCACGCTGTTCCCTGCGGCCCCGTGTGCCGGAGGCGGCGTGCGGCCCCTGGCCCGGGAGACGACGCTGTCGTTCATCGAGCGTCTGGCCGGCCGCTTCCACACCACCGCCTACGACCTGATCGCCGAGTTCTTCGCCTTCGGCAACCGCAAGCCCATGTCCTCCCTCATCGCGGACGGCGAGGTGTACTTCAACGCCGACGCGCGGGATCGCTTCGCGGCGCTGTGCGCGGTGCCGCCGCAGCATCTGGAGCGCGCCCTGCCCGCCTGGACGCAGCTCGAGCCGGTCGGGCGCTACGACGCCGGGCCGGCAGCCACGTTCTACGGTGCCGCTTCCATCCCCCCTACCGCGGCCGCGTGCACACGCTGCGTTGCCGCATGTACCGGGCGGGCCGAGCCCGCGCGGCTGTACACGGCGGTCCACCAGCGCGTCTGCGTGCGCCACCATGCCTGGCTCCTGGCCACTCAGGACGACCACTCGGCGCTGCCTGCGTCTCGGCAGCTCAGCCTGGCCGGACTGCCGCAGGTCATCCGGGCCCAGGGCCGCCACACGACGCTCCTGGGCCGCCGCGAACTCATCGCCGAGGCCTTCCCCGTCGCGCAGGCGATCACCACGACCTGGCGGGACGCCGAACGGCCCCGGGACACCGAGTGGCCGCGGCGCCTGGAACAGCTCGCCGCCGCCAACCAGAACACCGGCCTCCCGCCCCACCTCGCCTGGGAAATCGTCACCTACCCCGAGACTGTCGCCCTCGCCGGTCTGCTGGCCAGCCGCTTCTGGCAGCGCCAAGTCCTGAACGACGCCGGCAACCACCAGCCACACGTGCCCGCCGACACCCCCAACTTCACCCGCGAACTTGCCCACCGCCTGCGACGCCCCTGGCTCGCCGAGGCACTGGCCGCCACCGACTCGGGACCACTGACCGCATGGCTGCAGGCCTGCTGGCGCTCCCGCGCCGACCAACGCACCACGACGACCAGCATGTGGTGGATCCCGCCCGCCTACCGCACCCCGCCCGCACCCCCCGGTACGACAGCGCGCAGCACCACGACCACCGAGCCCGAAGAGGACCCCGGTGACGCCGGGCACGGATTCGCCCGCGGCCTCGCCCTCGCCCGGGCCTTCGCCGCCGACCACGGCCACCTGTGCATTCCCTCCGGCTACCAGAAAGACGGCGTCAAGCTCGGCCTGTGGCTTGCCAACCAGCGCGCCGCAGGACCGAAACTCGCTCCCGAGCGCAGCAGAGCGCTCGCAGCCCTCGACCCCTGGTGGAACCCGCCCTGGAGCACCCGGTGGCAGCGCCTCTACCTGCGGGCCCACCGACAGGTCGCATCCGGCACCGTGATCAGGCCACGGGAGGGCTTCGACGACTTCAGCGAGAACCTCGGTACCTGGCTGTTCCAGCAGTGCCTGAGATACGAGGCCCTGCACCCCCAACAGCAAAAGCTGCTGAGCCAGATCGGCATCACGCCCCACGACGCCCAGCACGCACGCCGACGAGCGCGCAGCATGGAGGACATCCGCGCCGAATACCTCGACCAGGCACGCATCTACTGGGAGAAGCACCGCCACCTGTGTGCCCGGTCCACCGACACCCAGGACGGCTACCCGATCGGCCAGGTGCTGGCCAATCTGCGGGTACGCGCCCGACGAGGCAGAGCAGACCCCGCCATCGCGCAGGTCTTCACCGGCCTGGACCCCTGGTGGGCCGCACCGTGGCCGCCCGACTGGCAGCGCGCCTGCTACGCGGTACTCGACCTGGTCCGCCGCGGCCACGTCCTCGACCCCGAGAATGCCTTCACCGGCTTCGGCGACGAACTCGGCCAATGGCTGTATACCCAGTGCGCGACCTACCCAGGGCTCGCGGTGGAGCAGCGCCGCCAGCTCGCAGCCATCGGCCTGACCGAGCAGGTCGCCACCACCGCCCGCCCCAACCCCGCCACCAACAAGCCCTCCCTAGAAACCGGGCTCCACTACGCCCGCTCCTACGCGGCACTCCATGGCGACCTCAACACCGCGCCCACCGACCGGCACGAGGGCTTCCCCATCGGCGCATGGCTCAGCCGCCAACGGCGACAAGCCAACCTTCACGCCAGCAAGTTCACCTCCCCCTACCCGGCAGGTCCGCTGCTGGCCGCCCTCGACCCGTGGTGGAACCCACCCTGGAGCGCGGACTGGCAGATCAACCACCGTGCTGCGCGCAAGCTCGTCGAGGACGGCCTCGAACTCATCCCTCAACGAGGATTCCCCGGCACACCCGACTGGACCGGACAATGGCTCTACGCCCAGTGCACCGCCTACCAGAGCCTGCACCCCGGCCAGCGGCACATGCTGGCGCGCCTCGGCATCACCGCCGCCAACGCCCGCCGCGCACGGCCCCGCCGCATCACCCAGCAGGCGTCCTTCGAGACCGGCCTGGGCCACGCCCGGTCCTTCGCCGCCCACCACGGGCACCTCGCCGCATCACGTACCGCGCGCCACGACGGCTACCGACTCGGCTCATGGCTCGCCACCCAGCGTCAGCGAGCAGCGAACGACCGCCTCCCCCGCGACCGTGTCGAAGCCCTCACCACCATCGCCCCCTGGTGGAACCCGCCCTGGGGCCTGCCGTGGCAGATGGCCTATCACACCGTCAGGACCGAGACCCGCGGCCACACCCTGCACGCGCCGGCGGGCTTCCCCTGCCTGCCGCCAAGCGCCACCCGCTGGCTGCTCACCCAATGCATCAACTACGCCAGCCTCCACCCGGGCCAGCAGCAGCTCCTAGCCGACCTCGGCATCACCGAGGCCGACGCGCGCACCGCCCGACCCCAGCACGAGCCGCGCAAGCGCCCCCACACCGGCGCCGGCCAACCGCGCCCCACCACCGTCTCCTCCTCCATCGACGGAGGACTCCCCTACGCCCGCTCCTACGCACACGCCCACTGCGGACTCGGCACCGCCCACTACGACGCCGAACACGACGGCTTTCCCCTCGGCTGGTGGCTGTACGAGCAACGAAAACGCGCCAAAGCCCACCTCCGCCGCACCAACCAACCCTGGCCCCACGAACAGGAATTGGCAGCACTCGACCCCTACTGGAACCCACCCTGGCGAATCAGCTGGCAACACACCTACACCCGCATCCGCTCAACCATGAACGAAGGCCGACGCTGGACAGCAAGCGAACGCCACTGGCTCACCACCCAACACACCAACTGGCACACCCTCCACCCCGACCAGCGACGCCTCCTCACCGCCATCGGCCTCACACCCGCTGACGAAGGACCATCGGCACCTCAATCGAGGTGAGCCTCGGCCAAAGAGAGAGGCAGTCTGCACTGTGTACGTATCCAGATACGCTTCGCTACGCTGACGCAGGTGGATCACGATGAGGCTGCCGCTCAAGGGGACGAGAGGCCGGTGACAAGCCGGGAGCAGGACGCCGTTCGGGTGCTGCTTCTCTTGGACGGCGCATGCGAGCCAGCAAATAGCGCGGATCTGGACGATCTTCGACTGCAGAGCTCGGTGGGGGTGGTCCGTTCCCAGGTCCGGCTGCAGAAGCTGGACTTCTGGCTGCGCAACCCGGACTACCTGGCTGACGAGTTGCTCAACGACTACGAGAGCAGCGCCGAACCGCCGCTGCTCGATCACGCAGCCAGGATCTTGGACTCCGAGGAGCCGGAGGTACGCCGCTACCCGATGTTGCGACACCACTTCGGCGCCTATGAGCCGCTCGACGACGCGTTGGCGGTGTTGCGCAGTGCCGGGCTGATCGCAGTTCGCCGCCGCGGCACGGTCAATCGGATCCGCCAGCACGACTACTTCCTGCTCGGGCAAGGACGGACGGTGGCGCGCGACATCGTGGGGCAGGCACCGGAATTCGCGTACTACGTCGAACGGGTCCGCCTGGTGATCGACCTGGCGGATGGGTTGGGGGGAAGCGGGTTGAAGGCACGACAGTATCTGCAGCATGAGTACGCGCAGGCAGAGCGCGGCAAGCGGATCGGTTCGGTCAGCGCGCGAGCCCGCACGCGGCTCGCCGAGTTCCGGCGTTCGGCGGCCGCATCCGGGGCGGGGGCGGCGTGATGGAAGCCGCCACATCGCTGGAGTCGCGGATCGCGGCCCTGGCCGAGACAACCGAGGACGAAGTCCGCAGCGTGTTCGCGACCTACGGTCTACCGCTGGTCAGTACACCAGCGCGGCCCAGGGCACTTCGGCTGCGGAGGCTTCGGGTCGCCGGCCTGCGGACGGGGGCGGTCGCGCCGGGGAAGTTCGATTCCACCATCAGGTTCAACGACGGCGTGACCGCGCTGGTGGCTTCCAACCTCCGGGGCAAGACCAGCGTCTTGGAACTGGTGACGTGGTGCCTGCGTGGTGCCCCGCGGGAGCTTCAGACTGGGGTGCGGCGCTGGTTGAGCCACCTGGATCTAGATGTCGTGGTGGCGGGACAGCCCCTGGGGTTCCGTCTCGACCTGGAGAACGGGGAGATCGCCTCGGCGCTCGTGTTGGCGGGCCCCGACGTGGACCGCTTGGCCGGCACACGCCTGTCTGTCCCGGAGGACGGGATCGTCCCGCTGCTGCGCGCCTCACACTCGGCCAGCTTCACAGAGCAGGTCCAGGCGCTGATGATGGACCGGCTGGATCTGCAGCCGCTGGTCAACAGCGTCAAGGGCACCTCTACGCAGACACACGGCTGGCCGGCCTACTACGGGGCTCTCTACTTGCCAGCTGGTGGCGACAAGGTCTTGCTCGGAGACCAGTCGATCGCTGGTTTGCCGGGACGACTGCTGCAGGTATTCCTCGACCTGCCCGCAACCGCGGCCTTGGCGCGGGTCAAAACGGCTCAGGATCTGCGCGCCACCGAGGAGCGCTCCAAGTGGGCGGCGGCGGACACGTTCGCGCAGTCCGTACGTGAGCAGCGGGAACAAGCGCAAACCAAACTCGGTGAGGCTCGTACACGGCTCAATGCGCTCAGCGCTGCGGGCGACGGCCCCAGGGCATCGCTGGCAGAGTTGGCGGCCCGGTCCGTCGCACTGGCCAACGGCGTCGCCGATGAGCAGGAGCGGTGGGAGGAGCTGATGGCCGCTCACCGGCAGGCTCGTACCGTCCGGCAGCGCGATGCCAAGATCCTTAACGATGTCAGTGAGAGCGCCGTGGCCAGGAGGCTGTTCCACGGGCTGAACCCCACCGCGTGTCCCAGGTGCGACAAGGACATCGAGGACGAGAGACGGCAACGCGAGCGCAGCGTGCACGCGTGCGCGGTGTGCGACCGTCCGGTCGAGGCCAGCAATGACGAAGCTGCCGAGGACGTCATCACCGAGGCCAAGGAACGGCTGGTGGCCAGTATCGATGCGGAGAAGGCAGCCAGGGACGCGCTCGAGAGGGCAGAGGCCGCACTGGCAAAGCGAACCGAGGAACTGTCATCCGCTCAAGGGCAGCTGCGCGCTGCCGAATCCGCGGCCCGGTTGCCCGCCCTGGTGCAGGCCCGTGAGGACGTGTTGCGTTGGGAAGGGGCGCTCAGCGTTCTACCCAAGGCCGCCCCGGCCTCGGTGCGCCAGGAGAGCTCGACCGTGAAGATCCTCAAGTGCGGGGCGAAGGTTCTTGAGGAAGACAGCCGCAGCAGCGGCAGCACACTGTTCGCAGCACTGAACCAGGAGATCACCGAACTGGGTCACCGATTCGGCATCGTGTCACTCGAGGCCGTCGAAATCGACCGTGCGGGACGGCTGAAGGTCATCAAGGACGGCACGTCCCAGGACTGGTTCAGCAAGCAGAGCGCCGGAGAGCGGCTGCGGCTGCGGATTGCGGTCGTCATCGCACTGCTGCGGGTCGGAGCCGCGCACAGCGTCTCCACCCACCCCGGGCTGGTACTGATCGACAGCCCCAAGGCCGAAGAAGTCCAGGATCTCGACGCGCTCACCTTGCTGAAGGAGCTGGCCGCGGTCGCCGAAGAAAACGAGCTGCAGATCGTCGTCACCACCGCGGACCCCGTACTGGCCCATGAGGTGCTGCCCGAGCGCAGCATCATCGAGGCCAAGGACGGACACCCGTTGTGGTAGCCACCGGTCGAGCGGTCGGGGAAGGAAACGGGCCGTGACCGCAACACTCGCAGACCGGCTGGGCGAACTGGCCACCCTGGGAACACCCATCACCTTCACCGCCCTCGCCGTCCCCAGCGAAGTCGTCGCCGCCGAGGCCGGACCGACAGCGGCCGGCCCCATGGCCCCGCTCCTCGCCGAGGCAATCGTGGACGCCTTCGAACGCGCGGACACCCCGTGGACCGACGCGGCGGCCGCGTTCCCTCAGGCACTGGCCGGACAGGTCAGTTTCCTGCATCTGGCCACCACCTTGCAGACTCTGCTGAGCAGCCCCGCGGCCATCGGCGCGTGGGCCAAGCCGTTGAACACCACGCTGCTGGCAGGCCTGCCCGCAGCTGTACAAACCACTCCGCTGGTGGCAGCCGCCCGTCTGGAAGGCGCCGTGCGTCTCGCCGCTTCCAAAGCCGTCTCCCCCTACCGGGTATGGGAGGCGCTGGACGAACTCTCCTTGGACGGCCCGGAGGACTTCCTGGAGCGGATGCCGCGCCTGTTGGGGGTGGCGCTGGATTGCTGGTCCGACCAGGAACCCGTGGCAGGGACTGTCCGCGGGCTGCTGCAGCGGCTGGCGGACGACGAAGCCACCGACGCGGACGCCTGGTTCGAGCTGGGCTGCGACCACTTGCGCACCGCCTTGTCCAGCACCGACCTTGACCAGGTCGCCCTCCAGATCGCACAGGCGCGCAAGCTCTTCGCGAACACCGCCGCCACCGTCGAAGCCCGCCAGGACGCCGAGGCATACACCGCGCTCTGCGACGCGCTACTCGGTTTCACGGCGGGCGATGCCGCCCAGGTAGCCCAGGCGGCAGACGCCCTGGATCATGCTCTGGAGCAGCAAGCAGCGTGGCTTCGTGGCACTCACCAGGCGCCCTGGCTACAGCCACGCCGTGCCGCCGAAGCCGCATGGAGCCAGCTGCTGATCCAGCTACGCTCTGCGAGCGACTTGCTCGAGCAACCGGTGTGGATGAATCCATGGAGGGCTCTGGACTGCGTGCTCGACGCCTATCGGGCGGCGCGCACGGTGCGGCCTGTCGGTACAGGAAACGACCTGACCGGCCTGGCCGCCTTGATCGAACCAGCGATCGAGGACGGCTTCCTACGGCAGCACAGCTTCCTGGCCGTACTCCAACACGCGGCCGACCATCCCTCGGAGCACCCCGCCGCAGGTCTGGATACGGCTACCGCCGCCGCTGTCCTTGCACGCATCGACGCACGCCTGACCCGCACCGCAGGCGCTGGCGGGCCACACGAAACCGAGGAAGCGGACGGTGATCCACCCGGAGGAGCCGCGGTACGGCTGCACCGCCTCGCCCCGGTCCTCACCCTGACCCTGGGCCCCCAGAAAGCCGCACGGATCGGAGCGCAGCTCGACGACGAGGCACTCGCCGCCGTCGAAGCACTCGCCTACACCAACGACGTCGCCCGCCTGCACGCCACCGACCCGGTGGTCATTCCCACCCTGGACCGCATCCTGGAGCAGCTCTCCACACATCCACACTTCACCGGTGAGGTACGTACCACCTTCACCGCCCTGGTCACCCAGACACTGCTGTTCCTCAAAAGCCGCTCCGACATGACCCGCAGCAACCTGTTCGGCCCCGGTGAGAAGATCCCCGGCACCAAGAAGAGCAAGTCCCCATACGACTACCGCCGCAAGCCCGAGCCCGGGCAGCGCGAGCCCCTGGAAGGCGATCTGCAGCGGGACTTCCACGGCTGGCTGCAAGCAGGCCCACTGCACAACACCGTCCAAGTCGAATCCGTCGACATCGGCATGGGCCGCGCCGACGTCCTCGTGCACTTCGGCGCCCTTCGCTACCTGACCGAGATCAAGAAAGACGACACCGACAACACTCCCGAGTACCTCGAGAACCACTACCTCAAGCAAGCCGCCGAATACACCAACACCAACGCGCCTTTCGGACAACTCCTCGTCCTGGACCTGACCGCAAAGACCACCGGCACCCGCCGCCTGGAGGAGCTGACCTGGACCACCACCCACCGCCCCGACGGTGCGCACATCGACCGAGCTGTCGTCGCGGGGATCGTCTCCGGCAAACGCGTCACCCCCGCCGACTACTCACGCTGAGACTCAACGCCGAGGCAGCTGCTTACCCGCGCCCAGTGCAACTGGGCAGCCACCACGCAAACTGATCACCCCAGCCCAACCAGCGACTCTCCCGCCAACACCAGCCAGCCCAGGCCCTCCCCTCCGACCCAGCTATCTGAACAACCCAGCTCAGAGCACTCAACACCGACCATGATCACTGAGTGCGGACATCCGCGACCAGGCCCTGTCGGGCGGGATACCAGGCAAGGAGCGCTCGGAGGCGGAAGTGGCCGCGGCACAGCTGGAAGCGTTGACCACGGCCGTATTCAAGGCCGCGGCCATTCACCAACTCGACCGTGTGATGACGTTCCATCACCGCGTAGCGGACGCCCGTGCTCTCGCCCAGGCTTCGCCGGGCATCTCCCGTCGGCTGTGGGCTGCGGATCCGGTGGTCTATCCGCGGCGGGTGTGGTCCGGCTGGCTGCACGGCGGCCATGGCATGGCCCACCGGCGCGAGGCGTTGGCCCAGTTCGCCCGCGGCTGGGGCGCGGACGGGGTGGTGGTGGAGCGCTGCGTGCTCTCCAGCGCCCGGGTGCTGGCCGAGGGGGTGGACATCCCCGAGGTGGACGCGGTGGTCTTCGCCGACCCCAGGGAGTCGATCGTCGACACCGTCCAGACGGTCGGACGCGCGTTGCGGCAGGGCCCCTGCGGTGACAAGGTCGCCTCGCTGGTGGTGCCGGTCTTTCTGTCCCCCGACGAGCGCAGCGAGGACTGGCTGGCATCTGGCTCGTATCTGCCGCTGGTCAAGGTCCTGGCCGCGCTCGCCGCCCACGACACCGATGTGATCGACCGGCTCGCCGCCTGGCCCGGCGGGGTCACTACGGGCGGGGCGGCGCAGGAGGGGCCGCTGCTGTTCGCCACCGCCCGCCATCCCGCCGACATCGCGGAGTTCGTCAGGCTGCGGGTGATCAACGTCGAGCGCCGCGGGTGGCTGCGCGGCTGGACGGCCGCCCGCCGCTTCCACGCGGCCCACGGCCACCTGAACGTCCCCTTCCACACCAAGGACGGCCGCTTCCCGCTGGGGCAGTGGATCGCCGAGCAGCGCAAGGCCAACAAGACCGGCCGGCTGCCCGACGTGCGCATCGAAGCGCTGGAACGCCTCGGCATGGTGTGGAGCCACCCTGACCACGTGTTCAACGCCGGGCTGTCGATGGCCCGCGCCTACCACGCCGTCCACGGCCACCTCGCGGCCGGGCACGACGCCGCCTGGGACGGCTACCCGGTCGGGACGTGGCTGGCCAACCGGCGCCGGGAGGCCCGACTGCCCGCCGACAGCCGGGGCGCGGTGTCCGACGCGCGCAAAGCGGCGCTGGCCGAGGTCGACCCGTACTGGTGCCCCGAGTGGCCGCTGGTGTGGCAGCGCCGCTACGTCCTGCTGCAGGGGCATGTCACTGCAGGCGGATCGGTGGAGATCGAGCCGGGTCACATGATCGCCGGGGAAGACACCGGCTCCTGGCTGGCCCGCCAGCGTCTCGACTGGGACATCCTCCACGCGGAGCAGAGGCGGCTGCTGGCCGGACTCGGCGCTACCCCCGGAGACGGCGGTGTGCAGGAGGAAGAGCGCGTCACCCAAGACGGCAAGTTCACACGGAACCTCGCCGCAGCGGCTGCCTACGCCCAGCGCGAAGGACACCTGAACGTCCCCCGCAAGCATGTGGAGATCACCGACGGCACCGAGATCAGGTTGGGCATATGGATCTCCAACCAGCGCTCCCGCAGAGCGAAACTACCCCTGCAACGCGTCGATGCCCTCAACGAGCTCGGCATGCGCTGGAGCTGACCCACACCGAAACGCCAAGCTGGCACAGCTACTTGACGGTGCCGGAACATTTGGGTGCGGTGCGGTGATCGTCGTCTTCAGTGGGCGGACTTGAGGCTGCCCTTGCCAGGACCTCGTCGCCCTGTTCCTTGTCTTCCCGGACGAGGACGTGCGAACAGGCGTGAGATGTGGTCGAAGGGCTCGGCGTCCAGCCCTGCCTCTTTCAGCTCGCGATAGAGCCACTCCACGCCGGGGCCGGCCCGGTCTGGGCCGGCGGGAGGCTGCGGCGGACGCAGCCTGGCGGTCTCGGCGAGTTGGAGCAGGTGCCGGTGGTCGGCGGGCTGGGTGAGCAGCGGCCTGCCCTGCGCGGGTGCGAGACGGGTGAAGTGGGCCGCGGCGCGCAGGAATGGCTTCGCCCATGGTGGTACGGGATAGGTGGCGCAGCCGTCGACCTGCCGGATGGGATCGTGCAGGGCCAGGGTGGAGGCACGGTCGTCGTAATCGCATCCGCGGGCGGTGTCGAGTTGCTGTCCGGCGGCGCCGGTGAAGACGGCGGTGGCCAGCGCTGCGGCGAGTCGGGGGTGCGCGGTGGCGGCGTGGATCCGCCGGGTGACTTCCGCGATGGTCTGGGGTGTTCGTGGCCGGGGCCTGGGCCGGTACTTCCAGTCGACCATCGGCGGTGTACAGCCGATGCAGTGGTCGGAACCGTCCGATGACGCCAGCCGGTCGAGGGTGGGCAGCGTGATCCAGCGCTCCGCGGTATGCCTTGGTGGTGCGAGGAGCGGGAGCGGGTCGTCGCCTGCGGCGGGCCCGTAGAAGTCGTCGGCTGTGACGACGCTGTGCGCCACGGCCTGCAGGGCCCGCTGCAGAGCGGCTGGCAGTCGGGGTCGATGGCACACGAGGACCAGGTGCAGGCCCGTGAGTGCGCGCAAGTCGATCAGGCGCTGGATGCGGCGGGGTGTCAGCAGGTGGGCGCGCAGGACTGTCAGGCGGGTGACGGGCAAAGCGGCCATCCAGGCCGTTACCGCTTCCCACACGGGCGCGGTACTCGTGGGGAAGCCGGGGAGCAGCGGTGGTTTTCCGAGGGCTGCCAGGAGGTCGTGGGCGAAGTACAAGTCACCGGTCGTGCCGGGGGCGGGGTGGACGGTGACGCGGCCGGCGGCCGGGTGGTGCGCGGCGAGAGCCGCGCGCGTGTACGCCGCCTCGTCGTGGGGGTCGAGGAGGACGGTGACGGCGAGGGACTTGTCGCTCATGGGTGCTTTCGTTCTGGTGCTGCGTGCGATTCCCGGCACGGGTCGGCAGGGGCCGGGAGTGCTTGTACCGCAGTCGGGGCAGGCGTGCAGCGCGGCATTTCAGGGCCGGCTGTGGCGGCCGAGTTTGCTGAACACCCAGCGCAGGAGGTTGCGGTCGACCTCGAGGTCGGGGTTGTTCTCCAGGGCCCGCTTCACGTGGTAGGTAATCTTCGCCCAGGTGCGGAAGACACCGTGGGCGGCGACATCGTCGGCGTACAGCAGGTCGTCCGGATCCGCTGTCTGCCACACCGGGTGATAGGCGGGGATGGTGGTCACAACCTCCACGCGGGTCAGGGGCGTGAACTCCTGCCAGATGTGGACCCGGGAAGCGAGCATGTCCTTGCTGGCGAGCACCTGGTAGGTGTTGCCGCCGCCGACGAACACGACCGCGATGTCGGTGTAGAGGTCGTCGAACAGGTGCCGGAAGTACTCGAACGACTCCTCCCGCAGCCACTGGGCTTCATCGCAGACCAGGACCCGGAACTCCTCGGCGAGGACATCTTTGAGGAGCGTGTCGAACGCGGTGGGCTGCCGGGGCGGCGAACCGGGCAGGCCGAGCACGTTGAACAGGTTGCGGCGGATGTCCAGCACCGTCGGGCGGCCGCGGAACTCGATACGGCGGGTGGCACGTGGGGCGAGCTCTCGCAGGCTCGCGTTGACCGACATCGTCTTGCCCAGCCCCGCCGGCCCGTACAGGCACATCATGCCCCGGGCATCGATGACCTCGCCCAGGTTGGCCAGCGTTTCCTTCATCGCGGCCGTGCCCATCACGTTCGCGTCCGGCAGCGACAGGTAATGGTCCTTGCGGGGCGGCGGCAGCGGTCCGCGGCGCGGACGGGAAGCGGCAGCTGCAACTGGTATGGCGTTCATTGCAGTGCAGCCGCGCTTTCCTCGTGCCGGTCGTCGTCCCGGGCCGGCCGGCCCGGTGCCTGCGCGCTGCCCGGCCGCGCGTTGGGCCCGGCGTCCGCGGCCGGCTGGGTCCAGGAAGCCGGCATGCGAGCAGACGGTGGCAGGTAGCCGGGGAGCGCGGCCTGGCCGAGGTTTGTCGCGCCGAGGGCGCGCAGGCCAGCTTCAGCTTCGAGACCGGTCACCGTGCCGAGTACCTCGGGGGGCGTGCCGCGGGTGGCCGCGGCGAACCGGGTAGCGCGGTCCTTCTCGGCGGCGCTCAGCAGCCGCTTGAGGCGGTCGGCCTCCCTCGCCCGGGCGCGCCCCAGATCGCGGATCTGCTGCGGGCTGGCCCGGTTCGACAGGTACGCCGTCCCCAAGTGGCGCCAGGTGGCCGCGTCATACACCTCGATCTCGTGGTCGTGGTGCGGCATGTAGCGCAGCCGGACCCTGGCTCCTGTGTGCCCGGTCATCCACGCCGCGACGTAGTGCCGGTTACGCCAGCGCACACCGCGCCCCGACAGGGTGCGTACCCGGCCGTCGTCCTCGAGGGTGTACATGTGCAAGGCTCCGGGCTCGGCATCCTCGACCGGGGTCAGGTCGTCCTCCCACGCACGGGCCGGAGTACGTGAATCGAGCGTGCGCAGCGGGTGTTCGGTGTTCCACCAGCTCACCCACTGGCCCAGCAGCGACACGAACGCTTCCAGCGGCAGCAGGGGCTGCTCGGGGCCGGCGGCCTTGCCGCCGGGCAGGCGCGGGGCGGCGGTGTAGCCGGGAAGCTGGGCGAAGAACATCTGCTTCGCGGCCTTGTTCAACGCCTCCACGGTGCCCTTCAAGTGCGGACTGTAGGCGGGGAGATCGACCACCGGCACCGCGAACGCCCCCAGCGCCTCTGCTACCGCCCGGGAGAGGAAGTCCTTGCCGCGGTCCACCCTCACCGCCCCGCGCAGGCCACCAAACGGACCGTGCTCCCCTTCACGGGATATCGCGTCCCGCAGCGCGACCAGGATGCTCTCGCGGCTGGGCACCTGCGCGGTCACAGCGAATCCGCAGATGACCCGCGTAGCGCAGTCGATGAACCAGGTCACCCACGGCCGGCCCGGGGCACCGTCGATATCGACGTCCACCTTCACCTGGACGTGATCGGTCTCCCATACCTCGTTGCGGTGCCCCACCGGGCGTTGAAGAAACACATCATGAGCCCGGCGCGCCTGCTCCCCGCCACGCATCCCCGCCCACTGCCCCGGCGAGACATCCCGGGCCAGAGCCCGGTACAACGTCGCAAGCGACGGCGCCACCACACCACCCGCGCCCTGCACAGCCATCAACTCCCGGTGCAACGCCGCCGCGTTCCCCCGGTGGAACGCAAGCCGCTTCAACACCTCCGGCGTGACCGTGAACCGCTCCCGCCCAGCCGGGCCGAAACGCCCCTCCTCGCGTGCAGCGGTAAGCCACCGGCGCACCGTCCGTTCCGACACCCCCAGCGCCGGGGCCACCATCCGCACATGCCCCGGCGTCAACTCACCCCGGCCCTCCAACACCAGCAACCGCCGCACCGCCACCGGCCGCAACCCACCAGCAACCACCGCCCCAGCCCCGACCCACCCCACCCCGGCACTCCCCCCACATCCAACGGGGCAGCACCACCCCAACACAAAAAACGATCAAGGAAGACCCTACCCTCTTGGAGCCCTCACCCCCCTGACCAGGTGATCCTCACCCAGTGACCAGCCAATCCTCACTACTTGTCCAACACCAGCGCCCGGCCATCATCGCTCAACACCCCATAGAAATAACCGAATCAGCACCGCCCACAGCACCCAAGGCCGGACACCAAAGCAAGAACCACCCCGGACACCGAAGCAAAGACTCCC
>NZ_FMDF01000084.1 GCF_900091955.1 Streptomyces sp. Ncost-T10-10d
GCGGCGAACGGCAGCCACACCGGCACGGGCAGCGGCAGCGGGTCCGTGGTCAGCAACGACCCCATCAGCAGCCCCAGCGGTACGGCCCCGATCCCGCCCAGCACCGCGGCGGCACACGCCACCCGGCTCACCTCGCGGCCGACTGCCGACCTGAGCTGCCGGGGCGTCGCCCCGACCGCGCGCAGCAGCGCCAGTTCACCGGAGCGCTGGTGGACCGCCTGGGAGAGGGTGGTGGCGATCACCAGGAGCGCCACCATGAGGACCGTTGCCGCGATGGAGGCGAGCAGCGGCAGCAGATCGCCCCGTGTGCCGAGTGCGTCGACGTACTCGGCCTGCCCGCGTTCCGAGCCGGTGAGGACCCGGACCTCGCGGTCACCACGTGTGCGATCGGGCAGCGCGGTATCCAGTGACACCCGCAGTTCGTCGGCCGACACGCCCTTCTCGGCGATGACGCCGATGGCGTCCACCGTGCCCGGGTGTCCGGCCAGCGCGGTCAGCCGCTGCTCGGTGAAGAAGACGGCGGGGGCGGCGCCCCGGTGACCGGTGTCGGCGACACCGCTGACGGTGTACGGATGGGGAGCCCCGTCGACCTGCAAGGTCACCTGGCTGCCGGGCTTGCTCCCGGCGGCGGCCGCCAGCGCGCTGTCGATGACCACCTCGGTGGACGTCCTCGGCGCGTGTCCATCCGTCAGCCGGTACGGAGTGAGTGCGGCGGACGCCCAGGAACGGCCGACTGCCGAAGCCCCGCCGGCCCCGGTGCTACTGCTCCCGCCGCCCACAGCCACCGGGACCGAATCGTCCGCGACGGCCTTCGCGACCCCGTCGGCAGCGGCTGCCTTCGCCACCGCGGAGCGGTCGAGGCGGACGCGCTCCGACAGATACGTCGTCGCGGTCTGCGGCTCGCTGCCCCACGGCTTCGCCGTGTACGTCACCTTCTGGTCGGCCGCCACCACCGCGTCGGCCCCGGCATGACGCGCCACCGGCGGCTGCGCCAGCAGCAGCGAACCGACGACGAGGGCGAACGCGCCGATCAGCGCAGCCGCGGCCGTCGTCGCCGCGAACACCGCGGCCCAGGCCCGGCGATGAGTCCTCAGCGAACGCCGGGCGAGGAACGCCGACGCCCGCCGCACCCCGGACCGCACATCCGCGTGAGGCCTTCGCGTGTCCGTACTCGTACCCATGCCCGTACTCGTGCTCATCGCAGCCGGCCGCCGTCCATCGTCAGCACGGTGTCGGCCCAGCTCGCCGCCACCGGATCATGGGTGACCATGACGACCGTACGGCCGTCGATCCGTACCGCGTCCCGCAACAGACCGAGCACCAGCGACGCCGACTCCGGGTCCAGGGACGCCGTCGGTTCGTCCGCGAAGATCACATCGGGTTCGGTCACCAGTGCCCGTGCCACCGCGACCCGCTGCTGCTGGCCGCCGGAGAGCGTCGCGGGGCCCTGTCCGCCGCGGCCCGCCAGGCCGACCCGGGCCAGCAGATCCCGGCCGCGAGCCAACACCCGCTCGTCCGCCGGATCGGCGCCCGCCAGCACCAGCGGCAGCACGACGTTCTCCTCGATGTTCAGCGAAGGCACCAGATTCAGGGCGTGCGACTGGAAGACGAAGCCGATCCGGTCACGGCGCAACCGGGTCAGTGCGGCCTCGGACAGCGAGCCGAGATCGGTGCCCCCGACCCGTACCGTGCCCGTCGTCGGACGGTCCAGGCCCGCCGCGCACTGCAGGAACGTGCTCTTCCCCGATCCCGAGGGGCCCACCACCGCGGTGAAGCTCCCGGCCGGGACCGCACAGCTCACCGCGTCGAGCGCGATCGCCTCCCGGCCGCCGCCACGCCGTCCGTAGCGTCGGCTCACCGACTCCAGACTCAGCGCGGTCGCCCGCACCGCTGTGATCGTGTCCACCGTCGACTCCACCGTTCCTTCTCTGCCTCATACTTTCCGACCTGCATGAACGCTATGAAGAAGGGGGTGTCCGGGCGAGGGTGCGCGCTCCCGGACAGGGGTTCAGCCAGCTCCACCACGGTCAGGGGGAGGCCGCCACTCCGGTGGCGGGTGAACCCCCGTAACGTGCTGTGTCATGAGCACCACTCCCGCCCCGCTGACGGTCGCCATCCGGCGTTCGTGGGACGCGTCGCGCTATCTGTTCATCGGCATTCCGATCGCGCTGCTCGCATATGTGGGCACGTTCCTGGTGGTGGCGGCCCTGATGTTCGCCGTCGTGATCATCGGGCTGCCCGCCCTGCCCGAGGCCGCCAAGGTGCTGCGCCGGTTCGCGGAGTTCGAGCGCCGCCGGGCAGCCGCACGGCTCGGCGTGCCGTTCACGCCGACGCCGTATCCACCGCTGGACGGCGGTGAACTCTCCGAGCGGGTCCGACGCGTGCTCACCGACCCGACGGTCTGGCGCGATGCGCTCTGGCTGCCGATCCAGGCGCTCATGGGCAACCTCCTCGGCTACCTCACGATGGTGCTGTGGCCGGTCGGGCTCTTCGTCGACGGGGCCGCGCTGCCCGTCGTGCACCTGCTGGACCGGCGGGCCGCCGACGAGTACGGGACACCGCTGCCCGCGCGTCAGGGATGGATGCTGCGCTGGCATTCCGTACTCGCGGATCTGTCTGCGAGCTGGACCCGGTCCCTGCTCACCTCCTCGCCGTCCACCGCGCTCGCCGACCGGATCGCCCAGCTGACCGAGAGCCGGGCCGGGGCGGTAGAGGCGCACGGCGCCGAACTGCGGCGCATCGAACGGGATCTGCACGACGGCGCCCAGGCCAGGATCGTCGCCCTGTCGATGCGCATCGGCCTCGCCAAACAGCTCCTCGACCGCGACCCGGCCGCCGCGCGCATCCGCCTCGACGAGGCACAGGACGGCGCGGAGGCGGCCCTCGCGGAACTGCGGCACGTGGTGCGCGGCATCCATCCACCCGTACTGACGGACCGTGGACTGGCCGGTGCGGTACGGGCGCTGGCCGCCGACGTCAGCGTGCCCGTCACCGCGGAGCTCGACGGTGTCGAGGACGGGCGACGGCTGGCGGCCGCGATCGAGGCCGCCGCCTACTTCGTCATCGCCGAGGCCCTCACCAACATCAGCAAACACAGCGGCGCGACAGCCGCGACCGTACGGATCGACCGGACCCCCGGCACCCTGCGGGTGGCCATCGGCGACGATGGTCACGGCGGCGCGGACGAACGCGCCGGCAGCGGGCTGGTCGGAATCAGGCGACGGATCGCCGCCCTCGACGGCACCACCCGCATCAACAGCCCCACCGGGGGGCCGACGCGCATCGAAGTGGAGCTGCCGTGCGGATCGTGATCGCCGAGGACAACGCGCTGCTGAGGGAGGGGCTGATCCTGCTGCTCACCGGCTCGGGCCACGAGGTGGTGGCCGACGCGGCGACCGGGCCCGAGGTGCTGCCCGCGCTGCTGGAACACCGCCCGGACGCCGCCGTGCTCGACGTACGGCTCCCGCCCACCTTCCGCGACGAGGGGCTGCGCGCCGCACTTGCCGCCCGCGCGGAGATGCCCGAACTGCCGATCCTGGTCCTCTCGCAGTACGTCGAGGAGACGTACGCCGCCGAGCTGCTCGCCCAGGGCGCCCAGGGCATCGGGTATCTGCTGAAGGACCGGGTGGGCCGCGTCGACCAGTTCCTCCAGGCGCTCGACCGGGTGGCGGGCGGCGGCACTGCGCTCGACCCCGAGGTCGTGACCCAGCTGCTGACCCGCAAGTCGTCGGCCCAGCCTCTGCAGAGCCTCACTCCGCGCGAGCGCGAAGTCCTGGAACTGATGGCACAGGGCAAGGCGAACGGCACCATCGCCACCGAACTGGTGGTGACGGAGCGGGCCGTGAGCAAGCACATCGGCTCGATCTTCGCCAAGCTCGGCCTGGAGCCGGACGACGGCACGGTGCACCGGCGGGTGCTTGCGGTGCTCGCGTATCTGGAGGGCAAGGGCACGCGGTGACGCGCGCTGTGCCCGATTGACGGGGGCACTGTCCGGCCGGGCCGGTTGCGTACGGTCTCGCCCGGGCGGTTCGTTCAGCCGTGCTGGTTCTTCATATGGGCCACCGCCCACTTCGCCTGCTGGGCCGGTTCGCCGATGACCGCGCCTTCACTGCCGGTTCCGGTGGTCGTGGCCCTGCCGCAGACCGACAACTCCCGCGGACGCAGGCGCCGCAGGTCAGGGCCGTGCGGGCTGGAGCAGATCCCAGCGATTGCCGTACAGGTCCTCGAAGACCGCCACCGATCCGTACGCCTCATGCCGCGGTTCCTCCAGGAACCGCACCCCGGCGGCCAGCATCCGGGCGTGGTCGCCCGCGAAGTCCTCGGTGTGCAGGAAGAAGCCGACCCGGCCGCCCGTCTGCGCACCGACGCTCGCCCGCTGCGCGTCGTCCTTGGCGCGGGCCAGGAGCAGCCCGGTCCCCTCCGTGCCCCGCGGACGCACGACCACCCAGCGCGAGCCGTCGCCCCGGTCGGTGTCCTCCACCAGCTCGAAGCCGAGGGCGTCCGTGTAGAAGGAGACGGCTTCGGCGTAGTCGCGGACGACCAGGGTGACCAGGGCGATGTGCGGCATGAGATTCCTCGGACGGGGCGGGCAAGGGTGTGGTGAGTCAGCTCGTTATACGTAACACTACCCGCGTCCGCGGGACCCGCACAGTCCGCACCACCATGACATCCGTCGGGCACACGGCGGGACAATGCCCCACATGGACATCAGCGACCCCAGCGATTTGACGGCGCGCGCCCTGCGCCTCGCCGTCCCCGGCCACCGCCGCATCCTCGGCATCGCGGGACCGCCCGGAGCCGGGAAGTCCACCCTGGCCGCACAGCTCGTCGACGCTCTCGACGGTCTCGCCGTCCTCGTCCCCATGGACGGCTTCCACCTCGCCCGGGCCGAGTTGGAACGGCTCGGCCGCGCCGGACGCAAGGGCGCCCCCGACACCTTCGACGCCGCCGGCTACGCGGCCCTGCTCCGGCGCCTGCGCCTCCCGGAACCGGAGACCACCGTGTACGCCCCCGCCTTCGACCGCGCCCTGGAGGAGCCGATCGCCGGGGCCGTCCCTGTACCCCCGGACACCCCGCTGGTCGTCACCGAGGGCAATTACCTCCTGCACGACGAAGGGGCCTGGGCGTCCGTACACGGGCTGCTGGACGAGGCATGGTTCCTGGAACTCGAACCGGCCCTGCGGGTACGCCGGCTCGTCGACCGGCATGTGCGGTTCGGCAAGCCCCGTCCGTACGCGGAACAATGGGTGGCCGGGTCCGACGAACCCAACGCACGACTGGTCGAACGGGGCCGCGCCCGCGCCGGCCTCGTCGTACGGCTGCACCCGGAAACCTGACACCCGCTCGCGTGGACGGGTACGTACGGGCAGGATGCTGTATGCCGTGTCGCGTCGCCAGGAGGTCCGCATGTCCAGCCCGAACCAGCCCGTACCGTTCACCGCCGACGACTACCGGGCCCGGATGACGCGTGCCGCCGAGAGCGCCGCCGAGGCCGGGCTCGCGGGAGTGCTGGTCGCCCCCGGACCCGATCTCGTCCACCTCACCGGCTACCGGCCCGTGAACACCGAACGCCTCACCGTCCTCGTCCTCACACCGGGCCAGGACCCGGTCCTGGTCGTCCCGACCCTGGAGGCCCCGGACGCCGAGAAGGCCGTCGGGGCGCCCGCCCTCACCCTCCGGGACTGGACCGACGGCAAGGACCCGTACGCCGTCACCGCCCCGCTGCTCGACGGCCGGGGCCGGTTCGCGGTCAGCGACAACGCCTGGGCGATGCATCTGCTCGGGCTGCAGCGGACGCTTCCGGACACCTCGTACGTCTCCCTCACCGAGGCCCTGCCGATGCTGCGCGCGGTGAAGGACGCCGCTGAGCTGGAACGGCTCGCGGCCGCCGGGGCCGCCGCCGACGCCACGTACGGCGAGATCCTCAAGGTGCGCTTCACCGGCCGCAAGGAGACCGACATCGCCGCCGATCTGGCCGATCTGCTCAAGCGGTTCGGGCACTCCCAGGTCGATTTCACCGTCGTCGGATCCGGCCCGAACGGCGCCAACCCGCACCACGAGGCGGGCGACCGCACCATCGAGCAGGGCGACATGGTCGTGCTCGACTTCGGCGGACTCAAGCACGGCTACGGCTCCGACACCTCCCGTACGGTCCATGTCGGCGAACCCACCGCCGAGGAGCAGCGGGTCCACGACATCGTGCGAGAGGCCCAGGAGGCGGGCTGCAAGGCGGTCCGGCCCGGCGTCGCCTGCCAGGAGATCGACCGCGCTGCCCGCGCCGTCATCACCGAGTTCGGCTACGGCGAGCGCTTCATCCACCGCACCGGCCACGGGATCGGCGTCACCACCCACGAACCGCCGTACATGATCGAGGGCGAGGAGCAGCCGCTGGTGCCCGGGATGTGCTTCTCCGTGGAGCCGGGCATCTATCTGCCGGGCCGGTTCGGTGTCCGGATCGAGGACATCGTGACCGTGACCGAGGACGGTGGCCGACGCCTCAACAGCACCGCGCGCGAACTGGCGATCGTCGAGTAGCGCCCGGCCCTACCGGTCGCGGTCGCTCAGCCGCTCCGAGCCACCGCGGTCGTACATGTCCGCCGTGTCGATGAAGGTGCCGCCCGCCTCGGTGAAGGTGTCGAGGATGCGGTGGGCGGCCGCTTCGTCGCCCGCGCTGGTGAACGTCATGGTGCCCAGGCTCAGTTCGCTGACGCGCAGTCCTGTCCTGCCGAGAAAACGCTGTTGCATGGCCATGACCGTATGAGTGGGAGCGCACCCGAAGGCAAGGGCTCCACCGCGCACCCCCGGAGATCAGTCGTCGGCCAGTACCACGCACGACTCCGGCGGCAGATGCAGCAGCCCCTCGCCGCCCGGGACCTCCACCGGCTCCCACGCGGCCACGACTCTGCCTCCGGCTCCGTGGCGCCGGCCACCACCCAGCGGGATCGTGGCCGGCTTCTCGCCGAGGTTGACGGCGATCCGCAGATCTCCCCTCCGGTATGCCAGCCAGCGCGCCTGTTCGTCGTGGGCGGTCCGCACCGACGCCAGGTCCGGGTCGGAGAGGTCGGGCAGGGTGTGGCGCAGCGCGATCAGCTCGCGGTACCAGGCGTGCAGACGGGTGTGAGGTTCCTGAGCCGGTTCGCTCCAGTCCAGGCAGGAGCGGTTCCGGGTGGCCGGGTCCTGCGGGTCCGGAATGTCGTCCGCCGCCCAGCCGTGCGCCGCGAACTCCCGCCGTCTGCCGGTCCGGACCGCCTCGGCGAGCGCCGGATCGGTGTGGTCGGTGAAGAACTGCCAGGGGGTGCGCGCGCCCCACTCCTCGCCCATGAACAGCATCGGGGTGAAGGGCCCGGTCAGGACGAGGGCCGCGGCGCAGGCCAGCAGACCGGGCGAGAGCGTGGCGGAGAGCCGGTCGCCCAGTGCCCGGTTGCCGATCTGGTCATGGGTCTGGGCGTAGCCGACGAAGCGGTGGGCCGGGGTGCGGGCGATGTCGACGGGGCGGCCGTGGGTACGGCCGCGGAAGCTGGAGTACGTACCGTTGTGGAAGAAAGCGCTCGTCACGGTCTTGGCGACGGCGGCCAGCGGGGCGGCGGCGAAGTCCGCGTAGTAGCCCTGGGACTCACCGGTGAGCGCGGTGTGCAGGGCGTGGTGGAAGTCGTCGTTCCACTGGGCGTGCAGGCCGAGGCCGCCCGATTCGCGCGGTGTCGTCGTCCGCGGGTCGCAGAGGTCGGACTCGGCGATCAACGAGAGCGGACGGCCGAGCTCGGCGGCGAGCGCGTCGGTCGCCGTGGACAACTCCTCCAGGAAGGTCAGCGCCCGTGTGTCGGCGAGGGCGTGGACGGCGTCCAGCCGCAGTCCGTCGAGCCGGTAGTCGCGCAGCCAGGCGAGCGCGCTGCCCAGCAGATACGCCCGCACCTCGTCCGAACCGGGCGCGTCGAGGTTGACCGCCGCGCCCCACGGTGTGTGGTGGGTCCCGGTGAAGTACGGGCCGAAGGCCGGGAGGTGATTGCCGGACGGGCCGAGGTGGTTGTGGACGACGTCCAGGACGACCGCGAGTCCGAGACCATGCGCAGTGTCGACAAAACGCTTAAGCCCCTCCGGGCCGCCGTACGGCTCGTGCACGGCCCAGAGCGACACCCCCTCGTACCCCCACCCGTGGGTCCCGGGGAAGGGGCAGACCGGCAGCAGCGACACATGGGTGATGCCCAGTTCGGCGAGATGGCCGAGCCGGGCCGCCGCGGCGTCGAAGGTGCCCTCGTCGGTGTACGTACCGATGTGCAGCTCGTACAGGACGGCGCCCGGAAGACCCCGGCCCGCCCAGTCATTGCGCCAGGTGAACACCGAGTGGTCGACGACGGCGCTCTCGCCGTCCGGCCCGTCCGGCTGACGGCGCGAGCGCGGATCGGGCAGCACGGGCCCACCGGCCCCGCCGTCCGTGCCTCCGGCCAGCACGAAGCCGTAGCGGTCCCCGTCCGACGCCTCCGCCTCGACGGTCCACCAGCCGGCCCGTACGGGATCACGCCCCATGGCCCGCAGCGCACCCGCCAGCCGCAGTTCGACCGAGTCCGCATCCGGTGCCCATACCTCGAACAGCATGCAACGCTCCTCGTCTCCTCGCCCCCGTGCCCCATGGTCGGCATCAGCCGCGACGACTGACTCGCGACACTGGATCGAGCCCGTTACTGGCGATTAAGGTCTGGTTCTGATCACTGCCCCGCCAGGTTCTGCTCAATACGCACTCCTCAATACGCACTCCCTCTTACGGCTGTGGAGGCCGAGATGAATGTGCCGTCGTTCCCGCCCGGTTTCCTCTGGGGAGCCTCCGCCTCCGCGTTCCAGACCGAAGGGGCGTCCGACACCGATGGCAAGGGCCCCTCGGGCTGGGACGCCTTCGCCGCACAGCCCGGACGGATCAAGGACGGCACCGACACCACCCGCGGGACCGGCTTCCACCAGCGCTACCGCGAGGACGTCGCCCTCCTGGCCGGCCTCGGCGCCGACGCCTTCCGGTTCTCCGTCAGCTGGCCGCGTGTGGTGCCCGGCGGCAGTGGACCCATCAATCCGCAGGGGCTCGACTTCTACGACCGCCTCGTCGACGAACTCTGCACCCACGGCATCATCCCCGCCCCCACCCTCTACCACTGGGACACCCCGCTGCCGCTGGACGAGGCGGGCGGCTGGCTCAACCGGGACACGGCCTACCGCTTCGCCGAGTACGCGGGCATCGTCGCCGAGCGCCTCGCCGACCGCGTACCGATGTGGATCACCATCAACGAACCGGCCGAAGTGACGATGCTCGGCTACGCCCTCGGCGAGCACGCACCGGGCCGCGCCCTCCTCTTCGACGCCCTGCCCGCCGCCCACCACCAGCTCCTCGCCCACGGCCTGGCCGTCCGCGCCCTGCGCGGCGCGGGCGCCGACAACATCGGGATCGCCGTCTCGCACACCCCCGTGTGGACCGCCGGGGACCGGGACGAGGACCGCCTGGGCGCGCAGCTGTACGACACGATCACCAACTGGATGTTCGCCGACCCGATCCTCACCGGCCGCTACCCCGACGAGAACTTCGCCGCGCTGATGCCGGGCCCGGTCGAGGACGACCTGTCGACCATCTCCACCCCGATCGACTGGTACGGGGTCAATTACTACAACCCCACCCTCGTCGGCGCCCCGAGCCCGGAAGCCCTGGAATCCTTCTCCGGCTTCGAGATGCCCGCCGAACTCCCCTTCGGTATCCGCGAGATAGAGGGTTACGAGAAGACCGACTTCGGCTGGCCCGTCGTCCCCGACGGCCTGCGCGAGACCCTCGTCCAGCTTCACAGCCGCTTCGGCGACCGGCTGCCACCGCTCTACATCACCGAGAACGGCTGCGCCGTCGACGAGCCGGCCCGGGACACCCGCCGGATCGCCTACCTCGAAGGGCATCTGAAGGCCCTGCGGACGGCCATCGACGCGGGCGTCGACGTCCGCGGCTACTTCACCTGGTCACTCACCGACAACGTCGAATGGATCGAGGGCGCCAGCAAGCGGTTCGGCCTGGTCCACATCGACTACGAGACGCTGCGCCGGACGCCCAAGGACTCGTACGCCTGGTACCGCGACCTGATCCGTGCGCAGAAGACCGGCAGTGGCGGATCAGCTCACTGACCTGATCCGCCACACCAGCACCCCGCCCACCACCGTCACCACGGTCGACGCCAGATACAGCCCGGCATAGCCACCCGCGTACGCCACGATCGGCGCGGCCAGTGCCGGGCCGAGGACCTGCGGTGCGGAGTTGGCGATATTGATGACCCCCAGGTCCTTCGCCCGGTCGACGGCCGTCGGAAGGACCTGGGTGATCAGCGCCTGGTCGACCGCCACATAGATGCCGTAGCCGAGCCCGAGCACCACCGCGGCCGCCATCGCAGCCGGCCAGGTGTGCCAGAACGTCAGCAGCAGCGACCCCGCCGCCATCACCATCGAACAGGCGCTGACCATCACCTTCCGCTTGCCCAGACGGTCCGAGACGATCCCGCCCGCCACCGCCGTCACGACCACACCGCCGGTGTAGAGCAGCGTCAGATACAGCACGCCCATGTCCGGATCCGGGTAATGCACCGCGTCCTTGAGGAAATACAGCAGATAGAGCGTGCCGATCGCATTCCCCAGCTGGACCAGGAAACGGGTCAGCCACGCCCACCCGAAGTCGGGATGCAGCCGCGGACTCACCCAGAAGTCACTCAGCCGGACCACCGGCCCCCGCACCCCCGGCACGACCGGGTCGCGGGTCATCAGGACGAACGGCAGTGCACACAGCACCACGAGCCCCGCAAGCACCAGGTAGCCCGAACCGGTCCCGGTCACCGCCACCGACACCAGCAGCACCCCGAAGACCAGCCCCAGCGTCTGCGGTATGCCGATGAACCCCGAAACCGCCGCCCGCTGCCGCACCGGCACCTGGTCGGGAACCACCGCGTTGGTGCCCGCCAGCATCGTGTTCAGCCCCAGTTGCGCCAGACACCAGCCGAGCGCCACCCCGACCACCGTGGTCTGCGCCGCCGTCACCGCCAGACCCATCGCGCCCACCAGCGCGCCGCCCAGGATCCACGGATGCCTGCGGCCGAACCGCCCGCCCGTACGGTCAGACAGCGCGCCCGCGACCGGGTTGGCGATCACCGCGACCAGCGCTCCGGCCCCGGTCGCCCAGCCGAGCGCGACCTCCTTGCCGGACGAGGCCAGATCGTCGATCTGCTCCGCGAGCAGCACCTGGATCGGGGTGAGAAAAGCCATGTACAGGCCCAGATTGGCCAGCACCAGACCGCTGATCCAGCCACCGCCGACGCGGCGTTGCGGTTCCGTACGGGGATCGTCCAGGATCATCGGCCGCTCGCCATCAGCTCGTCAGGGTCCGGCAAGGTGCCCCGGAGGTGCCCGGATCTTACGAACGACCCCCTGTGTGATCAATACTTCGCGCCATGGTTGCTTCATGGTGGTCCCGGGCCCGACTGGGGATCTTTGTGCACTGGACGCCCGCCTCCGTACCGGGCTGGGCCCCTCCGTACGTCCCCGCGGACGAGCTGCCCCTGGCGGGCCGCCGCTCGCCGCTGGGCTGGACGTCGTACGCCGAGTGGTACGAGAACGCGCTCCGCTTCCCCGACAGCCCCGTCTCCGCCCACCACCGCGCGACCTACGGCACCCGCCCGTACACCGCCTTCGGGGGCGACTTCAACGACGCCCTGGACACCTGGGACCCCGCTGCCTGGGCCCGCAGCTTCCGCGCCGCGGGCGCCCGCTACGCCGTCCTCGTCACCAAGCACCACGACGGCTTCTGTCTCTGGCCCTCCGAGGTCGGCAACCCGCACCGCGCCGGCTGGCACACCTCGCGCGACGTGGTCGGTGAATTCGCCGAAGCCGTACGGGCCGAGGGGCTCCGCTTCGGCGTCTACTACTCCGGCGGCCTCGACTGGACCTTCGACGACCGGCCCATCGGTACCGGCGCGGACACCGTCTCGGCCGTCCCGCGCGGCAACTACCCCGCGTACGCGGGCGCCCAGATGCGCGAACTGATCCGCCGCCACCGCCCCGACATCCTCTGGAACGACATCGCGTGGCCCGGCTCCCGCTCCGACATCCAGCGGCTCGTGGAGTACTACCGCTTCACCGTCCCGCACGGCGTCGTCAACGACCGGCTGTTCCCGTACGCACCGATGTGGCGCGCGCTGCAACTCCCGGGCGCCAAGGCCCTGTACGACCGCTGGGAGCGCCGCACCGTCGCACAGGGCGAAGGCTTCGTCCCGCGCAAACCCCCCTACTACGACTTCCGTACGCCCGAATTCGCCCGCTACACCGGCCCCGACCCGTACGAGATCACCCGTGGCATCGACCACAGCTTCGGCTACAACCGCAACTCCCCGCCCGAGGCGTTTCTCGGCCGGGACGCGCTGGACTCGCTGGTACGGGAGACGGCGTCCGCGGGCGGCAACCTGCTGCTCAATGTGGGGCCGCGCGGCGAGGATGCGATGATCCCCGCCGAGCAGCAGCTCCGCCTGGACTGGCTGGCGGAACTCACTCCTGAACTCACACCAGATGGATGCGTTCCTGGCTGATGCGATGGCCGGCCCGGGCGAACGCGACCGCCATCGGCGCGTTGCCCCGGTCGGTGGCGCCCGCGATGAACTCGGCCCCCTCAGCGGCCAGGAAGTGCGTGCACTCGGCGAGCAGGTCGTACCCGTAGCCGTGCCCGCGCTGCTCGGGTACGACCCCGATGAAGCCGATGCACGGGCCCGACGGGTTGTGGGCGGGCACATGGATGCCGGCCAGCGCTCCGTCGCGGGTGTACGCCAGCTGCCACCAGGAGCGCGGCGACGGGCACCAGCGGAAGAAGTCGAGTTCCTCCTGTGCCGCCTGCTCCAGACCGCCGGGGCCCTCGATGGCCCGCCGGGCATGCGCGTCCAGTGTGACGGAGTGGACCCGGCGCAGCACGTCGAGAATCACCGCGTCGTCAGGCTCCGGGCAAAAGACCAGCCGGCCGGGCCGCTCGGGCAGGCCGAACTCCGGCGTCCACTCGTACCGGTACCGCTCGACGAGCGGCTTCATCCCGGCCGCGCGGGCGGCGGCGATCCGGGCCTCGGCGGCGGCCCGGACGTCGGGCCGCTCCCGCCAGTCGGCGGGCAGGATCAGCTCGTACTCGGCGTACAGCGGTGCGCGGCGCAGCAGTTCGGTGCCCGCCCCGTCCTCGCCGTCGGCGAAGTCGAACCAGTTGAGCAGCACCGGCTCGGTGTCGTCGGGCCCGGCCCACCAGGCGGCCCGCGCCACCACGACACCGTCGCGCAGGGCGATCCAGCTCCACTCGGGGCGGTACTCGCCGCCGTTGCGCGATGTGACGTACCGGTGCCCGAAGGCGGCGCGGCCGACGAGATCGCGGCCTTGCAGGGTGTGGAAAAGATGTGCGTCGCTCTCGGTGAGCGCGCGGATGACCAGATCGGTCATGGAAGAGTCCTCCGGAAGAAGCGATGCGCTCCCGGTCAGACCGAAACCGAAACCGCCCGGCGAACGGGACGGGAGCGCGGGAATGAAGTGGTACGGGTACGCACTGTTCTCGCCTCCTTCCTCGGTTCTCGGGCGTGTGATCACTGTATCCGGCAGTCCGGCGGACCGTCCACGGGATTAATCCCAGACCATGTCGAAGGAGCACCCGAAGTTCACATACCCGAGGCGCTCGAAGGACTTGGCCATCGGGACGTTGCCGAGGTCGGTCGAGGCCCGGATCCGTTCCACGCCGTCCTGCGCGGCCAGCACCCTGGTCCCCTCGGCGAGGAGGTCGTCGATGTACCCGTGACCGCGCTGGGCGGGCAGCACACCGATGTAGGCGATGACCGGGTTGTAGTTGTTCCGTGCCGGTATCACGAACCCGACCGGTTCACCGCCCGGTAGTTCGGCGATGCGCCACCACTCCCGCGGTGTCGTGTACGTCGCAAGCTCCTCGTCGTAGTGCTTCTCGGCGGCCTCGCGGGCGGTGAGTCCGGATGCCAGGTCGGCCCGGCCGTGGGCGTCGAGGGTGCCCTCCATCACCGCTGTCATCGGCGCGAGGAGATCCTCCCGCCCGTCGACCGGGCGGAACCGCAGCCGGCCGCTGTCGGCGGGGACCGGCGTACCGGCGCGCCACTCCAGGCGCAGCCGCTCGACCAGCATCCGCGCGCCGGAGCGCTCCATGACCCGTATCCGGGCCTCGACGACATCACGGGCCGCAGGGTCCTTGCGCCAGCCGGCCGGTACAAAGCGTCCGTACTCGGGCCGTGGGGCACCGGCGGGCACGACCGCTGCCGTCGCCGCCTCCAGCAGCCGCAGGCCCGCCTCGCCGCGTTCAGGCTCGGGCAGGGTGTCGTCGAGGTCGAAGAAGTCGAGGAACAGCGGTACGTCACCGTCCCGGCTCCACCAGGCGATCCGCGCGACCACGTGTTCGCCGCGCAGCGCCACCCACATCCACTCGGGACGGCGACGCCCGCTCTCCAGGTCCTCGGCGAGCTCGTGATCGAGTACGTACGACAGCCGGTTGAAGAGCATGAGCTCCTGCGGACCGGCGAGCGGACGGATGGTCAATTCCTGTGGTGCACGGGTCACAAAGTCTCCTTGAGGCGCGCAGAAGGCTTCCGGCGATCGACCGGTGGCCGGCGGCGGGAGAGAGTAGCAGCGTCTTCCCGGCACTGCTCAGAATTCCGGAGCAGGTGTTCCGTGCAGGTCAGGAGGGCGGAATGCGGGGTTGTTCTGGACACTCCGGGGCGGTCGGCCCGACAATTGGCTGCGTGACGTCCCCCTTCGAGTTCCACACGTATCCCGCGCGGCTGTCCGACGCCCAGCGCGACCGTGTTCTCGGCGTGCTCAGAGACGGCGCGGCACAGGGCAAGCTGTCCCACGACACCTTCATGCGGCGCATGGAACTGGCCCTCACCGCCCGGCGCTCGGAGGAGCTGGAGGCGCTCACCGCCGACCTGGAGAGCGAAGGCCGCTGGTCGCGGCGGATACTCCGGGCAGTGAGCGGAGTGTCCGGCTTTCCCGGCCGGGTGCGCCGGGTCTGGCAGACCGAACGCCTCCCGAAACTCCTGCTCCCCACTCCCAGCCCGTACCCCCTGCTGATCGGCCGCGATCCGGGCAACGGGCTGCGGCTCAACCACGAGACCGTCTCCCGGCTCCATGCGGAACTCACCGTGCAGGGCGGCAGCTGGCTGCTGCGCGACCTCGGTTCGACCAACGGCACCTGTGTCAACGGACAGCGGGTCACGGGTACGGTCCCGGTCCGCGACGGGGACCAGGTGAGCTTCGGACGGATGAGCTTCCGGCTCTCCGCGCCCGTCCTCGGGCCCCCTGCCTGAGCCGGACGCAGGCCCGGCGAGGCAGCAGCAGGACCGCTGAGTCCACGGACCGATACCCGGCCCGACCGGGTACACCGTCGTCACCCGGACGGCCGTACACCGACTGCGCAACGCCCCCGCCGGTGATCAACTGGTGCGGAACCGCGCCGCACACCGGCGCCCTACGCCCCGGGGGTACCGATGCAGGCCGACGCGCCCGAGGGCATACCCGCACCGGATCCCGGCCGCCGGGCCGGCCGGACGGCGCGCGGATCCCGCCCCGGCACCGGCCCCAGCCTCCTCGCACCCGGCGCCACACACGACCCGTACCGGCTCTACCGCATTCTGCGCGAGGAATACCCACTCAGCTACGACGCGCCCCTGGGCGCCTGGCTGGTCAGCCGGTACGCGGATGTGACCGCGGCCCTCAGCGACCCCCGGTTCACCGGGTTCCCGCACGACAGTGCGCCCCCCGACGGCCCCGCACCCCTCGGACTCTGCCACGGCAGCACCCTGTGCACGCCCCGCAGGCAGCGCAGGGCCGCGACCGGTTCGGTACCACGTCACCTGGCCGAGCGGATCGAGCGCACCGCCTACGTGCTGGCGCACCGCATCGCAGGCCGCCAACAGGCCGACCTCGTCGCGGAGTTCTGCCGCTGGCTGCCCGCCGGTTCCGCGGCCGACGCGCCCGCCCGTCCGTACACGACCCGGCCGTCCCGCACCGGACCGGGTAGCACCGCCACCACACCCTGCACCCGGCACACCGGCCTCCGCGAGAGCGCGCTCGCCTCCTTCCTCGCCAACCTGCTCGACGGCCCCGACCTCCTGGCCGCGCTGCGCATCGAACCCGCCCTGGCCGTCCTTGCCTGGACGGAGTCGCTGCGCCGTGACCCGCCCGTCCAGGTCGTGCTGCGCCGCACCGTCACCGAGGTCACCCTCAGCGGCGGCACGCTGCCCGCCGGGGCGTCCGTCGCCTGTCTGATCGGCTCGGCGGGCCGCGATCCGGAACGGTTCTGTGCACCCGACCTCTTCGATCCCTTCCGCCGCGACCAGGGCCGGTCCCTCACCGGACCGGCGGGCTGCCCGGCCGTCGTGCTCGGCCGGCTGGAGGCCCAGCAGGGCCTGCGGGCCCTGCTCGACGCGATGCCAGGGCTCCGCTGGGCGGACGGATTCCGCCCGGCCGGAACGGGGGTGCTCACCCGCGGTCCGCGGGCCCTTCTCGTCCGACCCGGCTGAGCAGCGCCACCGGACGTTCCGCGAAGAGCTCGACGAGCGCGACCGTGGCCCCGGTGAACTTCCGGCCGGGCGCCAGCAGATCGGTCCACGGCCCGTCGTCCGGCAGCGTCAGCTCCGTCCCGCGCCAGCCGCCCGACTCCGCCAGCCGCAAGGACAGCCTGGTCACCGCGGTGACCACCTCGCCCGAACGGCAGAAGGCCAGACAGTGCGCGGCCGCCGGGCCATGGGCGCTCAGCGGGGCGTACGTACCCGACTCGCCGAACACCTCAGGCCGTTCGCGCCGCAGTCGCAGCGCCGCCGCGGTGAGCTCCCCCTTCTCACTGAAGCCCCCGTCCTCGGACGGGTGGCAGAACGGCCGCCGGTTGTCCGGGTCGACCAGCGCCAGGTACTCCCGTTCCGTGCCCTGATACAGATCAGGCACACCCGGCATCGTCAGCTGCACCAGCGCCGCGCCGAGCACATTGGCCCGTACGTACGGGTCGAGTCTGCCCGCGAAGCGCTCCAGCGCCTCGCGCACCGGACCGTTGTCCGCGGCCGGTCCCGCCGCGACGAAGTCCGTCATCGCCCGCTCGTACGCCGGATCGGGCTCGGTCCAGCTGGTGAAAAGACCCGACTCGCGGACCGCCTTCAGCAGTGCGGGCTCCAACCGGCCCGCCATCTCCCGGACCGGCAGCTTCACGCAGCCGAAGGCTGTCTGCCAGGCCTGCCAGGCGAGCTGCGCGTCGGGAGCGGTCGCGGGAGTCACCCGTCCCAGCTCCACCAGCAGCCAGGACCACTGCTCCGGGCACTGGGTCAGCACCGCGATCCGGGCCCGAACATCGGCGCTCCGCTTGGTGTCGTGCGTGGTCAGCGCTGTGCCGGTAGCCGGCCAGTCGCGCGCCAGCCGGGCACAGAACGCATGGAACTCCTCCGGCGTCACCGCAGGCCGCCCGGGATCGCTGCCCACCTCGTTCGCCGAGATCAGCGGTACGTACCGGTAGAACGCCGTGTCCTCGACCGACTTGGCGCGCGACGCCGACGCGGTCTGGGCGAACCGGGCACAGAACGCCGCCCGGTCGGGCCCCTCACCCAGCCGCCCCATTGCCAGATCCCGCACGACCTCGACGGCCGAAGCCTCCTCCGGAACGGAGAACACCGCCTCCGCATCCCGTACGGCCGCATCCGAGAGCATCGCCTCAGCCGTCCTTGTGCGGGGGCCGCCGGGTTTCACATACGGGCGGTAGACGGGTACGCGCACAAGAAGCTCACACACGGCGGTGTGCAGCGTCCACGGTGCGTGGTCGCGCAGCGCGGGGTCCTCGGCACAGATACGTACGGCGAGCCGGGTCAGCAGCCCGGTCTCGGCGGCCAGCTCGTGCGTCACCACCCGGTACGCGGCCCGGCGGACGGTCGACGTCCAGTCACCCCCGCGGTCCCCGGCGGGCCCCGCGTACTCCCGGTAGCGGCCGAGCAGCTCCGCGGCGCCCATCGGATCGACGAAGAGGCCGTCGATCCGGTGCAACGCGTCGTACCCGGTCGTCCCCGCGACGGCCCAGCCCGCGGGCAGCGGCTCGGTACGGCCGAGGATCTTCTCCACCACCGTCCACCGCCCGTCGGTCGCCGCCGAGAGCCGCTCCAAGTAGGCCTCAGGATCGGCGAGCCCGTCGGGGTGGTCGACGCGCAGCCCGTCGACGACCCCGTCCCGGACCAGTTCGAGGATCTTGCCGTGGGTGGCGGCGAAGACCTCGGGGTCCTGCACCCGCACCCCGATGAGGTCGGAGATGGTGAAGAACCGCCGGTAGTTCAGCTCGGTACGGGCCAGCCGCCACCAGCCGAGCCGGTAGTGCTGGGCATCCAGCAGCTCGGGCAGCGGCAGACGGGCGGTGCCGGTCCGGAGCGGGAACTCCTGCTCGCCGTAGCGCAGTACCTCCCCGTCGACCCGGAGTCTGCCGATCTCGTCGCCGATCCGTCCGGCCAGCACCGGCAGCAGCACCTTGCCGCCGCCCGCCGCCCAGTCGATGTCGAACCAGCGGGCGTACGGGGACTCGAAGCCCTCGCGCAGCACCTCCCGCAGCGCATGGTTGTGGCGGGGAACCGCGGCCATGTGGTTCGGCACGATGTCCACGACCAGCCCGAGACCGTGCTCATGCGCCGTGCGGGCCAGCTCCCGCAGCCCCTCCTCACCACCGAGTTCGGCGCGCACCCGGCTGTGATCGACCACGTCGTAGCCGTGTCTGGAGCCGGGCACGGCTTCCAGGACCGGGGACAGATGCAGATGGGAGACGCCGAGCGTGGCGAGATACGGCACGGCATGTCCGGCGGCCGCGAACGGGAAGTCCGGCTGGAGCTGCAGCCGGTAGGTGGCGGTGGGCGTCATGCGCCGTTACGTACCCAGCCTGCGTGCTCCTGTGTCACCGAACGCCGCAAAGGGCTCGACCGGCGGTGTCGTCGAGTCGACGGCCGGGCCGGAGGCCCGGACCCAGGAGGGTGCTGAAGATCTCGGCCGGGCTCGCGACGCCCGGCACGCACATCTGCGGCGTTGCCGGAACGCCCTGACAGCTCCACTATGAGTGCACTCCGACGCCTTGCGGCTGCACGTACCGAACGCCGTTTCCTGATCCGGCCGAGACCTTCAGCACCCTCCTATGCGGGCCGCTGCAGCACCGCCAGGCTCCGCCCGACCAGCGTCACCCGTTCGCCCGCCGTCACCTTCGGCCCCGAGCCGGGAAGAACGCCTGCGGGGCGCGCCGTGTCGACCACCACCATCCACTGCCGGCCGTGGTTCACCGGAACGGAGAACTCCAGGGTGTCCGCGCTCGCGTTGAACATCAGCAGGAACGAGTCGTCGGAGATCCGTTCGCCGCGTGGTCCCGGCTCCGAGATCGCATGGCCGTTGAGGAAGACCGTCAGCGCCTTGGCGTGCGCGGCCTGCCAGTCCCGTTGTTTCATCTCGCCGCCCTCGGGTGTGAACCACGCGATGTCCGAGAGCTCGTCGTGTGTGCCCTCGACCGGACGGCCGTGGAAGAACCGGCGGCGCCGGAAGACGGGATGGTCGCGGCGGAGCCAGACCATTGCCCGGGTGAACTCCAGCAGACTGCTCCCGAGACCGTCCCCTTCGGCCGGATCGGTCTCGTCCACGTCGTTCTTCGCGGTCTCGGCCGGGTCGGGCCAGCGCACCCACGACAACTCGCTGTCCTGGCAGTACGCGTTGTTGTTGCCCCTCTGCGTACGCGCGAACTCGTCGCCGTGGCTCAGCATCGGCACACCCTGCGACAGCATCAGCGTGGCGATGAAATTCCGCATCTGCCGTTCGCGCAGCTCCAGGATCTCCGGCCGGTCCGTCTCGCCCTCCGCGCCGCAGTTCCAGGACCGGTTGTGACTCTCGCCGTCCCTGTTGCCCTCGCCGTTCGCCTCGTTGTGCTTGTCGTTGTACGAGACCAGGTCGTGCAGCGTGAAACCGTCGTGGCAGGTGGTGAAGTTGATCGAGGCGAGCGGCCGTCGGCCGTCGTCCTGGTACAGGTCCGACGATCCCGTCAGCCGCCCGGCGAACTCGGCGAGGGTCCTGGGCTCGCCCCGCCACAGGTCCCGAACGGTGTCCCGGTACTTGCCGTTCCACTCGGTCCACAGCGGCGGGAAGTTCCCCACCTGGTAGCCGCCCTCACCCACGTCCCACGGTTCGGCGATCAGCTTCACCTGGCTGACCACCGGGTCCTGCTGCACCAGATCGAAGAACGACGACAGCCGGTCGACCTCGTGGAACTGCCGGGCCAGGGTGGCCGCCAGATCGAACCGGAAGCCGTCCACATGCATCTCCGTGACCCAGTACCGCAAGGAGTCCATGATCAGCTGCAACACGTGCGGCGAGCGCATCAGCAGGGAGTTCCCGGTCCCCGTGGTGTCCATGTAGTACCGCTGGTCGTCCGCGAGCCGGTAGTACGAGGCATTGTCCAGGCCCCGGAAGGAGAGCGTCGGACCCAGGTGATTGCCCTCCGCGGTGTGGTTGTAGACCACGTCGAGGATCACCTCGATACCGGCCTGATGCAGCGCCCGAACGGCCTGCTTGAACTCCAGCACCTGTTCACCGCGGTCCCCCCAGGAGGCGTACGCGTTGTGCGGGGCGAAGAAACCGATGGTGTTGTAACCCCAGTAATTGGCCAGCCCCGCGTCCACCAGCCGGTGGTCCTGGGTGAACTGGTGAACCGGCATCAATTCGATCGCCGTCACGCCCAGTTCCGTCAGATGGGCGATCACCTCCGGATGGGCCAGCCCCGCGTAGGTGCCGCGCAGTTCCTCCGGCAGCCCCGGATGGAGCATCGTCAGACCCTTCACATGGGCCTCGTAGATCACCGTGCGGTGGTAGTCCGTACGGGGTCTCCGGTCGTCGCCCCAGTCGAAGTACGGGTTGACCACGACCGAGGTCATGGTGTGCGGCGCCGAGTCGAGATCGTTGCGCGCGTCGGGCCGGCCGAACGGATAGCCGTACACCGCCTCGCCCCACTGGATCTGCCCGGCGACTGCCCTGGCGTACGGGTCGAGCAGCAGTTTGGCCGAATTGCAGCGGATGCCGCGCTCCGGTTCGTACGGCCCGTGGACCCTGAATCCGTATCGCTGACCGGGCATCACCCCGGGCAAATAGGCATGGCGGACAAAGGCATCGGTCTCCCTGAGTTCCACCGCCGTCTCGGAACCGTCGTCGTGCAGCAGGCACAACTCGATTCGGTCGGCGGCCTCCGAGAAGACCGCGAAGTTGGTCCCGGCGCCGTCGTACGTGGCACCGAGGGGATACGCCTGTCCCGGCCAGACCTGCATAGGTTGACCCTTCCACTTCTGATCCGGGTGTCTGGGGCTTGCGGGCTGCTTGAGCCAGATCTTCCCCGAAAGATGTACGGCTACCTAGGACGTCGCGCGGGCCGGTCAACATCGGGCCTCTCCGTGTCGCCCGGATCCGGGATCAGGGGACCTGAGACGGTCGCAGGCCCGGTACAGGGCCCTGGACGGGGTGCTCAATCACTATGAATCCGCTCACTACGGCAGATCTTGCCACCAGGAACGTGCCTGCTTCATAGGGGAGTTGAGGAAGCAGCCTGTGCATCCGGCTGCACCGGATCCCGCTTGCGGAGTACCCTTCCTTGATCGTTGGTGGGGGAGTGGAAGGCGGTGCGCGGGTGAGCTCGGGAGGGTTCGAGCTGCCCCCAGGTGACACAGGTCACGAGGGGGACTCGACCGATGCCCCGCCCGGGGCGGTCTCACTTGCGCAGCCCATGGAGATCGGCGCGGAACTGGACTGGGGAGCGGACGCCTGGAGCGAGGTGCGCACGCGCGCCCAGCGGGCCGGGCGGGCCTATATCTGGCTGAATCTCGTGGAGCAGCGGCTGCGCGCCGTGGTCGCCGCGGTGCTCCGGCCCATCTACGAGCCGGTCCACGGCGAGGACTGGGTGGTGGCCGCCGCCGGACCCGCCGGGCAGGAGTGGGTGCAGCGCGCCGTCGCCGTACGTGAGGTCTCCCGCCGCAAGGGCTATCTGCTGGACCCGGCCGACGACAACGTTCTCAGCTTCCTCACGCTGCCGCAGCTGCGTGAGCTGATGGTCCAGCACTGGCCGTGCTTCGAGCCGTACTTCGACGAGCGGCGCGAGGTGGAGCTGGCGCTCGACGAGCTGGAGGTCGCCCGCAACGTGGTCTCCCGCAACCGCGCCCTGAACGAGGCGGTCCTCGCCCAGGCCGAGCGCGCCTCGGCCCGGCTCCTGGAGATCCTGGGCAGCGGCGCCGCGGTCCCGTCGGCCGACCGGCTCCCGGTCGACGCCGTCGAGGAGCTGGTCGGCGACCGGTACGCGGACGTGGTCTCCGTCCACTCCGACCGGGTGCGGCTCCAGCGCCAGCTGCCCGCCGAGGATCTCTTCGGGGGTTCGCGCCGGCTCGACGCGATCGGCATAGGACTCAACCTGCTCGTGCAGAACTTCTCCGGCCGCAGGCTGATCCGGCTCGCCGAGTCGGGCTGCCGGGTCCGGCTGCTCTTCATCAACCCGGCGAGCAGCGCGGTCAAGCGCCGGGAGCGGGAGCTGGGTCTCAAGAAGGGCGAGCTGAGCCGGTCGGTGGAGATGAACATCCTCCATATGCGCCGGGTCCGCTCCAAGCTCCGCGATCCGGGTGCCTTCGAGATCCATGTCTTCGACGAGACGCCGCGCTTCACGGCCTATCTGGTGGACGGCGACGGGACGGACGCGGTCGGGGTCGTCCAGCCGTATCTGCGGCGCGCACGCGGCATGGAGGCGCCCGTGCTGGTGCTGCGGGGCGGTGGGCGCGCGGTGGTCCGGGCGGGTCAGGACAACGAGCACGGGCTGTTCGAGACGTACCGCGAGGAATTCGAGTCCGTGTGGACGGACTCCCGGCCCGTCTCCTGAGGGCTGTACCCGAGGGGCTGTCCGTCCGTTGTCAGTGGTGCATGCGAGGGTGGTCATCACCTGGGGGAGAGCACCATGAAGGAGGTACGGGATGAGCTGGCACCGGGAGGCGCTGGTCGGCTTCGACCTGGAGACGACGGGCACCGAACCGCTGGAGGCCCGGATCGTGACAGCCGCGGTCGTCGGCGTCCGTGGCAGGGACGGGGAGCCGGTGCGGCAGCGCACCTGGCTGGCGGATCCGGGCATCCGGATTCCGGCACAGGCCTCGGCGATCCACGGCATCAGCAGCGAGCGGGCGGCGGCGGAGGGCCGACCGGTGCGCGAGGTGGCCGACGAGATCGCCGAGACACTCACCGGCTACTGGCGCCAGGGGGTGCCCGTCGTCGCGTACAACGCGGCTTTCGACCTGACGCTGCTCACGGCGGAATTGCGCCGGCACGGGCTGCCGTCGCTGAGCGACCGGCTCGACGGGGCCGGGATCGGGCCGGTCATCGACCCGTACACCATCGACCGGGCCGTCGACCGATACCGCAAGGGCAAGCGCACCCTCGAAGCGGTCTGTGTCGAGTACGGCGTGGTGCACGGCGGCGCCCATGACGCGGGGGCGGATGCGCTGGCCGCGGTCCGGGTGGCGTACGCGATAGCTGAGCGGCACGGCTCGGTGGCCGAGCTGACCGCCGCCGAGCTCCATGAGCGCCAGGTGGAGTGGTACGCGCAATGGGCTGCGGACTTCCAGCAGTTCCTGCGCCGCAAGGGCACGGCGGACGCGGTGATCGACGGCCACTGGCCCCTGCGGGAGCCGGCCCGGGTGACCGGCTGAGAATTCGACCCCGTCCGGTGCGCGCAACCGCGGCGGCGTCGGGGGAACACCAAGCCTGTCCGGCGCTTGAGGACGCAGCGGTCACCGGAGGGCCGCGGTCAGCCGTGTCCTAGAACGGATA
This sequence comes from Streptomyces sp. Ncost-T10-10d, assembly GCF_900091955.1. Lineage (GTDB taxonomy): Bacteria > Actinomycetota > Actinomycetes > Streptomycetales > Streptomycetaceae > Streptomyces. The sequence continues at coordinate 23,878 of NZ_FMDF01000084.1, forward strand.
CCACCGCACCGCCGTGTCACCGGCGCGCAGCGACGCCACCCGGCGGCGGAACTCCGCAAGCGCCTTCGGATTGGTCGGCGCGTGCTGGGACACCCATGCGCAGCTGGCCGTCTCCCGCGCCCCGCGCAGCACCGTGCAGCCGTCCCATTCGCGGACGTCCCAGCCGTACGTGGCGGTGAAGGCGTCGTACGCCTCGGCCGCCAGGCCGTACCGGTCCCGGGACAGCGCCAGCACCACCAGGTCGTGCTCGCGCAGATCCGCGGAGAAGGTCTCCAGATCGACCAGCACCGGCCCGTTCGGACCGACATGGACATTGCGCGGGAGGGCGTCGCCATGGATCGGCCCGGGCGGCAGATGGGGGATCAGCGCGGCCGCGGCCGCCGCGAAGCCGTCGCGGCGCTCACGCAGATAGTCGGCGTCGGCCGGGTCGATCGCATCGCCCGCGAGCCGCAGCCAGCGCTCGACCCCGCCCAGCAGCTCACGGCGCGGAAGGGCGAAACCGTCCGGGGCGGGCAGCGCGTGGACCAGGGTGAGCAACCGCGCCAGATCCTGCGGCTCGGCAGGGCGCAGGGCGTCGGGCAGCCGGTGCCAGAGCGTCACCGGATGGCCCTCCACCAGCCGCACCCCGGGCTCGGCGACCCGTACGGCGGGGACACCGGAGGCGGCCAGCCACTGAGCGACGGCCACCTCGCGCTCGGCCCGGTCCCGCAGTTCCGGGTTCTGCACGGCGTCACGGCCGACCTTGACCACCAGGTCGTCCACGGCGAACACCGCGTTCTCACCCAGCGCGAGCAACTGGGCACCGCCGGACAGTCCGGCAGCGGTCAGCACCTCGCGCGCACGCATCTCGTTCATGGCTCCGATTTTCGCATCTGTGCAGGCCCGCTTGACGAACCGACGGCCCGTCAGCACGATGACGAGGGCCACCTGAGCGGCCAGAACGGTATGAAACCGATCGAATGACGCAAGGGGGCGAATTCATGACATTGGCGAGTGCAACTGTACGATCCGGAAGGCACGGTCCGCCCGGCAGCCCGCACGACAAGCAGACCCGGCCGGTCCACCGGCATGCCGGCACCTGGTTCCTGGTACTGCCCGCGCTGATCCCGATCCTGATTCTCAGTGTCGGTCCGCTCCTCTACGGCATCGCGCTGGCCTTCACCGATGCCCAGTCCGGCCGCACCCGCTCCACCCAGTGGGTCGGCGGGCTGAATTTCCAGGACCTGCTCCACGATGCCCTGTTCTGGGACTCGTTCCGGATCGGTCTGCTCTGGGCGGTCGGCGTCACCGTTCCGCAGTTCGTACTGGCGCTCGGCCTCGCCCTGCTGCTCAACCAGAATCTGCGCATGCGCTGGCTGGCGCGGGCGCTGGCGATCATTCCGTGGGCGATGCCCGAGGTGGTCGTCGGCATCATGTGGCGGCTCGTGTACAACCCGGACGCGGGCATCCTGAACGAGACGATCCGCGATCTCGGCCTCGGCGACGGCCGGGACTGGCTCACCGGGCTCGCCACCGCCCTGCCCGCCGTGGTCGTCGTGGGCGTCTGGGCCGGCATGCCCCAGACCACCGTCGCCCTCCTGGCCGGACTGCAGAACACCCCGCACGAACTCCACGAGGCGGCCGCCCTGGACGGAGCAGGTGCCTGGCGTCGCTTCCGCACGGTCACCTGGCCCGTGCTCAGACCGGTCGCGCTCTCCATCACCGCACTCAACTTCATCTGGAACTTCAACTCCTTCGCCCTGGTCTACGTACTGACCAACGGAGGACCCGGTGGCCGCACCCGGCTGCCGATGCTCTTCGCGTACGAAGAGGCCTTCCGCTACGGACAGTTCGGCTATGCCGCGGCGATGGGCTGTGTGATGGTCGCGGTGATCTCCGTGATCCTCGCGGTGTATCTCGTCGGCCGGCTCAGGGGAGGCGAGGACAGGTGAGCCTGCGTACCAGCAGATCCGCACGCGCCGGACAGTACGTGGCACTGGTCGGTTATCTCGTCTTTCTGGCGTTCCCGTTCCTGTGGCTGATCTCCACCGCCTTCAAACCGGCGCGCGAACTCGGTTCCCTGCACCCGACCTGGATTCCCGAGCATCCGACGCTGGACAACTTCCGCAAGGCATTCGACGAACAGCCGCTGCTCCAGGCCGCCGCCAATTCGCTGATCGCCGCGCTCTGCGCCGCCATTGTCGCGGTGCTCATCGCCACGCCCATGGCCTATGTCATGGCCCGCCACCGCTCCAGGCTCTCGACGGCCACCACCGGATGGGTCGTGGTCAGCCAGGCGTTCCCGTTCGTCCTGCTGATCATTCCGCTCTTCCTGGTCCTGAAGAATCTCCATCTGATCAACACCCTGTGGGGGCTGATCGCGGTGTACGTCGTCTGGGCGCTTCCCTTCGCGCTGTGGATGCTGGCGGGGTATGTACGGGCCGTGCCCGCCGAACTCGAAGAGGCCGCCTCGGTCGACGGCGCGGGCCGGCTGCGGACGCTCGTCTCGGTCACCGCCCCGCTGCTGGCACCCGGCATCGTCGCCACCGCGCTCTTCGCGTTCATCACCGCTTGGAACGAGTTCTTCTTCGCACTCGTCCTGCTCAAGACACCGGAGAAGCAGACCTTGCCGGTCGTACTGACCCACTTCATCGGGGCGGAGGGCGCGGCCGATCTCGGGCCGCTCGCCGCCGCCGCGTTCCTCGCGACCCTTCCCTCGCTGGTCATCTTCGCGGTCATCCAGCGGCGGATCACCGGCTCCCTGCTGGCCGGGGCGGTGAAGAGCTGATGCGCGCATCCGTGACGACGACGGCGGCCGCCGTGGCCACGGCACTGACCCTGCTGCTCACCGGCTGTTCGGGGACGGGCGACGGCGGAGACGGCGACGGGCGGACCGAGCTCAGCTTCCAGTCGCTGGCCTGGCAGAAGGAATCCGTCGACGCCAACAAGCAACTGGTGAAGGAGTGGAACGAAACCCACCCCGACATCCATGTCAACTACGTCCAGGGCAGCTGGGACACCGTCCACGACCAGCTGCTCACCTCCTTCGAGGGCGACGAGGCGCCGGATGTCATCCATGACGCCTCCGACGACCTCGCCGACTTCGCGTACGGCGGCTACCTCGCCGATCTGCGGACGCTGCTGCCGGACCGGCTGACCTCCGACATCCCGCAACAGAGCTGGCGGACGACCACCTTCGGCGACGGCGTCTACGGAGTGCCGTTCCTCCAGGAGCCTCGTGTCCTGATCGCCAACACCAAGATCCTCAAGGAGTCGGGGGTCCGTATCCCGACGCCCGGCAACCCGTGGAGCTGGACCGAGTTCCGGCAGATCACCAAGGAGCTGACGGGCAAGGGGAGATACGGCGTCGCCTGGCCGCTCAAGGAGCCAGTCTCCGTCACCCTCAACCTCGGCCTCTCCGCCGGCGGCCGGCTCTTCCACCCGGGCGCCGACGGCAAGGTGACCATCCGCGCGGGCGAGGGCGACCAGGTCGTCCCCGGCACCATTCACGATCAGGTCGAGATCGATCACAGCGCCGCCCGCACCACGCTCGGCATGGGCGGCTCCGACACCCTCCCCGGATTCTTCGGCGGCAAGTACGCGATGGTTCCGCTCGGCTTCTCGTACCGCCAACAGGTCGTCGAGCAGGCTCCCGAGGGCTTCGAGTGGACCGTCCTGCCCGCACCGGCCGGCAGCGCGGGCCTCGCCCAGGGGGTGAGTCCGCAGACCCTCTCCGTCTCGGAGGCCAGCCCGCACAAGAAGGAGGCCGCGCAGTTCATCGACTTCCTGCTCCGGCCGCAGAACATGGTGCGCCTGGCCAAGGGTGACTGGATGCTCCCGACCGGCATCGCGGCCCTCGCGGACCCGGCCCTGCACACCGACAAGGACGGCTGGTCGACCGGGGTCGCCGTGGCGAAGGCGCTGCGTCCGGCGCCCGCCCAGTCGGTCCGCGGCTACCCGGAATGGAAGGACAAGGTCGCCACACCGGCCCTCCAGGAGTACTACAGCGGGGCGATCGACGCGGAAGAGCTGAGGAAACGTCTGGTCGACGACGGGAACCGGGTGCTGGCGCGCTATCAGCGCTGAGGTATCCCGAAAACCAAATGCACGAGACGTCTCGTCTCGCCTACGGTGAGGGCATGACGAATACCGAGCACGCCCATATCGCCATGTTCTCCATCGCCGCCCACGGGCACGTGAACCCGAGCCTGGAAGTCATCCGGGAGCTCGTCGCCCGTGGGCACCGCGTCAGTTACGCCATCCCGGCGTCGTTCGCCGAGAAGGTCGCAGCCACCGGCGCCGAACCGGTGCTCTACACCTCGGTGCTGCCGACCGAAGAGAACCCGGAGGCCTGGGGCACCGAACTCATCGACAACCTCGAACCCTTCCTCGACGACGCCGTCCAGGCCCTGCCTCAGCTCATCAAGGCCTTCGACGGGGACGAGCCCCACCTCGTCCTGCACGACATCACTTCCTACCCGGCGCGGGTCCTTGCCCATCGCTGGGGTGTGCCCGCCGTCTCCCTCTCGCCCAACCTGGTCGCCTGGGACGGATACGAGGAGGAGGTCGGCGAGCCGATGACCGCCGAGCTGAAGCGGTCCGAGCGCGGGCGGGCGTACTACCGACGCTTCCAGGACTGGCTCACCGAGAACGGGATCGACCAGCACCCGGACCCGTTCGTCGGCCGCCCGCCGCGGTCGGTCGTCCTGATCCCCGAGGTGCTCCAGCCGAACGCCGACCGCGTCGACCGGACGGTCCACACCTTCGTGGGTGCCTGCCAGGGTGACCGCGCGGACCAGGGGGAGTGGCAGCGCCCCGAGGGTGCCGAGAAGGTGCTGCTGGTCTCGCTCGGCTCGGCCTTCACCAACCAGCCCGGTTTCTACCGCGACTGCGTCACGGCCTTCGGCTCCCTGCCCGGCTGGCATGTCGTGCTCCAGATCGGCGCCTGGGTCGACGCCGCCGAACTCGGCGACGTACCGGCCAATGTGGAGGTGCATTCCTGGGTGCCGCAGCTCTCGGTGCTGAAGCAGGCGGACGCTTTCATCACCCATGCGGGCGCCGGGGGCAGTCAGGAGGGGCTCGCCACCGCCACCCCGATGGTCGCCGTGCCGCAGGCCGTCGACCAGTTCGGCAACGCCGACATGCTCCAGGCGCTCGGCGTCGCCCGCCATCTCCCGATGGCAGAGGTGACCCCCGAGTCGCTGCGGGCGGCCGTGCTCGGCCTGGTGGATGACCCCGAGGTGATGAAGAGGGCCGCGGCCGTGCGGGAGCGGATGGCGGGGGAGGGCGGCACGAAGCGAGCGGCCGACCTCATCGAGGCCGAGCTGCCCGCCTGACGGGCGGGGGCGGAATCAAGCCGTCTCCTCGTCCGCCCGGGTGTGCCGACGGTGGTTCGCCTTCCCTGTTGCGAAGTGCGCGGGTCGCCGCCGCGGGAGCGGCAAGCCCCGTACGTGCGACGGATGTTGCCGCGACCGCGCCCGGCGTGGTCACAGCTGGCCGGTTTCTTATTACGAAACCTTGTTGAGTAAGTCACAGCCGCATGAAGGTCTTGATCTGAGCGCGTCAATCGGCGAGGGTTTCGAGCCAACCCCCGGAGATCTTCCGGCCGGGGGTCAATCCCCCCACAAAGAATGACGAGGAGATCCCTCTTCATGGCAATTCACAAGCGCGCACGTCGGATGAAGCTGACCGCGGCGATAACCGCAGTGGCCGCAGCGGCCGGAGTCACCCTGCTGGGCACCTCCCTCGCCGGAGCGGCGCCGGCTCCCGCGACGGGAACCGTCTACGGTGCCGACGCGGCGACCGCCGTCCCGGGCAGCTATATTGTGATGCTGGATCAGAAGGCCGACAAGGCGAAGCTCGCCAAGGAGTACGGCGGCAAGCTCAAGCGTAACTACAGCTCCGCCATCAACGGCTTCTCCGCCAGCGGCCTTTCACTGGCCGAGGCCAAGCGCCTGGCGGCCGACCCGGCCGTCTCCAAGGTCGTCCAGAACAAGAAGTTCCACGTCGACGCCACCCAGGACAACCCGCCGTCCTGGGGGCTGGACCGGATCGACCAGACCGAGACCGCCGGCGACAACGCGTACACCTACCCGGACAGCGCGGGCGAGGGCGTCACCGCATACGTCATCGACACCGGCGTCCGTACCACACACAGCGAGTTCGAGGGCAGGGCCGCCTCGGGCTACGACGCCGTCGACAACGACGACAGCGCCGACGACGGCAACGGCCACGGAACCCACGTCGCGGGCACCATCGCCGGTGCGACCTACGGGGTGGCCAAGAAGGCGAAGATCGTCGCCGTCCGGGTCCTCGACGACTCCGGCTCGGGCACCACCGAGCAGGTCGTCGCGGGCATCGACTGGGTCACCGCCAACCACGAAGGCCCCTCGGTCGCCAACATGAGCCTCGGCGGCGGCGCGGACGAGGCGCTCGACGCCGCGGTCCAGAAGGCCATCGCCTCCGGAGTCACCTTCGCGGTGGCCGCCGGAAACGAGTCCACCGACGCGAGCGAGAGCTCCCCGGCCCGCGTCCCGGAGGCCATCACGGTCGCCTCGTCCACGGTGGACGACGAACAGTCGTCGTTCTCCAACTACGGCTCGATCGTGGACATCTACGCCCCCGGATCCGACATCACCTCGTCCTGGAACGACAGCGACGACGGCTCCAACACCATCTCCGGTACGTCCATGGCGACCCCGCACGTCGTCGGTGCCGCCGCCGTCTACCTCTCCGGACATCCGGACGCCACCCCGGCGGAGGTCGCCACGGCGCTGACCGAAGGCGCCACCCCCGACGCGATCTCCAACGCGACCGAGGGCACGCCGAACAAGCTGCTGAAGGTCGTTGAGTAACCGGCCTCCGCAGCCGTGACCGGGCGGTACACGCCCGACGCGACGCAATCGGCGGCCGCCGCGCCCTCCCCCACGGGGCGCGGCGGCCGCACGGCGTGGACGGATCGTCCTATGGTGTGCCCATGACGATGTACGCGGCGCTGTTGCGCGGGATCAATGTGAGCGGCCACAAGAAGGTTCCGATGGCCGAACTCCGCACGCTCCTCACCGAACTCGGCCACGGGGACGTCCGTACCCACCTGCAGAGCGGCAACGCCGTCTTCAGCAGCGCGTCGGACGACGAGAACGCACTCGCCGCCGAGTTGGAGCGGGCCATCGAAAAGCGGTTCGGCTTCCCCGTCCCCTGCCTCGTCCGGGACGGCGCCTACCTCGCGGCAGTTGCCGCGGCCTGCCCGTTCCCGGCCGCCGAACTCGAAGGCAGGCAGCTGCACATCACCTACTACGGGCAGCCGGTCGACGCCGAACGCTTCGCCGGGATCGACCCGGCGGCCTTCCTCCCCGAGGAGTTCCGGCTCGGCGACCGCGCGCTCTACCTCTACGCCCCCGACGGACTGGGCCGTTCCAGACTTGCCGAGGCACTGTCCCGGCCGTCCCTCACCAAAGGTGTCATCGCCACCTCGCGCAACTGGAACACCGTGGCCAAGCTGGTGGAGATGACCGCGCCGACGGGTACCGCGAACGACGGAGCCCGCGCATGACCGAACCGCCCCCCGGCGTGGCCGCAGCGGTGGAGGGCGAGCTCCGCCTCCTCGACCCGGTGGTACGCGCCTCCGCCGAACTCCTCTCCCAGGTGCTGCACCCCGAGTACCGCGAGATCGACTCCACAGGCCGGGTCTGGGACCGCGACACGATGATCGCCTCGCTCACCGCCGAGAACGCCCCGCGCCCCGGCCCGCTCACCGCGTCCCGGATGCACGGAGTCCAGCTGGACGACGAATTCGTCCACCTCACCTACGACACCGAGACGAAGGGGCACCTCGCCCATCGCAGTTCGCTGTGGCGGCATACAGGCGCGGGCTGGGTGCTCTACTTCCACCAGGCCACGCCGTTCAGCGACGCCGCGAACGCCGGTGCCGACGCCGACGGATGAACCCGCTCAGCGACGGGTGACGCGCTGAGCCCGCGCCGTCCACCGGCCGTCCGTACGGGAGATCCGCACCGGATGTCCGAAGCAGCCGCTCACCTGATCGGTCGTCAGTACCTCGTCGGCCGGGCCCGATGCCACACATCGGCCGCCCCGAAGCAGCATCGCATGCGTGGTCGAGGCGGGCAGTTCCTCCAGATGGTGGGTGACCAGGACCGTCGCCAGCTCCGGATGCTCCTCGCGCAGCGTGTCCAGACTGTCGAGCAACTGCTCACGGGCGGCAAGATCGAGCCCCGTGGCCGGCTCGTCGAGCAGCAGCAGCCTTGGTTGCGGCATCAGGGCGCGGGCGATCAGCGTACGGCCCCGCTCACCCTGCGAGAGTGCGGGCCAGCTCGATCGGATCCTGCCACCCATGCCGAGCATCTTCAGCAACCGCTCCGCCCGCGCCCGCTGCTCCTGGCTCGCGGACCAACGCGGCACCGGCTCGACCGAGTTGGTCAGACCCGTCAGCACCACCTGGTGCACCGACAACGGCGAACGCAGCGGATGGCGCGGATCGACATGCCCGAGCAGCGACCGCAGCTCCCGCAGATCGACCTGCCCGAGGGTGCGCCCCAGCACCTCGACCGAGCCCCTGGTGGGGTGTCTGACCGCGCCGAGCATCCCCAGCAGCGTGCTCTTGCCTGCTCCGTTCGCACCGAGCAGGGCCCAGTGCTCACCGCTGCGTACGGTCAGGGAGACCGAGTCGAGCAGGACATTGCCCTCCCGTACGAACGACACATCCTCGGCCCGGATCACCGGGACGGCGGCGGGCGAACCGGAAGCACCGGCCGGGGCGGGAACAGCGGCGCTGGTACGTGTGGTCACGTGCGGGTACTCCTTCATGCGGGTGCGAGCGCCTCCAGGCAGCTCATGTCCTCGGCGGACAGCCGGATCTCCCGCGCCCCCAGGTTCTCCGCCAGATGAACGGGCGAACCGGTGCCCGGAGTCGGGCACAGCGCAGGGGAGCGGTGCAGCAGCCAGGCGAGGGCGATCTGCCCACGGGTGGCACCGTGCCGATCGGCGACACCGGCGAGCGCCGTAGCCGCCTCGCCGGTCAGAGCACCGTTGGCCAGTGGGAACCAGGGCAGAAAAGCGAGGTGGTGGGCCTCGCACACCTTCAGTACCGCGTCCGACGAACGGTCGAGGAGATTGAAGCGGTTCTGCACCGAGGCGATCCCGGTCAGGGAGAGAGCCTGCTCCAGCTGGTCGGCGGTGAGGGTGTCCAGACCGATGTACCGGATCTTACCCTCCTGCCTCAGCGCATCCAGGGTGCCCAGCTGGTCGGCCATGGGTACGTCCGGGTCCAGCCGGTGCAACTGGTAGAGGTCGATCCGGTCGGTCCGCAGCCGTCGCAGGCTGGCCTCGCACATCCCCCGCAACTGCTCGGGACGGCCTGCGACGTGCCAGGCACTGTCACTCGTGCGCACCACACCGCCCTTGGTCGCGATCACCAGCTGCTCGCGATACGGGTGAAGGGCCTCGGCCACCAGCTCCTCGGCCAGCCCGGGGCCGTAGTTGTCGGCCGTGTCGACGAGCGTGACACCCCGCTCGACGGCCGCCCGCAGTACGGCCACGGCGTCCTGCCGCTCCCCGCGCGCCCCCCAGTATCCGGGGCCGGTCAGCTGGGCGGTGCCATAGCCGAGACGGCGTACGGGCAGCTCGCCACCGAGCAGGAAGACATCATCGAGAGGGCGTGACGTGGAAGACATAACGGGAACACTAGTGGCAATCGGTGCCACAATTTCTCGTCCTGTGCTGAGGTGTTGTCGGCCCTTCGGGCCGGCCCCTGGAGAAGCCCGAGCTGCTCGCCCCGGTCGACCCGGGTATGGCGTCGCCCTCGTCGACGCCGCCTCCTGAAGCCGCAGGTCCGGGGCGCCGTCGCTTTTCTTCAAGAACGGTGTCAGTGGCTCGTCCTAGCGTGGGGCGTATGAAGAACGAGCACGCTCATATGACCGAATGCGCTGCCGAGGCGGCCCGTATCGCCCGCTCCATCAGCGCCGAACAGCTCGACGTATCCACCACACCCTGCGGCGACTGGGACCTGCGCGGACTCATCAACCACTGGGTGCTGTACACCTCCCACGGCCTGGAGCACCGCGCCCTGCGCAAGGACCTCCCCGACGAGCTCACCACCTGTGACTTCACCGCCGACACCGACTGGGCGCAGAAGTACGTGGCGCAACTGGACCGCGCCGTCGCCGCCTGGTCGGACCCGGCGGTCTGGGAGGGCGAGATCGACCTCGGGGGTTCGACCTCCCCGGCCTCCGAGATCGCCGCGATGCTCATCGAGGAGACGGCCCTGCACACCTGGGACGTGGCCCGCGCCATCGGAGAGGAAGTCCGGCTCTCCGACGCGGCGGCCGCCTATGTCCTCGATGTCGTCGACGGTACCGCCGCGCTCTACCGGCAGTACGACGGCTTCGCCGACGAGGTGACGGTCCCTGCGTCGGCGTCGGTGTTCGAACGGGCGCTGGCCCACAGCGGCCGCGACCCGCACTGGACCGGGGCCTGAAAGTGGCCCAGTTGACCGGACGGTGAATGGCCCAGGCCGGTGAGCCAATGCCTGACTAGGCTCGGCGCATGACCACTCACCGCACCCCGGAGACGGGCAGGACCGCCGTCGATTTCTACTTCGACCCGGCCTGCCCGTTCGCCTGGATCACCTCCCGCTGGATGCTGGAGGTGGAGCAGCAGCGCGACATCGAGCTCCGCTTCCACGTCATGAGCCTCTACCTGCACAACATCGGCAATGAACTCCCCGACTGGTACCGGGAACTGGTCGACAAGTCGATCGGTCCGGTGCGGGTCGCGGTCGCGGCGGCCGCCGACCACGGTGATGCTGTGCTCCGCGATCTCTATACCGCGATGGGCAGCCGTATCCACCAGCAGAAGAACGAGGACTTCGACGAAGTGATCGCCGAATCCCTCGCGGAGCTCGGTCTGCCGGCCGAGCTGGGCGCTGCCGCGCAGTTCGAGACGTATGACGAGGCACTGCGACGCAGCCACGACGCCGGCAAGGATCCGGAGGCGGACGCCTACGTCGGTACGCCCACGATCCATGTCGACGGCTCGGTCTGGTTCGGGCCGGTCCTGCGGGCCGTACCGCGTGGCGAGGAGGCGGCGCGGGTCTTCGACAGCTTCCGGGTACTTGCCGGGAACCCGGACCTCTTCGAACTCAAGCGGACCCGCACGGGCGGCCTCGACTTCGGCTGACCGCCACCTTCTGTACGGCAAGCGCATCGAATTCAGCGACAGTGTGTTCACGCATCTGGGCGCAGCCGGACTCGAACTCGGCACCGGTACGGCCGACACCCAGGTCAGTGGCAGCATCTTCACCGACATCTCGGGCAATGGTCTGGAGATCGGCGGTGGGGACGGTCAAACCCACGCCAATAGCGTTGAAGTGACGACCAATCATTTGTATGGACTGCCCCGTGAGCACCACGGGGCGGTCGGCATCCTCAACGGCTACACCCCGCACAACACATCGCGCACAACCAGCTCGGACCATCTCGGTTGCACCGCGCGTGCCCTGCGGCTGGATGGGACGGAGGTGGCCGCGTCGACCGCATCGGCCGCCGACTACAAGCGGCTGGCCTACATCCGGATCGGCGGACTCCCCGAGGACGACGGACCTTTCACCGTCATCGTCACCGCCGCCAACGCGCAGGGCACGAGTGCCCCGTCCCTCGCCTCCGCTCCGCTCCTGCCGACGGCGGCCACGATGCCGGCCGACGCCCCCACCGGGCCGAAGCTGCGCACTGCGGCCCACGCCGCGACCGTGGCGTGGACCCCGCCCGTGAAGACGGGTGACGCCAAGGTGATCGGCTACCGGCTGACGCTCTCCGACGGCCGGACCATCGAGGTCACCGGGCGGGACGCCCTGGTCGGCCAGCCCTCGGGCAAGGGCATGTTCCGGGTGATCGGCGGGCTGACCCCCAGTACCGCCTACACCGTCACGGTTGCCGCTGTCACCGCAGCGGGGGCCGGTCCGGCAGCCACGGTCACGGCGACGACCAAGGCCGGTCAGACGGGCTCCGAGTGGGCGCCGGGTATCCCGCGGCGCCCCGCTTCGGGCCGGTCAGGCGGTGAGTGCCGCCAGGCGCGGCAGGCACGCCTCGTGATAGCGACGGAGCAGCAGCTGTGCCAACTCCGCTGAAGGGCCCAGCACTTCGGCCAGTACATCCGCCCCCGCCTCCCGGGCGCCCGCGGCGATACGGTCCGGGAGCCGGCCGGGTGCGATGACGTAAGGGGCCACCGCCACCCGCCGCACGCCTTCGGCCCGCAGGGCCTGTACCGCGTCCTCGGTGCGGGGGAACCCCGCGGGAGATGCAGCGGAGGCGAACGCAGGCCGCACGGCGCACCAACCGGTGTGCCGCAGCTCCCGCGCGATTTCAGCGATCACTGCGATCGCCTCCGGGTCCGTGGAGCCCGCCGAGGCCAGGACGAGCCCGGTCGAGCTTCGGTCACCGGGACGGATCCCGGCTTCGTGCAACCGCCGTTCCAGTGCCGCATTCAGCAAAGGTGACGGGCCGAGCACCTCGGCCTGCCGGATGCGCAGCCGAGGCAGTCCGGTCCGGGCCTCGTGCAGCACCGTGGGAATGTCGGACTTGGCGTGGAAGGCCCGGGTGAGGAGCAGGGGGAGCGCGATGACATCCCCCGCACCCTGCGCCGCCAGCCGCTCCAGCACCCGCGGCACCGACGGCGCGTTGAAATCCAGGAAACCGGTCTCCACGCGCAGCCCCGGCCGCAGCGACCGTACCCGCGCGGTGAGCGCGTGCACGGTCGCCGCGTGCCGCGGGTCGCGGCTGCCGTGGGCGATGACGAGGAGGACCGGGGCGGACATGGCGTGGCTCAGTTCTTGACGAGGAGGCCGCGGCTGCGCAGCACCCACCGCTCCAGCGGGCTGAAGATCAGCAGGTCGATCGCGATGCCGACGAACAGAATGAGGATGATGGCGAGGAAGATGCCGGGCATGTCCGCGTTGTTGCGGCCGTTCTCCAGCAACTGGCCGAGCCCCAGGCCGAGATCGGGGGAGGACGCGATGATCTCCGCGGCCATCAGTGAGCGCCAGGAGAACGCCCAGCCCTGCTTGAGACCGGCCAGATAGCCGGGCAATGCGGCCGGCAGCACGATGTGCCAGGTCCCGCGCAGCCCGGTCGCGCCGAGCGTGCGGCCCGCCCTCAGGAACAGCGGCGGCACCTGGTCGACGCCGGAGACCAGCCCGTTGGCGACCGAGGGGACGGCGCCCAGCAGGATCACGGCGTACATCATCTTGTCGTTCAGCCCGAGCCAGATCACGGCCGGTGCCACCCAGGCGACCGACGGCAGGGACTGCAACCCGGACAGGATCGGGCCGATCGCGGCCCGTACGAACCTCACCCGGGCGACCAGCAGACCCAGCGGCGTACCGATGGCCACGGCCATCAGGAAGCCGAGGAGACCGCGCGAGATGCTGGTCCAGACGACCTCCAGCAGCGTTCCCTGCAGCCACATGTCGGACGCGCTCTTCCACACCGCGGCCGGTGACGGCAGCTTGTAGTCGTCGGTGACCTGGGCCTCGACGAGCAGCTGCCAGACAATGATCACCAGCGCCACCGCGAGCACGGGCGGAAGCACCTTGCGCAGCAGCACCTCGCGCACCGGGGTGCGGCGCACCTGCACGGCGTCCAGCGCGTCGAGCCCGGCCTCCAGACCGGCCAGATCGTCGGGCTTCGTGTCAGTGCTGGCCATGACGGCGGATCTCCCCACGCAGTTGTTCGGTGATCTCGACGGACAGCTCCGCGACCGCGTTGTCCTCGATACGGCGCGGCTGCTCGATGTCGACCGTCCACTCGCGGGCGATCCTGCCGGGGCGGGACGACAGCAGGACGACGCGCTCGGCGAGCCGCACCGCTTCGCGCACATTGTGTGTGACGAAGAGGACCGAGACGTTCGTCTCGCGCCAGATCCGGGTCAGCTCGTCGTGCAGCACATCCCGGGTGATGGCATCGAGTGCGGCGAACGGCTCGTCCATCAGCAGCAGTTGACTGTCCTGGGCGAGGGCGCGGGCCATTGCCACCCGCTGCCGCATACCGCCCGAGAGTTCATGCACACGCTTCCCGTACGCCCCGCCCAGCCGTACGAGTTCCAGCAGCCGCTCCGCCTCCGTGCGGCGCTCCGACTTGGGTACGCCGCGCAGCCGCAGCGCGAGTTCGATGTTCTTGCCCGCGGTCAGCCACGGGAACAGGGCGTGCTCCTGGAACATCAGGGCCGGCCGCCCGCCGGGGGTCTCGATGGACCCCGCGGTCGGGCGGTCGAGTCCGGCCACCAGATTGAGCAGCGTCGACTTCCCGCACCCGGAGGCTCCCAGGAGGGTGACGAACTCGCCCGGCGCGACATCGAGCGTGATGTCGTCCAGGACGAGCTGCTGTCCCTCCGGTCCGCCGAAGGACTTGGAGACATGTGCGATACGGGCGGCGTGCCTGACCGCTGTACGGTCCTCGGCCTTGGTGAGAGTGGTCGCCATGGTCGTCACCTCCTGGGAATCCTGGGTTCGGGTTCGGGCGGCCTACTTGACGCCGAGACCGGCGTCGGCGACCTCGGGCTTGCCCGCGGCCTTCAGGACCTTGTTCAGCGGCTTCAGGTCGTAGATGCCGGTCAGGTCCGGCTTCTCCAGCAGACCGGCCTTCACCGCGTGCTCGGCCTCCGCGTCCAGCGTGGCGGCCAACGGGTCATCGGTGATCTGGATCGACTTCCACGCCGGGTCGAGGACCTCGGCGGGCAGCGCCTTGCCGGTCAGCTTCTCGAGCGCGGCGTTGGCGGAGGCCTTCGCCTTGTCCGGGTTGGCGTTGATCCACGCGTTGGTCTTCACCGAACCGCGCAGCACCGCCTCGACGACATCCGGGTGCTCGCTCAGGAACTTCTGCGACACGATGATGTTCGTGATCACGAACTTGTTGTCCGGCCACAGCGTCGACTCGTCGAGCAGTTCCTCGGCACCCTCGGCGACCAGCTTGGACGCGGTGGGTTCGGGGACCCAGGCGCCGTCGATGGAACCGGACTTGTAGGCGTCCGGGGTCACCTTGTTGTCCGTACGGACCACGGAGACGTCGCCCTTGCCGCTCTGGGCGTCGACCTTCCAGCCCTTCTCGGAGATCCAGTTGAGGAAGGCCACGTCCTGCGTGTTGCCGAGCTGCGGGGTGGCGATCTTCTTGCCCTTGAGGTCGTCCAGAGTCTTGATCTTCTTCGGGTTCACGACCAGCTTCACCCCGCCGGAGGCGGAGCCGCCGATGATCCGCAGGTTCTTGCCCTGGGACTTGGTGAAACCGTTGATGGAGGGCGACGGGCCGATGAAGCCGATGTCGATCGAGTCGGCGTTGAGCGCCTCGATCTCGGAAGGACCCGCGTTGAACTGCGAGGTCTTGAGCCGGGTGCCGCCGAGTTCCTTCTGGAAGAGCCCTTCCTGGTCGCCGACCAGCGCGGTGGCGTGCGTGAGGTTGGGGAAGTAGCCGATCCGTACGGTGTCCGTGGAGAGCTTCTTCGCGTCGGCGGCGACGTCCGACTTGTTGGAGTCGTCGTCCTTCGCCTCGGAGCCGTAGCCGCAGGCGGTGAGCGCCACGGCGAGCAGCGGCAGGGCGGCGGCAGCGGCGAGGCTGCGGCGGAGCGTGGTACGGGGGGCAGGCACGGGAGGTCTTCCTCTCGTTGGCCCGGTGATCGCGTCCCCCCGGAAACTACGGGGACGCGGCCGGGAAGTCGGCAGGTCTTCGTCCGAACCGGCTGTGCAGGCGGTGCGGTTGGTGCAAGCGGGCGCGCAGGCAGTGCGCGTACGTCATCGCGCACATCGTGCGACCCCGCCCTGGCCGCTGCCGAGGGCGCCGCTGCCGACGCGGCCGCCCTCCTTCGCGAAAGTGGAGTAGATGTCGATACTCATCAGAAGTTCCATCCGGCGTCGTCGGTGGCGGCGGCCTCGGCCACGGCGGCGAACGAGGCACCGGCCATGCCGGCCGTCAGCGTGGTGCCGTCCGCCGGGTCGATCAGGAGGAAGGAGCCGGTGCGCCGGGAGTCCGCGTACGCGTCGAGCGCCAGCGGCTCCGCGGTGCGGACGACGACCCGGCCGATGTCGTTGGCGACGAGCCGGCCGGGTGCCGGGTGCTGGGAGAGGTCGTCCAGCGTGAGGCGCGAGGGGATGTCCTTGACGATCGCCTTGACCGTGCGGGTGGTGTGCTTGAGCAGCACCCGCTGGCCCACAGTGAGCGGCTGGTCCGCGACATGGCAGACGGTCGCCTCGACGTCCCTCGTGACCGCCGGTGCGTCGTCGGACGGGGCGATCAGGTCGCCGCGCGAGATGTCGATGTCGTCGGCCAGCCGGATCGTCACCGACTGGGGCGCCCAGGCGACGTCGACGCTCTCGCCGAGTGCGTCGATCGCGGTGACCGTCGACGTACGGCCCGAGGGCAGGACGGTGACGGCCTCGCCGACGCGGAAGGCACCGGCCGCGATCTGGCCCGCGTAGCCCCGGTAGTCCGGGTGCTCGGCCGTCTGCGGCCGGATGACGTACTGGACGGGGAAGCGGGCGTGGCAGGCGGTGAGGTCATGGCTGACCGGCACCGTCTCCAGGTGTTCCAGGACCGTGGGGCCGCCGTACCAGTCCATGTGCGAGGACGGTTCCACGACGTTGTCACCGGCCAGCGCGGAGATCGGGATCGCGGTACACCAGTTCTCCTGGGGGTCCCCCCCAGACCCCCAGCCCGGGACGCCGAGGGATGCGGCGTACGCGGTGAACTCCTCGGCGATGGCGGCGAACACGGGCTCCGCGTAGTCGACCAGATCCATCTTGTTGACGGCCAGGACCACGTGCGGCACCCGCAGCAGCGCCGCGACGGCGGCGTGCCGGCGGGTCTGCTCGACGACGCCGTTGCGGGCGTCGACCAGGACGACGGCGAGCTCGGCCGTCGAGGCCCCCGTCACCATGTTCCGGGTGTACTGCACATGCCCCGGGGTGTCGGCCAGGATGAACCGGCGGCGCGGCGTGGCGAAGTAGCGGTAGGCGACATCGATGGTGATGCCCTGCTCGCGCTCGGCCCGCAGTCCGTCGGTCAGCAGCGCCAGGTCCGGCGCCTCCTGGCCCCGGCTGCGCGAGGCGTTCTCGACGGCCTCCAGCTGGTCGGTGAGGACCGACTTGGAGTCGTGCAGAAGACGTCCGACAAGGGTGGACTTGCCGTCGTCGACGGACCCTGCGGTGGCGAACCGCAGCAGGGTGGTGGTCGACAACTGCTCTGTGTGCTGGGTGAGTGCGGTCATCCTAGAAGTACCCCTCGCGCTTACGGTCTTCCATCGCGGCCTCGGACATCTTGTCGTCGGCACGCGTCGCGCCCCGCTCGGTGAGCCGTGAGGCGGCGATCTCGGTGATCACGGCGTCCAGCGTCGTCGCATCCGAGTCGACGGCGCCGGTGCACGACATGTCGCCGACCGTGCGGTAGCGCACCTGCCGGGTCTCGACCCGCTCGCCCTCCTTGGGGCCGCCCCAGTCGCCCGCGGTCAGCCACATGCCGGAGCGGTTGAAGACCTCGCGCTCATGGGCGAAGTAGATCTCCGGAAGCTCGATGCCCTCACGGGCGATGTACTGCCAGACGTCGAGCTCGGTCCAGTTGGAGATCGGGAAGACCCGGACGTGCTCGCCGGGGGCGTGGCGGCCGTTGTACAGCTGCCACAGCTCGGGGCGCTGGCGGCGCGGGTCCCACTGGGAGAACTCGTCGCGCAGCGAGAAGACCCGCTCCTTGGCACGCGCCTTCTCCTCGTCACGGCGCCCGCCGCCGAACACGGCGTCGAAGCGGTGCTGCTGGATCGCCTCGGTCAGCGGCACGGTCTGCAGCGGGTTGCGGGTGCCGTCCGGGCGTTCGCGGAGCTTCCCCGCGTCGATGTACTCCTGTACGGAGGCGACATGGAGCCGCAGCCCGTGCCGGGCCACCGTCCGGTCGCGGTACTCCAGCACCTCGGGGAAGTTGTGCCCGGTGTCGACGTGCAGCAGCGTGAACGGCACCGGCGCGGGCGCGAACGCCTTGAGCGCCAGGTGCAGCATCACGATGGAGTCCTTGCCGCCGGAGAACAGGATCACCGGCCGCTCGAACTCGCCCGCCACCTCGCGGAAGATGTGTACGGCCTCGGACTCCAGGGAGTCCAGGTGGCTGAGTGCGTACGGATTGTCGGTGCCTTCCGGCACAGTCGCGACGGTCGTCACGCCGCACCCCTCTCGCTCAGCAGCGCATACAGCTCCGCCGCGGACTCCTGCACGGTCTGCCGGTGCGAATCGATCCGCAGATCCGGCGACTCGGGCGCCTCGTAAGGGTCGTCGACCCCGGTGAGCCCGCTGATCTCGCCGGCCGCCTGCTTGGCGTAGAGGCCCTTCACATCGCGTACGGAGCACACCTCGACCGGAGTCGCGACATGCACCTCCAGATACGCGGTGCCCTCGGCCTGGTGCCGCTTGCGTACCGCGTCCCGGCTGTCCGCGTACGGGGCGATGACCGGGACCAGCACCTTCACGCCGTTGGCCGCCAGCAGCTCGGCGACGAAGCCGATCCGCTGGACGTTGGTGTGGCGGTCCTCGCGGGAGAAGCCGAGACCCGCGGAGAGGAACTCCCGGATCTCGTCGCCGTCGAGCACCTCCACGCGGTGGCCCTCGCCGCGCAGCCGCCCGGCGAGTTCGTACGCGATGGTGGTCTTGCCCGCGCTCGGCAGACCGGTCAGCCAGATGGTGGCTCCCGTCTCCGTCACGCTCATCGAGATCTCCTGATCAGTCGTCATCAGTCGTGCAGCCCGCACTCGGTCTTGCCCCGGCCGGCCCAGCGTCCGGCGCGTGCGTCCTCGCCCTCCAGCACTCGGCGGGTGCAGGGCGCGCAGCCCACGGAGGCGTATCCGTCCATCAGCAGCGGGTTGGTGAGAACGCCGTGCTCGGCCACGTACGCGTCGACGTCGTCCTGCGTCCAGCGGGCGATCGGTGAGATCTTCACCTTCTGCCGCTTCTCGTCCCAGCCGACGACCGGGGTGTTCGCCCGGGTGGGGGACTCGTCGCGGCGCAGCCCGGTCGCCCAGGCCGCGTACGAAGTCAGGCCCTCCTCAAGGGGCTTGACCTTCCGCAACGCGCAGCACAGGTCCGGGTCGCGGTCGTGCAGCTTCGGACCGTACTCGGCGTCCTGCTCGGCCACGGACCGGCGCGGAGTCAGCGTGAT
Organism: Streptomyces sp. Ncost-T10-10d; assembly: GCF_900091955.1. Taxonomy (GTDB): domain Bacteria; phylum Actinomycetota; class Actinomycetes; order Streptomycetales; family Streptomycetaceae; genus Streptomyces. The sequence goes on from NZ_FMDF01000084.1 coordinate 43,047, forward strand.
GACGTTGACGTCCATCACGGCCTCGACCGCGTCGCGGGTGCCGATCGTCTCGGGGAAGTGATAGCCGGTGTCGAGGAAGACCACGTCCACCCCCGGAAGGGCGCGCGAGGCGAGGTGGGCGACGACGGCGTCCTCCATGGACGAGGTGACGCAGAACTTCCTGCCGAAGGTGTCGGCGGCCCACTGGAGGATCTCCGGCGCGGAGGCCTCCTCCAGCTCCCGGGCCGCCCGCGCGGCCAGCTCCTTGAGCTCCTCGACGCTGCGTTCTTCGATCTGATCCCCTGTCATATCCCGTCCCGTTCGACGTCGTTACGCTGCAACCCCCGGGTCAGCAGGCCCAGGAACTTCAGCTGGAACGCGCGGTTGCAGGAGGCACATTCCCAGGCGCCGTGGCCGGTCTCGTGCGGGCGCAGGTCCTCGTCGCCGCAGTAGGGGCAGTAGAACGGGGCGGCGCGTTCGCTCATGACAGCGACTCCGCACTGGCACGCGCCGCCCAGGTCGCGAACCGCTCGCCGTCCTCGCGCTCCTCCTGGAAACGGCCCAGGACCCGCTCGACATAGTCGGGCAGTTCGGCCGAAGTGACCTTCAGACCACGGACCTTCCGGCCGAACCCGGCCTCCAGGCCCAGGGCGCCGCCCAGGTGCACCTGGTAGCCCTCGACCTGGTTGCCGTCGGCGTCCAGCACGAGCTGGCCCTTGAGGCCGATGTCCGCGGTCTGGATGCGGGCGCAGGCGTTGGGGCAGCCGTTGATGTTGATGGTGAGCGGCTCGTCGAACTCCGGCAGGCGGCGCTCCAGTTCGTCGATGAGCGAGGCGCCGCGCGCCTTCGTCTCGACGATCGCCAGCTTGCAGAACTCGATGCCGGTGCAGGCCATCGTGCCCCGCCGGAACGGCGAGGGCTTCACCTGGAAGTCGAGCGCTTCGAGGCCGGCGACCAGGGAGTCCACCTGGTCCTGCTCCACATCGAGGATGAGCATCTTCTGCTCGACGGTGGTGCGCAGCCGGTCCGAGCCGTGGGCGGCCGCCAGGTCGGCGATCTTGGCCAGGGTGGAGCCGTCCACACGGCCGACCCGGGGTGCGAATCCGAGGTAGAACCGGCCGTCCTTCTGCTGGTGGACGCCGATGTGGTCGCGCCAGCGGCCGCTGGGCTCCGCGGGCGCGGGCCCGTCGACGAGCGGACGCTTCAGGTACTCGTCCTCCAGTACCTGGCGGAACTTCGCCGGGCCCCAGTCGGCCATCAGGAACTTCAGGCGGGCGCGGGTGCGCAGTCGGCGGTACCCGTAGTCACGGAAGATGCCGACGACCCCGGCCCAGACGTCCGGCACCTCGTCGAGAGGCACCCAGGCGCCCAGCCGCTCGGCGAGGCGCGGGTTGGTGGAGAGACCGCCACCGACCCAGACGTCGAAGCCCGGGCCGTGCTCGGGGTGGACGACGCCGACGAACGCGATGTCGTTGATCTCGTGCACCACGTCCTGCACCGGCGAGCCGGAGATCGCGGTCTTGAACTTGCGCGGCAGGTTCGAGAATTCCTTGTTGCCGATGTAGCGCTCGTGGATCTCGTCGACCGCCGGCGTCCCGTCGATGATCTCGTCGGCGGCGATCCCGGCCACCGGGGAGCCGATGATCACGCGGGGGCAGTCACCGCATGCCTCGGTGGTGGAGAGCCCGACGGCCTCCAGCTTCTCCCAGATCGCCGGGACGTCCTCGATGCGGATCCAGTGCAGCTGGATGTTCTGCCGGTCGGTGATGTCCGCGGTGCCGCGCGCGTACTCCTGCGAGATCTCACCGATGACCCGCAGCTGCTCGGTGGTCAGCCGGCCTCCGTCGATCCGGACCCGCAGCATGAAGTACTTGTCGTCCAGCTCCTCCGGCTCCAGGATCGCGGTCTTGCCGCCGTCGATCCCGGGCTTGCGCTGGGTGTAGAGGCCCCACCAGCGCATGCGTCCACGGAGGTCGTTGGGGTCGATCGAGTCGAAACCGCGCTTGGAGTAGATCGTCTCAATGCGTGTCCGCACATTGAGACCGTCGTCGTCCTTCTTGAACTGCTCATTGCCGTTGAGCGGAGTGTGGTGCCCCACGGCCCACTGGCCTTCGCCACGGTGGCGTCCGGCCTTGCGGCGGGGCGTGGTGGTCGCAGACTGTTCCGGGGTAGCGGCCATGACGGTACGTCCTTCGGGACTGCAGGAGGGCGGCTCTGAACTGCACACTCGCGCTGAGGCGCGGCGGTGCGCAGGGTTTGCAGAGAAAAGGGGATCGCGGCGGTGCTGGGACTCTCAGCTCGCCGGACAGATGGCGCTGGACACGCGGCCGAGGTCGACGTGGCGTCGACTCACCAAGGCAATTCCAGTTCCAGGCATGACGGAAGCCTGTCACGCGAATCTCGGACCAGTCCACCACTATCCATGATGTGGACGGGACTGTCCCGTGATGCGAGACAGTGTGGTGCCCATCACTCGACCCGCGCAGACCGGGCCACCCGTAATGGCCGCAATCTCCCTCTCTGGCGCCGGGAGTTGCTGTCCGCGCGCTACCGCGCCGCCCCCGGCCACGGTCCCGGCGTCGCCGCCTCGGGCTCCAGCTCCACCTTCGTGTCGAACAGCTTGAAGCCGCGCCGCAGATAGTTGTCCATGGCGTGCGGGCCGTCCTTGGAGCAGGTGTGCAGCCACACCCGCTTCGTCGGTGTCCGCTCGGGCCAGCGTTCCGCCAGGTCCCAGGCGCGGGCGACGCCGTGCGAGAGCAGATGGCCGCCTATCCGGCGTCCCCGGAAAGCCGGAATCAGCCCGAAGTACATGATCTCCACCGCGCCGTCGTCCTGCGGGTCCAGCTCGATGTATCCCGCCGGGGTGCCGTTCTCGTACGCCACCCAGGTCTCCGCTCCGGGCCGGTCCAGGGCCTCCTGCCACTGCGCGTACGTCATCGTGAGCCGGTCCGTCCACTGGATGTCGCCGCCGACCGCCGTGTACAGGAACCGGCTGAACTCGGGCAGCGGGATCTCGGACCGCACGATCCGCACGTCGCCCTCCGGGACCGCGGCGGGGCGCAGATCGTCGGGGGAGGTCTGTTCCAGGGACCAGATGGTCACCTCGGCGGTGGTCGCTGCGGTGTGCGCGGGGTTGCTCATGGCTGCCAGGGAACCATGCCGTGCGGCCGGGGCCCAAGCCGGTCCCGCGGCTCGGACGGCGGGACCGCAGGCAACCGGCGCCAGAGAGGTCCTAGGACCCCTTACGTGCCCTGACCACCACCGGAGCCGTCGAGCGCGGCAGCAGATCGGCCGGATGATCCGGTTGGATCACCTCGACCTCGACCCCCTCGCCGAAGCGGTACGGGCGGTGTGCGAGCACCTCCGCGAGATGGCGGCGTATCCGCGAGATCTCCGCCCGCACCGTCACCGTGCGGGTCGCATCGCCGAAGATGTCCTCCGCCAGCTCGGATGCCGTACGCCCCTCGCGGTGCAGCGCCAGGGCGTACAGCAGCTCCGCATGGCGCGGCGAGAGCCGCTGCGTCCAGGTGCCCACCGCACTCACCCTATGGACCGTGAGCCCGCGCGGCCGGCTGAGGTCCAGCACCACCCGTCGCGGCGGCCCGTCCGAAGGCCCGTCCGTGACCTGCACCAACCAGCCGCCGGGCAGCGGCTCGACCTGGCACATACCGAGCGACGGCAGCCACACCCGGCCCGGCTGCAACGACTTCGGCAGCGGCAGCCGGTCGACCGGCGGCATCCCGGTCACCGCGGCGAGCCAGCCGTGGGTGTCCACCGCCAGGGCCCGTCCGCCCAGCCGGCACAGCAGTGGTGCCGCCACCGAACGCAGCCGGTCGATCGCCTGGAGATGGCGGTTCCTGATCTCGCTCTCGGCCAGCCTGGCCACCGAACCGACCAGGGCGAGCGAGGTCGGATGGAACGTGGACGCCGGACCGCTGATGTCGACGATGCCGATCAGCCGGCTGTCCCGCGGATCACACACCGGGGCCGCCGCGCAGGTCCAGCTGTGCAGTCTGCGCACGAAATGCTCGGTCGAATGAACCTGGACCGGTGTGCGCGAGACGAGCGCCGTACCGATCGCGTTCGTCCCCGTGCTCGCCTCCGCCCAGGCCGCGCCCTCCGCCAGACAGATGCCGTCAGCCCGGCGCAGCACCCCCGGATTGCCCTGGCGCCACAGCACCCGGCCCTCCACATCGGTGACCACCACGATCTGCTGGGCGGCATCCGCCAGGGAGACCAGGCCCTCGCTGAGCAACGGCATCACCTCGCCCAGCGTCGAGCTCCGGCGCCGGTGCTCGATCTCGTCCGTGTCCAGCAGCACGCTCTCGGTGGACTGATCCGGATCGACACCGCTGCGCAGCGCCCGGTCCCACGAGGCGCCGATCTCCGCACGCGGGGCAACCGGTGAGCGCTCGCCCACGACCTTCGCCTCCCTGGCACGGTGGATCATGCGGAGGGCCTCGACGGACCGCGGCACAGCCGATCGCGTCACCTCGGCAGCGCTTGTGTCCACTCTCGTTCCCCCAAGATGCCGGCGCCGGACAAATGGCCCCCGGGCCCATCCTGCCCGCTGCGAGGGTCCCCGCAGTGCGCACTCCACACAATGGTTGCAACCCTTTGCAACTCTGGCGAGGGAGCACAGGTCCGTACGAGAGTGACGGAACACCGCACGGCGGCGTCCGTGTCCCGCTGTCCGGTGTGCACAGCATGGAGGGTGGTGCCGTGTCGGCGCAGCACCACCCTCCGTTGCCGTATCTCTCCGGCTATCGCTCGACGGGCCGCGCCCGTTCCACGACCGATGCCAGATCGAGGCTGTGCGGCAGCGTCCCGAATGCCGTGCCCCAGTCCCCGCCCAGCCGTGACGCACAGAACGCGTCGGCGACCTCCGGCGGCGCCCAGCGCACCAGCAGCGAACCCTGCAGGACCAGAGCCATCCGCTCGACCAGCCTGCGGGCCCGCGCCTCGATCCCGTTCAGATCGGCGAGCTCCGTCAGCATGTCCTTGATCGCCGCGTCCAGCCGGTGATCGGCGCCGCGCGCCCTGCCGACCTCCTGGAGGAACGCGTTCAGTGCCAGTGGCTCGCGCTGCAGCGCCCGCAGCACATCCAGCGCCTGTACATTCCCGGAGCCCTCCCAGATCGAGTTGAGCGGCGCCTCGCGCAGCAGCCGCGGCATCCCGGACTCCTCGACGTAACCGTTGCCGCCGAGACACTCCAGCGCCTCACCCACCATCGGCGTGCACCGCTTCGTCACCCAGTACTTCGCCGTCGGCACCGCGATCCGCAGGAAGGCCCGCTCGCCCTCCGTATCGGCGTCGTACGCCGCCGCCAGCCGAAGCGCCAGCACCGTCGCGGCCTCCGACTCCAGCGCCAGATCGGCCAGCACATTGCGCATCAGCGGCTTCTCGATCAATACCTCGCCGAACACGCTGCGGTATGTGCAGTGGTGGATCGCCTGCGCCACCGCCTGCCGCATCAGCGCCGCCGAACCGACCACACAGTCCAGCCGGGTCGCCGCCACCATCTCGATGATGGTGCGCACCCCGCGCCCCTCGTCACCGACCCGGCGCGCCCACGTCCCGTCGAACTCGACCTCGCTCGACGCATTGGACCGGTTGCCCAGTTTGTCCTTCAGTCGCTGGATCGCGAACGTGTTGCGCGTGCCGTCGGGCAGCACCCGGGGCAGCAGAAAACACGTCAGGCCGGCGGGCGCCTGCGCCAGCACCAGGAAGCCGTCGGACATCGGCGCCGAACAGAACCACTTGTGCCCGGTGAGCAGATACTCGCCCTCCGCTGCCAGCGGCTCGGCCCGCGTCGTATTGGACCGAACGTCCGTGCCACCCTGCTTCTCCGTCATGCCCATCCCGAAGAGCACACCGGCCTTCTGCGCCGCGGGCCGCAGCCCTTGCTCGTACACCTTCGAGGTCAGCAGCGGCTCCCAGTCGGCGGCCAGCGCCGGATCGGTCCGCAGCGCGGGCACCGCCGCGTGCGTCATGGACAGCGGGCAGCCGTGCCCCGCCTCGGCCTGCGTCCACACCAGGAAACCGGCCGCCCGCCGCACATGGCCGCCGGGCCTGCCCCAGGCGTCGGTGAGACCCGCGCCGACCGCATGACCCAGCAGCCGGTGCCAGGCCGGATGGAACTCCACTTCGTCGATGCGATTCCCGTACCGGTCGTGGGAACGCAGCACCGGCGGATTCTCGTTCGCCTGCGCCCCCCACGCCTGCGCCTGCGCGGAGCCCGCGGATCTGCCCAGCTCGCCGAGCTCGCCCCGGGCCTCGTCGAGGAGCTCGGGCGGCAGGTGACGTCGCACCGCTTCCGTGAGCGCGCGGTCGGCGCCGAAGACGTCGTAGCCGACCAGCGGCGGTACCTGGTTGGACACTGTGTGGGTGGTGGCTGCCATGCCGATACGGTAAGGATGTGCAGGCAGCAAATGAAACACCCGAGCGGCCACCGGGTCGGCTCCACCGGGCGCGAGTCCTCTACCGCAACGTTTCCAAGCGGCAGATGGTCTGGCAGTTGCTCAAGGACACCGTCAACTCGTGCATGGAGTACCGCATTCTGGGACTCGCCGCCGAGGCGGCGTTCTTCACCCTGCTGTCCCTGCCTCCGCTGCTCCTCGGCCTGATCGGTCTGCTCGGTTACGTCGACGAGTGGACCAACACCACCACGGTCGCCTCCATCGAGCGCAACATCCTCAACGCCGCGCAGACAGTGCTCAGCGAGCGGGGTGTGAACGACTTCGCCAAACCGCTCCTGGCGGACGTCACCACCGGCGCCCGGCCCGATGTCATCTCCATCGGCTTCGCCATCGCGCTCTGGTCCGGCTCCCGCGCGGTCAATGTCTTCATCGACACGATCACGGTGATGTACGGCCTCGACGGCCAGCGCGGCATCGTCAAGACGCGGCTGCTCTCCTTCCTGCTGTACGTCGTCGCGCTGCTGCTCGGTGCCGTCGTGCTGCCGCTGCTCGTGGTCGGCCCCGACCGGGTCGTGGAGCTCATCCCGTGGGGCACCGAGGTCATAAGCGTTCTGTACTGGCCGCTGGTGATCCTGCTGTCGATCGCGTTCCTGACGACGCTCTATCACGTGTCCGTACCGGTCCGTTCACCGTGGATCGAGGATGTGCCGGGTGCGCTGGTGGCGCTCGCGATGTGGGTGCTCGGCAGCTTCCTGCTGCGGATCTACCTCACGAGTACGGTCGAGGGGCCCACGATCTACGGCTCGTTGGCGGCCCCGATCGCCGTCCTGCTGTGGATCGGTATCTCCGCGTTCGCGGTGCTGGTCGGAGCGGCGGTCAATGCCGCGATCGACCGGGTGTGGCCCTCGCTGGCGACGGCCGCGGCACGTGCGGCCAATGAGCGGGTACGAGCGGCCCAGGCCGCGGAGTTCGTCGCGCGGACGCAGGCGGAGAACCAGGACGGGGGCTGGGACGACGACGAGGACGAGGACGAGGACGAGGACGGTGACAGTTCCTATATGCCGTCCGAGTTCCCGGAGCGCTGGTCGAGGTTCCTGCCGCCGGACGATGTGAAGTCCCGGCTGCAGCCGAGCCGCGACAAGGAGTCGGACAAGCCGAACAACCCGTCCGACGACTGAGGACGCCCGCTGTCCGGCGGGTACGGCCGGTGCGGCGACCGGGCAAGCCGATCCGTTCGCCGACGGGAATAGCGTGGGGTCCATGGCCGACAGGTACGAAGAGCGGGCGTCGCGGTTCGACGGTGCGACCGTGTGGACACTGAGTGTGCCGGGGGGATCGGTCCATCCGGTGCTGCCCGACGGCTGCATGGACCTGCTCTGGATCGGCGGACGGCTGCTCGTCGCGGGCCCCGACACCCGTGCCGGGACGTCGGCCGTCGGAACCGGCGGGCAGTACACGGGCATCCGCTTCGCGCCCGGCACGGCCCCCGCGCTCCTCGGCGTACCGGCGCACGAACTGCGCGACCGCCGGGTCGACCTCGCGGACCTGTGGCCGGGCGCGCTGGTCCGCGTACTCAACGAGCGCCTCGCCGAAGCCCCCGACCCCGCCGCCGCACTGGAGACCGTCGCCCTGCGGCGGGCGGCCGACACGCCACCGCCGGACGCTGTGATGCGGTCCGTCGCCGCACAGCTCGGCGCCGGGCGGTCCGTCGCGGACACCGCGCAGACGGCCGGCCTCGGCGCCCGCCAGCTGCACCGCCGCTCACTCGCGGCCTTCGGCTACGGACCCAAGACGCTCGCCCGGGTCCTGCGGCTGCAGCGTGCGCTCACTCTCGCCCGGTCCGGAACGCCGTACGCCGAAGCGGCGGTCGAGGCGGGCTGCACCGACCAGGCCCATCTGGCGCGGGAGATGCGCGACCTGGCCGGGACCACCCTGACCGCCTACCTCACGCCCACGTAACGGGGGCCGGGCAGCACTCGGTCTCAGCCGTTGGCGGCGAACAACGACACCGCGCAGCCGTCCGGGTCGAGGACCGTCGCGTAACGCTGCCCCCACACCGCGTCCCAAGGCTTCAGATGTCCCCGGTATCCGGCGCCGGTCAGGTCGTCGTACACCGCGTCCACCTCCGCCGGGCTGTCGCAGAGGAAGGCGAGTGAGAGGCGTTCCCCGCCGCGCGGCGCGGACCAGTCGGGGTCGAACGAGCCGATGACGTCCTCGGTGTCCCACAGCAGCCGCTGCCCGCCCGGGAGCGTCACTTCGACATGTGGTGCGGATTCCGCGTCGGCGGGGATGTCGAGACCGAGCCGGCGGTAGAAGGTGAGCGATGCGGCCAGATCCGCGGTGATGATGCCGATCGCGTCCATGCGTGGAGTCATGTTCCGACCGTAGGCCGGGCCCCCGCCACGGGTCTTGTACGAAACGGACATGGTCGTGATCTTCAGATGTCTCCGAGGACGCGGGCCGCGTACGGCGGGACCCGCCGGGACTGCAAGCCCGCGGCAGGTCCCGCCGCGCCGTCACGACGACGCGGCGCCGGCCGTGCAGTCGGCGGGTGACGTCCCCGGGTCCGTCAGCGCCAGACCGAGCTGGGCGCGTTCGGTGACCCAGCGGCTCGGGCGGTGACGCGGGTCGCCCGTCGTGCGGTGCAGCGCCCGGTGCAGCTCCAGCATCCGTTCGGCGCCGATCCGGTCGCCCCAGGCCAGCGGGCCGACGGGGTAGCCGAGACCGGCCGTGACGGCCAGGTCGATATCGGCGGGGGTGGCGATGGAGCGCTCCGCGATCGATGCCGCGACCGAGACGATCGAGGCGAGCAGCCGCTGAGCGACCGAGCCCGCCGTGTCCCGTACCACCGAGACCGCGTAGGGTTCGTCGCCGTCCGCCGCCCGGGCCAGCACCGCGCGGGCGTCGCGCGCGGCGGCCGGTCCGCCGCCGGG
>NZ_FMDF01000221.1 GCF_900091955.1 Streptomyces sp. Ncost-T10-10d
GCGGTGCTGCCCAGCCAGCGCGTGGCACACACGGTTCCCGCAGGCCGGACCGGCGGGCCGGGGCGCAGGGGCGTGGCCGGCGTGCGCACCGCCGTCGCGGCCGGACGGCCCTGCTCGTCGTGCTCGGCGTGGTGCTCGCGGCCGGGGCGCTGAGCCTGGCCGAGCTGGCCATCGAGCCGAAGGGCGACGACGGCGCCTCGGACTACGTGCGCGAATCGACCTCGGTCACGACCGGGCCGGCCCCCGACCCCTCGGCGAGCGACGCGGTCGAGCCGCCCGGTCCGGTGGGCGGTCCATCCGTGCTCCCGGCCACCGATTCCCATCCGGCCGGTGCCACGGGTGCGGGCGGGGCGACCGGCAGTGCCCGCCCCGAGGGTTCCGCCGCGTCGGCACCGGCCTCCACCGCGCCCTCCGCCTCCACGGACCCGTCGGCCGGCCCGAATACCACCGAGGGGACACCCGGCGATCCGTCGGGCTCCGCCGAGCCCAGCGACACCCCGACGAAGTCGACACCCCCGGCCTCGCCCACCCCCACACCCTCGCCGACCAAGTCCGACACGTGCTGGTTCCTGTGGTTCTGCCGGTGAGCGGTTCGCCCGGTCGCGTGCCCCCCGGCCGTGCCGCGTCCTCAGTCGCGGCGCGGGGCTGAATCGCCCAGCATCCGCCGCAGCAGGTCCCGCAGCATCGCCCGGTCCCCGTCCGACAGCTCGGCCAGCGGCTCCCGGGCGAAAGTGAGCGAATCGCGCAGCTGCTGCGCCGTCCGCGAACCCTTCTCCGTCGGGGCGGCCAGTTTCACCCGCCGGTCGGCCGGATCCGGCCTGCGCTCCACCAGGCCGCGTGTCTCCAGCCGGTCGACGATGCCGGTGATGTTCGACGGCTCGCACTTCAGCTTCTCGGCGATCTTGCGCATGGGTGTCGGCTCCAGGGCGAGCAGCCTGAGAACGCGCGCCTGGGCGCCGGTGAGGGAGTGGGCCGCCGCGGCCTCGTCGTACTCCTCGTAGTAGCGCGCCACGACGGTACCGATGAGCTCGACGACTTCGAGGGTCAGAGGGTCTGTACGAGTGGTGGCCATGACGCCCAGGATAGCCGGTTACTTGACAAGGTGAAATATTCGGGAGCATGGTTGTTTCACGTAATGAAGCATTTCGGCTTCCCCCCTGCCGGCCCCCACCGGCCCGGGCGAAGCTTTCCCCACCCCGTAAGGCATCGAGGAGACCCCGAGCCCATGTCTGCAGCACTTCCCACGTCCAGCCGTGAATGGCACCTCGTCGCCCGCCCCCACGGCTGGCCGAAGGCCGAGGATTTCGCGCTGCGTGAGGCCCCGGTCACCGCTCCCGGCGAGGGCCGTGTCCTCGTCCGCAATCTGTACTTCTCGGTCGACCCGTACATGCGGGGAAGGATGAACGACGTGAAGTCGTACACCCCGCCCTTCAAGCTCGACCACCCCATGGAAGGCGGAGCGGTCGGCGAGGTCATCGCCTCGAACGCGGAGGGCATCGCGGTCGGCGACCACGTCCTGCACGGCCTGGGCTGGCGCGAGTACGCGGACGTCCCGGCCAAGCACGCCGTGAAGGTCGACGCATCGCTCGCCCCGCTCTCCGCCTATCTCGGCGTGCTCGGCATGACCGGCCTCACCGCCTACGCCGGCCTCTTCGAGGTCGCTTCCTTCAAGGAGGGCGACGCCGTTTTCGTATCCGGAGCCGCCGGTGCGGTCGGCAGCCAGGTCGGCCAGATGGCGAAGCTCAAGGGCGCCTCGCGGGTCATCGGCTCGGCCGGTTCCGACGAGAAGGTCAAGCTCCTCGTCGAGGAGTACGGCTTCGACGCGGCCTTCAACTACAAGAACGGCCCGGTCGCCGAGCAGCTGCGCGCCGCCGCCCCCGACGGCATCGACGTCTACTTCGACAATGTCGGCGGCGAGCACCTCGAAGCGGCGATCTCCTCGCTCAACGTGCACGGCCGCGTCACCGTCTGCGGAATGATCGCCCAGTACAACGCCACCGAGCCGACCCCCGGCCCGCGCAACCTCGCCCTGGTCATCGGCAAGCGGCTGCGCATCCAGGGCATGCTCGTCGGCGATCACGCCGCGCTCCAGCCGCAGTTCGTCGAGGAGGTCGCCGGCTGGCTGGCCTCGGGCGAGCTGAAGTACCGGGAGACCGTCGTCGAAGGCATCGAGAACGGCTTCGACGCCTTCACGGGTCTGCTGCGTGGCGAGAACACCGGAAAGATGATTGTTTCCCTCGCCTGACCGAGGCTCCGGCGCACCCGTTAGGCTCCTCCACAGGCCGTCGCGATCGTGGGCGCGAGTCGCGGCGCACAGCAGAAGGAATTTCCGGCATGGCCATTCAGGACATCACTGTTGCCTACACCGCCGTCGCCACCGCCGAGAACGGCCGTGACGGCCGCGTCTCGTCCGACGACGGCAACCTCGACGTCATCGTCAACCCGCCCAAGGCCATGGGCGGAAGCGGCGCGGGCACCAACCCGGAGCAGCTCTTCGCGGCCGGCTACAGCGCCTGCTTCCAGGGAGCACTCGGCGTCGTGGCACGTGAGGAGAAGGCCGACATCTCCGGCTCCACGGTGACCGCCGCGGTCGGCATCGGCAAGACCGCCGAGGGCGGCTTCGGTCTGGAGGTCGCGATCACCGCCACCATCCCGAACGTCGACACCGCAACCGCGCAGTCGCTCATCGAGAAGGCCCACCAGGTGTGCCCGTACTCGAACGCCACGCGTGGCAACATCAAGGTCGAGCTGTCGGTCGCCTGACCGCTCGAAACCGACCGAGGGCCGTACCCCCGCAGGGGTGCGGCCCTCGGCCGTGCTCCGGACACACCGCGGCCGGAAGGGCCCGCGCCGCCACCAGTACGCTGACGCCATGCGTGATCTAGGGGCGGGCTTCGGCTACTTGATAAAAGGACAGCGATGGGTCGGCAGGCACGGACGCTGGTTCGGCTTCGGGCTGCTGCCCGGACTCGTCACCCTCGTCCTGTATGCGGCGGCGCTCGTCGGCCTCGGCTACGGCGCCGACAACCTGGTGACCTGGGCGACCCCCTTCGCCGACGACTGGTCATCGCCCTGGCTCGGCCTGCTCCGTAACACCCTGACCGTGCTGGTCTTCGCCCTCGGTCTCTTCCTCGCCGTGATCACGTTCACCGCCGTGACGCTGCTGGTCGGCCAGCCCTTCTACGAGTCGCTCTCCGAGCAGGTCGACCGTACGGAAGGCGGCGAGGTTCCCGAGTCCGGGCTGCCGCTCTGGCGGGAGCTGTGGATATCCGCCCGCGACAGCGTCCGCATCCTGGTGCGGGTGGGGCTGTATTCGGTACTGCTCTTCGCCCTCGGATTCATTCCGGTCGTCGGCCAGACCGTCGTCCCCGTGATCGGTTTCTGCGTCACCGGCTACTTCCTCGCCGAGGAGCTCACCGCCGTCGCGCTCCAGCGCCGCGGCATGGTCCTCAAGGACCGGCTCGTCCTGCTGCGCGGGCGCCGCATGCTGACCCTCGGCTTCGGCGTACCGCTGGGACTCGCCTTCCTCGTCCCGTTCGTCGCCGTGTTCCTGATGCCGGGCGCCGTCGCCGGAGCCACCCTGCTGGCGCGGGACCTGGTGGCGTCCGACGAGGACGGGGACGAGGACGCGACCCCCGCCCCGTACACCCTCGACAAGGGCTGAGGAGATTCCGCGCCCATGACCGAGATCATCGCTGTCGCCGTCATCACCGTCCTCGCCGTCATCAGTCCGGGCGCGGACTTCGCGATGGTCGTCCGCAACAGCTGTCTCTACGGCCGTACGACGGGGTTGCTGGCCGCCGTCGGAGTCGCCGCAGGCGTGCTCGTCCATGTCACGTACACGATGCTCGGCGTCGGGCTGCTGATCGCGTCCTCGACCGCTCTGTTCACCGCGATCAAACTGGTCGGCGCGGCCTATCTCGTCTATATCGGGGTGCGGACCTTCTTCGCCCGCAGCGATCTCGGCGTCGACCTGGACTCGAAGCCGCAGCTGACCCGGCTCGGGGCCCTGCGCACCGGCTTCCTCACCAATGCCCTGAACCCCAAGACCACGCTCTTCGTCGTGTCGACCTTCACCCAGGTCGTCGGGCCCGAAACCGGCCTGTGGCAGCAGGCCGGCTACGGGTTGTTCATGTCCGTCGCCCATCTCGGCTGGTTCGGCCTGGTCGCGCTGTTCTTCTCCGACTCGCGTCTGCGCACCGCGATGCTGAGGTGGCAGAAGGCTCTCAACAGGGGCATCGGATCGGTGCTCGTCGGACTGGGCGTCACCCTGGGCCTGGGCGGGCGCTGAAGATCTCGGCCCGCTGAGCGACGCCCGCCGGACACGGGTCAGCTGCTGTGCACCTCCAGCGCGGACCTGACCGCCGACTCCAGGGCCCCCTCGATCCAGGCCGGCTTGATCGAGGTGTGGCAGCCGGCGAAGTGCAGCGGCCCCTCGACCGAGCGCACATCGGCGAACAGCTCGGTGTGCTGGCCCGGCAGCAGCACCGACGCCTCGCCGTACGCGTACGGATCGCGCATCCACGACTGGGTGGCGCCGACGCCCGTGTAGAAGACCTCGATGCGCTGCCCGTACACGTCCTGCACCCCGCCCAGGGCGTGCGGATAGCGCTCGTCGTCGTCCAGCGAGTCCCACTTCAGCGCGTCGTCGGCCCAGCTGTACGAGGCAAGGACGACGCCGCCCGCGCTCCCCTCGACCGGGTGGGACGGCTGGAACATGAAGCGGTTGGGGTTGTCCGTGACCGATCCGCCGCCGATGACATGCGCCGCCTCGGGCTGGTTGCGGGCGGTGGCCCGGTACGCCGCGTAGTGCACGCGCTGGTTGGGCGGGAGATGACCGGGCGGTACGGAGGGGTGGGCGCCCAGCAGTGAACCGTCGGCCGGCGCCTTGCCCAGCCGGTAGGCCTCGTACAGACCGGGCTTGATCTTCTCCAGCTCGGTCTTCCAGTCCTTCTCCTCGAACTCCCACCAGCGGAGGCTGAATTCGAGCAGCACCTTGGTGGCCGCGTCGTAGTGGATCTCGGTGATCGCGCGCCGTTTGCCGTACGAGAGCGCGGGAGCGACCGGGATGTGGCGCAGCCCGGAGAACGGCACGGTGACGATCGCCCGGTCGCCGGTGAACGTCTCGCGCACGAGCGGCTTGCCGTCGCGGCCCTCGGACACCGTTTCGACCCGGACGCGGTCCGCGCCGTAGCTGATCCTGGTGGCCCGGCGGTCCAGCCGCACGATGTCCTTCACCCGTTTGTACATCGCGTCGGCAAGGGTGGCCGTGCCGTCCGGCAGCTCGAAGAACGCGGTGTCCGGGCTGATCAGGGAGGCCCCGATGAAGCTGTGCACAAAGGCGAGATGGAGCCGGGAGGTGAGGTTCTCGACCGTGCCGATGAGGTCGATGGTGCGCTCGTCGAGCTTGGCCGCCTCGGTCAGGAAGCGGAACATCGACCAGTGTCCGTACCGCTGGATGACCCGCGCCCAGCCCTCGACGAGCTCGCGGCCCTCCTTGCCCTCGAACTCCTTGCGCACGGGCGCGAAGGCCTCCCGCACGATCGTCGCGGCGGTCTTGTTCTCGAACTCCGCGGGGACCCCGAACGAGCGGTTGATCGCCTGCGGCTTCTGCGCGTAGTCGGCCTTGCGCATCCTGATGCCGTTGACGTGGATCCAGGTGCGGTTGACCGGCCGGCCCTCGGTGTCGACATCGACCAGGTAGAAGCGGCGGCGCTTCAGGCCGAAGCTGTCCATGAGCCCGGTGACGAGCGGGTGGCTGTCGGGGATCCGCATGGCGCCGGCCTCGGCGTACTGTTTCGGGTCGGCGAACGGCGCCTTCGCGTTCTCGTGGCCGCCCTTGCGGAAGGTCTTGATCCGGCCGCCGACACGGTTGCCGTTGGCCTCGATCACGGTGACGGTGTGCCCGGCGTCGCGGAGCAGATGGGCGGCGGTGAGCCCGGCCGGGCCCGCACCGACGACCAGCACCTTCTTGGGGGGCTTACGGCTGCGCGGCAGGCCCTTGGACAGCAGGATGTCGCGGTAGTGGGGGACCAGCGGCTGGTCGTGTTCGTCGCGTACGAGGATGGCGCGGGCGATGTTCAGGCAGGCGTCCCAGTCCGAGCCGGGGGCGGCCGCGGGCGCGAGCGCGGTTCCGGATGCGCCGGGTGCACCAAGGGCGTCCGGCGCGGCGGCACTTGCGGAGCCCACTGCGGTGGTGGCAAGGGCGGCGGCACCGGCGGCGGCACCTGTGATGACGGTGCGCCGGGAGGGCAGGCCGGAGGAAGGCGCGGCAGGTTTGGAAGTCATGCGCCCCACCCTGGGGCGCCTGGGACGGTGACCTCTGCCCGGACGCGCGTAGATCGTTCGGAAATCACCCGCAGGTGGGGATTGTCGATCTTGTCGTACAGGTGTCGTTGCAGGTCATGTCATGATCGAGGGTTCTCGGGGGCACTCGGCTCCGTCGATCGCAGGAGTGTCAGGAAATCCTGGAAAGCCGCCGGCATGTCCACCGAATCCGGGTCCAGCAGCCACTGGTACTGAAGCCCGTCCATCATCGCCACCAGCAGCGGCGCCGCGCGCTCCGGAGTCAGGCCGCCCGGCAGCCGCTCGCCGTACTCGGCGCGCAGCATCGCCGCCATGCGTGTGCGGACCTGGGTGTAGCGGCGGGTGAAGAACTCCCGCGCGGGATGACCCTCCGTCACGCTCTCGCCGAGCAGCGCCGAGAACGTCTGGACGATGCCGGGCCGCATCGCGTTGTACTCGACGAGCGAGGCCAGCAGATCGATCCGCCAGGTGCCGTCGCTCCGGGTGCCGCCGCCCGTGTCCCATTGGTCGCGCTCCTCCAGCACGGCGACGAGCAGCGCCTCCTTGGTCGGGAAGTAGTGCAGGAGCCCCTGCTGGCTGAGGCCGACCCGCTCGGCGACAGCACTCAGCGAGGCGCCGCGATAGCCGCGCTCGGCGATCACTTCGAGAGTGGCGCGGAGAATCTCCGCCCGCCGCTCCGCGCTTCTGGCCCGCACCATCTCCCGGCCCCTTTCGGTGCTCCATCGGTTCCGCCCCGAGGACCGTACGCCATCCCTGTAAATTACAGACGGATAACGAAGCCTACTGCTCTACCGGTATCGGGGTCACTATGGAGACATTCAGTGCAGGAACCGACGAGGAGGTACGGCCGTGGCAGGCGCGTCCACAACCACCAATCCCGATGCGGCCCGCGAGGCCGCGGTCGATGCGGCGCTGGCCGCACTGGGGCTCGACGACAAGACGCGGCTCCTGGCGGGCCAGGACATGTGGTCGCTGCCCGGACTCCCCGCTGTGGGGCTGCGCTCCCTGGTGATGTCCGACGGGCCGATCGGCGTCCGCGGGGTCGCCTGGACCGCCGACGACCCGTCCGTCGCACTGCCCTCGCCCACCGCGCTCGCCGCGACCTGGGACCCGGCCCTGGCCCGCCGGGCCGGCCGGCTGCTGGCCCAGGAGGCCCGCCGCAAGGGGGTGCACGTCCTCCTCGCCCCGACCGTGAACCTCCACCGGTCCCCGCTCGGCGGCCGCCACTTCGAGGCGTACAGCGAGGACCCGTACCTCACCGGTGAGATCGGCACCGGCTATGTGCGGGGCGTGCAGGACGGCGGCGTCGGTACGACCGTCAAGCACTTCGTCGCCAACGACGCCGAGACCGACCGCTTCACCGTCGACAACATCGTCGCCCCGCGAACCCTGCGCGAGATCTATCTCGCCCCGTTCGAAAGGATCGTCAAGAACGCCCACCCGTGGGGCATCATGGCCGCGTACAACCAGGTCAATGGCTCCACCATGACCGAGCACCGCTATCTGCAGAACGCGGTGCTGCGCGGCGAATGGGGCTTCGACGGCTATGTCGTCTCCGACTGGCTGGCCGCCCGCTCCACCGTCGCCGCCGTCAACGGCGGCCTCGACGTCGCCATGCCGGGCCCCAGGACCGTGTACGGGAAGGCGCTCGCCGACGCGGTACGGGCCGGTGAGGTCGAGGAGTCCGTCGTCGACGGGGCCGTACGCAATGTGCTGCGGCTGGCCGCCCGCGTCGGCATCCTGGACGGTGCCCCGCCCGTCGTCGACGAGGCCGGACGCCCCGAGACCATCGACGGCGACGCACTGGCCCGCGAGATCGCCCGCCGCTCCTTCGTCCTCGTACGCAATGAACGCGCCGCGCTCCCCATCGACCCCGCCGCCGTCCGCAAGGTCGCGCTCAGCGGGGCGCTCGCCCGGGACGCCCGCGTTCTCGGCGGCGGTTCCGCCCAGGTCTTCCCGCACCACATCGTCTCGCCGCTGGACGGCCTCGTCGCCGCCCTCCCGGAGGACGTCCTCGACTACCGCGTCGGCGCCGACCCGAACAACGAACTCACCCCCGCCGAGAAGGGCTTCGAGCTCAGGGCCGTCTGTTACGACGCCTCCGGCACCGTCATCGGCTCCGCCCCGCTGCACAGCGGCACCGTCCAGTGGATCGGCACCGACTTCCCCGAGGGTGTGACCCGCGAGACGCTGCACAGCGTCGAGATCACCGGCACCTTCGTCCCGCGCGACGGCGGCGAGCACATCTTCGGAACCCGTGGCACCGGAGCACTCGGCCTCACCGTCGCCGGCGAGACCCTGTACGACGAGGTCCACCGGGTCACCGGCTCCGCCGACCCCGGCGAGGCGTTCTTCGGCAACCCGGTGGAGCGGGGCCGGATCGCCCTCACCGCGGGCGAACCCGTCGAGGTCTCCCTGCGGCAGATTCCCGACACCCTGGGCGACGACGCACCGATCCCCGGCGTCTCGTTCTCCTTCTGCCACCTCGGCCCGCGCCGCGACCCCCAGGAGCTGATCGCCGAGGCCGTCGAGTCGGCCCGCACGGCGGACACCGCGATCGTCGTCGTCGGCACCACCGAACGCGTCGAGTCCGAAGGCTTCGACCGCACCGACCTGAAGCTCCCCGGTCACCAGAACGACCTCGTCAGGGCCGTCGCCGCCGCCAACCCGAACACCGTCGTGATCGTCAACTCCGGCTCCCCGGTGGAGCTCCCGTGGCGCGACGAGGTCGCCGCGGTCCTGCTCAGCTGGTTCCCCGGCCAGGAGGCCGGTCACGCCCTTGCCGATGTCCTGCTCGGCGCCGAGGAACCGGGCGGACGCCTCCCCACCACCTGGCCGGTCGCACTCGCCGACGTCCCGGTCTCCTCCACCACCCCCACGGGCGGCGAACTCCACTACGAGGAGGGCGTCTTCGTCGGCTACCGGGCCTGGGAGAAGGCCGGCACCACGCCCGCCTATCCCTTCGGCCACGGACTCGGCTACACCACCTGGGAGTACGAGAGCCTGGTGGCCGGCCCCGACACCGCCACCGTCCGCCTCCGCAACACCGGCACCCGGCCCGGAGCCGAGACCGTCCAGCTCTACCTGGCGCCCCAGGAGGACACCGCCGAACGCCCGGTCCGCTGGCTGGCCGGCTTCGCACGGGTCGAGGCGGCCCCCGGCGAGAGCGCCGAGGCAGTGATTCCGCTGGAGCGGCGCGCGTACGAGATCTGGGACGAGACGGCGTACGACTGGACCCTCGTCCCCGGCACGTACGAGGTGCAGGCGGCCCGCTCGCTCGGTGACGTACGCCTGACGACGGCCGTGGACATCAAGGAGTAGCGTCCCCCGGTGCGGGAGAGCCCCGGCGCGGTACCTGACCCGCTCCGGGGCTCTCCTCCTGCCGATCCACGCCGTCGGCGCACCTCAGCGCACCGCGAATCCGTACACCGTCGTCGAGACGTACTCCCCGCCCGGCCGCAGTACCGTGCTCGGGAACTCGGGCCGGTTCGGGGAGTCAGGGAAGTGCTGGGTCTCCAGCGCGATGCCGGCACAGGGTCCGAACGGCCGCCCGTCGAAGTGGTCCGCCGTGTACAGCTGCATCCCGGGCTCCGTCGTGGTGACGGTCAGGACGCGCCCCGACACCGCGTCGTACAGCTCGGCCGCCGGGCCCGAGCCGGCACCGTCCAGCACGAAGTTGTGGTCGTAGCCCGCGCCGACCGGCTTCGGCTCACGGAAGTCGAACCGGGTCCCGTCCACCGGCAGGAACTCGCCCGTCGGGAGGGACTCGGCGTCCGCCGGCGTGATCTGCCCGGCCGTGATCCGCAGCACCTGCCCGAGTGCGGTGCCGCTGTCGCCGCCCGCGAGATTCCAGTACGTGTGATTCGTCAGGTTCAGCACCGTCGGGGCGTCCGTCGTCGCCCGGTACGCGATCCGCAGCGCCCCGCCCTCGTCCAGGGTGTACGTCGCCGACACCGTCAGACGTCCCGGGAAGCCCTCCTCGCCGTCCTCGGAGACCAGGGAGAGCCGGACACCGTCCGTCACCTCCCGCGCCTGCCACACACGCTTGTCGAAGCCCCGGGCCCCGCCGTGCACATGGTTGCGCCCCTCATTGCGCGTCACCCGGTGCGTCTGCCCGTCCAGTTCGAAACAGGCGCCACCGATCCGGTTCGCGTACCGCCCGACCAGTGCGCCGAAATAGGGACCCGAATACGTCTCGTACCCGGCGAGATCCGGCAGCCCGAGCGCCACACCCGCCCGCACCCCGTCCCGGCCGGGCACCTCGACCGACTGCACGATGCCGCCGTACGTCAGGACACGCACCCGCGTACCGTCCCGCTCCAGCGTCCAGCGGTGCACCACGGCGCCGTCCGCGAGGGTGCCGAACTCTTCCGTACGCAGCGCCGTGCCCGAACCTGTGCCCATGATCACAAACTCTACGACGGGGGCCGGGCCGAGGTGACATTGCGGTACGCGATCTCCGCCAGCCGCGCCTGACCGTTCCGCCCCGGGTGGAACCAGTCCCACCGGCTGAGCTGCTTGCCGGTGAACGGGTAGTCGAAAACCGCCCCGCCGTCGTAACGGCAGCGCCGGTCCTTCGCACAGACCTTCCGCAGCACGTCGTTGTACGCCACGACCCGTTCCTGCACCGAGGTGCGCCGGGCCGCGGCGCGCGCGCCCATGTCGTCCGCGTCACCCAGCATCGACTGACAGATCCCCAGCTTCCAGATCTGCTTGCCCAGCGCGTTGCCGCGCCCCGTCGACCAGAGCCGCTTGAGATCCGGCACGCTCGACACATACACGTGCGCCTTCGGCGCCCCGGCACGCAACTGACGCATCGAAGCCTCCAGCGACGCCCGGAAATCCGCCACCGGAGTCATGAGCCGCGCCGAGTCCCGGCAGGCGTCATTGGCGCCGATCATCACCGTCACCAGATCCGGCTTCTCCTTCGCGGCCAGCGCCATCTGCTCGGGCAACTGCGCGATCCTGGCCCCCGTCTCGGCATGGTTCCAGCTGCGCTCGGCGGCCCCCGACTCACCGAGCAGCCGCACGGCGAGGCTGCGCACCCCGCTGTCCGTGCCGGTCGCCCAGGACACCTCGGGGCAGTCCGTCAGCACCGAACAGGCGTCGAAACCGCGGGTGATGGAGTCACCGACGGCGGCCACCGACCCGGGTCTGCGGTCCCAGAGCGGGGCCGGCGCGGCGGGTGGCCGCCGCTTTTCGGCCGCCGCCCCCTTCGTCGTCCTGTCCCGGTCGGCGTCGCAGCCGGTCAGAGCGGCCGCGCCGAGCAACGAGACAGTCGTCAGGACGGCGGCCACGGTACGAGAACGATGGCGGGCGGAACGATCCTGCATCCCTTGGCTCCCCTCGGTTATGCCCCCGGCAACCCCTCGTGGCACCGGTCGGAAGGCCCGGCCGCCCTGCAGGGTGAAAGCTGAGCGAATGATGGGCCCAGGACCGACGGTACGTCACACCTCGGACGCCGCCGCGCGGTAGCTTTTCCTCGTCGAACCAGCGGCGCTTCCCCCCACCCGGCTCTATTCGGGTGGCTTTCTGTAAATCACATCACGTCACATACTGTCCCTTTTCAGGAGATTCACCCCGATGCTGTTTACTGATGACAACCTCGGGAACCGGCCGAGAAGAGACGGTACGGGCGCGAGGCCGCTGAGGAAGGCGAACTTCGTCCCACACTGGAGGTCCCGGTGACGACACGTGGAGTTCTGTACGTTCACTCCGCACCGCGCGCGCTCTGCCCCCATGTCGAATGGGCGGTGGCGGGTGTCCTCGGCGGGCGGGTCCAGCTGGACTGGATCAGACAGCCGGCCGCGCCCGGTACCTGGCGGTCCGAGTTCTCCTGGCAGGCCAGGCCCGGCACGGCGTCGAAGCTGGCCTCCGCGCTGCGCGGCTGGGATCTGCTGCGCTTCGAGGTGACGGCTGAGCCGAGCCCCACCTCGGAGGGCGAGCGCTACAGCTCCACGCCCGAACTGGGCATCTTCCACGCCGTCACCGGCATGCACGGCGACATTCTGGTGCCCGAGGACCGGTTGCGGGCGGCGCTGGCGCGGTCGGTGCGGGGCGAGACCGACCTGGAGGCCGAGATCGCCAAGCTGCTCGGCAAGCCGTGGGACGACGAGCTGGAGTCCTTCCGCCACGCGGGAGAGGGCGCGCCGGTGCGGTGGCTGCACCAGGTGGTGTGAGCGGGCTCCGCCCCGGACCCCGCGCCTCGAGCGCCGGCGAGGCTGGAATTCACCCTGCATCCGGCAAATCCAAGCTGAACCCGGCAAAAATCAAGCCCCTCCGGCGC
>NZ_FMDF01000080.1 GCF_900091955.1 Streptomyces sp. Ncost-T10-10d
CTACCAGAACCGCCGCGGCGACTACATCTGGAGCAATTATTGCGACAAGGCCACCCTCCGCGACGACCGGGGTCGCACCGTCGACACCAAGTCCTGGGGCCGTGACCACGACCACCGCAACAACGACCACCGCAACAACGACCACGGGCGTCGCCGTTGACCTGACCCCCGCCCGCCACTGACCGCGGGCCCTTTCGGATCTGCTGCGTGCCGCCACCCCCGCCCCCGGGGTGGCGGCACGTTACTCGTGCGGTCACCAGGCTTCCCCGCGGGCTGAGGCGTGCCGGGGCGGCGCGGGCTGGACGCGCAGAGGGGTCCTGGTCCGGGAGGGGCACCCTCGCATTGGATGCGTTTCGCACCCAATCGGACGCGCCAGGGTGACAAGGCTGTACCGGTGCTCGTTGGAGGGGAAGATCAAGCCAGTGGCGCAATCGAAATGCGCGCAGGCGGCTTCCGACGTACGACCGGAGAACGTTATGACCGCTGCACATGCCCGCCATCCCGACCACACGCATCAGCACAGTGAGGGCTGCGGCCACGTCGCTGTCCCGCATGAGGACCACGTGGACTACGCGCACGACGGTCATTTCCACCGCGTTCACGACGGGCATGTGGACGAGTGCGAGCCGAGCGGGCACACCGTTCACGGCGACCACGCGCACCAGCATGGCGACGGGTGCGGGCACGTTGCGGTGCCGCATGGAGATCACGTGGACTACGTGCACGACGGTCACCGGCACGCCGGCCATGACGGGCACTGGGACGACCACTGACACACTTGCACAAGGCGGGTGTTCCCTGAACGGCTGAGGGGACGCCCGTCATTCGTGCTCGGTGGCGAACGGGCCGCCGGGGTCGAAGATCAAGGGCGGCGAAGGTTCGCCGATGAGGCGGTGTGCGGCCGCGCACGGGTGGAGCTGGCCGGGCAGCGGTAGCGATCGGCGAAGTCCGCGTCCCCGTAGAGGTCGCGGCCGTAGGAGCACCGTGGTGATGGGTGTGGCAATTCAGTCCGTCGCCCGGGACCCCGTGGGGGCGCCGGGGGTGTCGTCGAGCCAGTCGTTCATGGTCGCAGTCTGCTGGTCTGATGCATGGTCCGCCCAATGATCTCCAGTCACCCTTCTCCTGGTCGGCGGCCGACGGTCGCCGACCGTCAGGCGATCACCGGGATCATCCACCGGCTCAGCACCGACGGCCGGTGATGCAAACCGGTGCCGCGCACCGCTGCTTTGGTCGGGCCGGCGCGGTCAGGTAGACGAAACGGAACTGGCGGGGAAATGAGCAGAAAGCGAACAGCCCCAGGGTGCCGCCGATTGCCCTGTGTGCGACGAGTTCCTGTCGGTGCTGCAGGGCGAGAACGCGGTAAAGATTCGAACGGTAGTCGCATCTAATTCCTGGCAGAATTCACCCCGAGGTTGGGAGATGGTTTTCTGTGAAACAATATCCATCCATGCTGATATGGAGGTCAGTAATCCGCACTATTTCCGGATCTCTCGGAACAGGTTTTCTCCGAAGGATCTGTGGGAGTTTCATGGCGCGACCTGAAAACAGGGCGCCTCCGATCCCTCGAAGGGAAATTGATGAAACTCCGTACCTTCCCGTCGCTCGCCGTCGCGACCGCGCTGCTCGCGGTCGGCGGAACGCTGGCGGGCACCGCTCAGGCCTCCACGTCCGCGCCGGCTGCGGTCCGCCACGCCCAGGTCTCCGGTGCGCGTCCCACTTCCGACACGCTGATCCACCCGAGGGCGACGCTGCACAAGAACCACGCCTGGACCTCGGGCAACGGCCGGGCCATCCTGCGGGTGCAGCAGGACGGGAACTTCGTCCTCTACAAGGACAACCGGCCGGTGTGGCAGGCACCCGGCGCCTACCCCAACGGCGACCATGCGGTCATGCAGGAGGACGGGAACTTCGTCCTGTACGACCGTGGCGGCCACCCGCTCTGGGCCTCCGGTACCTGGCGCAAGGGTGCGTACCTCGCCGTCCAGGACGACGGCAACGTAGTGGTCTACAACGCGGACAGGCGCCCGGTCTGGGCCACCAACAC
Organism: Streptomyces sp. Ncost-T10-10d; assembly: GCF_900091955.1. Lineage (GTDB taxonomy): Bacteria > Actinomycetota > Actinomycetes > Streptomycetales > Streptomycetaceae > Streptomyces. Next base: position 2,045 of record NZ_FMDF01000080.1, read on the forward strand.
CGGGGACTGACTCCTCGGGCGGCGTCGTTCAGGGACCCTGTAGGGACCTGTAGTGACCCTCCACTGCATCAGGCCTGTTTGCTCCGCAGGTCTGATGCCTCCTTCTCCGGTGCCTCTGCGGTCTCGGTCCCCATTCGCCAGGGCGCGAAAGATGCTGCATGTCACGCTGATGCGCTTGTCCGGTCCACCGTGCACCCTGCACTCTTCCATCAACTGATTCAGCGAAGCGCCTGCTCTGGATAAAGATGAGCTGCGGCGCCTTTCCACTGGACCACAGCGGGGTTGTCGAGGATCCGCTCCGGGTCTGCCAAGCCGGCGTCGGCGAGGAACGTGATGAGGTCGTGATCGCTGTGTGCGAGTCCGAGTCTTTCGTCGCGCCTGTTGACGTGCACGGTCACGGGCCGGGCGCCGGACGGGGTGGGTGCGTGGATGGTGATCGGTGGTGTTGCCATGACTCCAGGGTGGCCTGGAGTGACGGCTGGCGCATCTGGCCGGCCCGGATGCGGAGGTGCGGGTCTGGCATGAGGATGGAGACGCCGGCGGTGGCCCGGTCGCCCCTGGCCTGTCTCCCTAACTGGCTGGCCGGGCCGCCTGCCGGCATCTGGGTCTTCACGGACCTTCGCATGACGCAGTGTGAACTGCGCCGTCTCATCGGCGAAAGCATCGTGGGCGCTGGCCGCGTCTGACGAAGTTGAAGACAGCGGTGAAGAGGCGGGCGCATGCAAGCCGAAGAACACCTGATGCATCCGGACGTGCCGCCTGCCGCTGTGCGACGGTCGCGACCTGCTGCCGGACCCCGGTCCAGGGAATCGACGAGCCGTATCACCCCTGTGTCGGAGACGGGGCGGATCAGGCAATAGATAGGACGCAAGTTCGATTGTGGAATATCCGTCATGGGACCGGGCCCCCGCCGCTCGACGGGGGCCCGGGGCCTGTGACTACTCGTCGTCGGTGATCAGCGGATCCTTCGGGCCGGACTTTCCGGGAATGCGCTTCTGGGCGTCGTCTGCGGCTTCCTTCGCCCGGCCCTTGACCTGCTCTGCCTTCCCTTCGGCTTCCTTGCGTCGGTTGCCAGTCATCTTGCCCATGGCTTCCTTCGCCTTGCCTGTGAGTTTGTCCTTGCTGCTTCCGTGAGCCATCACGACTCCTCGCGTGGACGAATTCTCTCCCTTCCCAAGCTAGGACACCTCAAGTCAGGTCGCCTTGTGTGAGACGCAGTGAGAGGGAGGATGCACCTGGCACACCGGCCTCGACCTTGCCGCACCCCGTTGGCGGGGTGAGCCACAGGTGTCCTGTGCGATAGAAGCTTGAGCGTTGCCGCTGAAGATCGAAGACCGTGCCAGCGGCATTGAACTGCTGGGACCTGCCGGGGCTGCTGCCGATTATCAAACGCCGGAATCTCTACCCAGGGTGGTGGCCCGCCCGCCAGGTCGACGGGCATCTGATGGGCGCGGAGAATGAGGGAGGAGCAGGAGCAGGGCAGCCTTTGGGCAGCCCGCGGCTAGGGTGTCGGCGTGGTGGTGGCGACCCGCCGACAAGGTGGCGATGATGCCTACGTGGCGATTGCGGGACTTCCGTGACGACGATCTGGACCGTGCAATCCAGATATGGGATCAGGACCGGCAGGACGACGATATGCCGCCCGTGTTCCCCGTCTCCGAGGCCATGACCTCAGCCCGGACCGGCGGGACCGTAGTAGTTGCGGTGGTCGGCGAGGACCTGGTGGGCATGGCAGTGGCGCAGGCCCAGGGCGAGCGGGCCTGGATCACGCTGGTGGCGCTCGCAAGGATGTGGCGTAACCGTGGACTCGGGAGCGCCCTGATCGCGGAGATCGAGAGGCGTCTGCGTGTACAGGGGGTGCGCCGGATCGGTGCGTTGCTCGCTCCAGGGGCCACCGGAGCCACGGCGCTGGAAAACTCCGGCTACCGTACTCGCGAAGGGTTGACCTTCTACGAGAAGGTCGAGCATCTCGGGGCGAGTGATGCAGGTCTGCTCGCGGAGCTCGGCGGAAGGGTGCTACCGCAGGGGCTCTGGGGTGCCCTCGCGGGCATGGAACGCGAGAGAGAAGCCATCGAGCGGCGGATAGTGCTGCCGCTGGCCGAGCCCGTGTTGGCCGACCGATACGGAGTGACGCCGCCGAAAGCCGTCATCCTCTTCGGTCCGCCGGGCACCGGAAAGACCAGCTTTGCCAAGGCGGTCGCCTCCCGGCTGGCCTGGCCGTTCGTGGAACTCTTTCCCTCCCGGCTCACGGAGGGTGCCACCGGCGGTCTGGCCGCCTCACTGCGGGACACATTCGCCGAACTGGCGGAGTTGGAGTCCGTTCTGCTGTTCATCGACGAGGTCGAGGAGATCGCCGGTGTCCGGTCCGGTCAGGCCGTCGATCCCGGCCATGGAGTCACCAATGAACTGCTCAAGCTGATCCCTGGCTTCCGCGACCACGACAACCGCCTGCTGATCTGCGCCACCAACTCCGTCCGCTCCCTCGATCCGGCGTTCCTGCGCCCCGGCCGGTTCGACTACGTCATTCCGGTCGGTCCTCCCGATCCGAAAGCACGGGCGGCGATCTGGCAGCGCTACCTAGGCCCCGCCGCCAACGACATCGAGCTGCACCGACTGGTGTCGGCCAGTGAGATGTTCACACCCGCCGACATCGAGTTCGCCGCTCGCAAAGGCTCCCACGCCGCATTCGAACGCGAAGTCACCGACCGCCAAGGCGCGCCGGCCAGCACCGAGGACTACCTTGCTGCCATCGCCGATACCCGCCCCACGCTCACCGACCAGGCTCTCACCGAGTTCAGGGAAGACATCGAGCACCACGCGCGCATGTGACGCGGGGTGTTCCCGGCCCACTGCGCTGCGCAGTTTGCGCGATCACGAAGGCTCCGCTTCGACGAAGGCAATGGGGATTCGAGAAACACCACTTGTCACAATCATTCAGAGGCTGGCGGTGGCCCTGACAACTACACCTTGCCGTGCTGTCGCGTTCGCACTCCTGCTCAGTCCTTACGAGCGGGATTTCTGGTGGCCGCGGCCGACCTTTTTCTCACCCGAGCCCGGTCGAGGGACCACGCGCCCAGACCCACCAGTACGGCCGCCCCGGCTCCGTACACCGGCAGCCACAGGGTCGTAGTGGCTGACAGGCAGTCGGCAACAGCATCATGGATCTGGATCTCCTGCGCGTGAGCCAGGGCGGCACTGTCGCGACCAACCAGGCTCGCCGGCGCGGCCTCCGTGCGGAGGCCTTCGTACCTGCCGATCTCAGGGCACCCGCTACGAGTGCCGGGCATCGGAAACAGCCATGTCCAGCGTTGCAGGGCGGGGGCCAGTGTGATCGCTACGCACAGGCCGACAACCAGCGAATACGCGGCCAGATTCCGCATGTACGTGGATCCGAGGCCCGGGATCCACGTCGGCAGTCGGTAAAAGGAAAAAATCAACGCGAGAAGCGTCACTCCGATGTACGTGGAGAACCATTGCCAGGAACCCTGCGCGAGTGCGGCCGTTGACACGGCGGCGAGCGCAATGCCGAGGACCCCGGCTGACCGGGAGTGCCATGGCCCGCGCCAATGGATGATGATTGCCGGGCTTCTTGAGAGTTGAGGTCTTCCACGGTCTCTCCTGCATGGTTCGGAGGCCATCAGCATCCGGGCGCACTTCGTGGCGGCACTGGTGTCCGGTGGCGGCGGTGCGTCGCCGGACGGCTTCGGCTTCCTCAGCGCGACCCGTCTCGTGCAGCAGAAGTCCGAGGTGTTTCACGGCAACCGGGGGTCCGGTCGGCGGCGCATCGGTAGTAGGTCTCGGCTCGCCTTCCCAGCAGGGCCGGACCCGCGGCTGTCGTGGGACCGGCCCTGCTGTGCTCCTCAGGCCCGCGGCGGGCCGAGGTATCCGTCCGTGGCGTCAGCCCGCCATCGGCAGGATCCTCCGTGACGGCACCGAGTTCAGTTCGTCCACGGCCACCGCCTCCCCGCTGTCCGCGTCGACATAACTGACACGGACGATCGGGTCGCCACCGCTGTCGCGGCCGGCCGTGGCGTCGAGTGCGAACACCACCGCGACCGGGCGCGCGTTCTCCCGGTCCCCGTACACACCCGAGTACTGGAGAATGCGCCAGCCGTCGTCCTCCCAGTGGTCCAGCAAGGCAGACCGGACCACCGGTGCGGCGGCCTGCCAGGCAAGGGAGTTCTCCAGGAGTTCGACGCTCGCCGCGACCGGCACCTGGTCGGTGGCGGTGCCGAGGAGCGGGTGCCCGAAGACACGCAGCCTCGTCCGGCGCAGTGGCAGCAGCCACCACCGGTCGAGGTCGGCCGAGAGGGCGACCAGAACCGCCGCCGCCCCGGCCAGGAAGACCAGGGCACCGGCAGGCCGCTCGGACACCGCCGGCCACCAGGTGTCCTGTGCCACCGCCACCGTGACCCCGCCGACGAGCACGACCGCCGCCCGCGCGAACGCCCGCCAGGTGATGGGGGTGTTCTCACGTGCCGAGCAGCCGCAGGATGATTCCGGTGCCATGGCCCGGCCGTAGCCGAGGTAGGCGAGGAAGCCCGCCCCGAGGACCGCGGCGGCGGCCCCCGGCACCGGGTTCGCCGGGACCACCAGCAGACCTGCAGCGATGAGGAGTTCACCTGCGCCGGTCGCGCGCAGCACCGTCGTGGCCCGCTCACTGCTGCGCAGCATGCGGGCCAGCGCCGTCTTCGGCGCCTGCTGTGCGGTGCCCCGGCTGAACATCTTGACCGCTCCGGTCCACCCGAGCAGGCTCGCGAGGACCAGCGGGGCGAGGCTCGTTGTCAGTGACAGCATCTCTTCCTCTCTCTGTGTCCTTGGGCCTGCATCAGTGCCCGACGGAGATGCGGACGACGTCCACGGAGTTGTCTGACGGCCGCCAGGCACCGAGCACCTGGGCGCTCTGCCCGATGCGCAGCCGGGACAGGTCGGACGTCAGCGCGCGGCCCGCGTAGGAGGCGCTGGCGTCCGGGGCGACGTGACCGACCAGTTCGTGCTGCCCATGGGCGAGGTGCAGCCGGTTCTTCGCGATGCCGCGGATCTGCGTGTCCAGATTCACGATGTTCACCCACACCGCGTCGGCGGCCACGGTGCCATCGGGCATCTTGACGCCCCGTGCGTAGAGCCCGTCGCCGACCTCGATCACTTCGGCCGTGGTGGCGCGCACTTTCCACACGCTGGTGACGTTGGTCATCTGGACCCGGGAGTGGCCGCCATTGGATCCGGCCACTTCCAGGATGCTGCCGGTGATGCCCGTGATGCGGCCCTCCACGAAGGTGGACCTGGCTATCGCGGGGTCGAGCGAGGGTTCCGCGGCGAAAGCGGCCTCGGCGTCGAGGCCGCCGAGCGCGGTCGCGCCGATGATGGTCGCACCGCCGAGGGCGGCATTGGTGAGGAAGCGCCTGCGGCGCATCCCGTCGGCCCGGTCGTGTCGTACGGTCATCTCGGTCCTCCTCACTCGTAGATGTAGACCGGGAGCTTGCCCGAGCTCAGGTTGCCGATCGCCGAGAAGGCGGCCGGGGTCAGGTCGAGGACCCGGTTGGTGCGACAGGTGCCGTTGCAGCAAGTCGCCTCGCCGCACCAGTCCTTGGTGCGCGGGCCGCAGTCGGTGATCGTGATGCAGACCGTAGCGCCCGAGCACTGGTGCTTGACGTTCATCACCGCGCCGCAGCCGCGTCTGGGGATGTTCTCGCCGCAGAGGTCGGGCCGGGTGATGTTCCAGCATGCCTGTGAGGCGTTGGGCCACGCGCCGTGGTGTGCGCTGGACTGGCAGTTGCCGCAGGCGCCGCCGCCGGCACTGGAGCATGGACCCCAGGCGTTGCCGCAGCAGAACCAGCTGGTTTCACCGGCCCACAGGCTGGTTGATCCGCAAGCCATCGTGTTGCCCCTCCTAGGAAATGACAAGTGCATGACAAGTACTGGACCGGCCGTCGACAGGCACATCTGAAGCGCGGACGTCCGTGGTGCGGCCGGGGATGATTGTGCGAACTGAGCAACCCAATGATGCGCGTAGACAAGCGGCTTGCATAGACGGCCTCGTTCCGTATGGCCGAGGGCCTCGCCCCGCGTCGATCGATGGGAGCGAACCTGTCCGCGCAGCGCGCCGGTACTCAATCTCCTGGTTCTGCACGACGACCCAGGTGGTCGGCGAACCACTCTCTCGCCAGGTCCGCCACCGTTCCGAGAGCACCGGGCTCCTCGAAGAGGTGAGTGGCGCCGGGGACCACGGCCAGTCGGCTCTCGCAGCGCAGCAATGCCTGGGCCTGGCGGTTGAGGTCCAGCACCATCTCGTCATCGCCTCCGACGATGAGCAGCGTGGGCGCGGTCACCGTCGGCAGGCGGGGCCCGGCCAGATCGGGCCTGCCGCCGCGCGAGACGACCGCCACGGCAGGGGAGTCCGGCTCCGCAGCCGCCCACAACGCGGCGGCTGCGCCGGTACTGGCGCCGAAGTAGCCGACCGCGAGGCGATAGGTGTCGGACCGGTCGAGCAGCCAGCGCGTGGCGTCGGTCAAGCGCCGGGCCAGCAAAGCGGTGTCGAAGACGTGGGCGCGGTCCAGTTCTTCCTCCGCCGTGAGTAGGTCGAACAGCAGCGTGGCCAGGCCGGCCTTGTTCAGCGAGGTCGAGACGAACCGGTTGCGCGGGCTGTGCCGGCTGCTGCCGCTGCCGTGGGCGAACACGACGATGCCCGCGGCTCCTTCGGGGACAGACAACTGCCCGTGGAGCCGGACTGGTCCGGCGTGCACGATGACTTCCGGATCCGCGGCCACCATCGCCGCTCCTCCCACGGTTGCTGCGTCTACGTGCTGTTGCTCGCTGACCTCAAGAAGGTGGGCCCTTTTGCCGGCGATGCCCGAAAATTGCGGGAAGGTAATGCGTCATCCTTGCGCTCGGCTTTCGACCGGACTTCTCGCCGACCCCGCACCTACCCTCCACGCTACTCGCGTTCCGCCGAGGCGCGGGAACCTGCCTGGTCGGAGCATGCTCGAAGGTCCGGTGAGTCCGTGTGCTGCTGCCGAACCGCGCGGGAGTGCGGAGGAGCCGCTCTTGCGGACAACGGCCGAGCGCACCTCACCGACCAGGCTCTTCGGGAAGCTGCGTCCCTCTCTCGCGTTCCGTACCGGCTCAGCCCTTGACGACGCCCAGCGGCACCAGACGGGCGACCGGCCGGGCGAGTCCGGCGCCCTCGGTGACGGCGGCGACCGCGTCGACGTCCTTGTACGCCTCCGGCGCCTCCTCGGCGAGACCACGCCACGAGGAGGGGCGCACGGCGATGCCCCGGGCCTCCAGCTCGCCGCGAAGCTGCTCCCCACGGACCACGCGCAGCGCGTGGTGGCGGCTCCAGACCCGGCCGGCACCGTGGCAGGCGGAGTGGAAGGCGTCGTTACCGGGCAGGCCGACCATCACGTACGAGGCAGTGCCCATCGTCCCGGGTACCAGTACCGGCTGGCCCGCCCGGACGAGGTCCTCCGGCAGGCTCGGGTCGCCGGGCGGCAGCGCCCGCGTCGCGCCCTTGCGGTGGACGCACAGTGGACGTGCCACACCGTCCACTGTGTGGGTCTCGAGCTTGGCGGTGTTGTGCGAGATGTCGTAGACCAGCTCCAGACCGACTCCCGCGGCCGTCGTGAAGGCGTGACGGGCGGCTTCGGAGAGCAGCTGGCGGTTGGCACGGCCGTAGTTGGCGGCCGCCGCCATCGCCCCCAGGTAGGCGCGGCCCCGGGGCGAGTCGACCGGGGTGCAGGCCAGCTGCCGGTCCGGGACCTGGATGCGGTGCCGGTGCAGTTCCTGGTCCATCACGCGGACGTGGTCGGTGCACACCTGGTGCCCCAGGCCGCGCGAGCCGCAGTGGATCATGACGCACACCTGGCCCACCCGCAGCCCGAAGGCCGCTGCGGTGGCTGTGTCGTAGATTTGATCGACCACCTGGACCTCGAGGAAGTGGTTGCCCGAGCCGAGGCTTCCCACCTGGTGGAGGCCGCGCTCGACGGCGCGTTTGCTCACCTGCCCCGGGGCCGCGCCGTCCAGTACGCCGTAGTCTTCGCAGCGGGCGAGGTCGCGCGGCACACCGTGCCCGTGCTCGACCGCGTACCGAGCGCCGCCGACCAGGAGCTCGTCCATCTCCCCGGCCCCCGACAGCTTCCACAGGCCACCACGCCCCATGCCGCGCGGGATGGTGCTGTCGAGGATGTCCATCAGCCGCCGCATCCGGTCGTGGCCGAGCGACTCGCGGTCGATGTCGGCGGCCAGCAGCCGTACGCCGCAGGAGATGTCGAACCCCACGCCGCCGGGCGATATGACCCCGCCATGGGAAATGTCGGTGGCGGCCACCCCGCCGATCGGGAAGCCGTAGCCCCAGTGGACGTCGGGCATGGCGAAGGAGGCACGGACGATGCCGGGCAGCGTCGCCACATTCGCCACCTGCTCCATCGCTTTGTCCCCGGCCGCCTGCGGCAGCAGCGCCCGCGAGGCGAATACCACCCCGGGTACGCGCATCGGCTCCCGCTGCTCGATACGGAAGCGGTACGGGCTCTTCTCCACGAGTGAGATGTCCACGTCCCTCACCTCCAGTCGACCGTCAGCCGTCCGGTCCGGTCGGAGACGGTGGTGTCGAACTCGGCGCAGGCGGTGATGAGCCGCTCGCGGATCCACTCCCGGTCCTCGCCGCGCGCCAGACGGGTGTGGCAGTAGTCCAGGGCCAGCGGTATCGCCGCCACCCGGACGGGAACCAGGTGCGCGGCATCCGGGCCGTCCAAGGTCACCAGGAAGAGGAGCCCCAGGTCGTTGCGCAGGACCGGATCGACGGCGTAGTCGTCGACGAAGTCGCCCAGGTCGTAGAGGATCCGGTCGGCGATCCCGTGGAAGACATGGGCGGAGTGCCCGGCGACCAGCGTCGCTCCCGCCGCCAGCAGCTCCGGGGCCGCGGCCGAGATGTGGCGCGGCGGCCGGGAGGTCATGTTGGGGCCCCAGTGCGGAGTGACCAGCACGACATCCGCCGCCGCAGCGGCCCGGCCCACCGACTCCGTCAGCCAGCCGGGCACCCCCGCGTGGAGATCGGCCCAGGCCGCACCGGGACTGTCCTCGCCGGCCGCGTATTCCCGCGGGTGATCCGTGACGCCCACCACCGCAAGCCGCACACCGCCCGCCTCCAGCACCGCGAACTCCCGTGCCGCGCGTACGTTCGCTCCGGCGCCGACCGCGTGGACGCCCGCCCCGGCCAGCAGGGTTCGGGTGTCGGCCATGGCGTCGAACCCGTAGTCCAGGGCGTGGTTGTTGGCGAGCGTCACACAGCTCACCCCCAGTTCGGCGAGCACCTTCGCGGCAGCGGAGGGAGCGCGGAAGAAGAATGCCTTTCGCGGGTCGGGCCATCGCTGCCCACGGTCGGAGACACAGCACTCCAGGTTGAGCACGAACAGGTCCGCCTCCGCGAGTGCCTTTCTGACCCCCGTGGAGACCAGCGTCCCCGGCACCGGCGAGCGGCGCAGCTCCTCGGCGACGCTGCGTCCGAGCATGGTGTCGCCTGCCAGTGCCACCGTGAGCGCCATGATTCCGTCCCTTTCCCTCCTGCACTCAGACGTCGAGGGTCACCCGGCAGGTCCAGCCGCCGGGGCCGCCGCGCAGCTGCAGGTCGTGCAGCGAAACGGCCTTGGGTACCGCACCGACCGGCACGGCGGTGCGGACGTCTGCCATCCGGAAGTAGACCGACAGTTCCCGGCTGCCGCCCGCCGACCGGATCGGCCCCACCTTCACATCGAGCGGGATCTCACCGTCGGCATCCATCCGGTAGACGACCTCCTCCAGGACGGACACCAGCAGATCCGCGTCGGACTCCGCCGTGACCACGCATTCGCGTTCACCGACGACTGCGGCCCCGGACGTGTCGGCGAAGCCCTCCAGCACCGCGCGCACCGCCTCTCCGATGCACCCCTCGGCCGTGGGTGCCCATGCCTCCACCCGCATGTCCGCGGTGTGTGGCACAGCCCGGTGTCCACTTGCGTCGGGCTGCTTCCTCGCAGGTTCCCGACCGTCCACGGTCGGCGCCTCTCCGTCGCCTTTCGGATGCGCAGCCCGATGCCGGGGTTTCCGAGCCGCAGGCCATGCCCCCTCCAGAGTCGTCCCGTACACCGCTCCAGGGCAACCTGCACGAGGCGCGACCACCCGTCGGCGGTGCACGCACATCCCCGCCTCATTCACCTTGGGTCATTAACAGGTGGCGTACGGTAGTTGTCTCGCGGTCCTTGTGAAGAGTGCACGCATGCGACGCCGAGGGGCGCGCGGGCGGGCCGAAGCCGAATCGTCTTCCGGTACGCGCCGAATCGTTCCATCTGCAGAATCCGTGAGTACCCGCGGGCCTTCGACCTGCGGTGTGCGGAGCGGTGGGTGAGCGCTGTCCTGGGAACAGCCCGTCGCCGGATCTGAGAGACCGGCACGGACAGGCGCGTCGCGCCCGCAGGCGCCGGTGGGGATCCGTACCCGGGCCGCCTGCGCATGGGCGGTGCCACGGGCCGGTCGTTGCTGAAGGCGACGCTGTGCGGGCCGGTCTGTGCCGGGCCGTCGAACCGTGACAGTCGATCAGCTGTCGGGCTGATCACGCACACGGATCGCCAGGCTGCCCCTGGGTGACGCAGCCTTCGCCGCCAACGCCGTGTCCGGCGGAACCTCTCCCACGATGCCACTTCGAAGCGACACCGAACTCCCCGACGCGAAACGACCTCTGGTCCAGTCACCTGACGATGTGACTGGACCAGAGGTCTCTCTTCATTTCGGATTCGCCAACAGTGTCGACCCACAGCCGTCCCGCGGCGCAGCTGTCGACCCAGACCGTGTCCGCCATGGTCGAACGCTCTGAGGGACGGGGGCGCTCAGCCCATGGCGTCGGCCGTCTGCGGGCTGTGAGCGAGCCGGTCCTGCAGGAGATCCTTGCAGTAAGGGAGGGTGCCGGTCTGGACAACGTACCGGGCCGAGATCCATGTCTGCTCGTCACGCAGCAGGTACCAGACGTTGTTGTCGGCGACATTCTGCGCACGCACCTTGCATCGCAGGCCCACTTGATCGGCGTACTGAAGGATGCCCAGCACCGACGAGTCGGTGCTGGGGTACTGACGCTCGTTCACCCCGTTCTGACTGATCACCGTGGCGTAGGGCTCCGCGGGAACAGAAGCCTGAGCGGGAGCCGCAGCGGCCAGCAGCGGAGCACCGAGCACGATGACTGCGGCAGCGCCCGAGCCCACAGCGATGCGACGAGCGTGCCTCTCCAAGACTTTCGACATGACCTTTCCTCTCGCTCATTTCCTGACCTTGGATCTCATCCGATCATTCCTCGGGTCATACGCCCTGCACCCTGTGCTGTGGCAGCGCCTTGATCGCCCGAAAAGACGATGGCAATCAGGCGAGTGGGCCCCTGCTTCGGGATCACGGCCGGGCTCTGAGCCGTACAGGTCTGGGCGGCGGGCGACATCCGCTGTTGTGGGTAAGCAAGGAGCGACCGGAGAACCGCCATTGGCCTCCGGGCACGCTCCGAGCACTCGGGGTCCCACGGCCGCACATACAGACCGTTCAGGGCACGGCTGCGGCGGTCACTGCCTGCAGCGCGAGTTCCCGGCTTCTGCGGACGTGCAGGAGCGTGATCGCACCCGCGGCATCGGCGTCTCCCGCGGCGATGCGTTCGTACATTTCTCTGTGCTGCGCGCGCATGGGGGTGGGTTCAGTGTTCAGGCCGAACAGCAGGCGCAGTTGTCCGTTCAGTCGCTGCATGAGTTGGGTCAGCAACGGGTTGTCCGCCAGGGCCACGATCCGGTCGTGGAAGGCAGTGCCGGCGTTGTTCTCCCGTGTTCGTTCTCCTGCGGCGGCTGCGGCCTCCGCTTGCTCCAGTGCGGCCTGCAGGCCCTCGAGGGCGGAGGACTCCTCGGGGGCGGCGAGGGCCACGCGATGGGCTGCGAGGCGTGATGCCTGGATGGCCAGTGGTTCCCACACGTCGTACAGGTGCACCACATCGGAGCGTTCCAGCCGCCGTACCCGCACGCCGCTGTGCGGCAGCAGGTCCAGCAGGCCCTCTTCCACCAGCGCCCGCAGTGCCTCGCGCACCGGCACGCGTGACATCTGGAGGTCCTGGGCGATCTCGCGTTCCACCACGCGGGCTCCCTGGGCGTAGCTGCCGTCGATGATGCGTTCTCTGATCGCCTGGCGCGCGAGCTCGCTCAATGGCGTGCGTGGCGTCGGGGCCGACGGCTGTCCTCCGTCTCCCTTCCAGTCGGTGCTTGCCGTCACGTGTGCTGTCCTTCCTGTGCCCTTACTGGCCTGTCCCGGTGCTCCGTGAGCCATTGAAGTCTCGCGGGGCACCGGGCATCCCGTCACCTTATGCGTGCGGCGAGGTGACGGGCGCCGGGGTGGGAGGGCGCTGTCAGACCAGTTCGCCGTCGCGGGCCACCACCCGGCCCCCGTGCACCACCATGTCGCGAGCAGGCATGTCGACCACGACCTGTGGCAGGCATTCGGCGCGCATCAGGACGAAGTCGGCCGGGGAGCCCGAAGAGAGGTCGGCCCGGGGCAACCGCATGACGTCAGCGCCACCGTGCGCGACGGCTTCGTAACAAGCTGCCAGTTCCTTGTCGAGGCGCACGTCTGTGATCCAGCCGAGCAGGTGTGCCCGGTGGAGCATGTCCGCGTCGCCGAAGGGGCTCCAGGAGTCGCGTACCCCGTCCGAGCCGAGTCCGACCCGCACGCCGTGCTCGCGCAGCTTCGCGATCGGCAGGACGAGTGACTCGCTGGGCGCCACGGTGGTCAGGGAGATGTCCAGGTTGCCCAGGTCTTCGGCCGTCTTGGCCAGTTCGGTGTCGGAGAGGCCGGGCAGACAGAAGACGTGGCTGACGGTCACCTTGCCCTGCAGGGACAGCGCCCGGGTGCGGGCGATGATGCCGCGCAGCACCGTCAGGCCCGTCTCGCCCCGGTCGTGCAGATGGATGTCCACGCCGACGCCGTAACGATCTGCGAGGCCGAAGACCAGGTCAAGCTGCTCGTCCATGGCCTGGTCGAAGCTGATCGGGTCGATGCCGCCGATCACGTCCACGATTCCGTTGCGGGCCGCCTCCTTGAGCAGTGCCGCGGTGCCGGGAGCGCGAACGACGCCGTGCTGCGGAAAGGCCACGATCTGCACATCGAGTGCGTGCTTGAGCCGTTCGCGTGCCTGCGCGACCCCCTCCACACTGGTCAGGCCGTAGGCCGGAGCGATGTCGGCGTGGGCGCGCATGGCTCTCGTCCCGCGGGTCACGGCGTGCGCCATGAGCCCGTACGCCCGCTCGGCCACCGGCCGAGTCTGACTGCGGAACAGTTCTGCGTCCTGGGCGACGAAGTCGGCGATGGTGCTCGCCGGTTTGCGTGAGACCCAGGAGCCACCCCACGTCGTCTTGTCGGGGTGGATGTGCGCGTCGACAAGGGCCGGCAGGGCGATGCGACCGCCGCCCTCGACTACCTTGGCGCCCCTGGGGGCCCGGTCGTGTGTGATACGGCCGTCGACGACCGTGAGATCCACCGGGTTCGGCGCGCCCAGCGGTCGTACACCACGGAAGACCACCGCATTGCGCGGCTGGTTTCGGGAGTCGGCCCGCGTCTGCGGCGCTCCCGCGGACATGGCGATGCCGGTGCCCGCCAAGGAGGCGGCGCCGGCGAGGACACCGCGCCGGGACAGCGGAGAGGGAGGGGGCGTCATGAGGACTCCTTCGGCTCGGGAAGAGACAACAGGGACAGGTGCTGTAACGGGCCGTCGATGACGGCTCGTTACAGCAGGGACAGGGTCTTCACTCGCGGAAACAAGGAAGAGACACGGCTAGAGCGTCAAGCCCGCGCGGACCACGTGCAGTGGCGTCTTCAGCACGGACACATCGGCGAGCGGGTCGCCGTCCACCACGATCAGGTCTCCCGCGAAGCCGCGGGCGAGACGGCCCACCGTCTGCTGCAGGCCGAGGAGCAGAGCGGCCTGGGTCGTGGCCGTACGGATTGCATCGAGCGCCGAAAGACCCGCCGCATGCATCAACTCCACTTCGCGGCCGATGGGCTTGATCTGGCCACCGGACGAGTCCGTGCCCGCCACCAGCGGAACCCCCATCAGATGTGCCGCTCTCACCGCTTCCTTCAGGACCGGCACATACATACGTCCGCGTTCGGCGAGCACGGGGTTCGACGATTCGGCGAGTCCGGCGATCGCGCTCAACGTCGGTGTGAAGCAGGTGCCTCGGCGCCGCATGTCATGCAGCGTGCGCTCACTCACGAACACTCCGTGCTCCAGGGATCGGATGCCCGCTCGGACCGCATCATCGCAGCCGCGCTCGCTGTAGCTGTGGCACAGCACGCCCTTGCCGCCGCGCCGCGCCGCCGACACGACCTCGGAGAGCTGCTCGTACGAGTAGACCTGCGCCAGCGGGTCCTGCTCCGGCATGCCTGCACGTTCGTTGACCCGCGTCTTGATCACGTCGGCGCCGCGGGCGAGGTTCACCTCGACGACCCGGCGCAGCGCCTCGGCCGAACGGACGCCGTCCTTCAGGCGCGCCAGCGGAGTGAGGTCCGGATCGGCCAGGACGGTGTCGCCCAGGTCAGGGGTGACGAAGACGCCCGCGGCTCGCAGTCGCGGCGCCAGGTCAGGGGCCTGGCGGGCCAACTCCCGTACAGCGATGTCCTGATAGAAGTTCGTGAAACCGCTGCGCGCGCTGGTGGCGCCGTTGCGGACCGCTTCATGGGCCTCGGCAGCGGTGTTCAGGTGGATGTGCGCGTCCACGAGACCGGGCAGCACCCAGCGGCCGTGCGCGTCCAGGCTCCGTGCGTCGTCCGGAATCTCGACCTTCGCCCGTGCCCCGGCTGCTCGCACTACTCCGGAGCTGATGACGACGACGGCGTCCTCGGTGACGTGACCGGTTGCCGGGTCGAGCAGAGTGCCGCCCTCCACGACCAGGTCACCTGAGCCTGCAGCCGTTCTCCCCGGAGTTCTTCCATGGGCCGCCGCCATGGACGGCGCTGCCGACAGGGCTGCTGCCGTGCCCGCGAGGGCGGCGGCCCCGGCCAGCACACCGCGGCGAGTGACCCGGCTGGGCGGCGGCGGGGCGGATTCGACACACATGACGGGCTCCTCGGTATTCGATGTACAACCCGGACTCGGTTTGTATACCAAGCTGAGAGGGGAGGCAAGATCTCTCGCGTTCTCACGTGCGATATGGCATGAATGATGCGAATTGTTTGCGACTGTCACATCTCTTGGTATACGAAAATTGGCAGTGAGCCCTTGTAGATGTCGCAGGCCGGGGCGAGGTCGCGGACCGGGGCGAGCCGCTCCGGGAGGCCCTCATCGGGGCTGCTGCCGAGGTGCCCGGCCGGCGATGTTGCACTTGTTGGTGATCAAGGTCTTCATGCCTGACCAAACATTTGACGCCTTCGCGGAACCGCCATGCGTCCGGTAGCCGAAATCGGTGTGCGGGGCGGCGATCGCGGTCCGATCCGGACGGCGCCCGTGAGGCGCTCCGCACGGGGAACCCCTCCGTCCTTCCGGGCCTGAGGAATGTCAGTGGCTCGACGCCAAGACGAGTTGTACGACCTGCAAAACCTCGACATCCCGGCATTCGCGCCTTGCTGACCTGCGGGTGCGCTGCATGCAGAGACCAACAGCGCGCTGCCGGTGCCCGCAGCCGTCCGGATCGGATTCCTGGCAAGCGGGCCCGACCTTCCCGACACCGCACCGATGAAGCCCTGGACCGCGAACGTGGCGGCCCGGGAACCGAGATCCACCTCGTTGGAGAGGGGAGGTGCCGCCCGCTGCCGTTGCTCATCACGCCGGGACAGCGGGGCGACGTGCCTCGGATGCTCTCGGTCCTGGACCGCATTCGTGTGCCCGCCCCGGCGGCGGCCGTCCCCGCACTCGGCCTCACCATCTTGACGACAGGGCGTACTTCTTCCGTCGCAATCGTCGTTGTCTGCGGCGCCGGGAGACCAAGCACGCGACCCCCGAGCCGATGCCTCAGCAGGCCAACCGCCGACGCCGGGGAAGCAACGGCGGCCGGCCCACCGGCTTGAGCAATTGTTCAAGCGTTGTGGTTTTCGGGTAATGCATGCTGGCGGCGGTATCTCGGGGTGCTCGAAGAGGCCCCTTCTCAAGCCCCCGTTATGCTCAACGTATGAGAGGGCCTTACCCGGTTGAACCGCCGGACGCGTTCGTCACGGGGCGAGATGATCGCTGGTGCGGGCGGTTCCGGTTGCGGTTTCCGCAGGTGTCGCCGTGGCCTGACCGGCATCGGACATTCGCTCGAGTGCGCCCCGGGTGGCGGTCCCTGGTCGAGGAGACACTCTCGGTAGTGACCGCCGAGGTGCCTGGGCAGGTCTGGCCCGTCCATCTGCTCAACCAGGGGGTCCACGGGAGAGGATGGGAGTTCGATCTGGGCCCGCCGGAGGCGGACTACCTCTGCTGGGAGATGCTGTCGGACGTCTGCTACATCGATATTCGCAACCTCCACCGGCTCATCGACCTGCTGGCCCCAGCTGTGGAGGACGCACATTTCTTCGTCTACTCGATGGGCGATGGGCTCGACCGGTGGGCCGACGAAGTGCGCATCTGCGACGGGCGTAGCAGCCTTGCCAGGTGGACCGTCGTGGGCGAGGCCTGGGCTGATTTTCCTACGCTGTGCGCGGAGCTCGCCGGCAATCGCGCTGGGGACAAGGCCTTCGGTCGCTTCGTCACCTTCCTGAGCGATCGGTGAGCCCAGCCACGAATCCGATCACACTGCAGTGCTCTCCATGCGTTCGATGGGGACGCCGTTCTCGAACCTGGCGCCGGAGCGGACGAGCGCGACGAGGTGGGTTCCGGTGACCGCGCGCCAGCGGGTTTGGGCGGACTCGACGAGCCGGACTGTACGCTGCGGGCGATCTGAGACCAACTGACCAGAAGGCACGATGACGCGCATCCCCAGACCCTCGCCTGAAGCGATACTTGCCGCGTTTCCCGAACTCGCTCCGTACGCGCGCGACGCAGTCGTGCTGCACCCCGAGCGCGGGAAGCCAGAGGCCGGCAGCAGCTCGATCGGCGGCACGCTGCTTTGGCCGAGCGACGAGGCGTGGCCCGAGTGCTCCTTGCCCGACGAAGGTAGCCCTGCAGGCTCACCTGCCACACCCATGGTGCCGGTCGCCCAGATCTACCGGCGTGACATGCCTGGACCGTGGTGGCCCGCAGGTCCCGACCTTTTGCAGATCCTTTGGTGCCCCAATGAACACTGGGATCCTCCGGCCCAGCAGGCCGACGGCTGCCCCGTGCTGGAGGTGCGTTGGCGTCAGGCCGCCGATGTGAAAAGTCGGTTGACGACCCGGCCGTTGCCCTTGCGGTGCGACGAGGACGGATACCTGCCCCAGGCGTGCTCCGTCACCGCTGAGTACCTGACCGACTTCCCCTTCCGAGACGAACTGCCCCCAGAGCTCCGGCCGCGGCTGGAGGAACTGGTCCGTGAGACCGGCGACGGCGGCGATGTCATTACCCGTCTCGCGGGCTGGAAACTGGGTGGCTGGCCAACCTGGCACCTGTCGCACCCCACCGTGTATCGATGCGGTGAGTGCGGCACGGGCATGATGCTGCTGTTCACCGTGGCCAGCGACGACAGGACCGGGGTTGTCGTCGGCAGATGGGGCGACCTGCGAATCTTCACCTGCCCCGTCGACCACCGGCACGCTTTTCAGGCAGACCTGCACTGACTCGGACTCATCACACACGCCACGACCCATCGGACACGCTTGAACCGAGCACTCGGTACGAGAGCTCGGCTCCCTCCATCGCCCCGAACCGTCAAGGGCACGGACGAGACCGCGCATCGGCAACGTATGGGTCATCGGTGAGAAGAACTCGCAGCCGACCACCCTGCAATCGCGCTCCCCGCCCCGGTCCCCCACCGTGCCCGCGCAGCTCGGTAGAGCACCTCGAGCTCGTCGGGCAGCGCAATACCGAGGCGTGCTTCCGCGACGGCGATCGTTGCGCGGCTCCCCGTATCTGCCGCTGAGCATCCTTTGGAGCTCGCGGAGATCCG
The DNA here is from genome assembly GCF_900091955.1 of Streptomyces sp. Ncost-T10-10d. Lineage (GTDB taxonomy): Bacteria > Actinomycetota > Actinomycetes > Streptomycetales > Streptomycetaceae > Streptomyces. The sequence continues at coordinate 20,083 of NZ_FMDF01000080.1, forward strand.
TCTCGTCCGACGGTGCCAGACACATGTGTCCTGCCGGATGGCCGGCTTCACCGCACTGGAGATCACCTGTCTGAGGCCAGACCAGATGGTGGACGGCTGCCAGGAGTTCTTCCTGTTCACTCATGGAAGGCATTGAAGCGGATGCGACTGACATCGACGTCGGCAGGCGACAGAACGGGTTCTGGAACGGGGTTCCGAAGGGCGTCTCACGCCGTGCTGGCCTCGGTGCGGGCCGCGGATATCCCTCGCGTCTCCGTGCGCAGCCTGTGGCGGGTCCGGTAGCGGACGCCGGTTGACGGGACCTCCGTAGGTGCCCTTGTAGGCGTTGAGGCCTCCGCCGCGGACCGGGTCGAGGGACAGGCAGTGCTCGGCCGACGGGTTGCAGAGGCGGACACCCATCAGGACGGTGTCGGCAGGTGTTTCGGCCCACCTCACGTGGCTCCCGAGCCGGCCGCAGCGGGCAGCGGCCTGACTTCCGGTATCAATACTCCAGTGCACTCTCTGTACATGACCTTGCACGTGCCTCTGCGCTTGAGCGAGTACGCGGACGGCTTGGGTGCATCGGATCGAGAGACGCTCCTGCGTACACTCCGGTGTGCGAGTGTTCGAAGTCCCGAGGTGAAAGGAAGGTTCGGTGCTGTCCGGCGACCGTGATGAAACCGGGCAGTTCTTTCGGCTCGGCCGGCGCGGCACACAGTGCCTGCTGGTGCGGCTGCACCCCCGGTTCCCACGGGTGCGTAGTACGGCTCCTCGCTTGCAGGGGCCGGGACCGTCCCGGGAACTGCGCTGTCGGCCCTGCTCGTAGTGTCGTGAGTGAGGCCTCGCATCTGCCGGACCATTGCAACCCACAGGTCGTCGGGCGTTGGCGCTGCGCGTTTGGGCGATCACATACCCAGGGCGAAGGCAGTGCCGGCCTCGTGGCCCGTAGCTCTGTGGTGGACTGAGACGGATCGCATGATTGGGGGGCCGCTCCGCCCACTGGTGCCACATCGGAATCTACATCGAGTCGGTGCGCCTGGCCCGTCAGCGAGCAGGACTCCCAGACCGGTCCTGTGCTCCGGGGGTGGCGCACGGTTACGACTCTCTTTTCTCGCGTGGCCGGCTGTGCACCGTCCGAGGTCACGACCAGGTCAGAGCCCTACGCGGGCCGATGGCGGGGGTTGGTGCGACGCTGGGAGGGGGCGGAAGCCGGCATCGAGTGCGGCGGTGTCATTCAGCCTCGTGACGACTCCGGTCCAGCGCTCCGTTGAGCCCGGTTGTCGAACCAGCCGGAGAGCACTTGGCGGCCGGGGCTTTGAGGCGTCTTGTGAACCGCGGGAGGACAGCCCATGAAATACACATCGGGAAGCAGAGTGACCAAGGCCTCGTCCGTGTTGCTCACGGCGAGTGCCCTGGCTGGAAGCCTGCTGGCAGGTACCGGTTCCGGGGCATCGGCAGATGGGGCCGCCCTTGGACGGGTTTCGGTTGCCGCATGCACGAATACCCAACTCGTCGCCAACAGCGCGCAGCGGATGGAGCCCAGCCAGGTTCGGATCAGCGTCATCAACCAGGGTCCGAATCCGTGCGTGTTGAGTGGCTTTCCCACCGTGGCTCTAGCAGGTCAGGGCTCGCCGGACAGGAACAAACCCCTCAATGTCGTCCGGCAGGGCAAGCTGGGGCCAGTGCAACTGGCGGTCGGCGGCCGGGCCTCTGCACAACTCTCCTTTACGCCGGTTCTTGGTGAGGCGGGCGGGTATTGCGCCTCCGGCGCCGCGCCTTCCGTCGCGCCTTCGATCGTGGTGGGCGTCGCGGGTGGGAGGCAGCAGTTGGCGCCGGATGACGGTGGCGACTTCGCGCTCTGCGGCAGCACTGTCCGTGCTACTGCCTTCCGCGCCGCCGGTTCCTGACGGTCGGAGGGTGTCGTATGGGTCACCACGCTCGGCCCGGGAGGTGCCCAGCGCTACTCCACGCCTCGCCACACCGATCCCGCAGGCTTTCAGCGTGGCCTTCCCGCCGGAGCAGGGAACCGGCTTCGGAGCTGACCCGCCCGTCCGAGGACGGGCGGGTCACACGCTGTGTACCGCACTCGTATCCACCAGCTTGAGCCGGCTGGCTGCTCACTGGGCTTTCAACCGCCATGGTGAGCCCGGGCGGGATGCCCCGGCCGTACGTTGCGGGTGCAGCGATGGCTTTCTGAGGTGTGCTGGGTCTACACGTACACGGGCTGCGAAGCCTTCGGAACGCCAAGGAGATGTGACGAGCACTGTGCTGATGCACAAGTCGTGTCGGTGGACGGCTTACGCGTTTGATCAATTATTGAACGTGTTCAGTAGTGTGCGTGGAGTGGCGGCGAAGTGTCCCGGGGCGAGTGGAAGTTCTGCGCGACAGGGGTGGGTCGGGGGTTGAGATGGCACAACTGTTGGGCAGGCGTGCGGCCAACGGGTCGGGGTCTGCGCCGTCATCGGTATCGATGGCTGTGCTGTGTGTGGTCATTGCCGCGTTGGCGCTGGCGTGGACCGGGCGGTTCGGCAGTCTCCCGGCGGCAGTTGTGTTGTTCCCCGTCACGCTGGCGGTCGGGCTGCCGGTGCTGTGGGGCGTGAGTGTGCTGCTGACCGCCGCATACATCCTGCCGACTGTGGCCCTGGGTCATTGGTTCGGGCGGCTCGCAGGCCACGGGAGACGATGGTGGTGGGTGGCGGCCGGCACAGCACTGGGGTTGCTGCCCGCAGCCGGTCTGCCCACGATGGCCCGAATGCTGCACGTCGGGTTCCGCGACTGGCGGCAACTCGCCATGGACGGACTACTGTTCGCGGGTGCGCTTTGGGCCGCTTCGACGCCTGCCTCCATTGCCGTTCACCTGACCGTGCTGCGTGAAGACGCAGGACGCCCGGTCCGGCCGGTCGGCCACATCCTCCTCCGGGGGGACCCTGGCGTTGTCGATCGAACTCACCGCGTGTGGCTTTATCGAGCAGTGGTGACGTCACTTATCGATGGGTTTGGGAGGCGCCCAGAACCACGGTTGGGTGATGTTGATGAGTTTGGGAGGCACGGGGGCTCTTGCCAGGGCAGCATCGGGATGCTCTTGGTGAAAGGTGCTGGTCATGCCGCAGATGTCGAAGGTCGAGCTGTATCCGGCGTGACCATCGCGACGGCATGTCGATACGGGAGCTTGAGCGCAGGCACGGCGTGACGTGGCGGACGGTACGCAAGGCGTTGGACGCACGGTCGCGTCCCTCCCGTTCGCCTACGAGATTCTGCACGCAGTCGGGGGCCTGAAGGACGCACCGCCAACCCTGCGACAAGCTCGCGCACCGGGCCAGCTCACTCCCGCTGAGCTGGTCGATCGTGACCAGATCGCCCACCGCGAGATTCACGACGTTCTGGTGCACTATGTCGCCGAGCGGGCGACGGTCCTCGACTACGGCTCCTCGGTCAACCAGGCCCACATGCTCGCCGGGTTGTTCTGGGCCGACCTGGAACGACACCATCCCGGGATCTCCTCCCTCCACCTGCCTGACGGCGTTGCCCAGGAGTGGAAACAACGGGTCCGTCTCCTGCCCGACGGCCGCCCTCGCCGCAACAGCCACAACGTGCTGCTGGCCGTCCGCTCCTGCTACCTGGACCTGCTGCAGTGGTCACTGGAGGACCCGGCTC
>NZ_FMDF01000078.1 GCF_900091955.1 Streptomyces sp. Ncost-T10-10d
CCGTCCCGCAAGTCGCCTCCCCCGCCCAGCTGAACGCGGTGATCGAGCAGTGGGACGCAGAGGACGAACAGCGCCGGGTCGGCACCCGACCGCGGCCGGTAAGCGAGTACTTCGCCGTCGAACGGCCGCTGCTGCAGCCGTTACTTACCCAACGAACCCTTCGAGACAGGGCGGCTGTTCAGCCTGCGGGTCGACCACTTCAGTCAGATCAGTGCCCGCACCAACCGCTACTCGGTGCCAGTGAGGTTGGTCGGTCGAACGGTGCGGGCCATACTGCACGCCACCGAGCTCGTGGTCTACGACGGCCGGCAGGAAGTCGCCCGTCACGAACGGCTTATCGCAAAAGGTCAATCGCGTCTGGAACTGGACCACTACCTGGAAGCCCCGGTCCGCAAGCCGGTCGCCGGCCTCGGTCGCGGCCTACGACCAGCTGCCGAGATCCCAGCAGCTGGCCGACCACCCTCCTACTCAGGGAGGAATTCCGTGACACTCGAACGACACCGCGGCCTTACCGAACAAGCCTCCGACGCCGCCGTCGACCAGGCATGTCGCATGCTCTGGCTGCCCACAATCCGCGCCCAGTTCTCCGAACTGGCCGAAGCCGCCGCCCGCGACCAGACGTCCCTGCGGGCCTTCGACCTCGATGCCAACCCGAACATCGACGCCCTGGCAACCCGGCGCTCCGCAGCACGCAGCAGAGCAAGCCCCGTCTCCCCCGGCTGACGTAGGTCTGCCGTCACCGCCTGCCATGCAGCCTCATCGTTGTAGTGGATCCTGATGATCAAGGAAGCAAACTGATCGCGTCCGACAACCTCAGGCAACATGTCCGCCCTGTGCCAGTCCTCCCCCGAGGCACCAGGAGCACGTACGTCCAGCAGCGATCCCATCAGGTCGGGATCGAAGAAGCACTTCACGTCATCCCACAGCAGATCAGCCACACCGCCATGCTCCCCGGCCCCCAGCTTCAACGCAGCCCTGTTTCCCTTGACCAAAGACATAAGGGACTCCCCGACAGATGCAGCCTGGCCCCTCTCGATCTGGCGGAGCAGCACTTTCAGCGGATGGTTCAGCCTCAGCCGATCCGCCGACCTATTACGCCGTAATAGGTCGGCGGATCGGCTGCTGCTCCGGTGAAGCAGCCTTGGCACGCCAACGGATGTCCAAGTCTTGGGCAGAGAGGGCCGACTGCCCCAGTGCGTGGCCTGCTGCGGAAGATCCGCGCTGCTTGACTTCTGATCCGGCAGGTTCCCAACCAGCCCGACAGCCTTGGCATATACAAAGCATGCAGCAAACCGGCCGTGACACGATCACCTGCGGTGGCGCGCCATTCCCCGGCGGCCCTTACGTGGAGATTGGCTCCTGTCTTCGACGGAGCGAGGTACAGGAAGTGCAGCACCCGTTGAGTGCGCAGGCAACAGGCCCAAACGCGTCCGAGTTGTCGCCGGCGGCCAGAGGGACCAGCCGCGACCTACCAAGTTGGACATCCAACTGCCGTGTCGAGCATGTCCCGCCAGTTGCCCGCCTCCTCGTCGAGGCAGAGTCCGCATCACGATTCTCTGCACGAGGGCAACCGAGGTAGAGGTCGGCGACCCCGTCCCATCGGCAGGCTGTGACAGGGAGGAGACTCCCGATGCCTCAGGAGCCGGTGCCCGGAGTCGCCATCGCAGGGCGACAAAGAGGGATGGTGATTGATTCCAAGGGGTTCAGTGATCGTATGTGGTCAGTGCCCGTATGACCGGCTGGCCAGTGTGGTCGTTGCGCCAGATGGCGGCGGTGAGTGCGAGGATGCGCTGCAGGACGCGGACGGCTACGCCTGCGCGTGTGCGGCCGCGGTGGCGTTCGAGTCGAGTCCGCCCTGAAGGTCTCGTCGATCGACTCGATGACCTGCCGCAGGCTTGAACAGCTGTGATCCGGTCCGCCTGGCTTCGCCCTTGCGGGCCGCAGCAGTCGGATGTTCAGCTCGGCCCGAACAGCTGTGGTTCACGCGGTGCTCTTTTCGCGGGGCTGATCTGTGTCAAGCCACCCTGAACGGCTTCCGCTTCAAGCTGTGCGATCTACGCGGGGCCAACCTGAGCGGTGCCTCCTTGCGTGAGTTCTCCCTGAGGGCTGCGAAGGGGCTCAAGAGCCAGACCAGACCGCGGACCTATTACGCCGTAATAGGTCCGCGCCTATGACCACAGCCCCTCTGGCCACGCGGGAGCGAGTCACATTCTGTGGAACATGGCTGAGGGGGAGCAGGATGTCAGCATGACGAGGCGCGCGGAGTGCGAGCCGCCCCCGCAGAGCCGCTGCTCAAAGCGCCTGTGCCCGTCGGTGCCCTCAATGCTCCGTATGTCGTCGGCGAACTGCGCAAGCTGCGTGAGGATGCGGAAGACCCGAACGTGGAGCCCATGCCGGCCGATGAGAACTCTTCGGTGCGTTGCTGCAGGCCGAGAGACACGTCCAGGTGCTGCGGGAGCAATCCCCCGAGGTTCGGTGTGCCGCAGCCTCGAAGCGCATACAGCTGTGGGAGTGCCTGCGTGAGCAGACAGACTTTCACCCGGCGCGTGCGGTGGACGATGTCCGGCAGGCGGGAGTCCAGTGGATCGAGTTGGCCCGCACTTGCTGTGGGTGCGCCGAGCGCCGCTTACAACAGAGCGAGGCGGTCGAGGCCGTCGAGCTCACCGGCGAGACTGCTCAGGCGGGCGGCTTGCGCTGGAGCGAGCCGCGGAGCTCCGTGCGGTTGGAGGCAGGGGCTGGGGGCAGGGTGCGAGGGTGGCGTGCATGGGCAACTCGCGGGCGTATCCGGTCTTCCGTACCACCAGCGCCGAAGAGGCCTGGACGCAGGCACTTCGCCTGAACGCTCTGCTGGAGGAGCGGGACGACGAGGTGATCCTGATGGCTGAACTACTGACCGTCGAGGACGCGCAGCGGATGGCCGCGGCGCTGCCCGGTGCAGGATTCGACTACGCGGGTGCCCGGATGGATCCGGCGACGGGTGACTTCCTGGACTTCGTCTTGGACATCGGCACCGTGGAGCACTCCGCCCTGGAGGCGGAACTTCCTCTGTCCGTCCTGCACTACGTCGCACCGGGCACCGTGGAGCGCGCGTTCGTGGAAGCGGTGGGCCGGGGCATCGCCTCGGTCGGCTTGCGCGGCAGGTGGCCCGACGATCCGGAGACGGATTCGTACGGCGTCTCGAAGTACGACGGCGTGGAAGTCCTCTTCAACTGCGACGACGTGAACTGGTTGCAGCGAACCGATCACCACACCTTGTTCGTTCACGTCGGCAAGTGGGGCGATCTTCCACGAGCCAAGGGCCTCGCCGAGTATCTCGGCAGCACCGTGCTGGGGGAGGCCCAGCGCGGGTGGTGAGGCACCGTTTCTCGGCGCGTCCACCTGCCCGGATGAGCACAGACCGGCTTTCACGTATCCGGCGTCGGCCAGGGCTACGGTGCCTGTGTACGCCGACACCTACGGCGTCCCCAGGATCACCGCCGAGCACCGGGAGGAGGGCGAGCGCGTCAACCACAAGCGGATTGCGCGCGTGATGCGGAGCATCAATCCGGCAGGCGTGCGGCTGCGTCGCAGGCATCGCACCACTGTTGCGGACCCGGTCGCGACAAAGGCCCCGGACCTGGTCGGCCGAGACTTCACGGCGCCCGAACCGAACACGAAGTACGTGGGTGACATCACCTATCTCCCAGTCGATGGCGGGAAGTTCCTTTATCTGGCTACCGTCATCGACCTCGCTTCGCGCCGCCTGGCCGGCTGGGCTCTCGCGGAACACATGCGCACCGAGCTCGTCACCGATGCCCTGGCCGCCGCCGAGCAATGCCGCGGCAGCCTCACCGGAGCGGTCATGCACACCGACCACGGCGCCCAGTACACGAGCCCGGGCTCGCCGACGCCTGCCGGAGAGTCGGAGAGCCGGCGTCCGGCAGTCCTTGAGCGCGATCGGCTCCAGCGCGGACAACGCCCTTGTCGAGTCCTTCAACACGACGTTCAGGCGGGAGACACTCCAGGGTCGCAAGAGCTGGTCTTGGCCGCTGCCGTGGAACTGCAGCAGCAATGGACGATGAGTTATGAATGACCTCGCTGTCCGGTCAGCCCTGTCGGCCACGGCTTCCACGTGGGACCAGTCGCCCAACCGGAAATCCGTCAGAGCTGCCGCATCGGTCCCCTGCCGCCGACTGCCAGACTCCCCACCTATTACGCCGTAATAGGTTCAGCGCTTGCTTGCTGTGTCCATGGGCGCCTGATGCGAGCCGCGGGGCACCTGACATCGCGGGAGGAGAGCCCAGTGAACTCGGCAGACCTATTACGCCGTAATAGGTTCATGAGAACCGTTCCTAACCAGTGTGCATGAGTGAGTCCTGGACCCACTGCTGCGTTCTGGGCGCATCCCGAACGGTGTTGGATGCACTCGGTCCCCGCTTTCGCTTCCCGTTCGGTGACGGCCCTCCGGGGAGCCGGTCCGTTGCGGGTGGGCGGATTCCGTCACGTCCTCGGGTGCCTGGTGGGGCCTGGGCGGTCCGATGCCCCGCACGATCGCTCCGGTCGTGTGGGGGCGGTGCCGTCCGACGCCGGATGGGGTGTCCGAGGGCGCGTCGTCCGATCGCGATGCCGGCGGCATCGTGACGGGACATGGTGCGGTGCGGGGTGGCCAGTGGTTTCTGCCAGTGCTGGGCACCCCACAGGGAGGTGTAGGCGGGGTCGATCGCGACAATGCTCAGGCCCTGTTCGGCGGCCATGGAGACCAGCCGGGCCTTGAGTCTGCCGGTCGGGATGCCGGAGATCAGCTGCCTGAACCGTTTCCGGCGGCCGTGTTTCTCGCGGGTCTTCTCGGTGGTGAAGTCGAGGTCCTCGATGGCGATCGCGGTGGCACCGGTCTGCTTGGCCCAGCGGATCAGGCGGGTCAGCGCGTGGCGGATCTGTGCGTCGCGGTGGGCGGCGGTGCCGGACAGGTCGTAGCCGAAGCGGTGCGGGTCGCCGATGGGGTTGCCGTGTGGGTCGAGGTGGTAGGCGGCGAAGTGGTCGGCGTTGGTGTCGACGCCGACCACGCCCCGGGCGCGGGCCGTCTCCAGCGGGATGGTCTGGACGGTGGGGCGCTGCCAGGACGCGGTGAGGTACCAGCGGCCGCGGTCGGTGTCGAGGTGGATGCGGTAGGCGACGGCCCGGTTCGCGGCGATGCGGTCGGCCCACTCCTGACCTCGGTGCGCGAACGCCACGGTGGAGGTGAGGGTGTACCGGCCGTGCCGGGCGTTGGGCAGGTGGGCGAGCGGGGCGGGCAGCCTGATGGACACTTCACCGTCCCGGGTGACGCGGATCGTCTCGTTCCCGAACCGCTTCCCCGACTCACCGTCGGCGGCGATGAACCAGCGCTCCGCCTCCCAGCGCTCCCGCCACTGGCCTTCGGTGAGGTGGGCGTCGGCGAGGTGGTGGCGGGTGTTGAGGAGACGCTTGCTGCCCCGTACGACCCGCACCTGTCCAGGCTGCCGGTCACGGACCGCGGCATCGTGCCGGGCTTCCAGCGCGGCGAGGCGGCGGGACTTGCGGAACCACTCGCCCTTGGAGCGGTAGCCGCCCGCGGCCCGCTTCGTCCCGGGTTCCCCGATCGGGAGGGACAGGCGGTGCCGCAGCGTCCTGATCCCGGATTCCAGCGTCTGGATGTGCGCGGCCTGGCAACGCCGGGCCAGCGCCCACTGATCGTGCGTGGCCTTGGTGATCGCACCCGCGATCCGCGACGACGACAACACCGTCAGGTCCCGCTTGCACGACGCCCAGGTGTCCGCGCCGTGCTCCAGAGCATCCGCACAGCGGGCCCTGAGATCACGCGAAGCCAGCCGACCCTGATGCTCACCGACCAAGCGGAGCACATTCTCGTCCTGGGGCGTGAGGTGCTTCAGACGGTCCCGGACCGCCACCCCGCAAGGCCCCGGCACCATGAACGGTGCCGCCAACTCCCGCAAACCACCCACCACAACACCCCCTCCCACCCAGCCCGACGAGCAGCAGCCGTCAAGGTCACCCATTCGGCTCCGGAACCTCTGTTCCCACCCCGCGAACCCACCGACAGGACCCACTCCCGCTCACCACCCACTTCAGTGCAGCAAACAGGCAACAGCTCGCAACCCCTTCCAGAGACGTAGTTGAACTAACTAACGTGTCGGTGCAACTGACGATCTAGAACGTTAGTAAGGTAGTGCCATGAGTATGTCAGCCACCTCGAACGACAGAGTCAAGGTCGTCTCCAAACTGCCGGGATGGCTCCGGCAGAACCTCAAGGTCAGAACTGCCCAGTTGGGCATCGAGATCCAGACCGCCGTGGAGCAGGGCCTCGCCGCTTGGTGCGATCTCGCCTCAGCGACTGCTTCGGTCGACACTGCTGGGGCCGAGTCTTTCTCCACCTTCCTGCCGCCGGGGCAGTGGGAGGAGTTCCGAAGGATCGCGGAGGACCGACGTGTCTCCCTGATCCAAGGACTTGCCCAGTCCGTCCAGCTCTGGCTCGACACCCACCCGACGCCTGATGTCCATCGTCCTGAGATCACCCGCCGCATCGTCGTTTGCAACCAGAAGGGTGGGGTGGGCAAGACCGCGATCACCGCCGGAGTGGGGGAGGCACTGTCGGAGGACCGCAACCGTCTGTTCCCCGTGCGGGTCGCCAAAGCTCTGGCCACCGCCCTTCGTGCCGGCGACTCGCAGGGCGACGCCCCCGAGAAAGGCAACGACCCGCTCGACGTCGAGAAGTTGCCCGGCCCCGGACTCCGCGTCCTGTTGGTCGACTTCGACCCGCAGTGCCACCTCACCAACCAACTGGGTGCGGCACCCCTGACGATGAACGGTGACAGCCTCACCAACCACATGGCCGGCGACCCGAAGGGCGAGCTGCAAGACCTGATCGTCTCCGTGGACGAGGAGCACTTCGGAGGGCGGCTGCATCTGCTGCCCGCCTGCCATGACGCCTTCCTCCTGGACGTCCGTCTGTCCGCGGTGCGCGCTCGTGAGGCCGCCCTGGAGCGGGCCTTGATGCCACTTGAAGCCGATTACGACGTCATCATCGTCGACTGCCCGCCCAGCCTCGGCCTCAGCATGGATGCCGCCGCCTACTACGGGCGTCGGCGCGACGGTGAAAGGCCAGGCCAGTCCGGAGCCCTCATCGTTGTTCAGGCCGAAGACAGCTCCGCCGACGCCTACGACTTGCTGACGAACCAGATCGAGGATCTCCGTAACGACCTCGCCCTCGACATCGACTACCTGGGCATTGTCGTCAACCTCTACGACAGCCGACGGGGATACATCGCCACCTCGTCCCTGCAGGGATGGATTGACATAAAGGATCCCAAGGTCGTCGGTCTCATCAACGATCTCAAGGAACAGAAGGAGGCCGTCCGTATGAAGCAGCCTCTGCTGAGTTACGCGCCTTCTTCACAGCAGGCCGTTGCCATGCGCGCACTGGCTCAGGAGATCTCATGAGTAAGGCCGACCAGTTGGGGAACGGACGCTTCGGGGGGAGTGCCCGACCTGTCAGCGCCCGTCGTACCGCCATCGGAGTCGCTACCGGTGTTCCGACCGCAGGGGTAGCTCCTCCGACCCGACTCCCGGTCGTGCGGATCAGTCCCAACCCGGAGAACCCACGCACCAACCTGGGCGACCTCACCGACCTCGTCGGCAGCCTCAAGGAACATGGCCAGAAGCAGGCTGTCACGGTCATGAACCGTGACGCCTACGTCAAGGCCAACCCGTCGCGCTCCGGCGATCTCGAGCCCGACACCACCCATGTCGTCGTGGACGGCAGCAGTCGACTGGCGGCCGCTCGTGAGGCAGGCCTCACTCACCTCAACGTCATGGTCGACGACGAGCAGGGGAGTGACGGCGACGCCATCCTTGAGTCCGCGCTGGTTGCCAACATCCATCGCAACGACCTCGACCCCCTGGATGAGGCACATGCTCTGCAACGCCTGCTCGCCCTTCATGGCTCGCAGGTCAAGCTGGCCAAGCGGCTGAGCAAGTCACAGGGCTGGGTGTCCCAGCGAATCGCTCTGCTCAACCTGACTCCCGAACTTCAGGCAGTCGTCGGGCAAGAGCCTGTCGAACTTCTGCGCTCGGTCGCCAAGGCACCGCAGGAGCGCCAGCAGGCCGTGCTCCAGGAACTCAAAGAGGAACGAGCACGCAAGGAGGCCGAGCGACGGACACCTCCACCGGTCGTACCCTCTGAGAGGCCCGCGCCGGAAGACGCACCCCTATCAGCCCCCTCCTCGATCGTCGAAGACCAGGGTCCAGAGGGCGACGCGGTCACTCAACCGGCTGCGACCGTTCCGCCGACCCGCGCGCCCCAGCGCGAGGCGCGAGGCAGTTCGTCCCGCGGCGATGAAGCGAAGTCCCTGACAAGGACAGGCGCAGGCACGGCTCTCGACGAGCCTGCGCAGGCCGCTGTGGCCGAGCGGGCTGAGACAGTGCCCGATCCCCGAGCCGCCGGGGGAGAGGTGCCAGATGTTGCACACACCGATCAGGGCAAGCCCGAATCGAGGACCACTCGGCAGCTGCCGTACGACGACGGCGCGTTCATCGCCATGCATCTCATTCAGGAAATGAGCGCTACCGAGTTCGACAGGATGCTCAGCATCCTCAACAAGCATCAGAGCGAGCGTGGCGGGACTCGAACCAGCGCTCACTGAATGACTACGCCTGTGGCCGGTGCGAAGTGATGCTTGTGCCGGCCACAGGCGTTTCTTGCCGTGATCTTCGCCTGCGCTCGGCGTGGTCTCCGCCTGTTGTCCCTCAGCCCGGGGTGCGAGGCGCACGCGCGCCGGGGACGGCCCCTGCCGGGATGCCGTAGCTGACCTTCTGTGGTGCGGGACGGTGGGGGAGGGGGAGTCAAGCACCGGGAGGTCGGCTGAACAACTGCCGAACCAAAGGGGCTATTTCACCCAAATCCCTGATCAGTTCGAACTGTTCGATTCTTCGCTCAGAGCGATTCTCCCGAGAACGGGTCCGACGGCAACAGTGACGTTTTTGCGCTCAGAGCGTTCTCCGAAGGCGTTCACGGCCGCGCTGGGCGACGCACGGCGTCCGAGAATGCCCTGCGCGCGGATCCATGAAGCCTTCCTTGCGGCGATCAACACGGCGGCGGTGTGCTTGATACGGGGGAGCGGTGTCAGGTCCGGGGGCACCGACGACACACCCGAGGTGTGTCGTCGGAGAACACGTGTGCCGTCGGCCCGATTGACACCGGTGCGCCGGGCGATGTCCCCGGCCGTCGCTCCACCCGCCGTGACGGGCAGGCGGTCACAGCCTTCTGCTCCTGCGGGATCCCGCGTCTTCCAGCATCCAGAATGCTCCCTCGCTGGTAGGGGCAGTTGAGGAATGTACTCCGGACCACCTCAAGGCAGCGGGCGAGCTGTCCGTGCGACCGCTTGCCCGTTGGCACCTGAGAGGGTGTGCATGCCCTTACTGTGTCGCTACGTGAACCGGACCGGTATCCCTGGGGGTACCGATCGCACGACCGAGGTGTGGAAGGGGCACATGTAGTTCCCATCACAGGTTCACCTCGTCACCGCCGTCGGCGAGCAGTAGTACTGATCGCCGCTGCCGGCAGGGTCGTTATATCTCGTCACATTTTTCTTGATACTGCCCGCTCAGGCACTGGTTCCACGCGGTTCGATTGTCGTCGAAGACGCTGCACGGGTGGTAGCCCAGGCGACCCGGGCCGCAGTCGGGCCGGAATCCACGTGGGACGGGGAACGGGAGCACGGCGGTCCACCGTGGCCCGGAACGTGCCGTGGCTCCGGTCGCGCACGGCTGCCGCACGCCAGGTGCGGCAGCCGTCGTACGACATCTCCACCCGAGCCCTCGTACCGCGGGGACCGCCCCTCCCGGCGCGCTGCGTGCAGTTCGTAGCCGCGACAGGATCCGACGGCCGTGCGGTACATGTCACTCGCTGCCGGTGGCACGACTGGGACATGTTGCAAGGGCAGCAGGGAGGCGCGTGCGACACGTGTCGGAGGCAGCCACAAGAAGACATCAGTCACCGTCTTGACAGGTGACGTGGAGGCTGCCATGATTGCGTCACCTCCTCAACCAGTGACCAGAAAATGTCCTGGTCAGAGGATGACCCAAAACCTTTCGACCCAGATGGGGAGCACCAGTCATGGCAGTCACCTACACCGCCGTTGTCGACGTCGACGGAGAGGGCCGGAACGGTGGTCACGTCCGCTCCTCCGACGGCCTGCTGGAGACCAGCCTCGCTCTCCCCAAGGAACTCGGCGGAGCCGGCACAGCGACCAACCCCGAGCAGCTCCTGGCCGCCGGCTGGGCCGCCTGCTTCCTCGGCGCCCTGCGTCGCGCCGCCACCCTGCGCAAGGTCCGGCTGACCAGCACCACCATCACGGCCGAGATCACTCTCACCCACGGCGACGACGACGAGTTCTCCCTCTCCGCGGTCCTCACCCCCGTTCTCGGCGGCGTGGACCAGGCCACTGCCGAGGAGCTCGCGCACGCCGCCCATCAGATCTGCCCGTACTCCAAGGCCACGCGCGACAACGTGCCCGTCACCATCAACGCCAGCGCCGCCGCCTGACACGTTCCTCCTTCTGACCGCGGGTCCCGTGCCCCCGTCCCCCAGGCGCGGGACCCGCTCCCTTCTCCCACACACCCACACCGGCTACCGAAGAGCGAGGACGGGACATGGCTCCCACGACTCACACACACGTAGGGCGCGCCAGGCTCCCTCGGCCCGCTCCCGGCGGTGCCACCACCGTCCCCGGCGAGCAGCGGCCGTCCCGGAGCGCGGCAGGCTCCGATGAGTCTGCCTGGCCCACCGACACACAGGTGTGGACCTGGGCGCAGAGCGTGACTCTTTTGGGATACGGCCCACCCCCGTCCAGTTTCCTGTGACGCACAGCATCGCGTGGGGCCACGGGCAGGGGTCGGCCCGGCACGGGATCGCGCCGGGCCGACCCTGGAACCTGCGGTCGGCAGTGCCCTGGATGGACGGGCGGGCAGAGCGCCCAAGCCGCCGTCCGGTCGGGCGACCGCACTACGACGCGAACGTCAGTGGTGCCGGCCGTGATGTGCGAGAGTGCCTTCGACGGCGGTGGCCATCGCCCTCTCACCTGCGGCGTTGGGGTGCACAGGCGCCGCCGGTGTCTCGGGGGCGAAGGTCTCGATCCACCGCTCGCCGGTCGGCTTGCAGAGGTCGTGTCCGACGGTCGCCGTGTACGTGTTCACGTACCGCGCCCCGCTGTGCCGCGCCTGGCGGGCCAGCATGGCGTTGAGCTCCTTCTCCTTGTCGCGGAGCCAGGCGAAGTCGCCCGCGGCCAGCGGCACGCTCCTGCTGGTGCAGCCCACTCCGTCGTCGGGGAAGAGATCGGGGTAGCCGACCACCACGACACGGGCGTGCGGCGCGCGGCGGTGGATGCCACGCAGCACCTGCGCGACCTTCGGCCCGGTCTCGGCGATCGCGTCCGTGATCCGGTCCGTTCCGGTACCCGTGTAGTGGGTCTGGCACGGGGTGCCCCCCGGGTTGCCGGACATGAGCTGGACGCAGGTGCCCAGCACCGTCGAGAAGCCGATGTCGTTGCCCCCGATGGTGACGGTGACCAGATCGGTTCCCCGGTCGAGGGCGTCGAGCTGCGCCGGTACACCGTCGGCCTGCGGGGCCGTCATGTCGGCGGTGGTGGCCCGGAGCAGGTGACGTCCGTCAGCGTCGCGGACTTCGACCGCGCCACCAGCGAGGCGTAGTTCTGGTCCGAGCGCAGGCAGGCCGTATCGACCTGGGTGGGTACGAGCGGCGCGGAGGCGTACGAGTCGCCGAGAGCGACGTAGTCCACCTTGTGCCGGCTCTCCGTGGCCGTGCTCGCCGCGGCCGTTCCGGCCGGGGCGAGGGCAGCCCCCGCGGAGAGCAGCGCGGCACCCATAGTGAGCGCGCGTCCCGCGCGGGAGGTGGGGAGGAATCTTCTCAAGATCTGTCCTTCCGTGATCGGTCGATGGCCTCCGCCCGAAGCGCGTCGGCAACCGCATGCCACATCCGGTCGACTGGTCGACGCCATGGGTTGCCGTGCGGGCGCGTCTGATGGAAGGCGGAGCACCCACCTTTCACACGTATCCGAGGACTGCCAGGTGCCGGTGGCATCGGTAACGAATTGGTCACCGCCGGCGAACCGGGCCGACGGGCCCCTCGAGGGCCGCATGGCTTAAGGGCCCTCGGCCGAGGGCCGGCCGGAACACACCGTCAGGTGACTGATGCGGCATACGCCGCTCGCGGCCGACAGTGAGAGCACGGTGCCCACCGGCGTGGACGTGAGTGCCGTCGGCGGGTGTGGTCCCGACGCTCATGGCGAGTCCCACGCACGGCATGTGAGTCCTCGATGGCACCGCCCACCGACCTCACATCTGTCCGAATGTCAGAACCATCGAAAGCGGGATAACAGCAGTGGACATGAAACTCGAAGTCGTCGTTCTGCCGGTGTCCGATGTGGACCGTGCCAAGGGCTTCTACGCGGAACAGCTCGGCTGGCGCCTCGACGCCGACTTCCCGATCGACGACGGGTATCGGATCGTGCAGGTCACCCCGCCCGGCTCCGAGTGCTCGATCATCTTCGGCAACGGCCTCACCCAGCAGGAGGCGGGCACCCTCCACGGCCTTCAGCTGACCGTCACCGACATCGTCGAGGCCCAGAAGGAACTGGAATCCCGCGGTGTGGAGGTCTCCGGCCCGTTCCGCGACGAGACCGGCGCCTTTCACCACGCCGGCGACTCCCACCGGGTTCCCGGTCCGCACCCCGAACGTGCCAGTTACGGCACCTTCGCCGCCTTCGCCGACCCCGACGGCAACGAGTGGTTCCTCCAGGAGGTCACCCAGCGCGCCCCCGGCCGCTGAGACCCGGTCCCGGCGCGGCTGGCCTCTCCCGCCGCGCCGGGACCGCCATCCCCGGCGCCACGACATCCACCCGGCCCCATCCAGCCGGACCCATCCGCCCGGCCCCGTCCATCCACCGGAGGACACATGTCGACCGAGAACATCCGCACCTACGACGTCATCGTGATCGGCGCAGGGCCGGTAGGCGAGAACGTCGCAGACCGCACCACCGCCGCGGGCCTGAGCACCGTCATCGTGGAGAGCGAACTGGTCGGCGGCGAGTGCTCGTACTGGGCCTGCGAGCCCAGTAAGGCGTTGCTGCGTCCGGTGCTGCTCCGCGCCGACGCCGTACACGTTCCCGGCCTCCACCCCGCCGTCAGGGAACCGTTGGACATCGAGGCCGTCCTCGCGCATCGCGATCGCATGTCTGCCGACTGGAAGGACGACGGCCAGGTCGAGTGGATCAAGTCGGCCGGCATCGACCTTCTGCGCGGCCACGGACGCCTGACGGGGGAGCGCGAGGTGTCCGTGGAGACCCCGGACGGCGACACCGTGCGGCTGCGTGCCCAGCACGCCGTCGCCGTGTGCACCGGCAGTCGCGCGGCTCTGCCCCCGCTGCCCGGGATCGAGAGCCTCAGGCCCTGGACCGGCCGGGAGGCGACCAGCGCCCGGCGGCCGCCTGGGCGCCTGGTGGTTGTCGGCGCAGGTGTGGTGGGCGTCGAGATGGCCACCGCCTGGCAGGCACTGGGCAGCCGGGTGACCCTGCTCGCCCGTGAGGACGGGCTGCTGCCCCGCATGGAGCCCTTTGCGGGGGAGCTGGTCACCGAGCGGCTGCGGGAAGCCGGTGCGGATGTGCGGTTCAACGTCTCGGTGGCCGCAGCGGAGCGGCCGCGCGACGGGGAGGTCCGGATCACCCTGACGGACGGCTGTGAACTCACCGCCGACGAGATCCTGTTCGCCACCGGCCGCGCCCCGCGGTCGGAGGACATCGGGCTCGACACCGTGGGACTGGTCCCGGGCGACTGGCTCGCCACCGACGACAGCCTGACGGTCACC
Source organism: Streptomyces sp. Ncost-T10-10d (assembly GCF_900091955.1). Lineage (GTDB taxonomy): Bacteria > Actinomycetota > Actinomycetes > Streptomycetales > Streptomycetaceae > Streptomyces. Next base: position 13,895 of record NZ_FMDF01000078.1, read on the forward strand.
GCCGTCCCCGGGAACTGGCTGTACGCCGTCGGAGACGTCAACCGCCGGGCACTCTTCACCCACCAGGGCAAGTACCAGGCCCGCATCGCGGGTGCCGTGATCGGTGCCCGGGCCCGTGGTGAGCAGTTGGACACCGGCCGCTGGGCACCGCACAGCGGGACGGCCGACACCGAGGCGGTGCCAGGCGTCGTCTTCACCGACCCCGAGGTCGCCTCCGTGGGCCTGACCGTCCGCGAGGCCGAGCTCACCGGTCGCGCCGTCGAGGTCGTCGACCACGAGATCGGCCACCTCGCCGGAGCCCTCCAGTACCGCCCCGACTACCGGGGCAAGGCCCGCATTCTCATCGATCGTGACCGTCAGGTCATTGTCGGCGCCACCTTCGCCGGACCGGGCGTCGGTGAACTGCTGTACTCGGCCACCGTCGCCATCACCGCAGAGGTGCCCGTCGACCGCTTCTGGCACGCCGTCCCCGCCTTCCCCACGATCAGCGAGGTGTGGCTGCGCCTGCTGGAGACCAGGAGGGACTCGTGACCACCGCACGCGATCTCGCGCTCGTCACCCTCGGCCTGCCGCCCGACCGGCCCGTGGAACAGGGCGACCTCTCCCTGGTGCTGGCGGGGGCCGAGGCCCTCGACCTGCTGGAGAGCGGGGCGCTGACCTTGGACGGCGACCGCATGGTGCCCGGACTGCGGGTGACGACGGGCGACCGCCTGCTGGACCAGGCGCTCGCCTCGCTCGTCCGGCGGGAGCCGTACGAGACGGTCGGGGACTGGCTGTGGCGCCGCGGTGCCCGACTCGCCGCGGCTTACGCCGAGGATCTGGAACGGGCCGGACTCATCGTCCCCCCGCGGGGTATCGGGTTTTGGTCACGGTTCACGCGGACCGCGCCGGCCGACTCGCCGGAGCGCCGCCGCGCAGAGGAGCGACGGGCATCGGGCGAGCCTGTTCTCGCCGCTCTGACGGCCTTCCTGCGGACCGGGGACGCCTCGTCGGACGACTGCCGAAGCCTCGACGGGGACGCGGCGAACGCGGTGCTGGCCGCGGTCGGGGACGCGGTGACGGAGCTGGAGGCCGTACGGCTGTGCCGGGATGTGGAAGGCAGCGCGTTCGACAACATATGGCGCGGTTAGGGACCTCATGGCGGAAACACCCGGGCGACGTGACACCTATGCGTGCGTGGGGATAATTCCCGCCAGCCGGCCCCGTCGTGAGAGTTCCGGCCTGCGCCGCCAGGCCGGGCCGGGGGACATCGGCCCGCCCTGGCGACGCAGGCCGTCGTCGGCCCGGCCTTCGTCCGCGCGCGGACGGCATGGAGGGCGGCCGAGCCCGACGGCAGTCCGTAGCTGGTCGCCCTTGCCTGTTTCGCCCTGGGCGACGAGGACCTCGGCCGTGCCAACGTCTATGACCACCACCGGCCCGCCGGCCGGACCGGACGGTGCGCGGGCGAGAGCCGCCGAGGTGAGTGGGGGAGCGGAGGCCGTACGGGCGAGGGTCAGGGCTTTCCAGGACCTCGGTGCCGACGAACTCGTGCTCAACCCGGCCCTCGACGACGTCGACCAGGTGAAACGACTGGCGGATGCGGTCCTGCAGGAGGACCCCCGGCCATGCCCGGAGCCCCGCGGCGGGACAGCGTCGCACGGAGCGCACACACGCGCGTCCGCCTTCGGGAACCACCGCGCGCGGGACACACGAACATGTCAGTCGGTCGCGTTCTGCTCCACGAGGGTGTACATGACGGAACGCTGCTGCTTGTGACGCTGGATGCGTCCCTTGGCGACCAGGGATTCGAGGGTGTTCCGTACCACCTGCGGAGTCGGGTTCCGGTCCGGGTGCTTCTCCAGAAGCTCGTCCCGCAGTTCCTTCGCCAGGCGAGGCCCGTCGTGCTTGCCGAGCAGGTCCATCAGCATGTCACCGAGCAGCGGTCGGCGCGACTTCCCCTTCGCGCCGACCGCTGCGTCACCCGCTCCACGAGCGGTCCCGGCCGAGCGTCGCGCAACGACATCGGCGGGGGCTCGCTTCGCCTTTCCGACGACGGGCTCGTCCTGCAACTGCTCGGGCAGACGTGACGGATCGGCGAAACCCTCGTACCGCTCGGCGAGCTTCAGAATGTCTGTCAGGAGGGCCTCCTCCTGCTTCAACACCATGATCCTCTCCGTCAGCTCCTGCTGTCGACGGTGGTTCTCCTCCAGGTCCGACGCGGCTTGTTCTACCAACCGCGATCGGAACGTAGCGGCTGACTGGCTGGTCACAACCGTTTCACTCCCTCGATATGAATGATTTTGCGCATGGTACCCACGCCGAGGGTCCCGTGCAGATAAGTGTCGGCGCCAGGTGGTAAGCCGGGCATGTTCACTCTTCACGATAAGCGCCGATGTACTCGCGCATATAGCTGGCGCCGGGATTTCTTCGACCGGAAAAGGCGCGTGGCAGCCGACTGCATCAGGCTCACTCTGTAGAGAGTGCCCGGCAGGTGTGTCGTCGAACCGTCCGCGGGGGCCCTTCGTGGACCGTTGTGTGTTGCGGCCGTGGCCACAGTGGGCCCGCGGTCCGGCGGCGGCAGCAGAGCGCCTCGGTGCGCGCCGTGAGGGCGGGATCCGTCACCTGACCGCGTGCTCGCGGGCCACCAGAGCGGCCCCCTTGGCCGGACCATGATGCACGGGTCCATGGCCGGGAAGCAGCACGTCCGCGTCCACGTTTTCGATCAGGGCCAGGGAGTCGAGTGTCTGGGAACGGTCGGTGTGGAACATGGTGGGCAGCAGTTGCGGCCCACTGATCCGCGACGTGGGATGCGCGGTCACCAGGGCGTCGCCGGTGACCAGGATGCCGCTCCCCGGCAGGTGGTAGGCGCAGTGGCCGTTGGTGTGCCCCGGTGTGTGCACGGGAACGGGGCCGCCGGGCAGGTCGAGCGCCCCCTGCACGGGGAAGGCCTGCGGCTCCGAGACCGGCACGTGGGTGGTTCCCCCGGCGCGCAGGGCGTGTACGGCCCAGGGGAGCACACCGGGCCGCCATCCCTGCGCGAGGACTTGTCCGACAGACACTTGGTCCAGGAAGTCGCGGCGGGCGTGCGCCACCTCGGCCTGATGCATCAGGACGGGCACGCCGTACACGATGCGCAGGTGTTCGGCCGCGCCGATATGGTCGTTGTGCGCGTGCGTGACCAGGACCGCGGCCACGGAACGCGGGTTCAGCCCAACCGCTTCCAGCGAGGCCAGCACGGCGTCGCGATCGCCGGGGTAGCCGGTGTCGATGAGGGTGCAGCTGTCGCCGTCCTTGACGATCACCCAGTTGGTGTTGCTGCCGGACACCGAGTAGACATCGCTCTGGACGTGGACGATGTCGTTGTCCCGCAGAACCTTCGGCATGGTCGATCTGATCCTCTCGTCGCGACCGGGTATCCATGAGGCCCCTGTCGCTGCGGCTCACCAGCCCGATCGGGGGATGGCCGACAGCGCTCGTGACACTCACACCAGGATCCCGGCGGTATCATCCCATGGTGTCATGTGTGTGAGAAGAATTGATACGTATGATAGGCGGCTTCAGTCCTTGTGCCGCTCCCGGCCGCTTCGGTGCTCTTTTGCAGCCGCACGTCGAGGGTGGTCAGGTGTCGCCGACGGCATCGCACACGGCATCCCTCGGACCCATGACCGCTTCGCGCAGTTCGGCCGACGGAGGCGTCTGGGCGGCGCGCGGTGGCGCGGGCCGCGACCTCCGCGCGGGCCGTCGTCAGAGCCTCCATGACGCTCGTGCCGCGCAGCGCCGCACGTATCACGTGTCGAGCACATGGTCTCACACACGTATCACATCTGATCGGCCCATCCCCGCAGAATCTCCATACACCTGCCCGAAAAGTTAATATATGTCTCTGGTTTCTCACATCTTCGGGCAGAAGTCGAGACGGTTCGACACACGTGACATGTAACTCATAAGCTTTTCCCTGTCTGTATCGCGCCAACAGGGAGCGTCAGTACACGGACCGGAATAATGCCTGATGAGAATGGGTTCATCGCTCCAACCCGGGAAATATTCGCGCACACGTGCCTGTCGATCGGTGGCGCGGCACCGCAGCGACACACTTGCATCAGTTTTCTGGCACTCGCCGACGCCTACAGTGCGAATACAGGGGTTACATCCGGCCTCCGATCGTCGCACGACAGAGAACCAGGATGGTTCAGAACACTATGGCTACCCCGCTCACGGCTATGTCCCGGTCCGACCTGCTCGCCACCATCATGAGGGAACACCGGGACGGTCTCGTCTCGTACGCCGAGAAGATGCTGGGTGACCACGGACTTGCCGAGGACATCGTGCAGGAGACCATCATCCGGGCCTGGCGGAACATCGACCGCCTGCTCGGGGGTCCGTCCGAGGCTGGCTCTTCACCGTTACCCGGCACCTGGTCATCGACTGGGTGCGCAAGCCCCACTCCCGAAGGGAGGTCATCGGAGTCACCTACCACGATCCCGTGTCGGGCGCCGACAGCACCGAGGCGGTGCACAACGCCTTGGTGACCAGACCGCTGCTGCGGCGGCTGTCTCCCGAACACCGCGCCGTGCTGGTCCACATATACCTCTGCGACCGCAGCATCAAGGAAACCGCCGTCATCCTCGGAGTTCCGGCCGGCACCGTCAAGAGCCGTCAGCACAACGCCCTGCGCAAGCTGCGCACGGCCGCGCATTCCGAGGCGGCCTAGAAGCACGAGGACCGGAGCCTGCGCCGGTGCCGTGACGTGTCGGCACCGTCGGCAAGCCCGCACTTCGGGACGGTTTCCGGCGGCCGGCGGGGCGCTTCTCACACCCGCGTGTGCGCGATGCTTCGGACGACGGTCAGGGTGTCGTCGGAACGTGCGGGCGGAATCGGCGCAGGAATGTCTCGAGTAGGGAGGCTGACGGCGAGGGTGTTTCTTTGACAGGAGACATGTGTGCCGGAATGCTGAGGTCGGCAGAACAGCCGGTGAACCTCGTGGAAGGCCGCTTCGTTCACCCTCAAGACGGGCTGGCGACAGCCGGGCGAACGCGTTGCCGGAGCCTGCTCCACCATCAGGCCGGTCCTCGTGTCTTCGGGCGGTGCACAGCCGTACTGCCTGGCGGTGCCGACCGGACGAGGCACGTACCCCGTCAGGGACGGGCCTCATGGCGGCGGTCCGGCCGATGGCTCGCCTTCACGAGGCGTCACGCTGGTGAGAGGAGGAGTTCCTTGTACGTCCTGATCCCCGACGACCCCGTCTTCTTCGCGAAGTTCCAGAGTCTTGAGGAACCGCTTCTCCGCCACCTGTACCGGCTCCACAGCGAGGGCCGGGAGTCCGACGACGAGCGGATCATCTCGGATGCCTATGACAGCTGGGTGCAGGTACTGCTGAAACTGCCGCTGTGGTCCGAGTGGCACAGTGCGGGCAGGTCCACCGACCCCGCTTCGGACGAGCGGGCCGGATACGTCCTGTACAGCCCGCGCGGCGACCAGCTGACAAGCCTGTATCCGATCGAGGTGACCGCGGTCGACCTCGGGCACCTGACGGCCTGCCTCGACCTGTTCGTCGGGCACCACCAGGCCCGGCGGGCCATGCCGGGGCAGGAGCCTGCCGAACAGCAGGAGAGCGATGGGGCCCTCACCGACGTCTTCCGGCGGGTCATGGAAGTGCTGGTGCTTCCTCCTCCGCCACGACTCCTCACCTTGCTGAGACGTATCGTCCCCCCGGCAGCGGTCGTCTCCGTGACGCTGCCGGCCAAGCAGGAGACGGAGTACCGGCACTTCTGCGAGGACATCGTGACCATCCTCAGCTCGGGCGACACCTTCGCCTACCGCAGCCACCGCGCCATGTATCTCTGAGACACCTCGTGCTCTCTCCGGGAGATCTCGATCCGCGAGGCCGCGAGGCATCCGCCGGATACCGGTCCCGGCCGGCTCGCGGGTCTGGCCGACCCCGCCGTCGCCCCGGCGCCGGCCTGCGTGCACCGGGACCCGGCGCACCCGTGGACCGTCGCCGAACTGGCTCGGGCGGGATCGGTGTCCCGCCCCGTGCTCGCCACCCGGTTCAAGAATGCGGTCGGCCGGGGGCCGCACGAGTACCTCACGGCACGGCGGATCGAACTCGCGGCCGAGCGACTTCGTCAGGGCGAGGGAACCGTCGCCTCCATCGCGCATTCGGTGGGTTACGGCTCGGACAGTGCCCTGAGCACAGTATTCAAACGTGTCATGGGGACGTCACCCCGGGACGACTACCGTGGGCATCCGTCCACGGAAGCGGCGGACCTCTTCTGACACATGTCTTTTTGCAGCGCCGGGCACGTTCCGCAAGACCTCCAGGCTCTCGCCGCCGATGAGCCCCGCGTCGGGTGAGTCCCGCGGCCGCCGGGACCGCGGTTGCCGGCCGGGTCAGGGCGTCATCCCACGGGCGCGGAGGAAGCGGTCTTCTTGCGTGCCCGGTAGGCGGCGGCCTTGTACTTGTTGCCGCAGGACTCCATGCCACACCACTGTCGCCGCGTGCCACGGGACCGGTCGATGTAGACGCGCGTGCACTCCGGGTTGCCGCACTCCTTCATCAGGGGGATGTCCGGGCCGCTGAGCAGTTCGACGGCCTGCCGGGCGACGGTGGCCAGGGCCTGCGCAGGGGTCGCCTCGGTGTGCCGGCCCTTCACGGTGAGCTGCGGCGTCACGGGGGTCTCGCGCGCGCCGCCGTTGACCACGGCAAGCGCCTCGCGGTCGAACTCCTCACCGAGACGACGATCGGTGACGAGCCGGTAGATGGCCTCGCGTACCACTGTCGCCTCACGGACATCGTCGTCCTCGCCGGGACTGATCGTGTCCACGAGTCCGGACTCCAGATACCAGGCATTCAGCCGCTCCGGGGTCACGAACATCTCGAACCGGGTCGAGCGCCGGGCGCGGAGGGTGGCCGCGAAGTCGAGGGCCGGGTGCCCGCAGACGAAGACATGGTTAAGATTCACATCACCATCTTGACAGGTGACTCCAGCTGGACGCAAGGTTTCTCACCGTCGCGGACGGTGACCTTCGCGACCATACGATACCCCGTGCGATGCCCGCAGATCAGGCATGGAAACCGGCCGGTTCCGCCTCCTTTCGCGGACCGCGCCCCGCCTTCAGTCGGATCTCACGGCCTTGCCACCGCCGTCGCAGCCAGCGGTCGTGGCTGGCGACCACGATCGCACCGGGGCCGGTGCCCAGCGCCTCCTCGAGCTCGTCGCACAGGCGCGGTGAGAGGTGGTTGGTGGGCTCGTCGAGCAGCAGCAGCTGTGGCGGACGCGCCACCAGGAGGGCCAGCGCGAGACGCCGACGCTGTCCCACGGACAGCCGCCCGACCGGTTTGTCCAGGTCCGCCTCGTGCATCAGGCCGAGCGAGTCCAGTGGCACCTTCTCGGCCCGCGGCAGGCCCAGCGACAGCTCGTAGGTGTCCCGGACCGTGCGCCCGGGCTGTTCGAAGACGGTGTCCTGGGTGAGCAACCCCACCGTCAGCCGGCGCCGCCTGCGCACCTCGCCGTCGGCCGTGAGACGTCCGGCGAGCACGGCGAGCAGGGTCGACTTGCCCGCCCCGTTGCCGCCGGTGACCAGCAGCCGGTCGGTCGTCGTCACCTCCAGGCCGTCCAGCGCGAGCCGGCCGGGTACCCGTACGTCCCGCAGGGACACCAGATGCTGCGAGCCCTCCTCCGCCCGCGCGGCCAGATCCCCGGCGGCGAACCGCAACGGCCGGGACGGTTCGGCGACCTGGGTGCGCTCCAGTTCCTCCAGCCGCCGGGTGGCGTTGCGCACCCGGCGGGAGATCTGGTTCTGCACCCGGCCCGCACGGTGGCCGTAGCCCATCTTCTCGTTGTCGCGCCGCCCCCGGTCCGGGGCGACCAGGTGCGCGGTCACCCCCGCTGAGTGCCGCAGCCCCGCCAGTTCCTCCTGCTCCTCGGCGTACTGCCGCTCCCAGCGCTCCTGCTCGGCGCGCTTCTCGGACAGGTAGGCGCTGTAGTTGCCGCCGTAGCGGACCGGGCCGTCCACCGCCGGGTCGAGGTCGATCAGGTCGGTGCAGACAGCGTCGAGGAACGCCCGGTCGTGACTGGCGAGCACCACGGTCCCGGGCAGGCCGCGGACCTGCTCCTCCAGGAAGGCGGCGGCGCCGTCGTCGAGGTGGTTGGTCGGCTCGTCCAGCAGCAGGGCCGACGGCCGCCGCACCAGCAGCGCGGCCAGGGCCAGCCGGCCGCGCTGCCCGCCGGAGAGCGAGCCGAGCGTGCGGTCGTGCCCGACCGCGCCGAGGCCCAGGCCGTCCAGCACCAGGGCGGCGCGGCGGTCGGCGTCCCAGGACTCGCGGTCCTGGGCCTGCTCCAGCCGCCTGCCGTAGGCGTCGAGGAGTTCTTGGTGGCCGGGGTGGCCCTCCGGGACGCGGGCCAGCTCCTCGCCGAGCCGGTCGAGCTCCGCGAGGTCCTCGCGGGCCTCGCGGAGCGCCTCGTCCAGCACCGCGGCGAGGGGCGAGTCGGCATCGAACGGCATCTCCTGGTGGAGGAAGCCGAGGTCGCCGGGGCGGGTGACGCTTCCAACGTCGGGTTCGTCCACGCCTGCGAGCACCCGCAGCAGGGTGGACTTGCCGACGCCGTTCTCCCCGATCAGGCCGATGCGGTGGCCGGGGGAGGCGGTCAGGCAGACGCCGTCGAGAACGCGTCGGTCGCCCAGCGAGCGGACGACGTCATGGGCGAGCAGAGCGGGCTGGGGCACGGGTGTCCGTCCGATGCGGTCGGTGGTCGGCCCGCCGGGCACTCGGCCTCGGACGCGGGCCACAGCACGCACCGACGGGTCACACCGCGGGGGCTCCCGTCTCCTTGAGCGTTCCGTCGGCCAGTCGCAGCCAGCGGTTGACCCCGATCGCGGCGAGGAACCGCTCGTCATGGCTGACCACCATGAAAGCGCCCTGGTAGGAGTTGAGCGCGCTCTCCAGCTGGCCCGCGCTGACCAGGTCGAGGTTGTTCGTCGGCTCGTCGAGCAGCAGCAGGTGGGGGCGGGCTCGGCGCACAGCACACAGGCCAGAGTGGCGCGCAGCCGCTCGCCGCCGGAGAGCGCTCCGACGGGCAGGTGCGCCCGCGCGCCCCGGAAGAGGAAGCGGGCGAGCAGGTTCATCCGCTCCGCCTCGGGCCGCTCGGGGGCGAACGCGGCGAAGTTCTCCGCCACCGTGCGGTCCAGGTCCAGCAGGTCCAGGCGCTGCGAGAGATAGGCGATCCGGCCGTCGTTGCGCTTGATCTCCCCGCAGTCCGGGGCGAGGTCGCCCGTGATGAGACGCATCAGGGTGGTCTTGCCGGCGCCGTTCGGGCCGGTCAGCGCGATGCGCTCCGGGCCCCGGATGGTCAGGTCGACACCGCTCTCGGCGAACACCGCCTTGCCTCCGAGACGTGCCTGCATCCCCTCGCCGAGGAAGAGGTTGCGCCCGGCGGGCACCTGGGTGTCGGGCAGTTCCAGGGTGAGGCGCTGCTCCTCGCGCAGGGCGCGCCCGGCCTCGTCGAGGCGGGCCTTGGCCTCGCCGACCCGCGAGGCGTGCATCGTGCCGGACTTGCCCGCGGCCTCCTGGGCGCCGCGCTTCATGTTGCCGGCGAAGATCTTGGGCAGACCCGCGTTCTTCAGGTTGCGGGCGGCGTTGCTCGCACGGCGCTCGGCGCGTTCGCGGGCCTGCTGCAACTCCCGCTTCTCCCGCTTGAGTTCCTGCTCGGCGTTGCGGACGTTCTTCTCGGCGACCTCCTGCTCGGCGCGCACTGCCTCCTCGTACTCGGTGAAGTTGCCGCCGTACAGGCGTAGTTCGTCGCTGCCGAGTTCGGCGATGCGTTCCATGCGGTCGAGCAGCGCGCGGTCGTGGCTGACCAGAAGCAGACAGCCGTTGAAGTCCGACAGCACGTCGTACAGCTTGTGCCGGGCCTCCAGGTCGAGGTTGTTGGTGGGCTCGTCGAGCAGGAGTACGTCGGGGCGCTTGAGCAACTGGGCGGCAAGGCCGAGCGAGACGACCTGGCCACCGCTGAGCGTGCTGAGGCTGCGGTCCAGTGTGAGGTCGGCGAGGCCCAGGCGGTCGAGCTGGGCGCGGGTGCGCTCCTCGATGTCCCAGTCGTCGCCGATGGTGGCGAAGTGCTCCTCGCCGACGTCCCCGGACTCCACGGCGTCCAGCGCGCGGATCACCTCGGCGACGCCGAGCACCTCGGCGACCGTGAGGTTCCCGGTCAGGGGCAGGCTCTGCGGGAGGTAGCCGAGCGTGCCCCTGACGGACACCGTGCCGGTGGCGGGCTTGAGTTCACCGGCGATCAGCTTGAGCAGGGTGCTCTTGCCGGAGCCGTTGGGGGCGACCAGGCCCGTACGACCGGGGGTCACGCCGAAGGACAGGTCGTGGAAGACGGGGGTGTCGTCGGGCCAGGTGAAAGAGAGGTTCGAGCAGACGATGGCGGCGTCGGACATGGAAGCGACCTCGGAGGTACTGAGGGCAGAACGTGGATCTCTGCCCTGGGCAGACATGGGAAAGGGGGTACGACAGAACGGACCACGGCGGCAGCGCTCATGCGCGCGGGCCGGTGGTCGTCAGATCCGGATCTCACCCGGAGATGTCGTCTTCACCCACCACGTCTGTGACTCCTCAATAGATGGTCTACGTCATCCACCACCCTAGCAGCTCGCGTATGTCCGCCGGAGCGGCCGCGACATGCCGGGCCCGCAGGTCGCTCACAGGTGTGTGTCGCCACCGCGTCGTTGACAGCTGGGGAACCACATGTCACGATCGTCACCAGTTGAACGGGTGACGATGGGGCTCGACAGTGTTCACACGTGTGGATCTGCCCGGCCGGTGCCACCGTCTCCCGTGCGGCCGCACATCTCCGGGGTCGTCACCACTGCGAAGGAGCACACTGACCATGGCAGGACAGCCGAAGCCGAGGGCCGAGGGCGCACCGGTGGGACGGCGGGCGGTGCTGGGCATGCTCGGCGCCGGCGCCGCGGGGCTCGCCGCGGCGCCCTACCTCCAGCGTGGCTGGGAGGGGCTCCTCGGCGCCGCCTCCCAGGTCGATGCGACCGGACTGACCGGTCTGCTGCCCAATCCGGGCGGCTTCCGGTACTACAGCGTCGTCGGCTCGGTGCCGCACAAGGACGAGACGAACTACGCACTCACGGTCGGGGGGCTGGTGGCGAAGCCGAAGACCTACACACTTGCCGATCTGCGCTCGATGCCGCAGACCCGGGTCGTCCACGACGTGGTGTGCACGGACGGGTGGCGCGTGAACAAGACACCCTTCGACGCGGTGAAGCTGGCGGACATCCTCGACGCCTCCGAAGTGCGCTCACCGGGCGCGGCGGTCCGCTTCACCTGCTTCGACGGCGCCTACACCGAGAGCCTGACCCTGGAGCAGGCCCGCCGATCGGACATCCTGGTGGCACTGAACATGCAGGACAAACCCATCACCCACGAGCACGGCGGACCGGTCCGCCTCTATGTGGCCCCCATGTACTTCTACAAGTCGGCCAAGTGGCTGTCCGGCATCTCGGTCACCGACAAGGTCGTTCCCGGTTTCTGGGGGGAGCGCGGATATGAGATCGACGGCTGGCTCGACGACGCCGACCGGCACGGCGAAGCGGCCTGATCCCGCGGAACACGTCCGCCGCTTCAGCACCGCCGAGCGCATGGTCCACAGGACCACCGGCTACCTGATGCTCGTGTGCCTGGTCTCCGCCGCCTGCCTGTACCTCGGGCCGCTCGCCCAACTCGTCGGCAGGCGGCATGTGGTGGTCACCGTGCACGAGTGGTCGGGCATCTCACTGCCGCTGCCCTTCCTGCTGGGACTCCTCTCGGCCGACTTCCGAGCGGACCTGCGCAGGTTGAACCGGTTCGCGGTGTACGACCGGCAGTGGCTGCGGGCCGTCCGCCGACGCCTGACCTCGCCCGAGGCGCGCCCGGCCGGCAAGTTCAACGTGGGGCAGAAGCTCTACGCGGGCTGGATCGCCGGTGCCGTCCTGGTGATGATGTTCACCGGCCTGCTGATGTGGTTCACGGGGCTGCTGCCCTTCATCTCCCGCACCAGTGCGATCTTCATCCACGACCTGCTGGCCTGGGCGATCACCTTCGTGGTCCTCGGGCACCTGCGCAAGGCATTCGAGGACCCGGAGGCGAGACTCGGCCTGCGTACCGGGTACGTCAGCCGGTCCTGGGCGCAGCGGTACCACTCCCGGTGGTTGCGGGAGGAGCGCGACGGCAGCGTGGCCGAGCGAGCGGACGAGGTGTGACGTGTCAGCGCTAGGGACAAGCCGGGCGGAAGGGCTCATGGACGACCGCAACGCCCTGGACGCCATGGCTTCCCGCCCGGACGGCCAGGGGCACGAGTCCGCCGGAGTCCGCGGCGAGGAACTGACGGCAGTGCTGCACCGTGCCGTGGAACAAGCCGCCCACCGTCTCCAGGCCGTCGCGGCGGCCGTCTACCTGCTGACCCCCGGCGGCGATGAACTGCGCGCCGCCATGATCGGCGGCAGCCCGCCGTCCGTCCTCACCCTTCCCGGCCGGATGTCCCTGGATTCCCCCTACGCCTCGGCGCGGGCCCTGACCGGCCAGGGCGTGGCGCTCCTGGCCGAACCGGACCCGCTCGCCGATCCGCAGCACGGGGCGCCGGCCTATCCCTACACCGTCGCTTCGGTCCCCCTGGAGACGCAAGGGCGCCGCTTCGGCTCGCTGACCGTGCTGCGCACCGAGAACAGGGGTGCCTACAGCGACGCGGACTGCCGACGGCTCGCCCGGATCGGCGACCGGCTGGCCGTACTGCTGGACGGCCTCCACGCCCGGGGTGCCGTGATCGCACCCGGGAACCTGCCCGTGCTGGTCCCGGTGTTCGACACCGAGCCGCGGCCCGTGACGCAGGAAGGGACGGTACGGGGTGTCCCCGACGTGCCCGGCTCCGCGGGGATGACCCTGCTGTACGCCCTCCAGCGGCTGACCGAGATGCTGAATCGGGCGACCACCATGGAGCATGTCGTGGGGGCGGCCGAGTTCTGTGTCGTGGCATCGCTGGACGCCCGGGCGCTGGTACTGGCCTCGGCGGCCGAGGGCCGGCTGTGGGTACTGGGCCACAGCGGCGACTCCTCGTCCCTGGTGCGCGAACTGCACGGCACGGCCCTGTACACCGACACCTCCGCCGCACGGGCGCTGCGGGGACGGGCGCTGTTCTTCCCCGGCGCGTCCCCCGTTCCGGCCGGACCGCGCGAAGGCACCCCGCGGCTTCGTGCAGGAGCGCCTGTCCGACTGGGGGCTGGCACACATGTCGACCGACCTCGTCCTCATCACCTCGGAACTCGTGACCAACGCGCTCATCCACGCAGGCAGCGACGTGGACGTGCGGCTGCGGGTGTCCGGGGACCGTGTCCGCCTAGAGGTGCGGGACTTCGGCAGCGACCCGCCCGTGCCCACCGCCTACTCGCCCACCGACGAGGGAAGCACGCAGGCCGAAAACGGCCGCGGCGAGTTTCTCCTCAGCTCCGGTGAGGCCGACCTTGAGGCCCTCGACCTTGCCGAGCCGGCCCTCGTGTTCCGCCTCGGCGATGCGGGCGATCAGGTTGTCGCGGATGTCGGCGAGCCGTGCCCGTTGGCCGGAAAGGGTCGAAGGAGTGAGCATCTGACACAGGCGTGCTCATGGACACAAGGAGACCCAAAGGCGCGTGCGCAGGTACCGATGGACACTGCGGCACCGGCGGCAACTGGTGGCCGACTGGGCGCATGAGCCGTCCAGGCCGATCCCAGCCGTCCTGCTGCGACAGGCTCATGCCGCGCTCGCCGACAATCTCGGCGTCCCCGCCGTGCTGGATATACTGCGCAGCGTGGAGAGGGACGCAGGCGTGACGGCCGGTGCCAAGTTCGAGACGTTCGCCCATTTCGACCGCGTCCTCGGGCTGGACCTCGCGCGCGAGATCGGCCACCAGCACCAGGTGACACCATGACCTCGGGCGGCTGCCGACGCCTGGTCGTGATGCGGCACGCCAAATCCGCCTGGCCCGACGAGGTGGCCGACCACGAGCGGCCTCTCGCCCCGCGCGGCCGTCGTGACGCCCCGGCGGCCGGCCGCTGGCTGCGCGAGGCCGACTGCGTTCCCGACCTCGTCGTGTGCTCCACCGCCGGCCGTACCCGCCAGACATGGGACCTCGTCTCGGACGAGCTCGACGCCACCACGCCGGTGACCTACGACGCACGCCTCTACCAGGCCGGCGCCAGGGAGTTGCTCGGCGTCGTACGGGACATCCCGGCGCATGTACGGACGCTGATACTGGTCGGGCACAACCCCGGCGTGCAGGGCCTGGTCCTGATGCTCGCTGGTGAGGCGGACGGCTACGCCCCGGAGCAGGCGCGTACGAAGTTCCCGACGTCCGCGATCGCCGTGCTGTGCCTGCCCGGTCCCTGGTCGGACCTGGAACCGGGTGCCGCCCGGCTGACCGAGATGGTCGTGCCCCGCGGCGCGAAGCCATGATGGGGCGATGCCGACGCCCACAGGTGCGTACGCCGCCGGCTGCTGGGGCTGCGCCGGGAGCAGGCGCTGACGACCCAGCACGTACGGCTGATGGCGCAGTCCCCTCAGGTGGCTGAGCGCACGGTATGACGATGGCCGGCCACCGCCGAGCACGACGAAGCCGCAGCCGCCGAGCCCGGACGGCGGGCCCAGACCTGTGACCGGTTTACCGTCACCCCCGAGGTACGCCACCTGCTGGCGTTGTGGAAACGGAACGTGGCCGCGGTCCACCATGAACCGACCGCCCGCGCCGCCCGGTAGTCCCCGCTCGCGGCGCCGCCGTTGCTGCCCACCCTGCACCGGTCATGTGTCCTCGTCGCCGAGGGCCTGTTCACCCACGAGGGCCGCGGTGACCGCGCGGATGCCTCTGTGGGCAGACACTCGTGCCACGGACAAGCCGGGACAGCGGAGCGAGCTGCCGGGCAACAGGACCGCGATGTCGGGGCGTGTATGCCGTCCCACTGTTCAGGGATCATTGCTGGGTGCGGCGCTTCAGGTAGATGAAGGTGAACACGGCAACCCCCGGTGGCGACGGCGACGAACTGCTTGCGCTGCATCTCCCGTAGGTCGTGCAGGTACTGCTGAAGGCTCTTGCCTTCGGCGGCCGCGGACTGGCGCACGTCTTCCATCTCCTTGTCCGTGAAGGTCACACTTGGACCGACCGGCAAATGGGGGGCGGCGTCGCGGGGCTGGGCACGCGCATCTGCCGCGTTGTCGTCAATCACCATGGCTCCTTCCCCCAGCTCTCGGCTGCGCTCGAGCAGGGGAGACCCCATCTGTCTCAATCCTCCGCCTTGCAGCTGCACGCACCCAGCCCCGCTCCTTCTCCCACCCCCCATTTGCCGGTCGGTCTTAGCGTCGTACCGCACCCCTTCTACGACGCCTTCGTCGCTGCGCAGTAGATGAACCAGTCCGGTGGGGCGATCGACCCGCCGGACCGTGTCCGCCCTGGTCCGCAAGGTCCGCGTCGGACACGTTTCCGTCCACACCGCCGCTGACCTCTGGACCGCCCGCGTCCCGTACGCGTGATGGCTTCGCCCGCCGCCGCTCCCACCACGAGCTGACGGCGTCGGCATCGCCATGTACGCCTGAGGGACCCGATCGCAGACACCTTCCCGAGCCACCCGGCGCGGGGCTGCACCGCTCCTCGCGCGGGCCGCCGGGGCGGCAAGGATCGTCGCCATGCGGGCCATATCACGAACGGTTGATCCAGAACTGCTACCTTGACGCCATTCCGAAGTGGTGGTGGCTCTCGGACAGTGAGCCAGCGTGTTTCCTGGCTGGGTGGGGATGGACAAGAGGAAATTCGGTCGGCTGCTGCGGGAGGCGCGGCAGCGCTCGCTGCTGACTCTGGAAGGTCTTGCCGAGGCGTCCGGAGTGAGCGTCCGGGCCATCAGCGACATGGAGCGCGGGCACAGCCTGCCGCGTCAGACCACGTTGAGCGAGTTGATGGACGCGCTCGAACTGGATGAGGACGAGCGGCGCCGACTGGTGCAGATATCCACGTGGCGTGCACAGGACGTCCCGGTTCCTCAGCAATTGCCACCCGATCTTCTGGTGTTCCGCGGGCATGAGGAAGCACTGACAGCCGCCCGAGGGGCTACCGGCCAGGGCACGGCACAAGGCGGGCATGTCGTCATCTCCGCGATCCGCGGCATGGCCGGGGTGGGTAAGACCACCCTGGCAGTGCACTGGGCACATCAGATGGCGGACCGCTTCCCGGACGGTCAGCTGTATGTGAACCTGCGCGGGTTCGAGCCCTCGGGACAGCCCCTGGATCCCGGCGAGGCACTCGGAGGATTCCTCAGGGCGCTGGGTGTGCCCAGCAGCGGTATGCCCTCCAGCACAGAGGGGCGCAGTGCTCTGTTCAGAGAACAGACCGCGTCCCGGCGGCTGATTGCCGTCCTGGACAATGCGCGGGACTCGGAGCAGGTCAGGCCGCTGCTGCCCGACTCCGCGGGATGCTTGACCATCGTCACGTCACGTGATCAGCTGTCCGGCCTGGTGGCGGTGGAGGGCGCCTCGACGATCAGGCTGGGTGTGTGGACGCCCCAGGAAGCGCTGGCCGCGCTGGAGGCCCGGATCGGCGAGGAGCGGTGCCAAGCGGAACCCGAGGCCGCTGCCGAACTGGTCGAGCTGTGCGGGTACCTGCCACTGGCGGTCGCCGTGGTCGGCGCGCAACTGAGTGCGGAGCCGAAGATGGCGCTGCGTCTGGGAGTTCGGGAACTGCGGCAGGCGTGGCCTCGGCTGGACGCCCTCGCAACAGATGACCAGCGAGTCGATGTCCGCGCCGTCTTCTCCTGGTCGTACCGGGCGCTCACCGACGGGACCGCGCGGTTCTTCCGGTACCTGTCCATGCACCCCGGGCCGACGGTGTCCGCCGAAGCCGCCGCATCGCTGGCCGGCGTGGAGATGCCCGCTGCGCGACGCCACCTGCGTGAACTGACCACGGCCAGCCTGCTGTCACGGGACGCCGACGGCCGCTACGTCCTGCACGACCTGGTCCGCGCCTACGGCACCGAACTCTTCGAGCAGGAACACGACGACCGTCTCGGCACCCAGGCACGACTGCTCGACTACCTGCGCCACAACGCGCACAACGCGAATCGATTCGTCACACACCTGGAGCCCGAACCGACCACCTCCCGTCTCGAAGGTGTCGTGGAGGTCGCGCTCGACAACCGCGACGACGCACTCGGCTGGTTCCGCCAGGAGGAGTCCACCGTCGGGGCCGCTGCGCGCGCCATGGACGATCCACAACTGCGCCGCCACCTTGTGAACCTCACACTGGAATCGATCGGCTACAACCTGGCCGTGGGCCGGTGGGCCGAGGAGATCGCAGTCGCGCGCATCGGCCTCGATGCTGCCCTTGCGCTCGACGATCTGATTGCCACCGTGCACATTCGCTCGATCCTGGCCCGTGCCCTGCTCGAATCGGGCACCGTGGACGAGGTCAACGCGCTGATCGACCTGATACTCGTACAAATTCACCGGCTGCCGCTGATGGCCCAGGACCGCACGGAGCGGGAGATCGGCTACTACCGTATTCGTCAGGGCCGCTTCGCTGAGGCCCTGGGGCACGCCCGGAGGGCCCTGACGATCAACCACGAGCTGTCCCGGCAGGACGGGATCGCGAGCGCCCTCAGTAACGTGGGCTGGGTACTCGCCCAGCTCGGCGAGTACGAGGAAGCCATCGCCACGTGTGAGGAGGCGATCCCCCTTCTCCGGGAGGTCGGGGACCGGCGTTTCGAGGCGGGGGCCTGGCAGGGAATCGGCTACGCCCAGCAGGGCCTGGGCGATCTCGAAGGCTCCATCATCAGCTACGAGAAGTCGCTGAACCTCTTCGAAGAACTCCTCGACAGTTTCAGCCAGGTGGGGGTGCTGGATCACCTTGCGACGGTGCAGCTGGAACGGGGACGCGCAGCTCAAGCACGGGCAAGCTGGCTGCGAGCAGCGGAGGTGCTGGACACCCTCCGCAGCGCACGAGCCGCGGAGATGCGGGCCAAGGCGGAGGCCCTGCCAGAGCCGAGGAACCGGCCGATCAACTGACTCGGCATTCTGTGTGCGGTAGGGCTGCGCAGTCGTGCCCGGACCGGGCGACGGGAGGCTTTCCCGTTCTGCGGGGAGCCGTAGCAGGCAGGCGTCTTGCCACCGGGGTCGGATCAGTCCCCGCTGTGACGTCAGGCGGGTGGCAGTACCTGACGGCCGCGATACGTTTCGCAGTGTCGGCGGGCTACTCGTCGGTTCGACGAGCTGATCACCGCGCTGCGGCGCGAGGGCACAAACCGGTGCGCAAGGGCCGGCGGTGGAGCCCCCGGATTATTCGCTGGACCGAGATTTCTTTCGTGGTAAAGTACCGCCATGCTTATCGAGGTTGACAGACCGTAGCCGCCGGGCGTCGAAAGACGCTATCGGCCTGTGCCACTGACTCCGGTCCGCAATGGCCAGGATGTGGATTACGCGCACGGTTACACACTTCCGCGCTTGGAAGTGCATACCCAGGCACACCTATGGCCGGCGCGCCTCACATTTCTTTTTGCCACCTGCTGGAATATCCCGAATCAGCCTCCCCTCGTGGCGCGTTCACAGCATGCACTGACTCCTTCAGCTACGTAGAAATTTTTTTCAAGCCGTGATTCCTCCGGTCCGGGTCCGGACCGGCATGGCTGACGTCGTTCGAGGAATGCAATGTGCAGTCCGCCCTGTGCGATTCCGTCCTGTGCGGTTCCGCCCTGTGTTCCCGTCGCCATGCGTCGGACGGCGCCCATTCCTTTCGAGGACTGTCTCTCGTCAGCAATGCCTGGTCCACCGAGAGAGAGATCACGTGGAAGATTGTGAGCATCACCTCATGACGAACCAGCACCATGCCAACAAATCGAGTGACCGGGCTCGACGGTCCCGCGTCGCACTCGCCAACCCTCCCCCGGTACCCGGCTCGCGCGCATCCGGGAGCATCTCGAATCGATGGGCGCACCCGATTTCCGCTACCGGCAGTTCGTGAACGCCCTTCGCCGCGCGGAAGCCGAGACCTTCGACACCGTTCGCGAGTTGCCCGCCGAACTCAGGGCAGGACTCACCGAGAAGTTCGGGCCGCGCATACTTCCCATCGTTCCGGTCGCCCGCCAGTCGGAGGACCAGGTCGAAAAGGTCGTCTTCGAGTCGGATCCGGGAATCCGTTTCGAGACCGTTCTCTCCCGCTACAGGGCCGGATGGACTTCTCTCTGTATCTCGTCACAGGCCGGATGCGGACTGGGCTGCACTTTCTGCGCCACGGCCGCCGTCGGCCTCGCCAGGAACCTGACGGCCGACGAGATCTACGCGCAGGTGATACATCCGCATTGGCGGCTTCCGGACAAATCCCTGCCGGAGAGCGTGGCGTTCATGGGCATGGGTGAGGCACTGGCCAACCCGCATGTGTTCGATGCACTGTGCCTGCTTTCGGGAACCGGTTACGGGGAACTGTCGCAACGCCGTATCACCGTTTCCACTGTGGGCTTCGCGCCCAATCTGTCCAGGCTCACCAAGGAATACCCACAGGTCACGATCACGCTGTCCGTGCATTCACCGTTCACGGACGAACGTGCGCAACTGATTCCGCTGGAGAAGAGATTCCCCCTCGCAGAGAACCTGGCGATTCTGGACGAGCACGCGGGCACGGCACGTCGCAAGATCTACCTCGCGTATCTGCTGATCGCCGGCGTCAACGACACCGAAGACCACTTGCATCAGCTTGCCCGACTCGTGGCGTCGCGATCCAGGCCGGAACTTTTCCACGTGAGCGTGATCCGGTACAACCAGGCCCTGGGAGCACATCCCGCCTACCAGGCGCCCTCGAAGACACATGTCAGTCAGTTCGTCGCAGGTTTGCGTGAACGTGGCATCCACGCCACCAGACGACGCCAGCTCGGCTCGTCCATCGATGCCGCCTGCGGCCAACTGCACGCCCGTTACACCGCCTCCGCCCCTCCCGGCGGCTCCCTCACCGTTCTTCCGCCGATGCGTCCCGCTGAGGACCGTCTGCTGCAGATCGGACGGCCGGCCCGGTCGGAGTCCCGTCGGACGGCAACCGGCTGAAGCACGGAACGGGGCATCGGTACGACGACCGGAGGCGTGCGCTTCCGTCCCGGCGTCGACCGTCCGCACATGCACAGCACAAAGGCGGTCGGTGGCCAATGCCCCGCCCCGGCACCCGTGATACCCACCCCGCAGTCCTGGAGGACGTATGAACAACCATCGTGACCGAGGTCAGCACACGGTCCCGCCCGTGCCCTTCGACCCGGAACTGAACCCCACCCTGGAGAAACTGGGACCCCCGCACGAGAGCGCGCCCACGTCGGCCGACCAGATTCCCCGATGGCGCACGCACCTCGCGAAGGCGGACCCGACACTCGACGAGCTGCGCGACCGGGGCAGGTTCGAAATCCACGAACGACTGGTGCCCGGCCCGGCCGGGGCGCCGGACGTGTCACTGCTCGTCGCACGGCCCGCCGGATTGTACGAAGGCGCACCGGTCATTTACCACATGCACGGCAGAGGCATGATCAGCGGAACCAGCCGGACCGGGATGGAGACGATACTGCGGGAGTGGGCCGAACCCCTCGAACTCGTCGTCGTCTCCGTCGACTACCGACTGGCCCCGGAGTTCCCGTACCCGGCCTCGATCGAGGACTGTTACGCCGGGCTGGTGTGGATCTCCCGCCATGCCGCCGACCTCGGCGGGGATCCGCAGCGCATCGTCATCGTGGGTGGTAGTGCCGGCGGGGGTCTTACCGCCGCACTCGCGCTGATGGCGCGGGACCGTCAAGGCCCCTCGCTCATAGGTCAGCTGATGATGTGTCCGATGCTCGACGACCGTAACGACAGCCTTTCCGCCCACCAGATGGCGGGCCGCGGAGTATGGGATCGGCACGCCAACGATCTGGGCTGGGCCTCTCTCCTCGGTGAGGCCCGGGGGAGCGCAGACATCTCCGTGTACGCCGCTGCGGCCCGTGCGGCGGACCTCTCGGGGCTGCCCCCCGCCTATGTCGACGTCGGTGCCGCGGAGACCTTCCGCGACGAGAACGTCCTGTACGCGACGCGTATCTGGGAAGCGGCTGGTGACGCCGAGCTGCACGTCTGGGCCGGCGGATTCCACGGCTTCGATCAACTGGCACCTCACACCAACGTCGCGAGGGATGCCCGTCACGCCCGGTTCCGCTGGCTGTGCCGCCTTCTGAACCGCTGAACGCACGGTACGGGCGAGCCGCACGGGCCCGTCCGTATGCGCCCCGGGGGACCGGTCCGGACCGGATCGGTCCCCCGGTGGATCGGTCCTTCCCTTGTGTGGGTGCAGACGTGGGCCTGGCCGGTGTGGGCGCACCACATGTACGCCACCGGCGGCGTGCTGCTGCCCTTCTTCTCGTTCATGATGATGCTGATCGCGGTCCCCACCGGGGTGAAGTTCTTCAACTGGATCGGAACCATGTGGAAGGGCTCGCTGTCTTTCGAGACCCCGATGCTGTGGTCCCTGGGCTTCATGGTCACCTTCCTTTTCGGCGGCCTGACCGGTGTGATCCTGGCCTCGCCTCCTCTCGACTTCCACGTCACGGACTCGTACTTCGTGGTCGCGCACTTCCACTACGTGGTTTTCGGCACCGTGGTGTTCGCGATGTTCGCCGGATTCCACTTCTGGTGGCCCAAATTCACCGGCAAGATGCTCGACGAGGACCTCGGAAAGATAACCTTCTGGACGCTGTTCATCGGCTTCCACAGCACCTTCCTCGTCCAGCACTGGCTGGGCGCCGAGGGCATGCCGCGCCGGTACGCCGACTACCTCGCGGCCGACGGCTTCACCGCTCTGAACACCGTCTCGACCATCGGCTCGTTCCTGCTCGGCCTGTCGATCCTGCCGTTCTTCTACAACATCTGGAAAACCGCCAGGTACGGCAAACCGGTCGGCGTCGACGACCCATGGGGCTGGGGCCGTTCCCTCGAGCGGGCGACCTCCTGCCCGCCGCCACGGCACAACTTCACAGCAATGCCGCGGATCCGCAGCGAGTCGCCCGCCTTCGACCTCCACCACCCCGGCATCGCCGTCCGTGAGGAAGCCGAGTACAAGCAGACGGCCACCGGCGGCCGGGGCTGATCCAGGCCCTTGTCCGCCCGCTCCATCACACGCTCAGGAGTCGTCCATGGACGCCAATGACGAAGCAGCCCTCGGGCTGCACCAAATCGAGGGATTCCTCCACTGGGAGGCCAACCGCCACGAGGCACAGTGCAGGGCCCGGGACTTCGCCTGGGAGCTGCCCGGACTCACCCACGACCAGCGCCTCATGGTCGAGGAGGCCTACGCCCACAAGGAGATGGAGAACGCGCGCCAGGGCACCCAGCACATCGCGGAACGTATCGGCCAGGTCGAGGCTCAGTACACGGCGCGCCACCGCCGCTTCGTCCGGGACACGGCCGTCGCCATGGGGGTCATCACGATGGCGCTGATCGGCCTCTGCATCGCGGTGATCCTGGGGACGGCGGCCGGTACTGCCTGATGTCGTCCGTCTGCGGTCAGAGGGTGTCCTGCTCGAGGGAGACCAGAAGCTTGCGCAGGGCGTCCGCGATCGCGGCGCGTTCACGTGGTCCCAGGACGGACAGGACGTCTTGTTCCAGGCCGAAGTGGCGTCTCACCGTGCGGTCGAAACTCGCCCGCCCCTCCTCCGTCAGACCCACCAGGATGCTTCTGCCGTCGACGGGAGAGGGGCCGCGCTCGATCCACCCCTCCCGCTCCAGTCGGTTGAGCCGTCCGGTCAAGCCGGCCGAGGACACCACAAGCGCTCGGCGCAACTGACCTGGCGTCAGGGCATAGGGGGGACCGCTGCGGCGCAGCGCCTGAAGCAGATCGAAGTCGCCGACATTCGCAATGGGCATCCCTGCCGAACGGCGCAGCCGGGTCGCGAACAACTCTTCCAGAAGCCGGGCCGCGCGCAGCAGGCGTCCCACCACCTCGCTGGACGACACGTCGAGCTCGGGCCACTCGCTCCGCCATTCGGCCAGCATCGCGTCCACGCTATCGCCGTCGCTCACGGCCTTGTTCACGTCGTCCTCGCTCATCTTGGGACCAGGATATCGGCACGGTGACCGAGGACGGCCCGGCGCTGGGGCCAGTACGGTCGCCCTGTCAGCGTCGCGAAGGGACCAGCGCGAGGGCGAGCTGCGCGCGGATGTGGGACGCCGCCGCCGGCCGCACCTTCTTCGTCACCACGATCGATTTCCGGCCCACTCTCGAACGCCAGCGAGACGATGCAGCCGCCAAGGGACAGGTGGTACGCGAGCAGATCTTCGACGGACTCCTCAGCCGACTCGACGGCGAAGCCTCTTGATGTCCTGCTCCCGGTGATGGGGCCACGCCATCAGCTCTGTGACCAGGGCAGAAGTTGAACCAGACCCACCGAGGTTGACTCGTTTGCCGAGGTGTGGACGGCGCGGACGGCCCAGCGGCCGGGCGGTATCGGGACGGGCGCCTGCTCCGGCGGTCCGCCGCCGCTGGGGTACTCGACGTCCAGCTCGTTCCCGGCGATGACAGAGTCCATGAGCATGGCCGGCCCGTCCGTCTCCCAGATACCGCACTCCTCCCACTCGGCCGTGGGGTCGGTGAGGACGGCCCTGGCTGCGGCGATCAGATCGGCCTCCGAGCCGGCTCCGAGCCAACGGACGAAGACTTGGTGTTCCGGCAGATAGCAGGTGGTGGCGGGTTCGTCCGCCAGGACAAGCCCTTGCGGGCCGTTTCCACCGACAGCAATCACTCCCGCCAGACCGTCCACCTCGCAGGCGCGGTCGTAGTCGTCCGGGGCGTCCCCGTCGCCGATGACCAGCCCCGACTCCGTGCAACCACGCCATCCGTCCAATCCGGAAACCGGTACGGCGATCAGAGGGCCGCCCATCGACTCGACCCAGGTGAGGGAATGCTCGGACGAACTGGCTGAGGTGGATGAGGAAGCCTTCATGGCGCCAGTGTCTCCCCGCCCACCGACAACGCTTCACAGCCATCCGCGACGTGCCGCCTGCCAGGCGAGTTGCATGCGGGTCGTCGCGCCGGCGTGCTCCATCATGCTCTGGATACGGCGCTGGACGGTCCGTCGGCTCAGCCCCATCTGCGAGGCGATCGCGTTGTCGGCGACTCCCGCCACCAGCAGGGACAGCAGCTTGTGGTCGGTGGGGGAGAGGGAGCCGGCCCCGCCGACGCCGTCGGTGCCCGAGACCGCGCCGGCGTCGTCGACGTGCAGGGGGACGGCGTCCTCCCAGTAGCGCTCGAACAGGGCGATCAGGGCGGCCAGCAGATTGCTGTCCCTGACCAGCGCGGTGGTGGGTTCCTCCGGGCTGCCGTGGGGTCCGCCGGCCACGAGCGGGAAAATGGCGACGGAACGGTCCGCGATCGCCAGGCGCAGCGGCAAGTGCGGTACGGCGCGGGCGACCTCGCCGGCCCGGACGCCCGCAACGACGTTGTCCACGGCACCCTCGTCGTCGAAGAACGCCTTCTCGTACAGCACCCGGTACCGGACGCCCCGGGTCAGTGCCTGGTACTCCTCGGCGTTGCTGCCCGACGGCATGGCCACGTACTGGGCCTTGCAGAACCACAGCATCTCGTCCTGCGCGCTGGTCT
Source organism: Streptomyces sp. Ncost-T10-10d (assembly GCF_900091955.1). GTDB lineage: Bacteria > Actinomycetota > Actinomycetes > Streptomycetales > Streptomycetaceae > Streptomyces. The sequence continues at coordinate 38,519 of NZ_FMDF01000078.1, forward strand.
GGATCTGCCGGAGGTGCTGGCGCAGGGCTTCGGCCCCGGTGATGACCTCCAGCAACTGGCCGGCGTCGTGCCGGCGCATCGTCTCCCGGTAGGACTCGACCAGACGAGTGGCCTCGGTCCGGGCCAGGTCCAGTGCGTCGGCGCTGCGCCTCAGCCGGGGCAGCAGCGCCACGTCCGGGGGAACCGCCCGGAACACCCGGGGGGTCGCGTCCGTATGGCTGGCGAGGCCCTTGGACGTCAGTGACGTCAGGATCCGCTCGGCCTCCGGCTCCGTCAGACCGGCCCGCCGGCCGAGGTCCGCCGTCGTGGCGCGGCCGGACGTCACGAGCAGCCCATAGACGGACTCCTCCTCGGGAGAGACTCCCGCGGCCTCCAGCGCCACGAATGTCCCTCCTCGGCCCCTGGGATTCCATGATTGAACTTGGTGGTTGAATACCGTACTACACCAGGGGGAGGAGCCGGGGGCGTACGGCGAGCCGTACGCCCCCGGCGGGGCGCTACGGGTGCAGGGCGTAGGCGCGCTGCACGGTCTGCCGGACCGAGTTGCCGGCCGCGTCACGAGCCGTGACGCGGAGGGTCACCCAGGAGCCGGGTCGGCTCCGCGACGGCCCCTCGATCCGGGCCCGGAAGGCGTTGTGACCGCGGTCGGTCACCTCCGCCCGGCGCCAGGTGCGACCGTCGTCGTAGGAGGCCTCGACGCGGACCGTCACCCCGCGTGGAACGGACAGCCCGTCCTGGAGGCGGACCCGGACACCGATGGTGTGTGCACGCCCGGCGTGTATCGCGTTGCGCGCGTCGACCGGTACGTCGTAGTCGAGCTGGAGCAGCGACAACGGCGTGGCGGTGTCCGTCCGGCCCGACGGGAAGGACCAGGAGGTGCTGGTGGCGACGCCCGACTTCCAGTCCTGCGCATTCCGCGAGGTCGCCAGATCCAGCCGGTACCGGGCCCGGTCGGCGGGAACCTCCACGTCCGACCAGGCGCCGTCCATCTCCTCGATCTTCTGGCCGTCGCGATACAGGACAGCGCCCGTGGCGTCACCGACCGGGTCCGCGGCGGACGTGCCGACACCGCCGCCGTCGCCGGCCACGGCCCGCGACCAGTGCCCGGCCTGCGAGTCCGAGTCGGCCAGCCGGTCCTCGGAGTCGACGGCGCCGACGGTCAGCGCGGCGTCCGCGGCACCGGGGCTGCTGATGGCATCCGGGCCGCCGTTGCCGGCCGCGACGACGAACAGCGCGCCGGTCTCGTGGCTGAGCGTGTCGACCGCCTGGCTCATCGGGTCGGTGGCGTCGCCGCCACCGCCCAGGCTCATGCTGATGATCCTGGCCCGCTGGTCCCGGGCGGCCCACTCCATGCCCGCGATGATCCAGGACTCCTGGCCCCTGCCGTCGGAGTCCAGCACCTTGCCGATGGCCGGCCGGGCACCGGAGGCGACGCCCCGCTCCTTGCCGCCCGAGGCGCCGCCGGTGCCGGCGATGGTCGAGGCGACGTGGGTGCCGTGACCGTTGTAGTCGGCGGTGTCCTCCTCGTGGGGGACGAAGCTGGCGCCGGTGTCGACCTGGCCGGTCAGGTCCGGGTGCTCGGCGTCCACGCCGCTGTCGAGCACCGCGACCGTCACGCCCTTGCCGGAGTTCCCCTCCGCCCAGACCTGCTGCGCGCCGATCTGAGCGGTCGAGTCGGCCAGGTCGGCCTTCACCTTGCTGTCGAGCCAGACCTTGGCGATGCCTCCGGCGAAGGCAGGCTTCGCCGTCCGGGCCGCCGCGCCGGGACCGCCGGTGAGCGCGGACCAGAACACCGGGGCCTGCTTACGGCTCTGCGCGAGGGCGGCACCCTGGATGACGTCCAGCCGACGGACGACGCTCGAACCGGCCACCTTCGGCCGGGCCCGGGACCTGGTGGCGGCGTCGGTGTAGCTCACGATGAGCGGCAACCGGGAGGCGCGCGCGTCGTCGTAACCGTCGGCTATGAGCCGAGTCACGTTGAACAGTTGCTTGTCCAGCTTCCCGGCACCGACGTACGGCAGGACGGCGTCGGGATACACGTACGTCGCCCCGTCGATGACGGCACGGTGGAAGCCCGCACCGGCTCCGTTCGCGGCTTCGAAGGACCGGACGACGGTGCCGTCGGCGGCGGTGCCGATCGTGACCTTGTCACCGGTGATCAGGGTGACGGTGTGTGTGCCGCTGTTGCCGGGTGACTGCTGTGCGGATGCGGCAGGCACGCGGGTGACCGGGTTCGCGGACACAGCGGCGGTGGCCGGTACGACTCCGAGTACCAGCGCGGCGACCGCGCCGAGCGCGATCAACCTGGGTCTGGGAACGGTCATTTCGGGCAAGGAGGGCCTCCGGGGGAACCAGGAACGGGAGTTGACCTGGATCATGGAGGGGCCCTCGGCCTCCCGCAATGGATTCCCTCTGGCGCGGCTGCGTCATGGCACAACTGCGCTACCGCCGGGGCGGAGGCGGGACATGGCAGGGGATCGGGCCGCCGGTGGAGCGGGCAGTCGTCGGTCCGCCCTTCCTGATGATCGGCTTCATCCGGGCCGGTGATGGGCCGCACGCTGCCGGGTGTGGCCTGCTGGGCCCGCAGGACCCGGGCGGGGTCCGGGCCGCCCGTCAGGCGGGAGGCAACGCAGCCGCTCCCCTTCACCCCGACCTACAACGCCGACAAGGTCGCAGTCCACTCGTTCAGCCAGAGCCTGCGCGTCCAGCTTGCTCAGCCAGGCGCTTCATAATGGACATGCTAGTTTGCCTAATCTATTTAGGTAAGTGCATAATCGTCGATGTCAGGGATGAGAAGTGATTAGGAGGATGGACATGGCACGGGTGGGACGGGTAGGACTGACCACGGAGCGCCTGGTCCGGGCGGGGGCAGAGCTGGCCGACGAGGTCGGCTTCGAGCAGGCGACCCCTGCGGAGCTGGCCCGGCGGTTCGGTGTCAAGACCGCGAGCCTGTACTCGCACGTCAAGAACGCCCACGATCTCAAGACCAAGATCGCTCTGCTCGCCCTGGAGGAACTTGCCGACCAGGTCTCCACCGCGGTGGCCGGACGGGCCGGCAAAGACGCGCTGACCGCTTTCGCGAACGTCTACCGCGACTACGCCCTCAAGCACCCGGGGCGCTTCGCCGCAGCCCAGTTCCGGCTCGACCCGCAGACGGCGGCCGCCAGCGCCGGAGTCCGGCACGCCCGGATGACGCGGGCGATCCTGCGCGGATACAACCTGGCCGAACCGCACCAGACACACGCGGTGCGGCTGCTGGGCAGCGTCTTCAGCGGTTACGTCGGCCTGGAGACCGCGGGCGGCTTCAGCCACAGCACCCCCGACTCGCAGGAGAGCTGGACCGAGATCCTCAACGCGCTCGACGCCCTGCTGCGCACCTGGCCCACCACCTCCTGACCAACCCTTCCGGCCGCCCCCGACAACCGACCCTCCCGATCGAAGAGACCGACGAGATGAACACCGAGCACCACTGGACCACCCCCATCACCGCCGGCCTGCTGCGCGGCGCCCTCGACCTGGAGCGCACCGAACGCGGCGTACTGCCCCACCGGTTGCCCGCGCGCGCCCGGCAGCAGATCCCCGACGGCCAGCTGGCCATGGCGGAGTCACAGCCCTCCGGAGTGCGGCTGGCCTTCCGCACCCGGGCCACCGCCGTCGAGCTGGACGTCGTGGCCACCAAGCGGGTCTACGTCGGAGCGCCGCCGCGTCCCGACGGGGTGTACGAGCTCCTCGTCGACGGGCGGCTCGCGGGCCGGGCCAGCGCGACCGAGGGCGACACGATCACCATCGACCTCACCTCCGGGGCCGCGCAAAACCGTCCCGGGCCGGTGGAGACCCTGCGCTTCACCGACCTGCCGGACAAGGAGAAGGACGTCGAGATCTGGCTGCCGCACGACGAGACCACCCTGTTGGCCGCCCTGCGCACCAACGCCCCCGTCCACACACCACTGCCCAGCGGCCGCAAGGTCTGGCTGCACCACGGCAGTTCGATCAGCCACGGCTCCAATGCCACCACCCCGACCGGTACCTGGCCCGCCCTGGCCGCAGCTCTGGGCAAGGTGGAGCTGGTCAACATGGGATTCGGCGGCAGCGCCCTGCTCGACCCGTTCACCGCCCGCACCATGCGCGACACCCCCGCCGACCTGATCAGCATCAAGATCGGCATCAACCTCGTCAACACCGACCTGATGCGGCTGCGCGCGTTCGGCCCGGCCGTCCACGGTTTCCTCGACACCATCCGCGACGGCCACCCCACCACCCCCCTGCTGGTCGTCTCGCCCATCTACTGCGCCATCCACGAGAACACGCCCGGACCCAGCGCCCCGGACCTCAGCGCGATGAGCGAGGGGCGGCTGCGGTTCGTGGCCACCGGCGACCCCGCGCAGACAGCTGCCGGGAAGCTGACCCTCACCGTGATCCGCGACGAGCTGGCCCGCATCGTCCAGCAGCGAGCCGCCACCGACCCGAACCTGCACTACCTCCACGGCCTCGACCTCTACGGCGAGGCCGACCACGCCGAACTGCCCCTGCCCGACGATCTGCACCCGGACCCGGCCACCCACCAGCGCATCGGCGAACGCTTCGCCCACCATGCCTTCGGCGAAGGCGGCGCTTTTGCCGCGGGGAACCACTGACCGCCGACCTTCGAGAGGCTTCATGGCCGTAGCCGTGGCCGAGTTTCACGTCCCGAAGTGTGTGCCCCCATTCGTCAAACAGCCGCGCAGGCTCTCCTGGGCGCCGACGGCACGGCCTCCCTGGCCCTGGCGATGTTCCCCGGCGGCAGTTACCCGGCCCTGCTGCCGGGCGTCGTCCTGCACAGCCTCGGCCAGGGCATCGCCTGGACCACGATGCTCGTCGCGGCGACCAGCGGTGTCGACGCCCGCCACCAGGGCATCGCCTCCGCCATGGCCTCCACCACCCAGCAGATCGGCTCCGCCGTCGGCGGTGCGGAGCGGCTCGGACTGGATCACCAATGGATGGTTGCTTGAAGATCGCCGGGTGTCAGCGGGTCTGCGGGGGCGTTCCTCATGGCTGCGCTTGCTTCGGCAAGGTGAGGATTTCGGCTCCGTCGTCGGTGATGGCGATCGTGTGCTCACTGTGTGCTGTCCGGCAGCCTGTCGCACTTCGGAGCGTCCACCCGTCGGCATCAGTGACCAGTTCAGCGGTGTCCGCCATGACCCACGGCTCCAGTGCCAGTAGCAGCCCGGGGCGCAGTTTGTATCCACGGCCAGGCCGTCCATTGTTCGCAACGTGTGGGTCCTGGTGCATCGTTGATCCGATGCCATGCCCTCCGAACTCGGTGTTGATCGGGTACCCCGCCTCGCTGAGGACTGTGCCGATGGCATGGGAGATGTCGCCGATGCGGGCCCCGGGCCCGGCAGCGGCGATTCCTGCGGCCAGCGCGCGTTCGGTCGCACTGATCATCGCGACGCTCTCCGGGGGTTGTGCGTCGCCCACGATGAAGCTGATGGCAGCGTCTGCAGCGACTCCGCCTTTGGAGACGGCGAGGTCGAGTGTCAGCAGATCGCCGTCGGCAAGCGTGTAGTCGTACGGCCGTCCGTGGAGCACGGCGTCGTTGACGGCCGTGCAGATGTAGTGGCCGAACGGGCCGCGTCCGAAGGAGGGCGCATAGTCGACGTAGCAGGACGACGCCCCCGCCTCGACGATCAATTTCTCGGCCCACCGGTCGATGTCCAGAAGGTTCGTGCCGATCGTGCTACGGCTCTTCAGCGTCTGCAGGATGTCACCGACCAGGGCGCCGGTGGTTTTTGCCCGGACCAGCAGGGTGGGGTTGAGGATCTCGATCATGCGGCGCCCTTCTCACGCAACCAATAACTATACCGGCCTTACTATACCGGTATTAGAATTGTGGTTGGTCCGTGCCGCCGCCCGCCAAGCGATCCGCGTCGGCATCGGCTCCCCCACCACCGAGTCCCGCAGGAACAGCGGTGCCGAGCCGGCCATGCTCAGGTAGCCGTTCACACTCCGCGTGAGGGCGAGGCCGTAGCCGTCGGGGGTGTCCCAACCCGTGAGCGTACGGGCAGCCCCTCCGTCCCTCGTCGCCCAGCCCCACTCGCGCCACACCCCCGTCACCAGGTCGAAATACCGGTCGCGGGTGTCCGGCGTGGTTCCCAGCACCCAGTACCGGATGTCGAAGGTCGCCCAGCCGTCATCGGGATGGTTCAGGTCCTCGGACAGGACAACCCCCGCGGTGCAGGCCCGCGTGGGGCAGGTCCGGATGCCGTTCGGCCACCCATCAGCACAAGCACCGTTCCAGTACTGAACAACCTCCGACGCGCTTGGGGCGCACACATCTGCTGACGTGCGGACGGGTCGGGCCCATGAACATGTGTCAGGCAGGTACTGGGGACGCGTGGGCTGTGGGTCGGTTCGGGTGGTCAGCGGTTGACGGGGGTTGATACTGGTGGGCTCGCGTATTCAACTGTCACCAATTCACCATGAGACCCACCTATTAATGACCGAGTGTGGTCGCCGGAGGCATGCTGGTTCCGGGCTCCACCGAACTCGGGTGCGAAGCGGGATGTGAGGTCGTGGTGCGGTGGCAGACAGGGGTGACGACGGAGGCGGATGTCCCAGGGCCTGCGTTCGGATACTGCGGTGCGGCTGGCAGGCTTGGGGGGACACCGAGATCGTCGATCAACTTGGAGAGCGCGAAGGGATGCAGCGGCCGACCGGCCCGCCGGCCGGGAAACAGCCAGGGCTCAAGAAGGCCCAGACCGAAGGGTCGCCGGCCTGGGCCTTCCGCGCTTGCTGGAGGGTAGATGACCCTCCCGAGGGTTACCTCACGTCGACGTAGTCTGCCGCGGAGGCGACCGCCGGGGTGGTAGACGTGCCTGCGAAGGAGTAACGGAAGTAGCCGTCCGCCGTGGCCGTCGTCGTCGTCCTCAGGTTGCCCTTACTGTCCGTCGTGACGGTCTTGAGGGTCTTGTAGGTGCTGGTGCCCTTTTTCTTGAACTGGAGCTTAACCGGCTGCTTGGCGTAACCCCCGTACTTGTAGGTCTCCCAGTTGGCGCGGGTCAGGGCGCCCGTGACGGTGATCGTCTTGTTCTTCTTCACCGGTTCCGGCGAGGCGTTGACCGTCAGCCTGGAGTTGCGCAGGACCTTCGCCTTCGCGGCGGAATCCTTGGTGATGTAGTCACCGTCGTTGGCCAGGGCATGGGCTCTCACGGTCCAGGTCCCGGCCGTGGTGTTGTCGTGGGGGTGGATGCGCGGATTCATTTTCAGCGTGTAGGTGCAGGTGGTCGTGGTGAAGCTCTGGCGCACGCACTTGCCCGCGATGTTGTCGGGCACCACGAGACCGTAGGAGTCGCCGTTCGGGAGGGCCGTGTGCCACATGACCGGGAAGGTCCTTCCGACCTCGATGCCCGAGTCGTCCGTGGCGGTCACCGCGATGGTGAACGTCTTCACGTCCGTGGTCCCCAGGACGATGTCCTTCCCTCCGTTGACGACCACCTTCGTGATCTTGATGTCGCCCGAGAAGTCATCCGCCTGGGCGGCCGCCGGAATCGTGAGCGCGGACAGGGCGAGGGCCCCGACGAAGCCTGCCACGGTGGTGCGGTGATGCATGAAGGCGTATCCCCCATGTTCCAGCGCCTCAGGAGCATTCCGAGGCGGAGCTGACAATGCCCACCCGGTACGCGGGTGGCACGGATATGACCATCAGGTCGCAGGAATGGTTGCCCATCGATCACACGCCTGCCAGGACGAGCGCGGGGCTCACGCCATCTTCGGGCCCCAAAGTGTTCCAGCCTCGGTTTACTGGTGGGCTCGCGTATTCAACTGTCAGTTCCCCGAGGCGTCCAGCCTGGTGGTGACCGCCAGTGGTCACCGGAGGCGTATCGGCTCCAGGTACCTCCGGCTTCGGAGGCCAACTTGGCTGTGGTAAGCCGGTGGTAGCTCAGATCCTCCGCGACGACCGGGGCGGGCATCTCCAACACGTGCTGCCGGATCGCGGCGGTGCGGCCGGCGGTGGTGGGGATGCCGATGTCGTTGAGCAGGGCCGCAAGGACATCGGGATGGAGCGGCGCAGGCCGTCTACGACGACGGCGGCCGGCTGCACTTCGCCGCCCTGGAGCCGGAGCCCGAACCTGCCTCCCTGCTCGACCTGCGCGCCGCGGTGGGCGCGATGCTGCCGCGGGTGGACCTGCCGGAGGTGCTGCTGGAGGTGTTCTCCTGGACCGGCGCCGACCGGGCGTTCACCTCCGTCACCGGCGGCGATCCCCGCCTTCGGGACCTGCACGTGACGATCGCCGCGCTGCTGGTCGCCCACGGCTGCAACGTCGGCTACACCCCGGTCCTCGGTGGCGCCGACGCGCTGAAGTACGGGAGGTTGTCCCACGTCGACCAGACGTACCTGCGGCTGGCGACGTACCGGGCGGCGAACGCTGCCCTCATCGCGCACCAGGCGTCCATCCCGCTCGCACAGGCGTGGGGTGGCGGGCTCGTGGCCTCGGTGAACGGCATGCGGTTCGTCGTCCCGGTCCCCAGCGTGTACGCGCGGCCCAACCCCCGGTACTTCGGCGCCTCGACCCGGGGCGGCGGGCGCCGCTCCGGCGCCACCTGGCTCAACATGATCAACGACCAGGCCGCCGGGCTCGGCGGGAAGGTCGTGGCCGGCACCCCGCGCGACTCCCTCTACGTCCTCGACGTCCTCTACGTCCTCTTCGACCGCGACGGCGGCCGCCGCCCGGAGATGATCGTCACCGACACCGCCAGCTACCCCGACACCGTCTTCGGCGTGCTCACCCTCGCCGAGAGAGTGTCGGGGAACCCATCGTTGGAACTTCCGGATGAAGATGCATCAACTTTGGTCCTTTCTCTCTGACAGTCACCGCCGGTAGTTGGTCCTGCTACAGGGTCCTAGAACGCGGGGTTGATGCCCGTATGATTTGGATTCTGTAGGTGGGCCACGTAGAGATTGTTGGGCCAGCTCGCGACCGGAGCTTTCTCTGGCACTTGCAGCGCCTGCTGTACCACCGCATTAGCCAAGGTCCGTTCGATGTCCGCGCGTGGCCACGCGCGCTCCAGCTCTTTTCGAACCTCAGCAGCATCTGGCAGGATGTCTTTCCCGAAGTCCATCAACACGCCAAGTCGGATAACTCGAGTCAGACCGCCACGCGCTTCGGCGATGTGAGGTGAGGTGTGCAGAGCAATGGCGTCCCATACTTCCTGCAACTGCACTCCTGACAGCTCAGTCTGAGCTTTCAGGAGTGCAGTTGCCGCATTGGCGCCGGCCACCTCGAATCGTTGTGGCGAGCTTTGTCCGGCGGCGGTTCCGACATCGTGAAGGAGTGCGGCGGCCCAGATGATTTCCTCAGGTATATCGATTTGCTCCCGTTCGGCAATGAGTTGCGAAAGAGAGCCGACCCGCACGGAGTGGTGCAGGACGGGCGTTGAAACCCGGGCCGAGACGAAATCATGCGCTGGTAGGCAGGCGGAGGTCTTGTCGACTGTGTGCCGTTCCTTGACTCGGGTGGTGAAGTTGACGGGGTCGATGTGAGCGGTCTCGACTTCGGGGTTGATCTGCTTCAGCCGAGCAAGGAAGAACCCCGGAGCAGCGGTCGGTGACGCCCTTGCGGCGCACGTCGTGGGCGTCTGGAACTGACCGTCGTACAGCTCGGCTACCTCGGCCGTGCCGGGCAGCATCTAACGGTGCCCAAGGACGCCAACCGGCGAGCGCGCCGGGCTGCCGTCGACGGCGCACCGGGTGCCCAGGGTGTTCCCACCGCGCACCGCCAGGACGACGAGCACTCGTACCGCCAGCATCCATACGAGCTCGGCCGGGGTCACGGCGCACCACACTGAGCGCACCCGCACCGGCCGGGGCGATCTCGGGCGCCTCGGCAGTCCCGCTCCTGCGGGGACGGTTCCACCCGGCCGCCGGGGAAGCAGGGCTGAGGCGCAGCAAGCTCACCCACAGGCACACCACTCTCACGGCCTTCTTCTATGCCTTGGGAAGCGCCAAGGATCCCCGAACGCGATCAACGAGGACCTGCAGCAGCGGAACCAGGAGCTGGAAGAACGGCTCAAGAAGGTCCGCGCGGAGGGGGCACGCTGAAGGAGCAGACGAAGCAGTCCGCCAGGCTGGTCCATGTCCTGGAAGTGGAGAACCACCAGCTGAGGGAGTCGGCAGACAGTAATGGCGTCGTGCGTGTTCTGCCTCAGCGCCGATGACCGGACTCCCGGCTCGAACAGACGGCTGAGCACATCCAGTCCGTACGCGATGGTGCACGACGGATCCGTACGCCGACGGGGCGAAGACGAAGTCCTCGCCACCGCAGTCCTTGATCGCCTTTCTGTCTGCATCTGTGGGACATTGGTGCTGCCGCGCATGGGGCGGCCCGGCAGCCGCCGCCGGCGATGGAAGGCGATCGGATACCGCGGCCCGACCTCCCGAAACAGGGACGGTGGTACGGCAGCGAAAGGCGAGCAGTCATGGAACCCAGGCGGCACATCGTGTTCGTCGTGTTCGACGGCATCAAGATGCTCGATGTGGCGGGCCCGGCGGAGGTGTTCGCCGAGGCCAACCTGTTCGGCGCCCACTACTCGCTCAGCTATGCCTCGCCGTCCGGAGAACCGGTCATCACCTCCGTGGGCCTGCGCCTACCCGTCGACAAGGCGGCGGCCGACGTGACCGAGGCGGACACGGTCGTCGTCTCGGGGGCGACGCCCTGGTCACCCGAGCCGTCCCTGCCGATCTGACCCAGGCGATCCGCATGCTGCACCCCCGCGCCCGGCGGCTGGTGTCGATCTGCACCGGATCGTTCGCCCTCGCCGGCGCCGGCGTTCTGGACGGGCGGCGTGCCACCACCCACTGGCGGCACGCCCAGCTGCTCGCCCGCGCCCACCCCGATGTCCAGGTGCAGCCCGACGCCCTGTTCGTCGAGGACGGCGGCATCGTCACCTCGGCAGGCGTTTCGGCCGGCATCGACCTGGCCCTGGCGCTGGTGGAGCAGGACCACGGTGGCGACCTGGCGCGCAACGTTGCCCGCAGCCTCGTGGTGTTCATGCAACGCCCCGGGGGACAGTCCCAGTTCTCGGCACCCCTGGAGGTACGCCCTCCCCGTACACAGGCCCTGCGCTCTGTGGTCGACCTGGTCGCAGCGCAGCCCGGGCTCCCGCATACCGTCGGCTCACTGGCCGCCCTGATCGACGTCAGCCCACGCCACCTGGCGCGGATGTTCACCGCCGAGATGGACACCACTCCGGCGAAGTTTGTCGAGCAGGTCCGTCTCGACCATGCGAAAGCGCTGCTCGATTCGGGCTGTGGGGTGGCTGAGGCAGCGCGAGCCGCCGGATTCGGGAGCTCGGAGACGATGCGTCGCACCTTCGTGGCCCGCCTGGGTGTCTCGCCGAGCGGCTACCGGGCCCGGTTCGCCACCGCCCAGCGCGGCGGCAAAGATGGTGTGGCAGCCCGGGCCCGCTGAACCCTCGCACGGCCGGGGTCCGGATCTGGCCGGGGTCCGGATCTGTGGGATACCCGGCAGTTTGGGCGGTGGGCCGGACAGCGATCGGGAGGAACGCTGAATTCAGTTCACTCCACACCCGAGCAAGGAGCGCTCATGTCGGAGAACATCGCGGGGATCGTCATTCCCGACACCCAGCTGGTCCGCGAGGCCACCGACCTCGTCCGTGGCGTTGCCGACGAGACGATCTTCAACCACTCGCGTCGCGTCTATCTATGGGGATCGCTGAAGGCGGCCGCGCGCGGGCTCGAGGTCGATCCCGAACTCGCCTATGTGGGCGGCCTCTTCCACGACCTCGGCCTCACCCCGACCTACGCCACCAAGGACCGGCGCTTCGAACTCGACGGCGCCGAGGCCGCCCGCACCTTCCTGCTCGACCACGGCCGCACCGAGCAGGACGCCCGCAACGTCTGGCTGGCCATTGCGCTGCACACCACCCCCGAGGTGCCGCTCCAGTTGCCGCCGGACGTCGCCGTGGTGACCCTCGGCGTCGAGACCGACGTCCTCGGCCTCGACCTCGCCGAGATCACCGAACAGCAGCGAGCCGAGGTCGTGGCCGCGCACCCGCGCCCAGACTTCAAGAACCGCATCCTGAAGGCCTTCTACGAGGGCATGGCCGACCGCCCCGACACCACCTTCGGAACCATGAACGACGACGTGCTGGCCCACTTCGACGCCTCGTTTCGCCGGAAGGACTTCGTCGAGATCATCCGGAACAACCCGTGGCCGGAGTGAGGCCGCCACGGCGGCTCACCAGCAGCTGGCGAAAGAGCCGGACCGGTCCAACCGCACTGTCACCGGTCGGCCGGAGATGCCCCGGACCGTGAGGGCCCAGGGGTCCGCGAGCTATGCCCATTCGACTCCCAGCTCGGCCAGGGCGGCGAGCTGATCGGCGGTGAGCTTGTCACGTCTCGCGCGGGTGTTCGAAATCCGCACTCCACATGCCATGTTTCACCGGGACGCGGCCGCCGGCGGCGCAACTGCGTGGCGTAGGCGGGGCCGAACGTGGCGCACCAGGCCCGGGCCGTGTCGTAGGAGACGGTGATGCAACGTTCCAGGCATTTACGAGAATCACCGTGCGCGACGATCGTCACGCACGGCGACATTCCGTTGAACTGCGGCTTCGGGAGCAGAGCCCGGGAGGAGCGTTATGGCCGGCGGGTCGTGGATCCGCGCTCGGTACCGGGTGCGGCGCTGGCTGTGCGCGTGGTGTTCCCGCTCGGTCCGGCTGCCGAGCAGCGCCAGGTTCTCCCGGTCGGAGGGTTCGGGGCCCGCGGTGTAGATGCACAGGGTCTGGTCGGGGTCGTCCGGCGGGGAGAGGCATTCGTAGCGGAAGGTGATGTCGCCGACGAGGGGGTGGCGGTAGCGCTTGACGCCGTGGCTGCGCTCCTGGACCTGATGGTCAGACCACCAGCGGGGGAACTGCGGGCTGTGCACGGACAGTTCGCCGATCAGGGCCGTCAGCTGCCGGTCGTGGGGATGGCGGCCGGCATCGAGGCGCAGCATGGCCACGGTCTCCGCCGCCGTGCGCTCCCAGTCCAGGCAGCGCTCCCGTGCGGCGGGGTCGAGAAGCAGGTAGCGGGCATAGTTGCGCCGGCTCGCCGGGAGTGCGTCGAAGTCGGTGAGCACGGTGCGGGCGAGCCGGTTGGCGGCGAGGACGTCGGTGCGCCTGCCCAGGATGAACGCGGGTACGTGTTCCAGGATGTCCAGTACCTCGTGGAGGCCGGGGCGGACCCGCTGCGGGCGCTCCGGAGCGCGGCGGCGCGGACCGGTACCGGCCGCGGCCAGGTTCATCATGTGGGCGCGCTCGGTCCGGTCCAGGCGCAGGGCCTCGGCGAGGGCGTGCAGGATCTCCTCGGACACGTTGCCGCTGCGGCCCTGTTCGAGGCGGATGTAGTAGTCGGTGCTGATACCGGCAAGCTGGGCCAGTTCCTCACGGCGCAGTCCGGCCATGCGCCGGGCGCGGGCATCCGGTGCGAGCCCGACGTCGTCGGGCCGCAGCCGGGCGCGGCGGGAGCGCAGGAACGCGCCGAGCTCCGCAGTCTGCTTCATACGGCCTCCGTGATCTGTTCCGTATGTCCATTGTGCGGGGCGTTGGTGAGGCTGCCGGCCCGCAACCTGGTACCGGTGGAACCAGGCGGGAGCGGGCCAGCTACAGCCGCCGCGATCGCCTGTGCGGCTGGTCTCCTGGATGAGGTGGCGGGGGATGTCCGCCGCCGGCAGCGATGAAGGAGCACCACCTCATGCCCAAACTGATCACCGACACCACCCTCGCCGGCCGTATCGCCGTGGTCACCGGAGCCTCCAGCGGTATCGGCGAGGCCACCGCCCGACGGCTGGCCGCACGTGGCGCCAAGGTGGCCCTGCTGGCCCGCCGCGCCGACCGCCTGGAGGCGCTGGCCGCCGAGATCGAGCAGGCCGGCGGCGCCGCGATCGTCCTGGCCGTCGACGTCACCGACGCCGAGGCCGTGCGGGCGGCGGCCGAGCGGATCGAGCGGGAGCTCGGAACCGTCGATCTGCTCGTCAACAACGCCGGAGTGATGCTCCCGGCCCCCATCGAGGAGCTGCGCACCGACCAGTGGCAGCGCCAGATCGACCTGAACATCACCGGCCTGAGGAACGTCATCGGCGCGTTCGTTCCGCAGCTGGTCACGGCGGGAGCCGAGCGCGGCGTCGCCGACCTGGTCAACCTGTCCTCGATCGCCGCGAAGAACATCTTCCCGAACTTCGCCGTCTACTCGGCCACCAAGGCCTACGTCACGCAGCTCTCCCGCCACCTGCGCGCCGAGCTGGGTGAGAAGCACGTGCGCGTGTCGGCGATCGAGCCCGGGATGACGCACAGCGAGCTGCACGACCACGTCACCGACCAGGGCGTGCAGGAGTGGACGGCCGGAATCCACGACATCATGCTCCACTCGGAGGACATCGCCGAGTCCATCGTGTTCACCGCCTCGCTGCCGCCGCGCGTCAACCTGCAGCAGATCACGATCATGCCCACCGGCCAGCCCGCCTGACCGCCGGAGCGGGCAGGCGCGGTCGCGCCCTGCCCGGAGCCTGGGCTGCTGCTTCGGGCGGATCTGCTCGTCGTACGTGCGCCTCGTAGCGACGGGGTGACGAGGGGGAGATCAGAGTTCGGTGTCCTCACGCAAGGACCCGGACAACGAAACCGCTGTCGGAGGGCTACGCCTGCCAGCTCATTGCCTGCTGCCGCCCGGCGCGAGCAGGCTGGTGACCTCGGCGATCGCCTCTGGGGTCGGCTTGAAGTACCGGCGGACGTTTTCGGGCTTCTTGTGCCGGGACTTGGCCATCAGCATCAGCAGGGAGGCGCCCTGTTCCCCGAGGCGGGAGAGGCCGGAGTGCCGGTATTCGTGCAGGTCCCAGCCCGTTCCCGGGCCGTGCATGGCGGTGTGCTCGTCCAGCAGTGCGCGGGCCTGCCCGTACGACAGCCGAGCCAGCCCGGTGTCCGGGCAGACGTCGCGGGGTGCGAGGACCTTGCCGGGGCCGGGGCGGCGGTGCGTGACGAACACCGGCCCGCGGGTGCGGCCCTTGATCAGCCGGGCGGTGCCCGCGTCCCAGTACACCGTCTCCAGCGCGAAGTCCTCGCGGGCGCGGCCGCCTCGGCGCCGCGCGGGGGCGCCCTTCGTCTTCACTGGGGCCCGGCGCCCGGCCAGGTCCAGCTCCTCGATGTTGACGTCCAAGATCTCCTCGGCGCGGGCGCACGTCTCGTAGAGCATCCGCCACAGCGTCTTCTCCCGCAGGTGGACATCCCAGCGGGCGATGAGCCGGTCGATCGCCAGCTTCGAGCGGGCCGGGGTGTCGGAGTCCGGCGGCGGCATCCGCTTCGTCCAGGCCGGCACCGTCGGCCCGTCGTAGCCGTGCTTGATCGAACCCTGCCGCCGCACCCGTGACCCGGTCCGTCGGCTCGACGCCCTCGGCCAGGACGCCACCCTCTCTCCTGAAGCAGCCCATCTCTCAGGTCTTGGTGATGCTGGTCAACTCTCCACCAGTTTCTCCTCGTTGAGGACAAAGTATGGACGGCTCGGTGCGATGTTCGTACGCTGGGCGTCGATTTCACGCGGAAGTATGCCTGCAACAGAGCAGAACGCCACCGCACCACTCGTACGTGCATGAACTCCACTCCGCGGACGTGGGCCGCCCCGGACGCGCCGCATCACAGCGCCCAGCAGGAGGAAGAGTGACGTCACGCAAGTACCCGAACCTCCGTAGTCATCGCCCCGGAGCACAAAGAATCACCGGGCTGCTCCTCTCGGTGCTTCTCACCAGTGGCCTCGCCGCCGCCACCGCCGACGCGGGCGAGAAGCCCTTCACGGACCTGCCGCCCCAGGAACCCGGTGTCACCCTCCGCGTCTTCGACATCCAGTCCCCGCTGAACAAGCTCTGCGACCTCAAGCCCGCCCAGACCCCCAACGTCGACAAACTGATCCCTGTTGCCGACTGGTCCTCCACCGACGGCTTCGGATTCACCGACAACTTCGTGTCGCAGATCATCGGCAACATCAACGTCCCTGCCGACGGTACGTACGCCTTCCGTCTGATCAGCGACGACGGATCCCGCCTCTTCATCGGCGGCCGGCAGGTCATCGACCACGACGGACTGCACGGTGCCGAACCCAAGGACGGTGAGATCACTCTCACCCCCGGCTACCACGCCCTGCATATCGACCACTTCGACCGCGGCGGCGGCCAGCAGGTCACCCTGCAGTGGAAGCCACCGGGTGCAGCCGACTTCACCCTCGTCCCGAACTCCGTGCTCAGTACCGACGCCGACGTCGTCCGGGTCACCGCCCCCGGGCGCAAGGAGTGCGAGGGTACCTATGACACCCCTGGCGACGGCCTCCCGTTGACCTCGGTCAACCCCGGTTACACCCTCACCGACCTGCGCCCCTCCGGCTTCGAGCCGCAGGTCACCGCGATGGACTGGCTGCCGGACGGCCGGCTCGCCGTGGCCACCTGGGGCGGCAGCACCAAGACCGAGGGAGAGGTGTACGTCCTCGACCACGTCACGGGCGACACCGGCCCGGAGCAGGTCACGTACAAGAAGATCGCCGGCGGCCTGAAGGAGCCGATGGGGATCAAGTACGTCGCCGGAAAGCTGTACGTCTCGGAGAAGCACCAGCTGACCGAGTTGTCCGACATCGAGGGCGACAACACCGCAGGCGAGATCCGCAAGGTCGCCGAGTGGCCGTACGGAGGGAACTTCCATGAGTTCGCCTTCGGCCTGCTCTACGAGGACGGGAACTTCTATCTGAACCTGTCCGTCGCCATCAACTACGGCGGTGCGACCACCGATCCGCAGCCGGCCGCGAACCGAGGCACCACCATCAAGGTGAACAAGAAGACGGGAAAGGTAAGTTACCTGGCCGGTGGCCTGCGCACACCGAATGGGATCGGACGGGGCCCTGAGGGCGAACTCTTCGTCACCGACAACCAGGGCGGCTGGCTGCCCGCCTCCAAGCTGGTACATGTCAAGCAGGACCGGTTCTTCAACCACTACACCAACCCGGACGGCCCGTTCGACGACCGCACGGTCACCAAGCCGGTGCTGTGGCTGCCGCAGAACGAGATCGCCAACTCGCCCAGCACACCGATGCTGTTGAAGAAGGGCCCCTTCGCCGGGCAGATGCTCTTCGGCGACGTCACCTACGGCGGAATCCAGCGCGCCGACCTGGAGAAGGTGGACGGCGAATACCAGGGCGCGGTGTTCCGGCACACACAGGGCCTGGAAGCAGGCATCACCCGAATCAGCACCGGACCGGACGGCGCGATCTACGTGGGCGGCCTCGGCGCCGACGGCAACTGGGGCCAGGAAGGCAAACTCCGCTTCGGCCTGCAGAAACTCACACCGAACGGAAAGAGCGTCTTCGACATCAAGACCATGCGCGCCACGCGCGACGGCTTCGAACTCAGCTACACCAAGCCTCTGTCGGAGGAGACCGTCGCCAAGCTGACGAGCGGCGCCTACTCCGTAGAGCAGTGGCGCTACGTTCCCACCCCTGCATACGGGGGGCCGAAGGTCGACGAGGAGGAACTCCCTGTCGCGGCGGCCCGAATATCCAACGACCGTCGCACGGTCAGGATCACCGTCCCCGGCCTGAAGACCGACCGGGTGGTGCACATACGCTCGCCGCGCCCGTTCGCCTCGGCCGACGGTGAGCAACTCTGGTCCACCGAGGCCTGGTACACGCTGAACGCGCGTCCGGGCCCCGAGTCGCCCGTGACCGCGTACGACGCCGAGTCGGCGCGACTCTCCGGGGGAGCGGACATCGACACCGAGCACACCGGTTACACCGGGGGCGGCTTCGTCGACGGCTTCGGCACCCAGGGTGCCACCGCCACCTTCGACGTCGACGCACCCGCGAAGGGCATCTACGACGTGGGACTGCGCTACGCCAACGGCCCCAACCCCTTCACCGGCACCAAGACGATCGGCGTCAGCGTGAACGGCGGGCAGTCGCAGCAGACCAGCCTCCCCTCCACCGGCGGCTGGAACCGCTGGTCCACCCGGTCCGAGCGGCTCAACCTGCGCAAGGGCCATAACACCATCACCTACACCTATCGGCCCGAGGACACCGGTCACGTCAACCTCGACATGATCGAGGTGCGCAGACCCGGCAGCCGTATCGACCTGTTCTCCGGCGGCAGCGTCTCCACCGGCTGGCAGCACACCGACGGCCGTAGCGTCGAATGGCCGCACACCGCCGAGGACTCCATCGAGGTGTGCTGCGGCGACATCCGTACCAAGCAGGCCTTCGGTGACTTCAGACTGCATGCCGAATTCCGGGTGCCGAAGCTGCCGGACGACGTCACCGGGCAGGACCGCGGCAACAGCGGCATCTATCTCCAGGAGCGGTACGAGATCCAGATCCTGGACTCCTTCGGAGTGGAGAAGCTTGCCGCGAACGAGGCCGCGTCCATCTACAACAAAAAGGCGGCCGACCTGAACGCCGCAACCGCCCCCGAGACTTGGCAGACCTACGACATCGTCTTCCGCGCGGCCCGTTTCGACGCCGCGGGCAAGAAGACCGACGACGCCAGGATCACCGTGGTGTGGAACGGCAAGAAGGTCCACGACAACGTGGCCGTCGACGGCCCGACCGGGGCCGGTGATGCCGAGTCGGCCGCGGCCGGCGCGATCCGGCTCCAGGACCACGGCAACAGGGTCCGCTTCAGGAACCTCTGGATCGAACCGCTCGGCTGACAGCCGGACGGAGACGGGGCCCGAGACCTGATCTCGCGGGCCACCGACAAGGTCTCCGCGGAACTGGGCGGTCCAGTGGCGCAACCGGCCACTGGACCGCCTCAACATCCGGCCACCGATGGATGTCCGCGGGTTTCGGCGTAGGCCTCGCGTCGGGTGGTGCAGCGCTGGAACGGGCACCACTGCCGTAATCCGGCGTTGGTGTGCTCGACGCAGATCCGGGCCGAGGACTGCCGTCGGCGCATTTCCCGCCCTGCGTAGTGCTCGCCGGGCGGCGCGTCG
>NZ_FMDF01000083.1 GCF_900091955.1 Streptomyces sp. Ncost-T10-10d
CCGTGCGGCCGGTGCGCTCGGCAGGTCCGCCGGGGCCTCCGGGGCTGCGGGGGCCGGTGGTCCCGGCGGGGCGCGCGGGATCGGGGCACAGGGGTTGCACGGGTCGCACCGGCCCGTCGGGAGTGGGCACGGAGTGACGGGGGCGTCCGGCGTCAGTGGCCGCGGCGGGGCCCGTGGGCCCGTACCGTCCCGGCCTTGCGGACCGTCCGCGCCACCCGGGTCCCCCGCACCCTCGACCGCTCCCGCCTCCCCGGGAACAGGGCTGTCGGGCGCCCCCGGCGTCCCCCGGCAACGGCAGAGCGACCGCGGCCCCGGCCAGCGGGTCAGCA
This sequence comes from Streptomyces sp. Ncost-T10-10d, assembly GCF_900091955.1. Taxonomy (GTDB): domain Bacteria; phylum Actinomycetota; class Actinomycetes; order Streptomycetales; family Streptomycetaceae; genus Streptomyces. The sequence continues at coordinate 330 of NZ_FMDF01000083.1, forward strand.
GCGGTGATGTCGCCGCCCTGCGCTCGGTCGGTGAACTCTTCCGTGCCCTCGACAACGCCTACGGCGGCGGCCACGCCCGGCAGGCCCTCGTCCGGTATCTGGAGCACGAGACGGAGCCGATGCTTCGCGGGACCTACGGGGAGGACACCGGGCGTCGGCTCTTCTCCGCCGCCGCCGATCTGACCCGGCTGGCGGGCTGGACCTCGTACGACATCGCGGCCCACGGCCTGGCCCAGCGGTACTTCGTCCAGGCGCTGCGGCTCGCCCAGGCCGCGGGCGACCGCGCGTACGGCGCTTACGTCCTGATCACCATGAGCCGGCAGGCGGTCTATCTCGGGCACGGCAGGGAAGCCGTACAGCTGGTCCGCGTCGCCCAGCAGGGCATCGGTTCGTCGGCGCCGCCCGTCGTCCAGGCGCTGCTGCACGCCGTGGAGGCACGCGGTCACGGGGTGCTCGGCGAGGCGAGGCTCTGCACCGGCTCGCTGGCGCGGGCGGAACACGCGCTGGAGACCGCCCGCCCCGGGGACGAGGTGCCGCACTGGGCGCGGTACTTCGACGAGGCCCAGCTCGCCGACGAGTTCGGCCACTGCCACCGGGATCTGCAGCAGTACCGGGTCGCGGCGCAGCACGCCGAGCGCTCCCTCCAGCTGCGCGCCCCGGCATACGCCCGCAGCAGACTGTTCTGCCGGGTGGTGCTGGCCTCCGCGCGGCTCGGGCTCGGTGAACTCGAGCAGGCGTGCGTGCTCGGCGCCGAAGCCGCCCAGCAGGCGGCGGAGATGCGGTCGGTACGGGCGACGGAGTACGTACGGGACTTCGAGCGACGCCTGGAGCCGTTCCGGGACGCGGCCGCGGTACGCGGATACCGGGAGCGGGTCGCGGCCCTCGGGTGATCTCTCCGGCGTGACCACGGGCGACTCCTCCGCCCGGCTCCTCCGTGCGGCAGCACGGGTGGTGGCCCGGACCGGGAGCGATCGGTCCGGGCCACCACCCGTTTCGGCAGGGCTCTCTCAGCGCCCGCGCACCTCGACCTCCGCCAGCGACAGCGGGTCGGTGCCGGACGCCAGCTGCACGCGGACGTACCTGCCGGAGGTGCCCGCCGGGAGCTGCACGGTGGACGGCCGTCCGGCCTGGCCGGTGACATGGACCGCCGTCACACCGGGTGCGGTCCGTGCCTCATCGAGTCCGTCGGCCGTGATCGGGGTGTCCGAGGTCAGGACCCAGAAGTCCTTGAGCCGGTCGGAACAGCAGTCGGTGCGGTTCCAGATGTCGACTGCGGACAGTGACTTCGAGGCGCCCAGGTCGACCTGCCACCATGCCTGCGACGAGGGCTCCGCGGTGTGGGTCACCGAGCCCGACCCGAAGGAGCCGTCGGTGTTCCCGTCGACGGCACGGGAGGCAGGGGCGTCCCACGCGGTGCTCTTCTGGGTGGCCGGCTTGTTCCGGGCGAGGTTCTCCGGGGCCACCGTGACCTTGACCGCCGTGGTGGTCGTGAGACGGCCGTGGCGCAGGGTGATGTTCAGCGTGTACGTACCCGGGGCCGCGGAAGCGGGCGGCGTCACGGTGAACGGGACCTTCGCGTCCGCGCCCGGCGCCAGCGGGTTCACCCGGGTGGCCGCAGGGGTGACGGTCCAGCCCTCGGGTCCGGACAGCCCGATCCCGGTCCCGGATGCGCGCTTGCGGGCGGTGTTGGTGAGGGTCAGCGTGCCGTCGGCGGCGCGTCCGGGGTTGAGCTCCTTCGGCAGTTCGGTCCTCGTGCGGACGAGGGTGTTCACGCCCGGGGTGGTGACCTTGAAGACGTACGCGCTCGTGCTTCTGGTGGCCGACGCCCCGGCCTTCGGCGTCTCGACGATCACGCGGCCTGCGGAGTCCTTGTGCCAGGGCAGTGCGCTGCCGTCCGAACCGAGCAGAGTGATACGGGAGTCGGCGGCTACGGGTGTGTCGGCGCCGAGGGTGAGTTCGGCGCCGGGCCACTCCAGCGCGGTCGCGTACAGCGTGCCGTCCTTCACCGTGTAGCGGATCTTGTCGTCGCTGGACGGCTCCTCGGCATGGTGCCAGTAGGTCGTCCCGTAGATCGCCTCGCCGTTGATCTTCAGCCAGGCCCCGATGTCGAGCAGCCGCTGCTGCTGGATCTCGGGGATGGTGCCGTCGGCGCGCGGGCCGATGTCGAGCAGCAGGTTGCCGTTCTTGCTGACGATGTCGGTGAGCGAGTCGATCAGCTGGTCGGAGGTGAGGTGGTCCTCCTCGGGCTCGTTCTGGTTGTAGCCGTAGGAGTGCGCGATGCCCCGGCTCGCCTCCCACTTGTTCGGGTCGATGTCCGGCTTGACCGTGTACTCGGGTGTCTGGAAGTCGAGTTCCTTGCTGTCCAGCGCACCGGTCTCGATCTTGCAGCGGTTGGCGACCGCGACTTCCTTCGGGTGCGCCCGGTTCTTCGCACGGTTGTAGTAGTCGGCGATGACGGGCGCGGTCTTCCAGTACGAGGCGGGTTTGTCCCACTGCCCGTCGCACCAGATGATGTCGGGATCGTACTGATCGACCAGCTCGTTCAGTTGCGGGACCATGTAGTCGCCGACGTAGTCCTTGACCGACGGAGCGCCGGTGTACGGGACTTCGGCGCCGGTGTACGGGTTGCGGACCGGGCTGCCGGTGTACGACGGGTTGTACCACTCGTACAGCGAGTAGTAGAAGCCCGCCTTCAGCTGCCCGCCCTTGGTGTCCTTGCGCGCCGCCTCGAACAGGTCGCCCGCCAGGTCGCGCTTCGGGCCGAGGTCCACGGTGTCGCGGCCGCTGATCTTGCTGTCGAACAGGGCGACGCCTTCATGGTGCTTGGAGGTCAGCACGAAGTATTTGGCACCGGCGTCCTTGAACAGCTTCACCCAGGCGTCCGGGTCGTACTTCTCGGCCTTCCACTGCCCGATGAAGTCGTCGTAGTTCGCGGCCGTGCCGTAGGTGTCCTTCTGGTGGGTGTTGGTGGCGCTGCCCTTGCTGTTCATGTAGTTCCAGTACCACTCGGCATAGCTGCCGCGCGGGCCCCAGGCGGGCACCGAATAGGCGCCCCAGTGGATGAAGATGCCGAACTTGTCGTCGTTGAACCACGTCGGCGTGGGGTGGCTGTTGAGGGACTCCACCGTCGGCTGGTAGTCCTTCGACGGGGGTTCGGGCGCGGCGGAGGCCGGGGTGGCCAGGAAGCCGGCGAGGGCCGCCAGAGTCGTCGCTCCGACGAGTCTGGTACGGGTACGGGCATGGGTGCGGGTCACTGCGGGTTCCCTTCGGGTCAGCGGTCGTAGTGCGCGTAGTCGGCCCGGACCTGTTCGGGGCTCAACGCCTCGTCCCAGGTGGTGACTTCGTCGAGATCTCCGCGCAGCCCGGCCTTCTCGGTGCCGATCGAGCGCAGCGGGAGCGGAATGGACGCGTCGACCGTGCCGACGCGCTCGCCGTTCGCGTACAGGGTGGTGCGGCCCGGCTCGGTGACCCAGGTCAGCTGGACCCACTGGTTCAGCGGCAGGGTGTAGTCGAAGCTGTGGTCGGCGGCGCCGGATGGGGTCTCCCCAGCGATAGCGAGGGGAAGGGTGAAGCCGACCTTGCCGGTGCCCCACTGCTGGAGTTTGAGCGCGCCGGCCTTCGAACTGAGCAGCACCTGGTCACTGGTCCTGCCCGTCGTCCTGACCCAGCCGGAGACGGTCCACGGTTCGGTCAGGTCGAGGCCGCCGAAGCCCACTCCGTCGCGGTCGCTGTCGAAGCGCCAGGCCTGACCGCGGACCCCGTCCGGGACCGGAGCGGGGTTGTTGATGATGTACGAGGTGCCGGGCAGGTTCCCGGCGGTGTCCTCGGCGAAGATCGTGTTGCCGGGGCTGCCGGCCCATGTCCAGCCGCTCGGGTAGGAGGCCTGGTCGAAGGTCCAGTGGTGGCTCGGCCGGCCGTCGTCGACCCGGGGTGTGACCGGGTCGGGCCGCAGGCCGGGCGGGTCGCCGAGCCGGGCGACCCGCGTCCGGAAGTCCTGCACGGTGTCCGGGGTGGCGGAGGCGTTCCAGGAGCGGTCCGCGATGACCGCGCGCGCGGTGGCCATCTGCTGCTCGAAGTAGCCGTCGTCGGCCCAGAAGTTGTAGTCGGCCCAGTTCATCAGGCCGGATCCGAGGAGATCCGGTGCGGTGCTGGGCACCCAGGAGTCGTACATCCACGGCTCGTCGGGGTACAGGTGGTGATAGTTGTTCGGCGTGTCGTAGAACGGGCCGATGGCGATCTCGTCGTGGCCGGGGATGACGGGCTCGGTGCCGGTCCCCTCCCAGGTCAGGAACACCACGGGCGCGTGGACCTGCTGCTGGGGTGCGGCGAGGTGCTCGGAGCCGTTGTAGATCGCGGTGCGCTTGCCGTGCTCGGCGACGACGTCGTCGAGGGTGTTGATGTAGCCGTTCAGCAGGTCACCGAGGGTGCTGGTGTCCGGATCGGCGGCGAGATGGTTCTTGACGCGGGGGCAGTCGGCGAGCTGGCCGGGCAACTCGTCGGCGCCGATGCTGAACAGCGGGGCGTCGAACCAGCCGGCGAACTCGTCGACGATCCGGCGGGTCGTCGCGACCGCCTTCTCGCTGGTGAGGTCGACCATCCAGTTCGGCGTGAGGTGCGAGTGGGTGTGTGCCCGGGTGCACGGTTCGGGGCCGTCACCGAAGCCGATCCCGAAGGCGTCGGTGATCACGGTCGCGTGTCCGGGCACGTCGATACCGGGCATCACCTGCACGTGATAGCGGGCGGCGACACGCTTCAGCCGCTCGATGTCGGCGCGGTCGTAGCTGTGTGCGGGGTCCGCGAGTCCGGGGAACTCCGGGCTGAAGAGACGGAAGCCCTCGGAGTCGGAGAACTGCAGAAAAAGGGTGTTGAGCTTCTGGTCGGCCATCCGGCGGACCAGCTTCTCCAGGTACTCCGGCTGCCAGTACTTGCGGCCCGCGTCGAGCATGGTCATCCGGACCGGCTGGGCGGGACGGTCGGTGGAGACGGCCTTCGGCACGGTGAGGTGATCGGGGGCGGTGCGCAGCAGCTGCAGGAGCGTGCGCGTCCCGTAGAACAGGCCGTGGGTGGATGCGGCTTCGATGCGGACGGCGTCCGTGCTCTCGAACCGGTAGCCCTCCGCGCCCAGTGCCCCGTGCTCGGTGAGCGTCAGCACGATGTCGCCGGCCCGTGCGTGCCGGATGTCGCTGCTGACGGCCGGAGTGACCCCGCTGACCTGGGCCACCTCCGTACGCAGCTGCTTGGCCAAGTCCTGCACGGACTGCCGTGCGGGGCCCGGGAGTTCGGCTTGCCCGGAAGGGAGCGTGGTCGTGGAGCGGGAGCGGGGGTCCACCAGGATGCGGGTCTTCACCGACAGCTGTGTGTGGCCGCCGAGGTCGGTCCACCGGGTCGGTCTGGGGACAACGGGAGGCCCTGGGGCGGCCGTTGTGGCGCTTGTGCTCGACGCGGGTTCGCCCGGAGGCTCGTTTGCCACCGCGGCGGGAGAGATAGATCCGATGACTAGAGCTGTGAGGAGTGGCAGAACGGGCATGATTCGGCGCACTACGGTCTCCTGAAGTCCGGTTGCGCCAGGACCGTAGCGGTAGATGTAATGCACGACAAGGGTGTTTACGGGAGTGGTGTGGACCACTCCCGAAAACGGGAGGTGGAGCGAGAGATCCGATCTGTAAGGAGTGTTGGGGGTTGAGATCGGTCTGACCGGGGCAGGATGCGCGCGGGCGGACTCAGGCCGCTTCGCGCAGCTCCGCCTCCGGGCGGCCGGGCCGGATGCCCAGATCGCCGAGGATGGCGTGCGCCGCGCGGCGGCCCGAGAACAGGGCACCCTGCACCGTGCTCGTGTCCCGGTGGTCGCCGCACACGTACAGCCCGGCGAGCAGCCGGACCGGGCGGCGCAGATCGTGCGGGGGCGGCATGGCGGGGACCGCCTCCGGGTCGTGGTGGGCGCAGAGGAGTTCCCAGTCGTCCGTGGGAGTCCCGTACAGCGCGGCGAGATGGGCGCGGACCGACCGGTCGAGGTCGGGCGGCGGGGTGCCGAGCACCGTCGATGTGATCAGGGTCCGGCCGTGCGGGGCGCGCGAGGGGTCGACTTCGCTCATCACGCAGGTGTGGGCGACCGGGCCCGAGCGGTCGGCGTCCAGCAGCAGTGAGGCGCCGGTCGGCGGGGGAGCGGGGGCGGTGTGGTGCAGGACCGTCACCGGATGGAAGGGCGGCACCCGCAGGCCGGGGAGCAGCTCGGCCGCGGCGCTCGCGCCGGTGGCCAGCAGCAGGGAACGGCAGCCCAGTTCACCGTGTTCCTTGGTGCGTACGGAGGTGATGTCGGCGGCGGTGACATGGACACCGGTCCGCACGGTGCCGGGCGGCAGGGCCGCCGCCAGCAGCTCGGGCAGCGTGGCCGAGCCGCCGGACGGTACGCACAGCCGGCCGCGCGCGTAGCCGCGCAGGGTGAGATCGGCGCAGCGGCTCGATGTGGTGAGCCCGGGGTCGCTGAGCAGCGCGGTGAGCAGGGGGCGCAGAAAACCGTTGACGGTACGGGACGGCAGGCCACGGCTGGACAGGGCGGCGAGCGCGGTCTGTTCCGGCCGGGCCAGAATGCGGGACGCCGGAGTGGTGGCGAGCCGGGCCAGGGCGGCGCCGAGCCGGGCCTGGTCGATCGGCCCGCCCATCGGCGGGCGGGGGCGCTCGCCAGGGCGCGTGCCGCCTTGAGTGCGCCCCGTGCGCTCCGTACCTGGCGCGCAACGCCGGTCCGGTACTGGCGGCCCTCGCTGTGGACGAGGACCCCTGGTGCGAAGTTCCTCAGCAGGAGCCCTTCGAGGCCGGGCGCGGTGCGCAGTTCCGGATACGAGGTGCTGAGGAGCGGGCCGATGTGGTCGAGCCGGAACCCGTCCACCTCCTCGGTGGTCATCCGGCCGCCGACGCGTGGGCCGGCCTCCAGAACACTGACGCTGACCCCCGCACTGGTCAATTGATGGGCTGCTGACAGGCCGGCGATCCCGGCACCGATGATGACGACGTCCGCGTGGTGTGCCGTGCTGAGCACGTGCCCCTCCCCGAGTCGGCGCAACTGCTGGGAGGCTCTTGCCCCCAACAGGCCCCCGGAATGCCCGAGTTCGCCACGAGGCTAGGAGGGGGCCGGTCGGGGCGCAGTCGCGCGCGGCCCGGGGCACCGTTGCACGGGGTCGCACATCCGTGTGATTCGGCCGTGCGTGGTCAGCGCAGCGCCGCGCGAATGGCGCCGTCGATGCCGGGGAAGGCGAAGGTGAACCCAGAGTCCAGCAGCCGTGCGGGCAGTACCCGTTGGCTGCCCAGCACGTCCGCCGCGAAGTCCCCGAGGGCGACCCGGAGCGCGGGCGCCGGGACGGAGAACAGCGTCGGACGGTGCAGCACGCGCCCCATCGCGGCTGTCACCTCGGCGTTGGTCACGGGGTCGGGGCCGGTCAGGTTCACCGGTCCGGACAGCGACTGCGTGTCGAGGAGGTGCCGCAGGGCCGCGATGTGGTCGTGCAGCGCGATGAAGCTCCAGTACTGGCGCCCGCTGCCGAGCCGCCCGCCGAGCCCCGCCCGGAACAACGGGAACAGCCGCCCCCAGGCCCCGCCCTCCCGGGCGACGACCAGACCCGTACGCGCGTACACCGTCCGGATGCCTGCCGCTTCCGCCGGGGCCGCGGCAGCCTCCCAGTCCACGCAGACGGACGGCAGGAAGCCCGTGCCGTGCGGCGCGCCCTCGTCGACCGCGCGGTCCCCGGTGTCGCCGTAGTAGCCGATGGCCGAGCCGCACAGCAGCACCTGCGGCGGTACACCGAGGGAGGCCACCGCCTCGGCGATCGCCGCTGTGCCCAGCACCCGGCTGTCCCGGATCTCCCGCTTGTACTCCTCCGTCCAGCGGTGGTCGCCGACCCCGGCGCCGGCGAGGTGGACGACGGCGTCGCAGCCGACCAGGCCCGCCCCGTCGACGTAACCCCGCTTCGGGTCCCACTCGACCTCGTCCCCGGCGCGCGCCGGGTGCCGGACCAGGCGTACGACCTCGTGCCCGTCGGCCCGCAGCGAGCGCACCAGCGCGGCTCCGATGAGTCCGGTGGATCCGGTCACAGCAATACGGGAGTACACCATGGCCCCATCCTGCCGCAGCCGCGTAGGGGGCGCCTCGCCCGTATCGCTCGTCACGCCCGAATCACTCGAACAGCAGTTGTAGGGCGACATCCCGGTAGTGGCGCACACGCGGCCGACGGCTTCCGCCGCCGCTTCCCGTTCGGCTCCGCCGAGCGCCCGGCAGATATGCGATGACGCGACCGGGCGGGCCGTGGCACTGTGGCGCGCATGTCCGTGATCCAGACACACCCGGTTCGCCCCGTCCGCCCCGCCGTCCTCTCCGACGAAGCCGCTCTCGGCGAACTCGACCGCGCCACCTGGTCGACACTGCACGCCGTGACACCGAGGCCGCAGCCCCCGTACGCACCGTTCTTCGACGACCGCCACAAGCCCGAGGACTTCCTCGTGGCCGAGGCGGAGGATCCGGCGGGTGGGATACGCATCGCCGGCTATATCCGGGTCGTCGCGCCGACCCCGCTGGCCTGCAACACGCATGTGCGCCAGATACAGGGTCTCGCCGTGGCCGACTGGGCGCGCGGCGGCGGTGTCGCCAGGGGCCTGCTGCGGGCGGTGTTCGCGGCGGCGCGGAGTGACGGGGCGAACCGGATGACGCTGCGGGTGCTCGGGCACAACGCGCCCGCGCGGGCGCTGTACGAGTCGGAGGGGTTCGTCGTCGAGGGTGTGCTGCCCGGCGAGTTCTTCCTGGGCGGGCGTTACGTCGACGACGTGATGATGGGCCGCTCGCTGGCGCCGTGACCCCCAGCTTCCCGCTCAGCCCTTGAACAGCCGCATGCCACCCATGAGTTCATGGAGGCAGCGCACCGCCAGATCGGAAGGTGAGCCGGGCCCGCTCGTCGGCGCGTCCGTCTCCGCCCAGGCTTCCAGCGCGACGCGTACCGCGTCCGTGGCGGCGGCTGCGGCGAGCCTGACCTCCAGCGGGTCCGCCTCGTCGCCCGCCAGCCGGGTCAGCACCGGCAGCAGCCGTTCCTCCGAATCCTGATTGACCCGGTACCAGACGGCACGCAACGCCGGGTCCTCCACCGCCGCCCGCAGCAGTCCGCGCGTCCAGCCGAGCTGGTCGGCGGCGTCCGCGCCGGGCGCCCGGAGCGCCTCGACGACCGCCTGCTCCAGCACCCCGGCGAGCGCATCCCCCGGCTCGGCCGCCTCCAACAGCGCCCGCCAGCGCTCGGCGCCGCCGGAGAGCAGCGGGCCCACCGCGTCCTGCTTGGAGCGGAAGTACCGGTAGAAGGTGCGCAGCGCGACGCCCGCCCGATGGGCGATGTCCTCCGCCGTGGTGCCTTCCGGCCCGCGCTCGGCGAAGAGCGCGGCGGCGGCGCGCGCGATGTCCAGCTGGGTCGCGGCCTTACGACGTTCGGTGAGGGACGGCTGACTCGGGTCGGTGCTCATTCCCAGGAGATTACCCCGACAGGGGAGAGGCGTGCATGAAATGACGTGATGGCAAAACGTGCCACTTGGGCGTACGGTGGACATCGATCGAGGAAGTATCGAGACAGCCTCGGGACAGCAGTCACCGGGATCGGGAGAGAACAGACATGAACCGCTACGAAGGCCGCCGCGCACTCATCACCGGCGGTGGCTCCGGCATCGGCCAGGCCACCGTCCACCGTCTCCTCGCCGAGGGCGGCCGCGTCGTCGCGGCCGATGTCAACGAGGCCGGGCTGAAGGCCACGTACGCGACAGCCGTGGCGAACGGCACCGCCGACCACCTCACCACCCTCGTCCTCGACATTTCGGACGAGGCGGCCGTCCAGGCGGGCGTCGCCTCCGCCGTGGCCACCCTCGGGGGCCTCGACGTCCTGGTCAACGCGGCCGGAATTCTGCGCTCCGAGCACACGCACAAGACGTCGCTGGAGTTCTTCAACAAGATCCTCGCGGTCAACCTCACGGGGACGTTCCTGATGATCCGCGAGGCGATACCGGCCCTGCTGGCAGGCGACAAGCCGGTCGTCGTGAACTTCTCCTCCACCTCGGCGAGCTTCGCGCACCCCTACATGTCGGCGTACGCGGCGAGCAAGGGCGGCGTCCAGTCGATGACGCACGCGCTGGCGAGCGAGTACAGCAAGCAGGGGCTGCGGGTCGTCGCCGTCGCGCCCGGCTCGATCTCCTCCGACATGACCAGCGGCAACGGCCCGGGGCTGCCCGCCGATGCCGACATGTCGCTCTTCATGAAGCTGTCTCCGGCGCTCGGCGAGGGCTTCGCCAGCCCGGACACCGTCGCGGGCGTCGTCGCGATGCTCGGATCGCAGGACGGGGCGTTCATCACGGGTACGGAGATCCGGATCGACGGCGGAACCCACTTCTGACGGGGCGGCAGAGCTCCGGGCGCGTTCAGCCGGCTCCGAACCGTTCCCAGAGCGCGGGGAAGCGTTCGGCCAGCGCCGCGTCGTCCTCGAAAGCGAACGGGGTGCCCTCCGGCTCGGAGGCCTGGGGCGGCAGCCCGAGGTCCGGAGTGACCACGCCGGTGAGCTGCTCGTACGCCTCGTCGGCGGCATAGCCGAGATCCTCGGCGTCCCCGTCGACCTCCTCGTCGAAGTCGTCGAGGAGATCGGCGAGGCTGTCCGGATCGTGCAGAGCGCCCTCGAAGATCTCCCGGCCCTGCCCGATCAGCCAGCAGCGGAAGAAGTCGAAGGCGTCGTCGCTCGCGCCGCCGAGCAGTACGGCGGCGGCGCCCCACAGCTCCCAACGATAGGCGCGGTTGTAACGGGCCTCGAAGTGCCTGGCGAAATCCAGCACGGCCTCGGGATCGAGCCGCACCAGCCGTTCGACGAGCAGATCGGCCTGGTCCTCGGGGTCGCCCTCGGCGGCCTCGCGAGTGCTGTCGATGATCTCCCAGAACTCCGTCTCGTCCATCACGGGACAAGCATCGGCCTTGACGGCGGGCGATGCACGCGGACGCGGCGGAAAGAAGCCCTCAGCGATAGAGGTCGCGCAGGCGTTCGGCGGCAGCGGTGAAACGTGCGCGCAGAGCGGCCGGTTCGAGGACCTCCAACTCCGGACCCAGGCCCATCAGTTGGCTGTACGCGACATCGATGGACTCGACCGGCAGGGTGACGGTGAGCTGTCCCTGCGCGTCGGACGGGCCGGCCGCGTCCAGTGCGTCGTGGACCGCCGAACGGTCCATGACGTACGGCAGCCGGCGTACACCCTCCTCCGTCACCCGTACCGTCACCTCGGTACGCAGGAGCGAGCGGGCGAACTGGGCGGCCCGCTCGTCCCAGAAGCCCGGAAGATCGAATTGCTCGTCGCGTTCGAACCGTTCGTCCGACACCGCGACGGCCGAGAACCGGTCGATCCGGTACACCCGGAAGTCGTCCGCCACGCGGGCGCAGAGATACCAGACCCCGGCCTTCAGGACGAGTCCGTACGGGGCCAGCTCCCGCTCCACCTCGTCGTCCCGGCCGCTGCGGCGGTAGCGGGCGCGGACGATCCGGTCGTCCCAGACCGCCTCCGCGACGGCGGGCAGCAGTTCGGGGGTGACCGGCTCCTGGTACCAGCCGGGAGCGTCCAGGTGGAAGCGCTGGGCGGCGCTGTCCGAGGCGTCGCGCAGGGACGGCAGCAGGGCCGCCGACACCTTGAGCCTGGCGGCGGATGCGGCGTCCTCCAGGCCCATCTCGCGCAGGGCGGACGGCAGCCCGGAGAGGAAGAGCGCCTCGGCCTCGTTACGGGCGAGTCCGGTGAGCCGCGTGCGGTACCCGCCGATCAGCCGGTAGCCCCCGGCCCGGCCCCGGTCCGCGTACACCGGGACGCCCGCTTCGGAGAGTGCCTGCGCGTCCCGGGTGACGGTCCGTTCGGACACCTCGAGCTCCTGGGCGAGCTCGGCGGCGGTCATGGCGGGGCGGGACTGCAGGAGCAGCACCATTTTGATGAGACGGGCAGCACGCATGCGGCCATTGTGGCCGCAGTGCGCGGGGTGTGGCCCACAGGCCCGCGGTGGCCCCGATCGCCGGCCGGGCTCAAGAGATGTCCTCGACCGCCGGGCTCAAAAGATGTCCTCGACCGCCGGGCGGGCTTGATCTTCAAGCCCGCCCGGCGATCGGGGACAGAGCCCCCGCCCGACCGGGGGCGAGGCGGCAGCCGGGCGTACCCGGCCGCCTTCACGCGTCAGAGCCCGTACCGCTCCCGGGCCTCCTTGACCGCGGACGCGGTCACCTCGCCGCGACGGGCCAGCTGGGCCAGGGCCGCGACCGTGATCGAGCGGGCGTCGACACCGAAGTGGCGGCGGGCCGCATCACGGGTGTCGGAGAGCCCGAAGCCGTCCGTGCCGAGCGAGGACCAGTCCTGCTCCACCCACTGGCTGATCTGGTCCGGGACCTGCCGCATCCAGTCGCTGACCGCGAGGACCGGACCCGGTGCGCCCTCCAGCGCCTGGGTCACGTACGGCACCCGCTGCTCACCGCGGAGCAGCGCCTCGTCGCACTCCAGCGCCTCACGGCGCAGCTCGCCCCACGAGGTGGCGGACCAGACGTCGGCCGTCACTCCCCAGTCCGCGGCCAGCAGCTCCTGCGCCTCCAGGACCCAGTGGATCGCCGTGCCGGAGGCCAGCAGCTGAACGCGCGGCGCGTCCGCCGTCGCGGGCGTGCCCTCCTTGAAGCGGTACAGGCCCTTGACGATGCCCTCCTCGACGCCCTCCGGCATCGCGGGCTGCGGCTTCGGCTCGTTGTAGACCGTCAGGTAGTAGAAGACGTTCTCGGCCTCGGGGCCGTACATCCGGCGCAGACCGTCCTTGACGATCACTGCGATCTCGTACGCGAACGCCGGGTCGTAGTTGAGCGACGCGGGGTTCGTGGATGCGATCAGGTGCGAGTGGCCGTCCGCGTGCTGGAGGCCCTCGCCGGTCAGCGTCGTCCGGCCGGCCGTGGCGCCGACGATGAAGCCCTTGCCGAGCTGGTCGGCGAGCTGCCACATCTGGTCGCCGGTCCGCTGCCAGCCGAACATCGAGTAGAAGATGTAGAAGGGGATCATCGTCTCGCCGTGCGTCGCGTACGACGTCGACGCGGCGATGAAGTCGGCCATGGCCCCGGCCTCGGTGATCCCCTCGTTGAGGATCTGGCCGTCCTTGGCCTCCTTGTAGTACATCAACTGGTCGCGGTCGACCGGGTCGTACGTCTGGCCCAGCGGCGAGTAGATACCGGCCGACGGGAACAGCGACTCCATGCCGAAGGTGCGCGCCTCGTCGGGGACGATCGGAACCCAGCGCTTGCCGGTCTCCTTGTCCCGCATCAGATCCTTGGCCAGGCGGACGAAGGCCATGGTGGTGGCCATCTCCTGCTTGCCGGACCCCTTCTTGAGCGCGGCGAACGCCCGCTCCTCCGGCTGGGGCAGCGCCACCGCGTGCACCCGGCGGGCCGGGGCGGGGCCGCCGAGAGCGGCACGGCGCTCCTGGAGGTAGCGGACCTCGGGCGAGTCGGCGCCCGGGTGGCCGTACGGCACCAGCCCGTCCTCGAAGGCGCTGTCCGGGATCGGGAGTCCGAGCAGCTCGCGCATGCCCTTGAACTCGTCGATCGACAGCTTCTTCATCTGGTGGTTGGCGTTCTTGGACTCGAAGCCCTTGCCGAGCGTGTAGCCCTTCACCGTCTGGGCGAGGATCACGGTGGGCGCGCCCTTGTGCTCGACGGCCGCCCTGTACGCCGCGTACACCTTGCGGGCCTCGTGGCCGCCGCGCGAGGTGTAGAAGCACTCGGCGATCTTCGCGTCGGTGAGCAGCTTGGCCAGCTCGGCGAGCGCGGGCTCGGCGCCGAAGAAGTGCTCACGGATGTACGCGACGTCGCGGGTGGCGTACGTCTGGAACTGCGCGTCCGGGACCTCCCGGAGCCGGCGGACCAGCGCACCGGTGGTGTCCAGCTGGAACAGCTCGTCCCAGGCGCTGCCCCAGAGCGTCTTGATGACGTTCCAGCCGGCTCCGCGGAACGCGCCCTCCAGCTCCTGGACCACGCGGAAGTTGGCGCGGACCGGGCCGTCGAGGCGCTGCAGGTTGCAGTTGATGACGAAGGTCAGGTTGTCGAGCCGCTCACGGGCCGCGAGGGCGAGGGCGGCGGTTGCCTCGGGCTCGTCCATCTCACCGTCGCCGAGGAAGGCCCAGACGTGCGAGTTCGACGTGTCCTTGATGTTGCGGTTGGCCAGGTAGCGGTTGAAGCGCGCCTGGTAGATCGCCGAGAGCGGGCCGAGACCCATCGACACGGTGGGGAACTCCCACAGCCAGGGCAGCCGCCGCGGGTGCGGGTAGGAGGGCAGACCGTCGCCGCCCGCCTCCTGGCGGAAGTTGTCGAGCTGCTGCTCGCTGAGCCGGCCGTCGAGGAAGGCGCGGGCGTAGATGCCGGGGGAGGCGTGGCCCTGGATGTAGAGCTGGTCGCCGGAGCCGTCCCCCTCCTTGCCGCGGAAGAAGTGGTTGAAGCCGGTCTCGTACAGCCAGGCGGCCGAGGCGAAGGTGGCGATGTGGCCGCCGACGCCGTACCGGGCACCGCGGGTGACCATCGCGGCCGCGTTCCAGCGGTTCCAGGCGGTGATCTTGGACTCCATCTCCAGGTCGCCGTCGAACGCGGGCTCGGCGGCGGTCGGGATGGAGTTGACGTAATCGGTCTCCAGCAGCTTGGGCAGCGCGAGACCGGCGCCCTCGGCGTGCTGGAGCGAGCGACGCATCAGATACGCGGCGCGGTGCGGGCCCGCGGCCTTGGTGACGGCATCCAGGGAGGCCGCCCATTCGGCGGTCTCCTCGGGGTCACGGTCCGGGAGCTGGTCGAGCTCGCTCGGAAGCTTTCCTACGGGGTCGGTCATGATCGCCGCCTTCCGGAGTGGAGGGGGGTGGAGAAAGGCCCTGACTGGCAGGACAGGGCGATGGGGCCGGTGGGCCCGCGGAGTGAACTGTAAGTCGCCGATCGATGATCGATCAAAGGATGAAGGGCAAAACTTCTCGATATGAAGAAATTGGCATTCGGTGCCGTGAAACAGGGCACGGAGTGACGGGATTTAGTACATAAAAGGGGCGCTCGCCCGCACAGGCGAGCGCCCCTCACGACAGATGCGCACGCCCCTCAGGCGCGCGGTGCGCAGCCGAGCACATGCGCCTTGACCAGCACACCGATGTCCGGATCCTTCCGCAGGAACGCCTCGATGAGCGCCTCGTGCTCCTCCGCGTACGACTTCTGGACCGTGCCCAGCCACCGGATCGACAGGGCGGTGAACACCTCGATGCCCAGCCCCTCCCAGGTGTGCAGCAGCACGGCGTTCCCGGCGGCCCGCACCATCTCGCGGTGGAATCCCACGGTGTGCCGCACCTGCGCCTCACCGTCGGCCAGCCGGTCCGCCTCGTAGAGCGCCGTCACATGCGGCGCGAGGCGCGAACAGTCCTCGCCGAGGACCGGAGCCGCCAGCTCGGCCGCGATCTGTTCCAGACCGGCCCGTACCGGATAGCTCTCCTCCAGATCGGCCGCGGTGAGATTGCGGACCCGTACGCCCTTGTTGGGAGCCGACTCGATCAGCCGGAGTGTTTCCAGCTCCCGCAGCGCCTCGCGCACGGGCGTCTGGCTGACCTCCAGCTCGGTGGCGATCCGGCGTTCCACGATCCGCTCGCCCGGTTTCCATCGCCCGCTGACGATCCCGTCCACGATGTGCTCGCGGATCTGTTCGCGCAGCGAGTGGACGACGGGCGGGGTCATGAGGGGCTCCTTCGGGGCGAACCGGTGTTGTCGGCTGCCGGGGCGACCGGTGGTGTCTAGACAATACGGCGGCGCCCCCGCCCGGAAGTGATCCGGACGGGGGCGCCGCTGGTGAGGCTGGTTACAACCGTGGTGCTCAGAGGCCGAGCTCGACCTCGAACTCACCGGCCTCCAGGATCGCCTTGACCGTGGTCAGGTAACGGGCGGCGTCCGCGCCGTCCACCAGACGGTGGTCGTAGGAGAGCGAGAGGTACGTCATGTCCCGCACCGCGATCGTCTCGCCGAGGTCCGGGTGGTCGATGACCACCGGACGGCGGACCGTGGCACCGATGCCCAGGATGGCTGCCTGGTTCGGGGGCACGATGACGGTGTCGAACAGCGCACCGCGCGAGCCGGTGTTGCTGATGGTGAAGGTGGCGCCGGACATGTCGTCCGGCGTCAGGCCGCCACCGCGGGCCTTCCCGGCCAGCTCGGCGGTCTTCTTCGAGATGCCGGCGATGTTCAGGTCGCCCGCGCCCTTGATGACCGGGGTCATCAGACCCTTCTCGGCGTCCACGGCGATGCCGATGTTCTCCGAGTCGAAGTACGTGATGGTGCCCTCGTCCTCGTTGATCCGGGCGTTGATGACCGGGTGGGCCTTCAGCGCCTGGGCCGCGGCCTTCACGAAGAACGGCATCGGGGACAGCTTGACGCCCTCACGGGCGGCGAACGCGGCCTTCGCCTGGTTGCGCAGCTTCATCAGCTTCGTGATGTCGACCTCGAGGACCGAGGTCAGCTGGGCCTGCGAGTGCAGCGCCTTCATCATGTTGTCGCCGATGACCTTGCGCATGCGGGTCATCTTGACCGTCTGACCGCGCAGCGGGGACGCCTCCAGCTTCGGCGCCTTCGCGGCTGCACGGCCTCCGGCAGTCACAGCCGCGACCGGGGCCGGAGCGGCAGCGGCGGCCTTGGCGGCCTCCGCGGCGGCGACGACGTCCTGCTTGCGGATACGGCCACCGACGCCGGTGCCCTTGACGGCACCGAGGTCGACGCCGTTCTCGGCGGCGAGCTTGCGGACCAGCGGCGTGACGTACGCGCCCTCGTCGACGGGGGCCGTCGGGGAGACCGGTGCCGCA
>NZ_FMDF01000198.1 GCF_900091955.1 Streptomyces sp. Ncost-T10-10d
CAGATGGGTCTCATGAGAGGAGCCCAGACGATGCCTGCGCCGAGGAAGTACCCGCTGGAGTTGCGTGAGCGTGCGGTACGGATGTACCGGACCGCCGAGCCGAAGCCCGTGATCCGCCGCATGGCCGAGGAACTCGGCGTGCACCACGAGGCCCTGCGCAACTGGATCCGCCAGGCCGAGGCCGACGCCGGCGAACGCGACGACCTGCTCACCACCGCCGAGCGTGAGGAGCTTGCCGCCCTGCGCAAGGAGAATGCCCAGCTCAAGCGTGCGAATGAGGTCCTGCGGACGGCCTCGGCTTTTTTCGCGGCCCAGCTCGACCCGACCCGGCCCAGGTGACGGCGCTCGTTGACGAGCACCCGCATCTGGGGGTCGAGCCCGTACTCCGGGAACTGAACATCCCCTCCTCCACCTACTACCGGTGGCGCCGGGCCGAGAAGGAACCGTGCGAACGGCGCCGTCGGGACGCCGAGCTGACGGGCAGGATCCGGCAGGTCCACGACGAGTCCGGCGGGATCTACGGCTCACCTCGCGTGCACGCCGTCCTCAAGCGTGAGGGCGTCCACGTCGGCAGGAAGCGCGTCGAGCGGCTCATGCGGGAGGCCGGCCTGGCCGGGATCAGCCCCCGCCGGGGCACGGGTTTCACTCGCCGTGACCCGGACGCCGAGCTGGCCCCTGACCTGGTGCAACGCGACTTCACCGCGAATGGGCCGAACCGGCTGTGGGTTACCGACTTGACCATGATCTCCACTGGGGAGGGGCCGTTGTGGCTGTCCGCGATCCGCGACGCGTTCTCCCGCCGGGTGGTCGCCTGGGAGACCTCCGCCCGCGCGGACGCCGACCTGGTCCTCACCTCGCTGGAGTATGCCCTGGCCAGCCGCGAAGTCGCACCCGGTGAGCTCATCCACCACGCCGACCACGGCTGTCAATACACGTCCGTGAAGCTCACAACACGCCTGGTCAGGGCCGGTATCCAGGCGTCCATGGGCTCGGTCGGCGACTCGTTCGACAATGCCCTGGCGGAGAACCTGTGGATGGTCATCAAGACCGAGTGCATCCGCGGCCGCGTCTTCGCCACCAGGGCCGAAGCGAACCTCGCGCTCTTCGAGTACATCGACGGCTTCTACAACCCCCGCCGCATCCAGAAACGGCTGGGCTACCTCAGCCCGATCGAGTTCGAGGAGAAGTACTACGCCGACCAGGCAGCGACCGAACAAGTGAACCTGAAACCACGTCAACCCGCTCTGACCAGCTAGTCAGCCACTCCCGCGCCGCGGGGGAACCTCA
>NZ_FMDF01000074.1 GCF_900091955.1 Streptomyces sp. Ncost-T10-10d
GCCGATCAGCAGGAGAGCACCAGCGGTGCGGTCCGGGCGGCGGCCACCAGACCGACGTCGCCGCCGTCACCGCCCGACTCCAGAACCGCGAACGCCGCCGCGATCAGCGCGCCATGGGTGCCCAGGCCCGTGATGATCGCTGCGGCGGTCAACAGACGGTAATTGCGGCCGGGGCGGCTCATGAGAGGTGCGGGGGCGGGAGCGGCAGTCACCAAGGGACTATCGCCGCTGCGCCCCCGCCCTGCCAAATGCTTTCCCGGAGGCGGTGGAGACGGTCAGGATTCCGGGACGATGTCCACCAGCCGCACAGTGCTCAGGATCTGCTGGATCGTCGTGTCCGGGAGCTCGTCCTTGACGTTGTCGGCTCCGTACAGGACCCACGACGCGAACTCGCCCTTCTTGTTCTTGAAGGTGAAGGCGATGGTCTTGCCGTCGCTGTCGCACTTCTTCCGCTTCGTGACGTTGGGAGCGGTGGCCGTGACGACTTGGCCGGTCAGACCCGACTTGGTGGTGTACTGCTTGGCCGGCGTGAACTTGATGGTGCTCTGCGGCATGTGCTGCGCGTACGCGGCCCACGCCCAAGTGCCTGCCTCGCTGTGGGCGTTCTTGGCAGCGTCGGTGGCGCCCTGGGCGCCCCTGGTGCCGGCACTGGCGAGGCTCATGTCCTCCTTGGTGCCGTCCTTGCCGGAATCGTCCACGCACCACTGCTTCTGGAAGTACGACGGTGCGGAGAAACCGATGAGCGGCGAGCCGTCGCCCTTCTTGTCGTCCTCGAAGTACGAGAACGTACCGGGGGTGCCGACCTGCCAGTCGCCGGGCACGTCGAACTGTGTGCCCCACTTGGGGTTGGTGACGACCTTCCAGCCGGCGATCAGGGGCTTGGCATCCCCGTCGGTGCCGCGCTGGTTCGCTTCGGGCGAGGACGCGGAACCGGACGGCTCGGCGGGCGCCGACGAGTTCTTGTCGTCGGCGACATCCTTGCCCTTGTTGCCGTCCTTGTTCATCACGACGACGCCGGTGACCACTGCAGCCACGACGACGGCGGTGGCCGCGACGATCGCGATGGCGGTGGTCTTCTTCTTGTTGTTGTCGCCGGGCTGCGGACCACCGGGCGGACCGGGGACCGCGTACTGCGGCACGGTCGGCTGCTGGTACGGGTTCGGCTGCGGGTAGCCGGGCTGCTGGCCCTGCTGTGGATAGCCCGGCTGTTGCCCAGGCTGTCCCTGCTGCTGATATCCCTGCTGCTGATAGGGATTCGGCTGCTGGTACCCCGGCTGCTGATACGGGTTCTGATTCTGGTCCTGCGGGTTCTGCTCGCCCCCGGGCGGCTGCTGTCCTGGCCACATGGCGAGTAACGATAGAGGGGGGATGGCCGGGCTGCTACGCCCGCCCCCGTGAGCGGACGGTGAAGGTGGCGCTCAGTGGACGGGGCATGGGTGCTCCGGGATGGCCAAAGGGATCTACTCATGAGTAACATCTGGTCATGAGTGCTGAACAGATGACCGTCGGCGAGATGCTCGCCGCGACGGTTCCGATGGCCCGGACCCTCAATCTCCAGTTCCTGGAGACGACCGCCGAGCGTGCGGTGGTCCGTCTGCCGGACCAGGCCGACTACCACAACCACATCGGCGGACCCCACGCCGGTGCGATGTTCACGCTCGCGGAGTCGGCGAGCGGTGCGATCGTCATCGCCGCCTTCGGCGACCAGATGTCGCGTGCTGTGCCGCTGGCGGTGAAAGCGGAGATCGGTTACAAGAAGCTGGCCATGGGGGACGTCACCGCAACGGCGACCCTCGGCCGCCCGGTGGCCGATGTCGTCGCCGAACTCGACGAGGGCAAGCGGCCCGAGTTCCCCGTGGTCATCGAGATCCAGCGCGCGGACGGTGCGGTGACCGGTGAGATGACGGTCGTCTGGACGCTGCGTCCGAACGCCTGATCCGGGACGGCTCCGCGATGGGCCGCCGCGCACCCCCTGGGGTTTGAGGGGGCGTGGCGGTCCTTCGTGCTGTTCGGGCTGTCGGCGGGACAGGTAGCATTCCCGCCGTGCGCCGAGGAGTTGGCCGGCGGGCAACGGGACATCAGTACGGGAGGAACCGGCGTTGCACATCCAGGAATGGCTGGAGACCGTCCCCGCGGTCAGCGTTTACGTCCTGGTGGGCGTTGTCATCGGGCTGGAGAGCCTCGGAATTCCGCTGCCTGGCGAGATCGTCCTGGTCAGTGCGGCGCTGCTGGCCGCCGGGCACGACGGAATCAACCCCTGGATCCTCGGTGCCTGCGCCTCGGTCGGCGCGGTCATCGGTGACTCGGTCGGATACGCCATCGGCCGCAAGGGCGGACGGCCGCTGCTCGCCCGGCTCGGCGGGAAGTTCCCCAAACACTTCGGGGAGAGCCAGATCGGCATGGCGGAACGGTCGTTCCAGAAGTGGGGCATGTGGGCGGTGTTCTTCGGCCGCTTCGTCGCGCTGCTGCGGATCTTCGCGGGGCCGCTGGCCGGCGTACTGCACATGCCGTACTGGAAATTCCTGATCGCCAACGTGCTCGGCGGCATCGTCTGGGCCGGTGGCACCACAGCCGTCGTCTACTCGGTGGGTGTCGTCGCCGAGGCCTGGCTCAAGCGGTTCTCCTACCTCGGCCTGGTGGTCGCGGTGCTGATCGGAGTGACCTCGATGCTGGTGCTGAAGAACCGGGCCAAGAAGGCGGCGGCGCGGACGCCGGCCGTCTCCGTTCCCGATGCGGGGACCGTGCCGGCCGCGGACTGACCCGGCAGCGACCGACCGGCAGGGCGGCGGTGACGGCCCGGTCGACCGCCCGCTGTGCCCCTCGGCTCTGTTCCGTTCAGTTTTCGTGCACCTGTCGGTGGGCCCTGGCCAGCTCCACGTAACCCACCGCGTTGAACCTGATGCCTTCGAGCTCCTCCTCGGTCAGCTGCCGCTTGACCTTGGCGGGGACGCCCGCGACGAGCGACCCCGGCGGCACCTGCATCCCCTGCGGGACCAGTGCCTGTGCCGCGATCAGTGAACCGGCGCCGATGCGGGCGCCGTTGAGCACGGTGGACCCCATGCCGACCAGCACGTCGTCCTCGATGGTGCAGCCGTGGAGTACGGCGTTGTGCCCGACCGAGACGCGTTCGCCGACCGTGACGGGGAACCCGGGGTCGACGTGGACGCTGCAGTTGTCCTGGATGTTGCTGTCGGCGCCGATGACGATGGGGCCGCAGTCGGCACGCAGTACCGCGTGGTACCAGACGCTGGAACCCGCGGCCATCGTGATCTCACCGATCACGACCGATGTCGGTGCGGTGAAGGCCTCCGCATCGATGTCCGGCTCCTTGCCGCCCATTCCCGTGATCAACGCCTGCTCTGCCATCGTCCGTTCCTCCGTGCCCCGGTGCCGTGCGGTCGCGGTCGTCCGATCGCAGCAGCTCGGTCGCCGCTGTTCGGTCGCGTCGGAGGAACGGTATGCGACGGGCGGTGGAGCGCCGCCGAGTGGGGTGAACATCACAGGCCGCCGCGGTGATCGAGCCGGGCGCCGCCGACTACCGTGTGCGAGTGCCCAAGAACAGGAACACGTTCTCTTCCCTCGCCGCCTGGCGGAGGCGCGCCCTGTCCCGGGCCGTGCATTGCGGCTGGCGCTGGGTGCAGGAGTCGGGCGCGGTCACCGCGGAACACCCCGGCCGGCTGCGGTTCGGCCGGATCGGCGCAGGCACCCGGCTGGCCTTCCCGCAGGGCACGGTCTTCGGGGAGCCATGGATCGAGCTCGGTGCCCACTGCGTGATCGGTGAACAGGTCACGCTGACGGCCGGACTCATGCCCGACCTGGACCTCGGATCCGAGCCGATCCTGACCCTGGGGGACGGAGTGGTGCTCGGCCGCGGCAGCCATGTCGTCGCCGACACCACGGTGACCATCGGCTCGGACACGTACTGCGGGCCGTATGTCTACATCACGTCCACGAACCACAGTTACGACGATCCGCACGAGCCGGTCGGCAGACAGTGGCCCCGAATGGAGCCGGTCGCCATCGGTCCGGGCTGCTGGATCGGCACCGGAGCGGTGATCCTGCCCGGCGCCACACTCGGGCGCAACGTGGTGGTCGCCGCGGGCGCCGTGGTGCGGGGTGAGGTGCCCGACCGTGCGGTGGTGGCCGGTGCTCCCGCCCGTGTCGTACGCAGTTGGGATCCGGAGAAGGGCTGGCAGCCGCCGCTGCGCACCCCTGCTCCGGTGCCGATCCCCTCGGGCGTCACGCCCGAGCAGTTGCTGGCCCTGGCGGAACAGGGCGAGACACCGGATCCGTCCGGCGACTGAGGGGCGGTGGGGCGCCGGATCCTCAGCCGGTCGCCAGCAGCACCGTACCCACCAGGGCGAGACCGGCTCCGGCCGCCTGCACCCCGCGCAGCCGTTCCTTGAGCACTCCGCGCGCGGCCAGGGCCGTGACCACCGGATAGAGCGAGGCGAGTACGGCGGCCACGGTGACCGGGCCGTGCTGTGCGGCTATCGAGTACGTGCCGTTGGCCGCGACATCCGCGAGCCCGACGCATACCAGGGCGGGCAGTGCGGTCAGCACCACGGTGGCCCCGCCCTCCTCCGGCAGCGCGCGTGCCCCGCGGCGCACCGATACGTACAGGGCGCCGCCGCCCACCGCGATATTGGTGAGGCGCTGGACGAAGAGCGCCAAAAACAGCCCGGTCAACGTCGTGGACGCCTGGGCGATCAGGGACATCACCGACCCGAAGCCGAACGCGGCCACCAGGGTCAGCAGCACCGCCCGGCGCTGCACCGGAGCCCCGCGCAACTGCGGACCACCGGCCAGTACGACGCCCACCACGGCGATGCCGACCCCCGCGAACTGGAGCAGCCCCGGCCGCTCCCCGACGACGATCCCGACGCTCACCGGCACGGCGACACCCAGCGATCCGAGCGGGGAGACGACACCCATCGGGCCGAGTGCCAGGGCCTTGTAGAAGCTCAGCATCGCAACCGGCCCGACGGCGCCCGCCGCGACGGCGAACCAGAGCTGCGGGCCCGCCTCGCTCCATCCGCCGGTCGCGATCACGATGACGCCGAGTACCACGGCCGCGGCGGTCTGCGAGACGACGACCACGGTGAGCGCGGGCATGCGTCGCGTGAGCAGCCCGCCGCCGAAGTCGGCCAGCCCCCAGAGCAGGCTGGTGGCCAGGGCGAACAGTGCTGTCATTGCATGCCTCGCAGTACAGTGCGATGAACGGTTGGGTGCACCACACCGTAGTGCAGTATTTTCGACCCTGTCATCCAAAATATTGGACGGAATGTGTCTGACCTCGATCAGCTCACCCAGTCGCTCGCGCGCAATCTCAAGCGCTGGCGGGGAGAACGCGGCTTCACTCTGGACGCACTCGCCGCCCGTGCCGGGGTCAGCCGCGGCATGATCATCCAGATCGAGCAGGCCCGCACCAACCCGAGCGTCGGCACCACGGTCAAGCTCGCCGATGCGCTGGGTGTCAGCATCACCACCCTGCTCGACTACGAGCAGGGATCACCGGTCCGGCTGGTGCCCGAGAGTCAGGCGGTGCGCATGTGGTCCACGGAGGCGGGCAGTTCCACCACGCTGCTCGTCGGCACGGAGGCCAGAGGGCCGCTCGAACTCTGGTCGTGGCGCCTGATGCCGGGCGACAGCAGCGACTCCGACCCACACCCCGAGGGCACCGTCGAACTGCTCCACGTCACCGCTGGAGAGCTCACCCTGGTCGTCGACGGAACCTCATACCTCGTACCCGCCGGTGGGTCCGCCTCGTTCGAGGCGCATCACCCGCACGCGTACCGCAACGACAGCTCCGAGCCGACCGAGGTCACCATGGCGGTCTCCATCCCGCCCGTACGGTGAGACGGTCAACCGGCCACCCTCGGGACGCTGTTAGCGTTACGCGCATGCGCGCACCCATCGGATCCTTCGAGAATGCCTGCCCGGCGGTCGACCGTCTGGACCTGCTCACCGAGCCCGTCGCCGCCGCCGTGAGCGAAGGCTGGGGCGGTGTCGCCGCCGCGCAGATCATCCATGTCGACACGGATCCGGCCATCGCCGACACGGCGGTCTTCGTCGAACATCACGGCGCGGAACTGCTCGACCGGTCGGCCAACTGCGTCGTGGTGGCGGGCAAGCGCGGCGGCGAAGTGACACTGGCGGCCTGCCTCGTCCTCTCCCACTCCCGTGTCGATGTGAACGGCGCGGTCCGCAAGCACCTGGGCGCACGCAAGGCGTCCTTCGCCCCGATGGACACGGCGGTCGGTGAGACCGGCATGGAGTACGGCGGAATCACGCCGATCGGACTCCCGGCCGCTTGGCCACTGCTGATCGATCCCGCCGTCGTCGACGAGGAATGGGTGCTGATCGGCAGCGGCAGCCGACGGGGCAAGCTCATCGTCCCGGGCAAGGCGCTGGCGGCGCTGCCGGGCGCGGTGGTCGTCGAGGGTCTGGGCGTCAGGGGCTGAGGTTCTCAGCCGTGCGCTCGGCAGAGGGCCTGAACAGGAACTCCGCCCCGATGTGACGGCAGCCAGCGGGACGCGAAGTCTACGGCGTCGGTGAAGCGGAAGAGCCGACTCGTTGATGACCCCACCGGGCCGATGCGGACAGTCGCACCGTTGTCCGAGCGGGCGAAATCCGCTCCCAGGGCCGCGAAGTCGCTGTCGTCCAGCGCGACGTCCTCGTACTCCCACCACTGGCGCCGGCCCCCGGACGTCACCACGCAGCGATAGGTGCGGCGGGGCGGGGCGGGCACCCGGTACTCGCCGAGATGGAATGCGGTGCAGGTGTCGAAACCGGTGCCCAGCAGGAGCACTTGGGCCCGCAGGTCGTAGAGCCGGGCCAACGGGGAGTCCTCGCCGAGATGGCAGTCGGGCCGGTGGCGCGCCACCAGTTTCCGGGCCGAGGGGCCGAGCGCGGCGAAGGATGTCTGCGGGTGGACGCTGCGAGCCGCCCCCGCGGTGAGCCGCACGGCCTCCGCGAGGCGGCCCATCGAGGGTGCGGCCGACGTCGCCGGGTCGAAGGGCGGCATGCTCGCCCGTACGGCGTCCCGGGCCCGGTCGGTGAGACCGCGCACCCGGTCGAGGTAGTGCGGGGAGGTGTCGGAATTCTCCGGCGTGAAGGCCGGGACGACGAGGGTGCCGTGCCCGCCGAGGGCGTCCCGTAACGCAGCGACCACCGTCCCGACCCCGCCGCTCACCGACCCCACCGCACGCATCGACGCATGTACGAGGAGGACGCCGTTCCGCTCCACGCCCAGCTCGGACAGTTGCCCGGCCAGCTCGGTTCGGCTGTGGCGGGCGGTCGGCGCAGTCGTAGTACTCACAGGGGTTCATTCTCCCAGCCGGGCGCCGAGTGTGACACCACGCACATTCGGACGAGAGACGGGCGTGCGGCGGCTACCGGCTCAGCGCGGGAATCTCGATGGCCGGGCAGCGGTCCATGACCATGTCGAGCCCGGCCGCCCGCGTGCGGTCGTACGCCTCGGTGTCGACCACCCCGAGCTGGAACCAGACCGCCCTCGCGCCCGCCGCCACCGCATCGTCGGCCACGCCGCCGGCATGTTCACTGTTGACGAAGACGTCCACCACATCGACCGGGAACGGTATGTCGGCCAGCGAGGCGTAGCCGTCCTCGTCATGGACCCGCTCCGCCTTCGGGTGCACCGGGACCACGCGCTTGCCGAAGCGCTGGAGCACCTCGGCGACGCCGTAGGCCGCGCGCGACCGGTTGTTGGACAGGCCCACCACCGCCCAGGTCTCGCCCGTGTCCCGGAGAATCCTGCGGATCGTCTCTGCGTCTGCGTACATGATCGGCACAACGGACGGCGGCCCCGGACCATTCCCGGGCGGGGCATAGGGTGGCCGGATGCAGGAGCAGTACCGGACAGTCGCCCGAGCGGGCGTGCACGAGACCGAGATCAACAGGTCGCGCTTCATCTGCGCGCTCGCCCCCGCGGCCACCGAGCAGGAGGCGCAGGACTTCGTCGCACGCATCCGCAGGGAACATCCGACCGCCACCCACAACTGCTTCGCCTACGTGATCGGCGCCGACGCCTCCGTGCAGAAGGCGAGCGACGACGGAGAGCCCGGTGGCACCGCGGGCGTACCCATGCTGCAGATGCTGACACGCCGTGAGATGCGCTACGTCGTCGCCGTCGTCACCCGCTACTACGGCGGTGTGAAGCTCGGTGCGGGCGGACTGATCCGGGCATACGGGGGAGTGGTCGGGGAGGCCCTCGACGAACTCGGCACCATCGTCCGGCAGCGGTTCCGCCTTGCCACGATCACCGTCGGCCATGAGCGCGCGGGCAAGCTGGAGAACGACCTGCGAGCCACGGGGCGGAGTGTCCGCGAGGTCCGCTACGCGGAGGCTGTCGTCATCGAGATCGGGCTGCCGGACGCCGATGTCGAGGGGTTCCGCGGCTGGCTGGCGGACGTGACAGCGGGCGAGGCCGAGCTGGAACTCGGCGGCGAGGCCTACGGGGACGCCTGACCGGATCGCCACGTCCCACAGCTGTCCCCGGGCCCCCCGGGTGCTGCCGGGGCCTGATCCGCCCCACGGGACAATGGGCGCATGACCCGACTTCTGACCAGCAGTGATCTTTTGGCCGTCCTCGACCCGGAAGCCTCACTGAAGGCCCTGCGAGAGGGGTTCTGCCAAGCCGATTCCTCGATGGTCACCGGGCAACGCGTGCGCACGGATCTTCCCTTCCCGGGCACGGCGACGGTTCTGATACCCGGGCTGCTGCCGGGCACTGATGCGTACACCGTCAAGGTCAACGCCAAGTTCCCGGGCGCCCGGCCGGCGTTGCGCGGTGTGATCTGTCTGCACAGCGGCCGGGACGGCGAACTCCTCGCCCTTCTCGACTCCGCCACCGTCACGGCATGGCGGACCGGACTGGCCGCTGCGCTCGGTACTCATGTCATCGCCGCTCCCGACCCTGCGGGCGAAGCGGTGCTGGGTGTCGTCGGCGCGGGCGCACAGGCCGAGATCATGGTCCGCGGACTGCGGAGCCTGCGGAGCTTCCGCGATCTCGTGGTGCACGACACCGATCCGGAACGCGCAGCGGAATTCGCCGCCCGGCACCACGGCCGGGTCCTCGGCTCAGCGACCGAAATCGCTGCGGCCGCGGATGTCGTCCTGCTCTCCACCTGGTCACGCACGCCCGTGCTGAGTCTTGCCGACAGCCGAGCCGGACAGCACTTCACCACACTCGGTGCCGATGAACCCGGCAAGCAGGAACTCTCCGCCGACCTGCTCACCGCTTCCCTCCTCGTCGTCGACGACCGTGAGCAGGCCGCGGCGATGGGCGCCCTCGGCGCAGCGGGACTGCCGGCCACTGCCGCGGACGCCACCCTCGGCGAGCTGCTCGGCGGCGCGCACCCCGGCCGCACCTGCGGCACGACCCGTTCCGTCTACGCACCCGTCGGGCTCCCCTGGCAGGACCTGGCCGTCGCCTGGGACGCGTACCGGCAGGCGGAACGGCTCTCGGCCGGAACCCGGATCGATCTTCTCGGCTGAAGTCCCGGCGGCGGTCGGGAGTGGTGGGAGACTGTGGTCGGTGAGGAAACAGGGGCTCACCGGTGTCGACGTGGTCGGTGCGGACGACAAAGGGCCGTGCCGGCCCGGGGTGATCACGGTGCCACGCAGACATGGGCCCCGGGGGTGGAGGAAGAGAACAATGCAGGTCGGAGCCGGCTCTTGAGACTTCTGCACACATCGGACTGGCACCTGGGGCGGTCGTTCCACCGGGTCTCCCTGCTCGAAGCCCAGGTCACGTACCTGGACCACCTGGTGGCGACGGTGCGGGAGCAAGAGGTGGACGCGGTCCTCGTCGCGGGTGATGTGTACGACAGGGCCGTCCCGCCGCTCTCCGCGGTCGAGCTCTTCGACGATGCGCTGCACCGGCTCGCCGCCGCCGGCGTGCCCACCGTGATGATCTCCGGGAACCATGACTCCGCACGCAGGCTGGGCGTCGGCGCCGGCCTGATCGGGCGGGCCGGCATCCATCTGCGTACTGACCCCGCCCGCTGCGCCACCCCCGTCGTCCTGCGCGACGCACACGGCGACGTGGCGTTCTACGGGCTGCCCTACCTGGAACCGGCTCTGGTGAAGGACGTCTTCAAGGCGGAGCGCGCCGGGCACGAGGCAGTGCTGACCGCAGCCATGGACCGGGTACGCGCCGACCTCGCGGGCCGCCCGGACACCACCCGGTCCGTGGTGCTCGCCCACGCCTTCGTCGCGGGCGGCGAGCCCAGCGACAGCGAGCGCGACATCACCGTCGGCGGGGTGGCCGCCGTACCCGCGGGAGTTTTCGACGGCGTCGACTACGTGGCGCTCGGACACCTGCACGGCTGCCAGACCGTCACCGATCGCGTCCGTTACTCGGGCTCACCGCTCGCGTACTCCTTCTCCGAGGCCGCCCACCGCAAGACGATGTGGCTGATCGACCTCGACGCCTCGGGAACGATCGGCGCCGAGCGCATCGACTGCCCGGTGCCCCGTCCGCTCGCCAGACTCCGCGGCCGCCTCGACACCCTCATCGACGACCCCGCGCTGGAGCAGCACCGCGAATCCTGGGTGGAGGCCACGCTCACCGACCCGGTGCGCCCGGTCGAGCCCATGGCCCGCCTCGTCGAGCGGTTCCCGCACACACTCAGTCTCGTATTCGAACCCGACCGGGCCCCCGACGACCCGCTCGCCTCGTACGCACAGCGCCTCAAGGGGCGCGACGACCAGCAGATCGCGGAGGACTTCGTGGCACATGTGCGGGGCGGGTCAGCAGCGGACGAGCGGGAGCGAACGGTGCTGCGCGGCGCCTTCGACCACGTGCGGGTGGACGACAGCGTGCGCGAGGTGAACCGTTGAGACTCCACAGGCTCGGCCTCACCGCCTTCGGGCCGTTCGGCGCCACCCAGAACATCGACTTCGACGCACTGTCCTCGGCCGGGCTCTTTCTGCTGCACGGGCCGACCGGCGCCGGTAAGACCTCGGTCCTCGACGCCGTCTGCTACGGCCTGTACGGCGCGGTGCCCGGCGCCCGCCAGAGCCCCGGCACCTCGCTGCGCAGCGACCATGCCCCGGCAGACCTCCCCACCGAGGTCACGCTGGAACTGACCGTCGGCGGACGGCGCCTCGAAGTCACCCGGCGCCCCGCACAGCCCCGCCCCAAGAAGAAGGGCAACGGCTTCACGACGGAGAAGGCCCAGAGCTGGCTGCGGGAGTACGACCCCGACGACGGCTGGCAGCCGCTGAGCCGCTCGCACCAGGAGATCGGCGAGGAGATCACCCAGCTCATCGGGATGAGCCGGGACCAGTTCTGCCAGGTGGTGCTCCTGCCGCAGGGCGACTTCGCACGCTTCCTGCGCGCCGATGCCGAGGCGCGCGGCAAACTGCTCGGCAGGCTCTTCGACACCCGCCGGTTCGCCGCGGTCGAGGAGCGCCTGGCCGAGCTGCGCCGTGCCGCCGAAGCACAGGTCCGGTCCGGGGACGAACGCATCCTCGCGGTCGCCCAGAGGATCGCCCAGGCAGCCGGACCGGCCTCCCACGAATCGCTGCTGCCCGACACCCAGCCCGGCGAACCGGGGCTCGCGGACGGTGTGCTGGAGTGGGCCGCGACGGCGCGCAGCAGCGCCCGGGAACGGCTCGACATCACCGAGTCCGTACTGGCCATGGCCGAAGGCCGGCAGTCGGCCGCACGCCTGGCCCTCGACAGCGAGCGCGAACTCGCCGGGCTTCAGCAGCGTTACGAGGAGACGCGGCGACGCGCCGCCGCAGTCGAAGCCGGCCGCCCCGACCACGACCGACACCGCGAACGGCTCGCACGGGCCCGAAAGGCGGACCTCGTCGCCCCCGCACTGGAGCTGCGCGACGATGCCGAGCGCGCCTACCGCACGGCCCGCGATGCCCGTGACCGCGCCCGTGCGCTGCTGCCCGACACCCTGGCCGAAGCCGGTGCCGAGCAACTGGCGGAACTGGAGCGACGGCTGCGGCAGGAGCTCGGCGTGCTCGACGCCGCGAAGCGCGCCGAGCGGCGCTGCGCGGAGATCGACGCCGAGCGGGCCGGACTGGAGCGCCAGGCCCGGGCCGATGACGAGCTGATCCACGAGGCGAGAGGCTGGCTGGCCGGCTGGGAATCGACACGCCACGACCTGCGGGCGCGCATCGAGGAGGCCCAGGAAGCCGCCACTCGAGCAGAACAGCTCGCCGGGCGGCTGGAGTCGGCCCGCGCACGGCTGGAAGCGGCCCGCCGCCGCGACGCGCTGGCCATCCGGGCGTCGGCCGCCGCCGAGCGGCTGGCCGCCGCCCGCGAGCAGGCCTCGGGCGCCCACGAGTCGTGGCTGGAGCTTCGCGAACGACGACTGCGCGACATCGCCGCGGAGCTGGCTGCGGAGCTGGTGGACGGCGAGGACTGCAAGGTGTGCGGCTCGGCCGACCACCCCAAGCCCGCCCGCGCGACCGACGGGCATGTCGACCGGGCCACCGAGGAGAGGGCTCTCGACGCGTACCGGCGGGCCGAGGAGGCGCGCACGGAGGCGGACCGGGAGCTCGGGGTCGTACACGAGAAGCACATGGCGGCCCGGGTTGCCGCACAGTCGGCCGTGCCGCAGCCGAGGGACGGCGCCGATGCCGCTGAGCCGGCTGTGTCGGGGCGGATGGCCGGGGTCGCTGCTGCCGAGTCGGCTCCGGCCGGGACGGCAGCGGGGGGTGTCGCCACCGGGTCTGCTGCGCGGCAGCCGGTGGCCGGGGCTGAGGTGATTGCCACCGGTGCGGCCGACTCCGAGCAACCCCTTCCCGGTGTCGCCACCGAGTCCCTCGCCGACCCCACCGTCGCCGGACTCGGCACACTTGTCGACCGGTTGACGCGCATGCATGAGCAGGCGCACCGGACCGCCGCCGGTATGCACGCGGCGCGCGAGGCCCTAGCAGCCGCCGAGCGGGAACAGGCCGAACGCCTTGAGAGCCGGCAGCTGGCCGAGCGCCGGGCTGCGGCCCGCACTTCCCTGCGGGAAGGTCTGGATCGTGAACAGATCGCGCTGGAGGCCGAGTTGGTGACGGCCCGCGGAGAGTCCGGCAGCGTCGCCGAGCACGCCGAGCTGCTGGAGCGCCGGGTCGGTCTGCTTGCCGCGGCCGCCGAGGCGGTACGAGAGGAGGAGACGGCCGCACGGCGCCGCAAGGAGGCCGACGGCCGGCTCGCCGACGCCGCGTTCCGGGCCGGGTTCGACACTCCGCAGGCCGCGGCCGAGACCCTCCTCACCGATGCCGAACAGCGCGAACTCCAGCGTCTCATCGACGCCTGGCAGTCCGAAGCGGCCGCCGTCGCCGACCGTCTCGCCGAGACCGCGCCCCGAGCAGCAGCCGACGGCCCGCGAGCCGAGGTCGATGTCGCGCGGACCGCATACGACATGGCCGAGCGGCAGCTGCGGGACGCTTCCGCGGCACTGGCCGGCGCACGCGAGCGCTGTGCCGAGCTCGACCGGCTGTCGCGCAGCGCCACGGACGAGGTGCGCGGGCTCGGTCCGCTGCGCGAGGAGTACGACCGGGTGGCACGGCTGGCCGGGCTCACCGCCGGTACCTCCGCCGACAACGAACGCAAGATGCGCCTGGAGTCGTACGTGCTCGCGGCCCGGCTCGAACAGGTCGCCGCAGCCGCCACCGCACGGCTGCAGCGCATGTCGTCCGGCCGCTACACGCTCGTCCACTCCGATGCCCGCACCGGAGGCCGCAGGTCGGGCCTCGGTCTGCATGTCGTCGACGCGTGGACCGGCCGCGAGCGCGATACGGCGACACTCTCGGGCGGCGAGACGTTCTTCGCCTCGCTCGCCCTCGCGCTCGGCCTCGCCGATGTCGTCACCGACGAGGCGGGCGGCGTACGGCTGGACACCCTCTTCATCGACGAGGGCTTCGGCAGCCTGGACGACCAGACCCTCGACGAGGTGCTCGACGTACTGGACTCGCTGCGCGAGCGGGACCGCAGCGTCGGCATCGTCAGCCATGTCGCCGATCTGCGCCGCCGTATCCCCGCACAGCTCGAAGTGGTCAAGGAGCGGCACGGATCGGCGGTACGGCACCGCAACACGGGCGAGGTCAGCGGCTGATGGCGCGCCGGGGGAGTGGCGAGGAGTAGACGACGCTCGTGGTCACGGAGCCGAGGGCACCGATCTTCCCCGAGACCTCCTCCAGGTGACTCATCGAGCGTGCGGTGACCTTGAGCACGAAACAGTCGTCGCCGGTGACGTGGTGGGCCTCCACGATCTCGGGGGTCGTATCGAGCAGATCGTGGAACGGCTTGTAATTGCCGTTCGGATAGCGCAGCCGTACGAGAGCGAGAATCGGCAGTCCGAGCCGCTCCGGGTCGACCACCGCGGCGTAACCGCTGATCACCCCGGCCTCCTCCAGTCTGCGCACCCGCTCGGTCACGGCGCTCGGGGACATTGCCACCGCCCGCGCCAACTCGGCGAACGTCACGCGCCCTTCACGTTGCAGGACATCGAGGATGCGCCAGTCGGTGGCATCCGGGGAATAGTCGGTCATGTTCAGGAGACAACAGGGAAATCCCCGGCAGATCAAGAGTTGTGCCGGGGATCCCGTCTTCCCGGGAAGGATCACCGGTCGTAGATTTTTGGACATGACATCGCAGCTCACCGCGACCGCGGCCCACCCCGTCCTCCGCGTCCCGCCGGCCTCCCCGGCCGCGGCGGCCGCCTACTTCGGCGCCTCGCTCGCCTTCCACGCCGACGTCTCCGATGTCGCCGCCGCGATGGCGGCCGACGGCGACCCCGGCTTCGTACTTCTTGATTCGCGGTCCGCCGAATCCTGGGACCAGGGCCATGTCCCCGGGGCGGTCCACCTGCCGACCGCCCTCATTCCCGAGCAGGCCCGGAACCTTCTCGACCCGGCCGTCCCCGTGGTCACGTATTGCTGGGGTCCCGGCTGCAACGGCGGCGCACGCGCCGCGCTGGCCCTCGCGGAACTCGGCTACCAGGTCAAGGAGATGCTCGGCGGCTTCGAGTACTGGGTGCGTGAGGGCTTCGAGTTCGAGACCCGGGAGGGGCGCGAGCGGCGCGACGCCGACCTGCTCACCTCACCGGTCGTCTCCGACGACTGCGGCTGCTGAGCGGCCGGGCCGGACGATTGCCCCCTCCCGGTCACTCCCGCGGGACGTTCCGCCAGGAGTGCCGACAGCAGGAGGGGAGGGGGCGAGAGGCGCGGGTCAGAGCTTGGACAGCTCATCCACGAGATCGTCGAGTCCGAGCGGCCCCTGCGACAGGGCGGCCATGTGCCAGGCCT
>NZ_FMDF01000191.1 GCF_900091955.1 Streptomyces sp. Ncost-T10-10d
GGTCCTGAATGCGTTGCCGCTGACGGGTAACGGGAAGCTGGACCGCAAGGCCCTGCCCGCCCCGGAGTATGCGGGCAATTCCGGCCGCGGCCCGGTGAGTCTCCAGGAGGAGCTGCTCTGCCTGGCCTTCGCGGAGATTCTCGGCCTGGAGAGCGTTGGCGTCGACGACAGCTTCTTCGCCCTGGGCGGGCACTCACTCCTCGCGGTGCGCCTCGTGAGCCGGGTGCGGTCGATCCTGGGTGTGGAGGTGCCGCTGCGGGTGCTGTTCGAGGCGCCGACGGTCGCGGGGCTGGCAACGCGGCTGGCGGGCGCGGACCGGGCGCGGGTGGCGCTGACGGCGGGGGAGCGCCCGGAGCGGGTACCGCTGTCGTTTGCGCAGCGTCGGCTCTGGTTCATCAACCAGCTCGAAGGGCCCAGCGCGACCTACAACACCTCGGAGGCACTGCCGCTGTCGGGTGATGTGGACCAGGATGTGCTCAACGCCGCGTTCCTCGATGTGATCGGGCGGCACGAGGTCCTGCGCACGGTGTTCTCGATGGTCGATGGCGAGCCCCACCAGCAGATCCTCGCCCCCGAAGAGCTCCAGTGGGCGCTGCAGGTGACTGATGTAGCGCTCCCGGATCTGGAGACCGCCGCCACCGAGGCGGCACAGTACACCTTCGATCTCTCGGCAGAAGTGCCCATCAAGGCTTGGCTGTTCGAGGCAGAGCCGGAGGTGCGAGTACTGGTTGTAGCGATGCACCACATCGCGTGCGACGGCTGGTCGAAGGGCCCGCTCGCGAGGGATCTCTCGGTCGCGTACGCGGCGCGGAGCGAGGGTCGGGCGCCGGAGTGGGAGCCGTTGCCGGTGCAGTATGCCGACTACACGCTGTGGCAGCGCGATCTGCTGGGGGACGACCAGGACCCGGACAGCCTGCTGTCACGTCAGATCGCTTTCTGGCGTGATGCGTTGGATGGTTCGCCGGAGGAGCTGGAGCTGCCGTTCGATCGCCCGCGTCCGACTGTGTCCTCCCACCGTGGACACCAGGTGCCGGTCGAGGTGCCGGCGAGCGTGCACGGACGGCTGGTGGAGGTGGCGCGGGCCGAGGGTGTGACCCCGTTCATGGTGCTCCAGGCGTCGTTGGCGGTGCTGTTGTCGAAGCTGGGTGCGGGGACGGACGTTCCGATCGGTTCGGCGAACGCCGGTCGTACGGATGAGGCGTTGGACGACCTGGTGGGGTTCTTCATCAACACGCTGGTGGTCCGGACGGATCTGTCGGGTGCCCCGACGTTCCGGATGCTGCTGGAGCGGGTGCGGGAGCGGACCCTGTCGGCGTTGGCGCACCAGGACGTGCCGTTCGAGAAGCTGGTGGAGGAGCTGGCGCCGTCACGCTCGATGGCCCGCCACCCACTCTTCCAGGTCGTTCTGACGACGCAGAATGCCATTGACGCCGTGCTGGACCTCCCGGGTGTCCGAGCCGGTGGACAGATCGACGGCGAGGCCGCGGAGGAGACCGACACCACGACGGTGTATGAGTCGGCCGCGAAGTTCGACCTGGACGTCATCGTCG
>NZ_FMDF01000071.1 GCF_900091955.1 Streptomyces sp. Ncost-T10-10d
CGGATACGGCGCGCGGGACGGTCGGCGGACATGGCTGCGGTCAGCTCCGTCCGTGCCGGAGCGCCGGGTGGGCGCCTGCGGCGACCAGGTCGGCGACGGCGGCCCGCGGGTCGCGGCCGGTGACCAGGGATTCGCCCACGAGCACCGCGTCGGCGCCCGCGTTGGCGTACGCGATCAGGTCGTGCGGGCCGCGGACGCCGGACTCGGCGACCTTGACGATGTGGTTCGGGATCTCGGGGGCGACGCGCTCGAAGGTGGAGCGGTCGACCTTGAGGTCCTTCAGGTTGCGCGCGTTGACACCGATGATCTTCGCTCCGGCGTCCACGGCTCGTTCCGCCTCCTCCTCGTCGTGCGCCTCGACCAGCGGCGTCAGGCCGATGGACTCGGCGCGCTCGATCAGGGAGACGAGGGCCTCCTGGTCGAGGGCGGCGACGATCAGCAGGGCGAGGTCGGCGCCGTAGGCGCGGGCCTCCCAGAGCTGGTACGAGGTGACGATGAAGTCCTTGCGCAGGATCGGGATGTCGACCTTGGCGCGAACGGCCTCCAGGTCGGCGAGCGAACCGCCGAAGCGGCGCTCCTCGGTGAGGACCGAGATGACGGACGCGCCGCCCGCCTCGTAGTCCGCGGCGAGCGCGGCCGGGTCGGCGATCGCGGCGAGTGCCCCCTTGGAGGGGCTTGAGCGCTTGACCTCGCAGATGACGGTCACGCCCTCGCCACGCAGGGCGGCGACTCCGTCCTTGGCCGCAGGAGCGCGCGCCGCGCGTTCCTTCAGCTCGTCGAGGCTGACACGCGCCTGCCGCTCTGCGAGGTCGGCGCGTACGCCATCGATGATCTCGTCGAGCACACTCACGCGAGCGGCCCCCTTCCGGGACGGTGATGAGGGAACAGGATCAGCCATGTCAATGCTATCCGCAGGAGGCCAAAGGGCCCGAATCCAGTCGCCGAATGTCCCATTACCTGGGCATTCAAGGCGCCAGAGTCGATCCGAACGGCAGATTCCGGACGATCGAGAAGATCAGCAGCACGGCTCCGATCCCCCACCAGACGACGGGGTTCGCAGCGACGCTCATGGGCCTGCCCCGGGAGGCGCGGGTCATCCAGACCACCCAGAGGACGGCGAAGATCCCGTAGCCGACGACGGCGAGCGCATTGGAGCCGAGGGCAGCGGCGATGTCGCCGTGCGCGACAGCGTGGGCACTGCGCAGCCCGCCGCAGCCCGGGCAGTACAGGCCGGTGAACCGGAGCAGTGGGCAGACCGGGTAGTGGCCCGGCTGATTGGGGTCGACGGCACCGACGTAGCCGAACGCCCCGATGACGGCGGCCATGACTCCCACCGGGGTGGCGAGCCGCCGGAAACGCGAGACGGGGACGGGGGCGGGAGGGAAGACCTGCGGGGACGGGGGCGGGCCGGGCGTCAGCGGATGACCGGACATCGGCGGGTGGCAGGGGGCGGGCCGGGAGCCCGGCGCCGACGGTGCGGCGGCTGGAGTAGGCGATGCGTCCACCCGGTGATTGTCCCCGCTGATGCGGAAAGGCGCAGCCCGGGCCGGGCTGCGCCTCGCATTCGTACGGGTGGGGCGTGCGTCAGGAGATCTGTGCCTGCCCGGCGCGTGCCCTGGCCGCGGCCATCTCTTCCGACTCCTTCGGCATGCCGAGGCCCGCGGCCTTCATCGCGAGGCCGACGACCCCGCCGAGGAAGATGACGGCGATACCGGCCCAGAAGCCGATCGGGTTGGCCGCGACCATGAAGACGCCTGCGGCGCAGAAGCCGATGAAGGAGATGATGACACCGGTCCAGGCGGCCGGGGTGTGTCCGTGGCTGCTGCCCGCCATGAGTTGCTCCTTGTTGGTGATGCGCTGTTGGTATCGCTGTACGCAAAGCTGGTGCCGCTGTTGGTGCCGCTGTGCAGAAAGCTCGGCTTCATTGTCCCGTACGTGCGGGTAGGACGTGAGCTGGGGGGGTCATGCCTCGCGCGTCGGGTCCTCGCCGCGGTCCAGGGCCTTCCACAGGTCCTCGGGCCGGTCCGGGTCCGGGGCGGTGCGGGCGGCTTTGCGGGGGCGGGGGGTGCCGTCCCGTTCGTACCGTCCCGACATGGTGGGCCAGAGCTTCCCGTACCGCAGGGCGAGCAGCCCGGCGAGCAGGATCAGCAGGCCGCCGGCCGCGGTGACGTACGGCCACGCGGTGTGACTGAGGGCCCCGATGGTCGCCGAGGCGTCGCCGGTGGTCTGCGCGGCCTTCTCGTCGAGCGCCGAACTGTCGGAGGCCCCGAGGCAGGCGCTCAGTCCGGCACCGAGGCCGCTGAGGGCGAGGAGTCCGGCGACGATCAGTCGCGTGCCGCTACGGACGGCGAAGACGGCGACGAGGGCGGCCAGGCCGACTATGGCGAGGGCCGCCGGAAGGCCGGTGACGTCCTGGCCGTCGGCGGTCAGCGGCAGGGAGCCGCCACCGACGGCCGCCCGGCCCTCGGCCCAGGTCTGGCCGGAGGCGAGCAGGACGACGGTGGCGCCGGCCGCCCCGAGGAGCAGGCCGGCGGCCAGGCTGCGGCGGCTTCCCGCGACGTCGGGCGCGGTGGCGGCTCGGGCACGGGGCTGGGGTACGGGGACAGCACTCACGCCCTCCACTATCCCTTACCGCCTCATGCTCCGTGGAGCCGGTTGGCCGTATGCACCGCGCGGAGCACCGCGGCGGCCTTGTTGCGGCACTCGGTGTCCTCGGCGACCGGGTCGGAGTCGGCGACGACACCTGCTCCGGCCTGGACATACGCCGTGCCGTCGCGGAGCAGGGCGGTCCGGATCGCGATGGCGGTGTCGGAGTCCCCGGCGAAGTCGAGGTAGCCGACGCAGCCTCCGTACAGTCCGCGGCAGGTCGGTTCGAGCTCCTCGATGATCTGCATCGCGCGGGGCTTGGGAGCGCCGGAGAGGGTGCCCGCGGGGAAGCACGCGGTGAGGACGTCGAAGGCGGTGCGGCCCTCGGCGACGCGGCCGGTGACGGTGGAGACGATGTGCATCACGTGCGAGTACCGCTCGATCGACATGAAGTCGACGACCTCGACGCTGCCGGGTTCGCAGACCCGCCCCAGGTCGTTGCGGCCGAGGTCGACGAGCATCAGATGCTCGGCGCGTTCCTTCGGGTCGGCGAGGAGTTCGTCGGCGAGCGCCTGGTCCTCCTGCGGGGTGGCGCCGCGGTGCCTGGTACCGGCGATCGGGTGGACCATGGCCCGTCCGTCCTCGACCTTGACGAGGGCTTCCGGGCTGGAGCCCGCGACGTCGAAGCCGTCGAAGCGGAAGAGGTACATGTACGGCGACGGGTTGGTGGCGCGCAGCACCCGGTAGACGTCCAACGCGCTTGCCGCGCACGGGGTTTCGAAGCGCTGGGAGGGGACGACCTGGAAGGCCTCGCCGGCCCTGATGCGCTCCTTCACGTCCTCGACGGCGTCCTGGTACGCCTTGCCGCCCCACAGCGCGGTGTACGGGGGGAGCTCGGACGGCGGGAGGGCGGCGGGGGCGTTCTCGACGGGGCGCGAGAGGTCCTGCTCCATGGCGTCGAGACGGGCGACGGCGTCCGCGTACGCCTCGTCGACGCCGGTCGCGAGGTCGTTGTGGTTGATCGCGTTGGCGATCAGCAGGACGCTGCCGTCCCAGTGGTCGAGTACGGCCAGGTCCGAGGTGAGCAGCATGGTCAGCTCGGGAACGTGGAGGTCGTCCTCGACGCTGTCACCGATCTTCTCCAGGCGGCGCACGATGTCGTAACCCAGGTAGCCGACCATGCCGCCGGTGAACGGGGGCAGCCCGTCGTCGACGACCAGGTCGTGGGGGGTGTGCAGGGTCTCGATGGTGGCGCGCAGGGCCTGCAGCGGGTCGCCGTCGACGGGGACGCCGACGGGCGGGGTGCCCAGCCAGTGGGCCTGTCCGTCGCGTGCGGTGAGGGTGGCGGCGCTGCGTACCCCGATGAAGGAGTAGCGCGACCAGGTGCGGCCGTTCTCCGCGGATTCGAGGAGGAAGGTGCCGGTGCGCTCGCCCGCGAGTTTGCGGTAGAGCCCGACCGGGGTGTCGCCGTCCGCGAGGAGCCGGCGGCTGACGGGGATGACACGGCGGTCGACGGCCAGCTTGCGGAAGGTATCGAGATCCATGACGGCTGACCCTACTGAGCGAGCGGGAGGACGTCTGCGTCGAAGCAGGTGCGGTCGCCGGTGTGGCAGGCGGCACCCGTCTGGTCGACCTTGACGAGGACGGTGTCGGCGTCGCAGTCGAGGGCGACGGACTTGACCTGCTGGATGTGGCCCGAGGTGTCGCCCTTGACCCAGTACTCCTGACGGCTGCGGGACCAGTAGGTGCAGCGGCCGGTGGTGAGGGTGCGGTGCAGGGCCTCGTCGTCCATCCAGCCGAGCATCAGCACCTCACCGGTGTCGTACTGCTGGGCGATCGCCGGGACGAGGCCGTCGGCACCGCGCTTGAGGCGCGCGGCGATGGCCGGGTCGAGGTTGCCGGACGGCGGCGGAGTGCTGGGCGTGGGCGCGCTGGTCATGCGCCCATTGTGCCGTGGCCGCGGGAGCGGCTCTGTGCGGCGTCCACTGGGCGGACCGCGTGCGGCGGTCGTACGCTGGCGAGCATGTCGACCCATGCGAAGCGTGAACGACTTCTGCTCGCCGACCTGTTGGAGGCGGCGGGACCGGAAGCCCCGACCCTGTGCCACGGCTGGACGACCCGGGACCTGGCCGCCCATGTGGTGGTCCGCGAGCGCCGGCCGGACGCGGCGGGAGGAGTGGTGCTGGGCGTGCTGAAGAACCGCCTCGAACGGGTGCAGGCGGAGTACGCGGCGAAGCCGTACGAGGAGCTGATCCAGCTGATCCGTACCGGACCACCGCGGATGTCCCCGTTCGGTCTGAAGCAGATCGACGAGGCCGCCAACACCGTCGAGTTCTACGTCCACACCGAGGATGTGCGCCGGGCCCAGCCGGACTGGTCGCGGCGGGAGCTGGACCCGGTCTTCGCCGATGTGCTCTGGTCGCGCGCCGAGAAGACGGCCCGGCTGTTGGGCCGCAAATCCCCGGTGGGGCTGGTGCTGCGCCGCCCGGACGGCCAGACGGCGGTGGCGCACAAGGGCACCCCGGTGGTGACGGTCACCGGCGAGCCGGGCGAGTTGCTGCTCTTCGCGTTCGGCCGGCAGGACGCGGCGACGGTGGACCTCGATGGCGACAAGGAGGCGGTGGCCCGGCTGCACACGGCGGAGCTGGGGATGTAGGGCCGACCGCTGGACGGGGGCGATGTCAGCGCGGGAGTTCCGCGCGGCGCAGCCGGGTGAAGGCCAGACCGGCCGTCGCTCCCGCCGCGCACACCGCGGCACTGGTGACGAAGACCGGGCCCGTTCCCCAGGCGGCGACGGCGGCTCCCGTGACCGGGTAGCTGAGCGGGGCGATCGCATGGGTGAAGAGCGTCGAGACCGAGGTGACCCGGCCCAGGTAGGCGGGGTCGGTGACCGTCTGGGTCAGGGCGCCGCACAGGGAGCCGCCGAGGCCGGCGAAGAGCCCGATGCAGACGGCGACGGTGACGGCGAGGCCCACCGAGGGGGCGTGGGCCAGGACCGCTATGGCGACTGCGCCGATCAGCATCGTCAGGCACATCACGAGCCCGGCCCGTGGAACCCGGCCGCGCACGGCGAGCAGCAGGGCCGACGCGCCGGCGCCGATGCCGAACGCGGCAACGATCAAGCCCATGCCGGACGCCCCAGCCGCGCTCACGGACGAGCAGGATCAGTCCGAGGTTGAGCGGCCCCGCGAAGCCCAGTTCGCTGAGGGCGACAGCGAGCATCAGCGGTCCGAGCACCGGGTGACGGCGGATGTGACGCAGTCCGTCGGCCAGATCGTGCCAGGCGGTACCGGACGGTTCGGCGGCTTCCCGGGCGGGCAATGGGCTGATCCGCAGCGACAGGAGCAGCGGCAGTGATACGGCGAAGAGCACCCCTGCCGCGGCGAACGCGAGCCTCGGGCCGCCGACGGCCACCGCGGCGCCGCCGAGCGGAGCCCCCACGACATTGGCGGTCCGGGAGGCGAGTCCGCGCAGTCCCTGGACGCGGGCCAGCTGTCCGGCGGCGG
Source organism: Streptomyces sp. Ncost-T10-10d (assembly GCF_900091955.1). Classification (GTDB taxonomy): domain Bacteria; phylum Actinomycetota; class Actinomycetes; order Streptomycetales; family Streptomycetaceae; genus Streptomyces. The sequence goes on from NZ_FMDF01000071.1 coordinate 6,093, forward strand.
TGATCCGGGGTGGCAGGGCGCCGACGGCGGGCAGGAAGAGGGCGTCGACCACGCCGAAGACGAGCGCGACGGCGATCAGCATCCACACGGCGGGCGAGGTGAGCAGCAGCGCGCCCGCCAGGCCCAGCACGACCAGGCAGCGGGCGGCGTCGCTGCTGACGACGACGCGGCGCGGTCCGATCCGGTCGGCGAGCACTCCCCCGCCGAGCATCAGTAAGGCTCTGGGTATGGAGCCGACGGCGAGCACGAGTCCGGTCTGGGAGGGGCTGCCGGTGCGGGCGGCGGCCCAGGCGAGCGCCATGTAGTAGACGCTGTCGCCGATCATCGACGCGGTGTAGGCACCGAGCCAGCGCAGGACGTTGCCGTCGCGATGGGCGGGGCGTTCGGGGGCTTTCGTGGCCGCTTCGGTGGCGGTCATGAGGGTGTCCTCTCGGGGCGACGGCTCAGGTGCGGAACGGGAATGCGTGCAGGTGCACCGCGACGTTCTCGCGGCCTTCGGTGTCTCCCGCCTCGTCACGGGCGCGTCCGAGCTCCTCGTACCGGTCGATCACCTCGTGCATCTCACGGCTGAGTGCGGCGAGCTCCTCGGCGGTGAGCCGGGCCAGGTATTCGGAGCCGGAGGCGGCGCTGCGCCACTCCGGTGGCCAGCTCTGGGCCGAATCGATGTAGCGGCGGTACAGCTCGACGTGCTGGTCGAACGAGAGCCGGCCGACAGCGGCGTGGGTAGCGGCCTTCTCGGGTGCGTCGCTGAAGTCCTCCTCGTGGAAGGTCAGCCCCTTCGAGGCGGGCTGCCACCAGCGCTCGCGGCCGTCCTTGCCCTGCTGCTCGGCCTCCTCGATCAGACCGTGGTCGGCGAGCTTGCGCAGGTGGTAACTGACCAGCGAGACCGCCTCGTCGACCTGCTCGGCGAGCTGGGAGGCGGTGGCCTGACGGGAGATGTAGAGCGCCCGGTAGAGCTTCATCCGCAGCGGGTGCCCGAACGCCTTCAGGGTCCCCAGATCCGAGATCCGGCGCGATTCATTGCTTGCCATGCCCTCCACCGTAGACAGGAAGGAAAACTTGCGCAATCTTTATTGCGCAATAAAAGTTGCAGGTTTTGGGTGGCCGGAGAAGCGACGCAACCGCCCTCGGAACGCCGATCGCCGGGTGGAGCCCAAAACGGCTCCACCCGGCGATCGATGAGTGCTGTGCGGTCAGCGGACCGGGTGTCCGGCCTCCCTGAGCGCGCCCTTGACCTCGGAGATCCGCAGATCACCGAAGTGGAAGACGGACGCGGCGAGCACCGCGTCGGCGCCCGCCGCGATGGCCGGCGCGAAGTCCGCGAGTCGGCCCGCGCCACCGGAGGCGATGACGGGGACGGTCACGTGCTCCCGTACCGCTGCGATCATCTCGATGTCGTAGCCGTCCTTGGTGCCGTCCGCGTCCATCGAGTTGAGCAGGATCTCGCCCGCGCCCAGCTCGGCGGCCCGGTGCGCCCATTCGACGGCGTCGATGCCGGTGCCCTTGCGGCCGCCGTGCGTGGTGACCTCGAAGGTGCCCGCGGGCGTGCGCCGGGCGTCCACGGAGAGCACCAGCACCTGGCGGCCGAAGCGCTCGGCGATCTCCCGGATGAGGTCCGGGCGGGCGATGGCCGCGGTGTTGACGCCGACCTTGTCCGCACCGGCCCGCAGCAGCTTGTCGACATCGTCGGCGGTACGGACGCCGCCGCCGACCGTGAGCGGGATGAAGACCTGCTCGGCGGTGCGGCGCACCACGTCGTAGGTGGTCTCCCGGTCGCCGCTGGACGCGGTGATGTCCAGGAAGGTCAGCTCGTCGGCGCCCTCGGCGTCGTACAGCTTCGCCATCTCGACGGGGTCGCCCGCATCGCGCAGGTTCTGGAAGTTGACGCCCTTGACGACCCGGCCGTTGTCGACGTCCAGGCACGGAATGACGCGTACCGCGAGGGTCATCGCGCACCTGCCCGGTATGCCTCGACCTCGACCTCGACGACCAGGCTCGGGTCCACGAAACCGGACACGATGATCATCGACGCGGCGGGGCGGACGTCGTCGAAGAGCTCCTTGTGGGCGCGGCCGACCTCGTCCACGTCCCGGGCGTGCGTGATGTACATCCGGGTGCGGACGACGTCCTCGCGGCCCAGACCGAGCTGCTTCAGGGCGTCGAAGGCGACCTTGAAGGAGGTGACCGTCTGCTCGTACGGGCCGCCCGCGGAGATCTGCCCGTTCTCCACCGACGTGCAGCCGGCGACCAGGACGAGGCCGTTCGGCAGCTCGACCGCGCGGGAGTAGCCGAACTTGTCCTCCCAGGGGGCGCCGGAGGAGATGCGGTTGACGGAGTCGGTCATCCGGAGACCACCTGCAGTGCTTCTTCGAGGGTGAACGCCTTCGCGTACAGCGCCTTGCCGACGATCGCGCCCTCGACGCCGTCCGGGACGAGCGAGGAGATGGCCCGCAGGTCGTCCAGCGAGGAGACACCGCCGGAGGCGACGACGGGCTTGTCCGTGGCGGCGCAGACGTTCTTCAGGAGCTCCAGGTTGGGGCCCTGGAGCGTGCCGTCCTTGGCGATGTCGGTGACGACGTAGCGGGCACAGCCCTCGGAGTCGAGGCGGGCGAGCGTCTCGTAGAGGTCGCCACCGTCGCGGGTCCAGCCACGCCCGCGCAGTGTCGTGCCGCGGACGTCGAGGCCGACGGCGATCTTGTCTCCGTGTTCGGCGATGACCTTGGCGACCCACTGAGGGGTCTCCAGGGCGGCGGTGCCGAGGTTGACCCGGGTGCAGCCGGTGGCGAGGGCCGCGGCGAGCGAGGCGTCGTCGCGGATGCCGCCGGAGAGCTCGACCTTGATGTCCATGGAGCGGGCGACCTCGGCGATCTGCGCCCGGTTGTCACCGGTGCCGAACGCGGCGTCCAGGTCGACCAGATGCAGCCATTCGGCGCCCGCCTGCTGCCAGGCGAGGGCGGCCTGCAGGGGGTCACCGTAGGAGGTCTCGGAGCCGGACTCGCCGTGGACGAGGCGGACGGCCTGGCCGTCGCGGACGTCGACGGCGGGGAGGAGTTCAAGCTTCGGCATTACAGCGTCTCAATCCAGTTGGTCAGCAGCTGGGCCCCGGCATCGCCGGACTTCTCGGGGTGGAACTGGGTGGCCCACAGGGCGCCGTTCTCCACGGCCGCGACGAACGGCTCGCCGTGGGTGGCCCAGGTGACCCGGGGCGCGCGGATCTTGGCGTTGGTGACCTCCAGGCTCCAGTCGTGCACGGCGTAGGAGTGCACGAAGTAGAACCGGGCCTCGGGGTCGAGACCCGCGAAGAGCTGGGAGTCCTCGGGGGACCGCACAGTGTTCCAGCCCATGTGCGGGACGATCGGCGCCTTCAGGGGGGCGACGGTGCCCGGCCATTCGTCCAGCCCCTCCGTCTCCACACCGTGCTCGATGCCGCGCTCGAAGAGGATCTGCATACCGACGCAGATGCCCATGACAGGGCGGCCTCCGGCAAGCCTGCGGCCGATGATCCATTCACCGCGAGCCTTCTTCAGCCCCTCCATGCAGGCGGAGAACGCGCCGACGCCGGGCACCAGCAGCCCGTCGGCGTTCATCGCCTTCTCGTAGTCGCGGGTGATCTCGACATCCGCGCCGACGTGGGCGAGGGCCCGCTCGGCGGACCGGACATTGCCGAAGCCGTAGTCGAAGACGACGACCTTCTTCTTGTCGCTCTTCTTCTTGTCGCTCACAAGTCGTACCTCAGTCCCAGAGTCCCTGGATCCGCATGACGCCTGCCACCAGGCACATCACGGACGCGAGCCCGAGCAGGACGATGACGCCCTTGGGCATCTTCTGCTTCGAGAAGGAGTAGACCCCGCCCGCCAGGAACAGGCCGACCAGGATCAGGATGGTGTTGAGGCCGGTCACAGCGCGCCCTTCGTGGAAGGAAGAATCCCGGCAGCGCGCGGATCGTGCTCACTGGCGTAGCGCAGGGCGCGGGCGAGCGCCTTGAACTGGCACTCCACGATGTGGTGGGCGTTGCGCCCGTACGGCACGTGGACGTGCAGGGCGATCTGTGCCTGGGCGACGAAGGACTCCAGTATGTGCCGGGTCATCGTCGTGTCGTACTCGCCGATCATGGGCGCCATGTTCTCGGGCTCTGTGTGCACGAGGTACGGGCGGCCGGACAGGTCGACGGTGACCTGGGCCAGCGACTCGTCCAGCGGGACGGTGCAGTTGCCGAAACGGTAGATGCCGACCTTGTCACCGAGGGCCTGCTTGAACGCGGCGCCCAGGGCGAGGGCGGTGTCCTCGATGGTGTGGTGCGAGTCGATGTGCAGGTCGCCGTCGGTCTTGACCGTGAGGTCGAAGAGTCCGTGCCGGCCGAGCTGGTCGAGCATGTGGTCGTAGAAACCGACCCCGGTCGACACCTCGACCTTGCCGGTGCCGTCGAGGTTGATCTCGACGAGTACCGAGGTTTCCTTGGTGGTGCGTTCGACTCTTCCTACGCGGGCCGCGCGAGTCATGCGTCGTGCTCCTTCTTCAGTTCGCGTACCGCATCGAGGAACGCGTCGTTCTCTGCCGGGGTGCCCGCGGAGACCCGCAGCCATCCCGGTACGCCGTTGTCCCGGACCAGGACGCCCCGGTCGAGGATCTGCTGCCAGGCGGTGTGGCTGTCGGCGAAGCGGCCGAACTGGACGAAGTTGGCGTCCGAGTCGGTGACGTCGTAGCCGAGAGCGCGCAGCCGGGTGACGATCCGGTCGCGCTCGCTCTTGAGCTGCGCGACGTATCCGAGCAGCGTATCCGTGTGCTCCAGGGCGGCGAGCGCGGTGGCCTGGGTGATGGAGGACAGGTGGTACGGCAGCCGCACCAGCTGGACCGCATCGACGACGGCCGGGTCGGCGGCGAGGTAGCCGAGGCGCAGTCCGGCGGCGCCGAACGCCTTCGACATCGTGCGCGAGAGCACCATGTTCGGCCGGCCCTCGATCAGCGGGAGCAGCGAGGCGTGGTGGCTGAACTCGCCGTACGCCTCGTCGACGACGACCATCGACGGCTTGGCCGCCTGGGCGGCCTCGTACAGCGCGAGTACGGTCTCGGCGTCGACGGCGGTGCCGGTGGGGTTGTTGGGCGAGGTGATGAAGACGACGTCGGGCCGGTGCTCGGCGATGGTCTTCCGGGCGGCTTCGACGTCGATGGTGAAGTCCTCGTTGCGCGGTCCGCAGATCCAGCCGGTGCCGGTGGAGCGGGCAATGAGGGCGTGCATGGAGTACGAGGGCTCGAAGCCGATCGCGGTGCGCCCCGGGCCGCCGAAGGTCTGCAGCAACTGCTGGAGCACTTCGTTGGAGCCGTTGGCCGCCCAGACGTTGGCGAGGCCGACCTCGTGCCCGGCGGTGCGGCTGAGGTAGCGGGCCAGCTCCGTACGGAGCTCGACGGCGTCCCGGTCGGGATAGCGGTTGAGGTCGCGGGCGGCCTCGCGGACGCGCTCGGCGATCCGGTCGACGAGCGCCTCGGGCAGCGGGTACGGGTTCTCGTTGGTGTTCAGCCGCACGGGTACGTCGAGCTGCGGCGCCCCGTACGGGGACTTGCCGCGCAGTTCGTCGCGGATCGGGAGCTCGTCCCAGGCATTGCGGGTGGTGCTGCTGTGCGTCACTGCTGTGGAACCTCTCCGCCGAACCTGGCCTTGAGCGCGGCGCCGTGGGCGGGGAGGTCCTCCGCCTCGGCGAGGGTCACGACATGGTGGGTGACCTCGGCGAGCGCGTCGCGCGTGTAGTCGACGATGTGGATGCCGCGCAGGAAGGACTGCACGGACAGGCCCGAGGAGTGGCAGGCGCAGCCGCCGGTCGGCAGAACGTGGTTGGAGCCCGCGCAGTAGTCGCCGAGCGAGACCGGGGCCCACGGGCCGACGAAGATCGCCCCGGCGTTGCGGACCCGGTCGGCGAGCGCGGCGGCGTCGGCGGTCTGGATCTCCAGGTGCTCGGCGGCGTACGCGTCGACGACCTTGAGGCCGTCCTCCACGTCGTTGACCAGGACGATCGCGGACTGGCGGCCGGCCAGTGCGGGCTCGATCCGGTCGGTGATGTGCTTCGTCGCGGCGACCTGCGGCTTCAGCTCGGCCTCGGTGGCTGCGGCCAGTTCCTCGGAGTCGGTGACGAGGACGGCGGCGGCCATCGGGTCGTGTTCGGCCTGGCTGATCAGGTCGGCGGCGACGTGCACCGGGTCGGCGGTGGAGTCGGCGAGGATCGCGATCTCGGTGGGGCCCGCCTCGGCGTCGATGCCGATCCGGCCCTTGAGGAGTCGCTTGGCGGCGGCGACATAGATGTTGCCGGGGCCGGTGACGAGGTTCACCGGAAGACATTCGGCCGTTCCGTACGCGAACATCGCGACGGCCTGGGCGCCGCCGGCCGCGTACACCTCGTCGACGCCGAGCAGGGCGCAGGCGGCGAGGATCGTCGGGTGCGGCAGACCGTCGAAGTCCTTCTGCGGCGGGGATGCCACGGCGATGCCCTCGACGCCCGCCTCCTGGGCCGGTACGACGTTCATGACGACGGAGGACGGGTAGACGGAGCGCCCGCCCGGTACGTACAGCCCGACGCGCTCGACCGGCACCCACTTCTCGGTGACGGTGCCACCGGGGACGACCTGGGTGGTGTGTGTGGTGCGGCGCTGCTCGCGGTGGACGAGGCGGGCGCGGCGGATCGACTCCTCCAGGGCGGCCCGTACGGCGGGTTCGAGCCGCTCCAGCGCCTCGGCGATCGCCGCGGCCGGGACGCGGATCGAGTCGATCCGTACGCCGTCGAATTTCTCCCCCCACTCGATCACTGCCGCCGAGCCACGATGGCGTACGTCCTCGCAGATGGGCCGCACCGTCTCCAGGGCGGCTTCCACGTCGAACTCGGCACGGGGCAGCAGGTCGCGCAGGGCTCCACCCTCGGGGAGGGCGTTGCCGCGCAGATCGATTCGAGAGATCACACCGCAATTCTCTCAGACCGCCTCCGGCATCCGGTCGCCCGTATCACTGGCTGATACATGTCCCGGCCGTCACTGCTGACCAATAGTGTTCACGTCGTCACACAGAGGGAAGAACAGCTCCGAGCGGAAGGGGCACCGGTGACCGAACCGCACGACGGCGATTTTCCGGACGGTCTCAGCGCGGCCGAGCTGGGCATGTGGCAAGCCTTCCGGAACGGCAGCACCTACGATCTGCGCGCCCGCGACCCGGCGCGGGACGATCCGTTCGCGCCGCGCACCTGGGGACCGGAGCGCAGTGTGGACGGGCGCGTCGTCGCCCGGCTGCTGCTGTCCGGGCCACCACCGCGGCCCGGCCGGGTCGCCGCGCTGAAGCTCCGGGGTGTACGGATCACCGGGACACTGGATCTCGCGGGCGGGCGCGTCGCGCCGTACGTCGAGCTGACCGGATGCCGCTTCGAGAACGAGGTGGTACTGCCCGAATGTCATTTCACGACGTTGCGGATGGTCGGCTGCGCGATGCCGCGGCTGGAGGCGGCCCGGCTGCGTACCGAGGGCGATCTGCATCTGCCGCGCTGCCGCATCAAGCGCGGGATCCGGCTCACCGACGCACAGATCGGCACCGATCTGCTGATCAACCAGATCGAGATCGGCTCCGACCGGGGCGGGCGGTCCCTGGCCGGTGACGGGCTGGCGGTCGCCCAGGACCTGCAGGCGGAGATGGTCGAGGCGCGCGGCGAGCTGAGCCTGCGCGGGGCGAAGGTCGGCGGTTCGCTGAGTCTGCGCGGCAGTCGGCTGCGGGGCAGGGAGGGGCGCCGCGCGCTGAACGCACCTCAGCTGACCGTGGAGCGGACGCTGTACATGAGCGAGGCGTGGGTGAGCATCGACACCGGGAACCAGGGCACCACTCCCCCGTACGGCATCGTCATGGCGCCGACCCCGGCGCGCGGTACGCGTTCGCAGATCTTCGAGTGCCGCGGCGGGGTGCGCCTGGACGACGGACGGTTCGGCGACGCGGTCGATCTGCACAAGGCACGGTTCGTACTGGCCAGGCACGAGGAGCTGTCGCTGCGCCGGATCGTCACCCCGGAGCTGCGGTTCAACGCGGAACGGCCGGAGGAGGGCCGGGTCGTGCTGAACGGTGCGAAGGTCGTCACGCTGATCGATGTGTCGACCAGCTGGCCGGGGCCCGGCGGACTGGCGATGGGCGGTTTCGTCTACGAGAACCTCGTCCCGTACGGGCACTTCCCGCTCTCCCGGCGCCTGGAGTGGGTGGCAGCGGCGACCCCGGAGTACGTACCGGAGCCGTACGAACGCCTCGCCACGGTGCTGCGCAACTGCGGGGAGGACGCGGATGCCCGCGAGGTGCTGCTGGCCAAGCAGCGGCGGCGCCGCGAGACGCTGCCGCCCGCCGCGAAGCTCTGGGGCTTCCTCCAGGACTGGACGGTGGCGTACGGCTACCGGCCGGGGCGGGCCGCGGTGTGGATGGCGGTGCTGTGGGCGGCGGGTGCGCTGGCCTTCGCCCAGCACGTGCCGGCGGCGATCAAACAGGATGAGCATCCGCAGTGGAATCCGGCGCTCTACGCACTCGATCTGCTGGTGCCGGTCATCAACCTCGGCCAGGACGGTTACTGGCGCATGGAGGGTGGCTGGCAGTGGGCGGCGGCCGTGCTCGTCCTGCTGGGTTGGATACTGGCCACGACGGTCGCGGCGGGCGCCTCACGGCTGCTGCGCCGGGGCTGACCCGAGTCCGGCTGCGGCCGGCCGGACGACCGACCGTCCCACCGGCCGAAGCCCTTCTGCGCAGTGGCCGTCGCGGTGGCCGGAGGCCGTGGTCGAACGATCTGCCGAGCCATACCCGAAGCATCGGAAACCAATGACCGGATCATTGGAAACAAGCCAAATTCCTCGCTTTCCTTTACCTCTTATTGACCCAGCTCGATACAACCCATCCACTCGGCACCAAAGCTTCACAGCACCCCCCTGGCGCCGTCCCGACCAGCGCTTTTCAATGATCTGCACCATGTCATTCCTTCGCGCTCTGCTCCGTACCGCGCGCGTGATCCAGCACTCCCCCCAGGGGGCCGCCGGGCTGCCCTCGGACGACGCGGTGCTGCTCGACGCCCCCGACGAACGGCTCTCCCCGGCGCTTGTCGCCGCCGCCCTCGGGGAGTACGAACCGGCCGCGAAACTCCTCGCCACCACCCGGGACGGCGCCGAGTGGGAGAACCGGGACCGCTACCTGAGCCGGCTCGCCACGTTCGCCCGCAACCGCGACGGATGGCTGACCGACTGGCTCGCCGCCGCACCGCACGACCCGGACGCGCTGCTCGTCAAGGCCGAGCTGGCAGTCCGCCGGGCCTGGGAGTCGCCCGTCCGGGCGGAGCAGCTGCGCGAGGTGGGACCGCTGATCACCGCGGCGGCCGAGAGCGACCCCCGCGACCCGGTGCCGTGGCGGCTCGCGCTCGACCATGCGCGCGGCACCCATGCCACGCACACCATGTTCGAGGCGCTGTGGGAACAGGCGATCCAGCGCTCCTCGCACCACTACGGCTGCCATGTCGCGGCGCTGCGATACCTCTCCGCCGCCTGGTACGGCTCGCACCGCGAGTGCTTCGACTTCGCCGAGCGGGCCGCCGAGGACTCACTGCCCAGCTCACTGGTGCAGGCGCTGCCGCTGCGGGCCGCCTTCGCCCTGCTGATCGAGGGGCCGGACGTACGGACCACCTCGGTGCAGGAGGAACGGATCGACGCGGCAGCGGATCTGGCGATCACGCTGTCCGCCTCGTTCCCGCCCGGCGACCCGTGGCCCGCCGAGGTCCGCAACCTGCTGGCGTACGTGCTGGTCACGCGGGGCCGCTGGGGCGAGGCGCTGGAACAGTTCCGGCAGATCGGACTCCACGCGGCGTCGTTCCCGTGGTCGTCGGTCTCAGACGATCCGCTCGGCCGGTTCCTCGACGCGAGGGACGAGGCGCGGCTCCGGGCGGCCTGTGCGACGTCCTTGTCGGGCCGGGCCGACCGTGGTCGGCCCCGCGGCCATTACGCTTGACCGTTGTGACCACCGCTCGCCTGCCTCTGTTCCCGCTGAACGCGGTGCTGTTTCCCGGCCTCGTGCTGCCGCTGAACGTCTTCGAAGAGCGCTATCGCGCCATGATGCGCGAGCTGCTGAAGACCGACGACGACGAACCCCGCCGTTTCGCCGTGGTCGCGATCCGCGACGGCCGCGAGGTCGCCCCGACGGCCGCCGGAATGCCGGAGGCGGTGAGCACCCCCGCCGAGCGCGGTCCCGCGGACGGCTTCGGCCCCGACCCGATCCAGACCTTCCACCGGGTCGGCTGCATCGCCGACGCGGCGAAGATCCGGGAACGGCCGGACGGCAGCTTCGAGGTCCTCGCGACCGGCACCACCCGGGTCAAGCTGCTCTCCGTCGACGCGAGCGGCCCCTATCTGACGGCCGAACTCGAAGAGCTGGACGAGGAACCCGGCGAGGAGGCCGGCGCACTCGCCGAGGGCGTCCTGCGGGCCTTCCGCAGCTACCAGAAGCGACTGGCCGGGGCGAGCGAACGCTCCCTGACGACGGGTGCGGACCTGCCCGACGACCCCTCCGTCGTCTCCTACCTGGTCGCGGCGGCGGCCGTATTCGACATCCCGTGCAAGCAGCGGCTGCTCCAGGCACCCGACACCGCGACCCGGCTGCGCGAGGAACTGACGCTGCTGCGCTCCGAGACCGCCGTCATCCGGCATCTGCCGTCCCTGCCCGCGGTGGATCTGACGCGTGCCCCGACCCATCCCAACTGACTGACGACCGACCGACCCGAGGACCCTCCCCCGTGGCGAAGAAGCCGAAGAAGCAGCAGCAGTCCGGCGGCACCCCGGCAACAGTCGCATTGACCGCGGCCGGCACGGCGTTCACCGTCCACTCCTACGACCACGACCCGGCGTCGGCCTCCTACGGCGAGGAGGCGGCCGAGGCACTGGGCGTCTCCCCCGACCGGGTCTTCAAGACCCTGGTCGCGGACGTCGACGGCTCGCTCACCGTGGCGGTCGTCCCGGTGGCCGGTTCCCTGGATCTCAAGGCCCTGGCCTCCGCGGTGGGCGGCAAACGAGCCGCGATGGCCGACCCGGCGGCCGCCGAACGCACCACCGGCTACGTAAGGGGCGGCATCTCACCCCTCGGCCAGCGGAAGCGGCTGCGTACGGTGCTGGACGCGTCGGCACAGTCCCACGAGACAATCTGCGTCTCGGCGGGCCGCCGCGGCCTGGAGGTCGAGCTCTCCCCCACGGATCTGGCGTCCCTGACGGGGGCGGTATTCGCCGAGATCGGCCGGGGGTAGCCGCCCTGGGCACTTTTCGGCCCGGCGCTCCTGGGTGCCGTTCAGCCCGTCCGGCGTTCGAGGACCGGAGTCCGGGGCGGAGCCCCGGTCCGGGAAGGGGCGGGCGGGGGACAAGCCCCGCGCAATGGCCCACCCCGCACCGGCACCCCGCGCCCGCCTAGGACTCAGCCGGCGGCACCGGCGGCACGCCCCCACCCGCGGGCGACGGCCCCGCCCCCGGCACAGGCCCGCCCGCGGCCCACCCCGGAAACACACCCCACTCCGGCTCCGGATCCCGCGGCCCGAACAACGCCGTCAGACCGAGATGAACCGCCATCGCCCCCAGCGGCCACGCCAGCAGCGCCCCCTTGGCCCGCAGCTGAAGCGGCGCATCGAAGACCACGCCCTTGCCGACCGCCCGCGCGTGCGCGACCACGTCCTGGTCCGGCCCGAGCCACACCCCCAGCCGCCAGGCAAGCAGCGAACCGAGCAGGCCGCCCAGCGCGAGCCCCACCACCAGGGCGATCCCGCCACGCCGCTGGAACAGGAAGACCAGCGCCGCGGAGAGAGCACCGAAGGCCAGCGCCAGCAGCACGAACGTACCGTCGGCGCCGATCGCCTCCTCGCCCTCGCTGTCACTGAGGAAGACGGCCGTGCTGTCGGAGATCAGCGGAACCCGCGGCGCCAGCCACACCCAGAGGAGTCCGAGCCCGATGCCCGCGACGGTCACGAGAACGGTGACAACAGCGGCACGCAGCAGATCCGACCGGAGATTCCGCTCCTCCTGGGACGCCGGCAGGGTGCCGGAGTGGGAGGCACCCGGACCGCCGGGACGACCGGGCCCACCCCATTTCGGCGGGGTCTGCCAGGGGTCGTTGGACGAGGGCTGGTGAGGCGGCGTCAGAGGTGCGGTCACCTTGCCATCGTGCCAGGCGTACCTGTGCCGCGCCTCACCGGACCGCTGCTCTGCGGTACGCCCAGGTGGCCGCAGCCAGCGAGAGGACGCCGACGACGGCGCAGACCGCGAGATCCAGTGCGACGACCGCCCAGTCGGGGTGGGCGTCGAAGGACCGGGAGAGCGCCTCGACACCGTACGTGGAGGGCATCAGATCGCGGGCCCAGCCGATCGGCCCGGGCAGCCGGTCGGCCGGCAGGACACCGAGCAGCAGCGCCGCCGACATGCCCAGCTGCCCGAGCAGCGTGGCCAGCTCCTGCCGGGGCGCGAGCAGCCCCATCGCGGCACCGAGCCCGGAGAGCGCCGCTCCGGAGAGCGGGATGACGGCGACGAGCACCCACAGATGCGTCAGCGGCAGTCCGAACAGCACGCTCCCCGCCACGGCCGTGACGATCGTGCCGGGCACGGTGAAGGAGGCGTACGCCCCGGCCGCACCGAGCACCACCGCGGCAGGCGGCACCGGCAGGGTGGCGTAGTGGTCGAGTCCGCCGCCGGCCCTCAGCTGCCCGAAGTACTGGGCGAGCAGATTGAGCGCGACGAAGGCCACCACGAGGACGCTGGATCCGGCGACGACGGCGCGCGCCTCGGAGCCGCCGTCGACGACCCCGCGCATCAGCACCATGATCCCGACGGACTGGAAGGTCGCGACGAAGAGCAGCGGGATACGGGCGACCCTGGCCCTGGACAGCTGGGCACGGTAGACGGCCGCCAGCGAGGGGAACAGCCGGGCCCGTGGCGCGAGCGGCGCGGGGACCGCCTCATCCTGGCCGTCGCGGCCGGTACGGCCGTCATCGGCGGTCCGGACGGGTCCGGTCACCGCCTGCGCGGGAACGATGCTCGTCACCTGGCGCTGCTCCTGTTCGCTCCCTGCCCTGCCACGCATGCGCAGCCGGTCGCCCCGCCCGCCGCGGTCATGACTTCACCAGCCCCTTGATCGCGTCCCCGCCGAGCGCGAGATAGACGTCCTCCAGGCTGGGCGTCGCCAGCGTGAAGTCGTCGAGTGCGGCAAAGGCCGCGCCGCCGGTCACGGCGGCGACCGCCGCCCGCGCCTCGTCGGGACCGAGCCTGAGCACCCAGCGCCGCCCGGACTCCTGGGCCGAGCCGCGCAGCGCGGCCACTTCGGGCACGTCCAGGGGCGCCCGTTCGCGCCACACCAGCTCGACCCGGACCTCGCCCGCGACACGTTCCTTGAGCCCGGTCGGTGTGTCGCAGGCGATGACCTTGCCGCGTTCGATCACGGCGACCCGGTCGAGAACCGTCTCGGCCTCGATGACGTTGTGGGTGACGAGCAGCACCGTCGTGCCGCGTTCGGCCCGGCGCCGGTCGACGGCGGCCCAGACGGCGCGCCTCGCGACGGGGTCCATGCCGGTCGTCGGCTCGTCCAGCACCAGCACCGGCCGCTCGCCGACCAGCGCGGCCGCGAAGCAGGCGAGCCGCCGCTGTCCGCCGGAGAGCTTCTTCAGGGGGCGTCCCGCGATCTCGGTGAGGCCGAGTTCGTCGAGTACGTCGTCGCGCTCGGCGCGGGCGTCCCGCACCGCGAGGCCGCGCAGCCGTCCGGTGGTCTCGGCGGCGAGCGAGACGGTCAGCTCGTCGAGAGCGGTGGACTCCTGCCCGAGGTACCCGATCAGCCGGGAGGCCCGCTCGGGATGGCGTACGAGATCGTGGCCCAGCACGATGACGCTGCCGGAGTCGGGCCTCATCAGCCCGGTGAGCTGCCGTACCAGGGTGGACTTTCCGGCGCCGTTGGGGCCGAGGAGGCCGAAGATCTCGCCGCCCCGCACATCCAGGCTGATCCCGTCGGTGGCGCGCACCTCGGGTGTGGCGGGTGCACCGCGGCGGCCGCGGGCGGCGGGATAGGTCTTGACCAGATCACGCACCGCGCACACGGTCCCGGTCGCCGTCTGCGCCTGTGCTGTGCCCGTACTCACGAGGTACGAGAGTACGGGGTCGGATGCCCCTTATTGCGCCCGGGGCCATGCCGGTCGGACGTCGACGCCGCAATCGCAGGCCGGGTTGCCCGACCGCCCGACCGTTGTGCCGTCAGTCGCCGGGCGGGCTCGTCCGCTCCACCGCCGGGGCGTGTTCCGCCGCGGCCCGTACATCGATCTCCCGCCAGAATCCGGCCCTGATCGCGTAGCGGTCGTGCTCGTCGATCTGGTCGTCCTTGTGGGCGAGGAGGCCGAACCGTGCCGCGTACCGCAGCAGTTCACCGTCGATACGGTGCGGGATGCGCGGATACATGGTCGACAGCTTCTGCAGATGGGCGGTCTCCGGCAGCCGCTCCATCCAGCGCCGGGCGAAGACCTGACCCACTTCGAAGGGGTCGCCGCCCACGGTGGTGATGTCCTCCTCCCGGTCCGCCCAGCGCTGCTCGGCGCTGGTGAGCTGGGCCAGCGTCGGGAGGGACGCGGTTTCGGCGGGCTCGCCCAGCGGTCCGCCGCGCTCCATCCAACCCTTGTCGGAGGACCAGCGCAGTGTGGCGTTGGCAGGCGACACCTGGGGGGGCTGGGCGCCGGGTCCGCGCAGGCTGCCCGCCAGGTCCTTGGGTGTGGGGACGCCCCTTCCAACGTGGCCGGGCCGGTCGGCGGTGGAACTCTCCTCGGGCGACGGCACCGCACCGTTGCCGGCGGCCGCGGCCTGGGCCTCCGATGCCCGCTCGGCGGAGGCTGCGAGGGCCGCCTCGGGCAGCGGTGCGGAGAGGATCGCAGCGATCTCCGGCCGCGGGGCGGGCGGCGGGGCGCCGACGCCGCCGGTCTCCTTGGCCCGTACGGCCTGGGTGATCCAGGCCCGGTCGAGCACTCTTCGTTCGTCGGCCTCGGCGACCAGGTCCTCGGACTGGTTGTAGTCGCCGTCGGCGGCCTGGACGGCCCACAGATGGACGGCGACGCCGTGTTCCTTGGCGGACATCAGGCCGGGCAGCAGATCGCCGTCACCGGTCACCAGCACCACGTCGGAGCAGGCCCGGTTCCTGGCCAGTTCGGTGAGCTCGGCATGCATCGCGGCGTCGACGCCCTTCTGCGCCCAGCGCCCGTCGCTGCGGGTGAGAGCACCGAGCCGGACGGTAACCCGGGGCATCACACGAAGTCTGCGGTGCTCGGGCTGCGGTACGCGGTCGGGGGCGCCGTCGAACCAGTAGATCCGCAGCAGCGGCTGCCGCGTATCGGCCTCTGCCAGCTCGCGCAGGCCCCGGATGAGGGCCGCGTGGTCGACGGTGATGCGGGAACGGGCGGGCTCCCCGGCCAGCAGACTCGCGGCTGCACCCAGCAAGTAGCCGGCGTCCACCAGGACGACGCAACGGTCCACGCGTTCCACCCTCTTCCAGAAGTTCGGGTGTGGTCTTTGCCAAGGGTTTCCTTCGAGTCTGCCCGACCGCGCAGGGGTTGACGGCCGGAACTCGATCATCGGCGTGGCGGATCAGGAAAACGGCGCATGATACCCGTTCACTACGCACGGTAATGATCCAACATGCATGCTTTACCCCGCTATGTGAATCTGACAGCGGTCCTGGCCCCGAGAGTCCCCGTAGGAGGAACACCATGGCCAAGAACAAGAACCGCAAGCAGAGCAGCCGGCAGAACCGCGCGGCGGGTCCGGAGCACGGTGCGGAAGAGACCAAGTCGACTGGTTACGACCCGCAGATACAGCCTCAGTCGCAAGCCCAGGGCAGCCCTGCCGATGTTGCCCGCAAGCACCAGCGACGCTTCGGCCACAACTGACCGGGCGGATCTCCGGTCACGGCCGCAGGCCGGGTGGCCGAGAGGGGCGCTCCCGCTCTCGCGGGGCGCCCCTCTCGTACGTCTGCCGTGAACCGGCTCAGCCGGCCAGGCAGGACGGTCCGAGCAGCACCTTCAGGTCACCGAAGAGCGCCGGGTCGGGCTTCACCCGGTGCCGGTCGAGCCGGAGCACCGTGGTCTTGCGGGGGCCCTGGAGCTTGATCCGCACCTCGGTGTCGCCCCGGTGGTTGCTGAGGACCTCGCCGAGGCGGCTGACCATCGGTGGGGTGATCTTGACCGTGGGGATGGTCAGGACCACGGGGGCGTTGGTGCCGGCCGACGAGATGTCGGGGACCTGCATCTCCATGGCGACGAGCCGGGGCACGTCCTCCCGCTTGTCGAGACGTCCCTTGACGAAGACGACGGTGTCCTCGACGAGCTGGGTGGAGACCAGCTGGTAGGTGGCGGGGAAGAACATGCACTCGATGGATCCGGCCAGGTCCTCGACGGTGGCGATGGCCCAGGCGTTGCCCTGCTTGGTCATCTTGCGCTGCAGGCCGGAGATGATGCCTCCGACGGTGACGATGGCGCCGTCTGCGTGCTCCCCGCCGGTCAGCTGCGAGATCGAGGAGTCGGCCTTGTCGGACAGCACGTGTTCCAGACCGAAGAGCGGGTGGTCGGAGACGTACAGGCCGAGCATCTCGCGCTCCTGGGCCAGCAGGTAGGACTTCTCCCACTCGATGTCGGAGAACTCCACGTCGAGCCCGAAGCCCGGCTCGTCGCTCTCCTCCTCGCCCATGCCGCCGAAGAGGTCGAACTGGCCCTCGGCCTCCTTGCGCTTGACCTGCACCACGTTGTCGATCATCGGCTCGTGGTGGGCGACCAGGCCCTTGCGGGTGTGGCCCATCTCGTCGAAGGCGCCGGCCTTGATCAGCGATTCGACGGTGCGCTTGTTGCAGACGACCGCCTCGACCTTGTCCAGGAAGTCGGGGAAGCTGCTGTACTTCCCCTTCGCCTTGCGGCACCGGATGATCGAGTCGACGACGTTCTGACCCACGTTCCGGACGGCCGTGAGGCCGAAGAGGATCACGTCGTCGCCCTGCGCGGCGAAGTTCGACAGCGACTCGTTCACATTGGGCGGCAGCACCTTGATGCCCATGCGACGGCACTCGTTGAGATAGACCGCCGACTTGTCCTTGTCGTCCTTGACAGAGGTCAGCAGCGCCGCCATGTACTCGGCGGGGTAGTTCGCCTTGAGGTACGCGGTCCAGTAGGTGACCAGGCCGTACGCGGAGGAGTGTGCCTTGTTGAACGCGTATCCGGCGAACGGGACCAGAACGTCCCACAGCGCCTTGATCGCGGCGTCGGAGAAGCCCTTCTCCTTGGCACCCGCCTCGAAGAGGACGAAGTTCTTCGCCAGTTCCTCGGGCTTCTTCTTGCCCATCACGCGGCGCAGGATGTCGGCTTCGCCGAGCGAGTACCCGGCGACGATCTGGGCGGCCTTCTGCACCTGCTCCTGGTACACGATCAGGCCGTAGGTGAGGCCGAGGACCTCCTTGAGGGGCTCCTCCAGCTCCGGGTGGATCGGGGTGATCTCCTGGCGGCCGTTCTTGCGCTCGGCGTAGTTCGTGTGCGAGTTCATGCCCATCGGGCCCGGCCGGTACAGGGCCGAGACGGCGGAAATGTCCTCGAAGTTGTCGGGCTGCATCTGGCGCAGCAGGGAGCGCATCGGACCGCCGTCGAACTGGAACACGCCGAGCGTGTCGCCGCGGCAGAGCATTTCGTACGTCTTCGGGTCGTCCAGCGGGAGGCCGAGCAGGTCCAGCTTGACGCCCTTGTTGCTCTCCACCATCTTGACGGCGTCGTCCATGATGGTCAGGTTCCTGAGGCCCAGGAAGTCCATCTTCAGCAGGCCGAGCGACTCGCACTGCGGGTAGTCCCACTGCGTGATGGTGACGCCGTCGGTGTGCCGCACCCAGATCGGGGCGTGGTCGACGATGGGCTCGCTGGACATGATGACGCCTGCGGCGTGCACGCCCATCTGCCGGACCAGGCCCTCGACACCCTTCGCGGTGTCGATGACCTTCTTCACGTCCGGCTCGTTCTCGTACATCCCCCGGATCTCGCCCGCCTCGCTGTAGCGCGGGTGCTTGGGGTCGGTGATGCCGTTGAGATCGATGCCCTTGCCGAGGACGTCGGCGGGCATCGCCTTGGTGAGCCGGTCGCCCATCGCGTACGGGTAGCCGAGGACGCGGGCGGAGTCCTTGATGGCGTTCTTCGCCTTGATCTTGCCGTACGTGCCGATCATGGCGACCTTGTCGGCGCCGTACTTCTCCGTCACGTACCTGATCACTTCGACGCGCCGACGCTCGTCGAAGTCGATGTCGACATCGGGCATGGAGACACGCTCGGGATTGAGGAACCGCTCGAAGATCAGTCCGTGCTCGATCGGGTCGAGGTCGGTGATGCCCATCGCGTACGCCACGATCGAACCGGCCGCGGAACCACGGCCGGGGCCGACCGCGATGCCGTTGTTCTTCGCCCACATGATGAAGTCGGCGACCACGAGGAAGTAGCCCGGGAACCCCATCTGGATGATGATGTCCATCTCGTACTCGACCTGCTTCTGCCGGTCGTCGGGGACACCGCCCGGGAAGCGGCGCTCCATCCCGCGCCGCACTTCCTCCTGGAACCAGGTGATCTCCGTGAACCCGTCCGGGATCTCGAACTTCGGCATCAGGTCGCGCTTCTCGAACATGCCGCCGGTGTCGATCTGCTGCGCGACCAGCAGCGTGTTGGCGCACCCCTCCTGCCAGGCGTCGGAGGAGTCGACGGCGTACATCTCGTCGGTCGTCTTGAGGTAGTAGCCGGTGCCGTCGAAGCGGAAGCGGTCCGGGTCGGAGAGGTTCTTGCCGGTCTGGATGCAGAGCAGCGCGTCGTGCGCGGTGGCCTCGTGCGCGTAGGTGTAGTGCGAGTCGTTGGTCACCAGCGGCGGGATGTTCAGCTTCTTGCCGATTTCGAGGAGCCCGTCACGGACCCGGCGCTCGATCTCGATGCCGTGGTCCATCAGCTCCAGGAAGTACTTGCCCTCGCCGAAGATGTCCTTGTAGTCGGAAGCCGCCTGGACCGCCTCGTCGAACTGGCCGAGCCGCAGTCGCGTCTGCACCTCGCCCGAGGGGCAGCCGGTGGAGGCGATCAGGCCCTCGGACCACTGGGCGATGGTCTCCTTGTCCATACGGGGCCACTTCTGCAGCCAGCCCTCGGCGTACGCGTCCGAGGAGAGCCGGAAGAGGTTGTGCAGTCCCGTCGCGTTCGACGCCCAGATCGTCTTGTGGGTGTAACCACCCGAGCCCGAGACGTCGTCGCGCTTCTGGTGCGGCTGGCCCCACTGGATCTTCCGCTTGTGCTTGCGCGACTCCGGAGCGACGTACGCCTCGATCCCGATGATCGGCGTCACGCCCGCCTTCTGCGCCGAGTGGAAGAAGTCGTAGGCACCGTGCAGGTTGCCGTGGTCCGTCATCGCGATGTGCGACATGCCCATTTCATTGCAGGCAGCGAACATGTCCTTGAGCCGCGCGGCACCGTCCAGCAGCGAGTACTGGGTATGGACGTGAAGGTGCGTAAAGGGCGGCTTGGTCACGGCGTCGGGCCTCCGGGGAAACAGGCAATGACTGACTGGGGGAACAGCGTGGAAGTCTACGTCTCCGAGATGACAACCGAGGGGCACTCCCGGGTACGGTCGCGCGTTGAAGGGGCTGCGAAGCCCGTCCCATTTGTCATGCACGTCAGGTACCAGGAGGCACCCAGAGATGTCGGAAGCCCAGACCGGCGCAGCGCAGCGCGGGGAGCAGATTCTTGAGGTCTTCGACACCGCGTTCGGGGAGCTGCTGGCCGCCGATCCGGCTGCCTTCCGGGTCAAGTTCCGCAAGATGGCAGGCTCGGCTTTCGCCTTCTACCGGGGCACGGCATGCCTGTTCTACAACGACCTGGAGCGGGAGCGGCACGGCGGCCCGTACCTGGACGAGCGGACCGGCCGGGTGTGGATCCACGGCGATCTGCACGCGGAGAACTTCGGCACGTACATGGACGCCAACGGCCGGCTGATCTTCAATGTGAACGACTTCGACGAGGCGTACGTCGGCCCGTTCACCTGGGACCTCAAGCGGTTCGCCGCCTCCGTCGCGCTGATCGGGTACGCGAAGGCACTGGGTGACGACCAGATCACCGAGCTGGTCCGGGTCTACGCGGCGGCCTACCGTGAGCGGATCCACGCACTGGCGACGGGCGCGAAGAACGACGAGGTACCGCCCTTCACGCTGGACACGGCGCAGGGCCCGCTGCTGGGCGCGCTGCGCGACGCCCGGTCGCTGACCCGGTTCTCGCTGCTGGACTCGATGACGGAGATCCGGGACTTCGAGCGCCGGTTCGCGGCGGGCGGCGGCTCGATCGACCTGGACGCGGCGACGCGCTACAAGGTGCTGGCCGCCTTCGACGGCTATCTGGAGACGCTGCCGGAGTCGAGCCTGACCCGCCCCGACTCCTACCGGGTGAAGGATGTCGTCGGCCGTCGTGGCATCGGTATCGGTTCGGCCGGGCTGCCCTCGTACAACATCCTTCTGGAGGGCAACAGCGACGCCCTGGAGAACGATGTGGTGATCTACCTCAAGCAGGCGCAGACCCCCGCGGTCTCCCGGCACATCACCGACGCGGCCGTGCGCGAGTACTTCCAGCACGAGGGCCATCGCACGGTCATCTCGCAGCGCGCCCTGCAGGCGCACGCCGACCCGTGGCTCGGCTGGACCGAGCTGGACGGGGCCGGACAGCTGGTCGCCGAGGTGTCTCCGTACGCGGTCGATCTGGACTGGTCCGACATCGACGAGCCGGAGGAGATCGCCGCGGTCGTCGCCGACCTCGGCCGGGCGACGGCGACGATGCACTCCGCGGCGGACGACGAGAGCGGCCACTCGCTGGTGCCGTTCTCCACCGAGCGGGCGATCGACGCGGCGATCGCGGCGGACGAGGAGGGCTTCGCCGGCCTGCTGGTGGACTTCGCGCACAGCTATGGCGCCCGGGCCCGTGCCGACCACCAGATCTTTGTGGATCTTTTCCGCAACGGCCGCATCCCGGGGCTGTAGGGCTCCGCACGCAACCGGGCCCCTTCAGGGGTCGCTTACAGGTTCGCATGCGACACTCCTCGACGATGGACATATCCGGGACGCAGCTCAGAGTCGTTCGCGCGGCGCTTTTCACAGCGCTCGTCGTGACGCTCTCCGCTGCGTCCCATGTGCTGCTCTCCCAGGTCTCACTGCCGCTGACCGTCGTCGCCCTGCTGGCCGGCGCGGTCTTCGCCGTGGCGTACGCGCTGGCCGGCCGGGAGCGCGGCTTCGGGGCGATCGCCGGACTGCTGGTCCCGCTGGAGCTGGCCGCCGACACCGTCTTCACCACCGGCCAGCACCTCTGTTACGGCGCGGCAGGCGGCCCGATCGCGGGGCCGCTGCGCTCGGTCGGCGTCGATGTGCTGTGCGGCGGCGGTGACATCGGCGCCGGCGCGCCGCAGGTCGGTGACGTCGGCACGCCGCTCACCTCGGTGACCGACGGCGGACACATGGCAGCCGCGCTGCTGGCCTCCCCGGGCCCGGCGGTGCCATGGCTGCTGCTCGCCGCCCATGTGACGGTCGGTCTGCTCGCCGCGGCCTGGCTGCGGCGCGGCGAGTCCGCGCTCGTCGGCCTGCTGGGCGCGGTCGCCGTCCTGGCGTTCCGGCCGCTGCTGATCGCGGTCGCCGTGGTGGGTACGGCACGCCGCTCCGTACGCCGCAGGGTGCGCCCCGCCGGACGCGGCCCGCACCTGCTCGCACACGCCCGTCTGCTCGTGCACTCCGTGGGACGGAGGGGACCGCCGCGCTCGGCCTGCGCCACCGCCTGAGCACGCACATCCCTGACGACGTATCACCCACACCATGGAGAAAAGAACATGAGCAAGCGCAACAGCCAGGCCAACAAGGCGGCCGCCCGCGAGCGTCTGCGCGCCGAGCGCGAGCGCCAGGCCAAGAAGGACAAGGCCCGCAGGCAGATCGTCGTCGGTGTCTCGATCGTCGGCGTGCTGGCGGTCGTGGGCGCCGCCACCTGGGGTGTCATGCAGCTGAACAAGCCGTCCCACTGGGAGGCGGCCAAGGACGCGAAGAACGTCACGGCGCCCAAGAACACCTCGGGCGAGAACGGCACGACCGTCGTCATCGGCAAGTCGACCGCCAAGAAGACCCTGGAGCTGTACGAGGACTCGCGCTGCCCGATCTGCGCCACGTTCGAGCAGTCCGTCGGCGAGACGGTGCACAAGGATGTCGACGCCGGGAAGTACAAGATCAAGTACGTCGGTGCCACGTTCATCGACAACGCCAGTAACGGCGAAGGCTCGAAGAACGCGCTGAGCGCGCTCGGCGCCGCGCTCAATGTCAGCCCGCAGGCGTTCCTCGACTACAAGTTCGCGCTCTACTCCGCGAAGTACCACCCGGAAGAGACCGACGACAAGTTCAAGGACGACGCGTACCTGATCAAGATCGCTGACACCGTCGACGCCCTGAAGGGCAACCAGGCGTTCCAGAAGGACGTCAAGGACGGTACGTACGACAACTGGGCGATGAAGATGTCCGCGGCGTTCGAGAAGAGCGGTGTGCAGGGCACTCCGACGCTGAAGATGGACGGCAAGCCGCTCACCGGCTCGGACGGCAAGAACGCACCGATGACCGCGGCCGAGTTCAACACCGCGATCACCGCCGCCCTGAAGGGCTAGCGGCAAACTCCCGACAGCGGCTCTCCGACGGGCAGGCGAACTTCCTTCATTCGCCTGCCCGTTCGCTCTACCGGTCAGTAGGGTTCTCCTCCGTGACCAGTCGACAGCTTTCTTCGCCGATATCCGCCCCCAGCCGCCGCACGGTCGTCAAGGCCGCTGCCGCCACGGCCGTCGCCGCCCCCGTGCTGGGCGCCGCCACCACCGCGCGTGCCGCGGACGGGCCCGCCTTCCTGCACGGCGTCGCCTCCGGCGACCCCCTCCCCGACGGCATACTCCTGTGGACCCGCGTCACCCCGGCCCCCGACGCCGTGCCCGGCTCAGGCCGTGGCGCCGATACGGCGGTGCGCTGGGAGGTCGCCGAGGACAAGGAGTTCACCCGGATCGTCGCCCGGGGCACGACCGTCGCGAAGGCCGCTTCCGACCACACCGTCAAGGCCGATGTGCGGGGGCTGAGCCCGGCCACCGCCTACTGGTTCCGCTTCTCGGCGGGCGACGGTACGGAAACCTTCTCGCCGACGGGCCGCACCCGTACCGCACCGGCGGCCGGCGCTGCCACACCCGGTGTGCGCTTCGGGGTGGTGTCGTGCACCAACTGGGAGTCCGGGTTCTTCTCCCCGTACCGGCATCTCGCCGCCCGCGCCGATCTCGACGCGGTGCTGCATCTCGGCGACTACATCTACGAGTACGCGTCGGGCAGCTACCCGGACGCCGAGTACGTCGTACGGCCGCACGAGCCGAGGCACGAGATCCTGACCCTCGCCGACTACCGCACCCGGCACGGCAACTACAAGACGGACACCGACCTCCAGGCCCTGCACGCCGCCCACCCGGTGATCGCGATCTGGGACGACCACGAGTTCGCCAACGACGCCTGGTCGGGCGGGGCCGAGAACCACACACCGGGCACGGAGGGCTCCTGGGCCGACCGGGCCGCGGGTGCCAAGCAGGCGTACTTCGAGTGGATGCCGGTCCGCGCCTCCACCGAGGGCACCGTCTACCGACGGCTGCGCTTCGGCAAACTGGCCGATCTGCACCTCCTCGATCTGCGCACCTTCCGCTCCCAGCAGTCCACGATCGGCAACGGCTCGGTCGACGACCCGGATCGCACGATCACCGGCCGGGCACAGCTGGACTGGCTGAAGTCGGGTCTGGCCGGCTCGGACGCCACCTGGAAGCTGGTCGGTACGTCGGTGATGATCTCGCCGGTCGCGTTCGGTTCCGTACCCGCGCATCTGCTGGAGCCGCTGGCCGAGTTGCTGGGGCTGCCCACGGAGGGTCTTGCCGTCAATGTCGACCAGTGGGACGGCTACACGGACGACCGCAAGGAGCTGATCGCGCATCTGCGGGACCGGTCGATCACCAACACGGTCTTCCTGACCGGCGACATCCACATGGCGTGGGCCAATGACGTACCGGTGAAGGCGGCGACGTACCCGCTCTCGGCGTCGGCCGCCACGGAGTTCGTGGTGACGTCGGTGACGTCGGACAATCTCGACGACATCCTGCATGTCGCGCCGCAGACCGTCTCGGTGGTCGCTGCCGCAGCGGTCAAGGCCGCCAACCGCCACGTGAAGTGGGTGGACATGGACGCGCACGGCTACGGCGTCCTCGATGTGACCGCCGAACGCTCACAGATGGACTACTACGTGGTCTCCGACAAGACGAAGCGGGACGCGACATCCGCCTGGACGCGTTCGTACCGGACACTCAGTGGGACGCAGAAGGTCGAGCGCGTGGACCGCCCGGTGCACTGAAGGTCTGTTTTCAGCCACTGCGGTCCATGTTGACGCCGCATTACATCGCTACGGCGGGTGGCGTGCCTCCCGGCTCCAATGGGGACACACCGCCCGCCGGGGTAACGCGGGACGTTACGTCCACGTCTCAAACTCTGGAACACGCAGAATTATTTATTCCCGTTTCCCCGGTTTGCCCCGTGATCGATTGGGCTTGATCGATTCTCCTCAAGATCTGACATGCGCACGTAATCTCCCGGCGGCGGGTGAGGAAATCCCTCCCCCACACATCCGCGAGGAGTCCCTGTGCGCACTCTTGCCCGTATATCGCCGCGTATACGTCACCGTGCGATCGGCACCGCCGTCCTGGCCGGAACCCTGGCCCTGGCACCGCTCTGCGCTTCCACCGGCTCCGCCGTCGCGAAGTCGTCCACCTCCTCGGCATCCGCCGCGTCAGCCGTATCCGCCGCATCCGCCGAGAAGTGCGCGAGCGAGGCGAGCACCTCCGCCACCGCGCGCGAGGCCCGCCCCTCGGGCACCAAGCACGCCGCGGACCCCAACGAACTCACCGCGGCCCAGGCCAAGGCCATGGACACCCAGCTGAAGGAGAGACTCGCGGACCGCCGGCTCAGCGGCTCCACGCTCGCCGCGGGCGCCACCATCCCGGTGTACTTCCACGTGGTGCACTCCGGAACGACCGGCAAGCTCAGCGCGTCCGCCATCAGCAACCAGATCAGCGTCCTGAACGCCGCCTACAGCGGCCAGGGCAGCGGCAACACCAACTCCGGCTTCCAGTTCTCGCTGGCCGGCACGGACTACACGGACAACAGCTCCTGGTACAACGGCGTCTCGCCGGGCTCCTCCGCCGAGAAGGCCATGAAGTCGGCGCTGCGCAAGGGCGGCGCGAACGCGCTCAACCTCTACACCGCCAACCTCGGCGGCGGCCTGCTGGGCTGGGCCACCTTCCCCAGCTCCTACAAGTCCAACCCGTCGGACGACGGCGTCGTCATGCTCGATGCCTCGCTGCCCGGCGGCTCCGCCACCAACTACAACGAGGGCGACACCGCCACCCACGAGGTCGGCCACTGGATGGGGCTCTACCACACCTTCCAGGGCGGCTGTAACGGCAACGGCGACTACGTGGCCGACACTCCGGCCGAGGCGAGCCCCGCGTACGCCTGCCCGACCGGGCGCGACACCTGCACCAACAAGACAGGGGTCGACCCGATCCACAACTTCATGGACTACACGTACGACTCCTGCATGACCCAGTTCACCCCGGGCCAGGTGCAGCGGATGAGCGACAGCTGGATCGCCTACCGGGGCTGATCCGCCCAGTCCGTCCGAAGGGCCCCGCACGGGGCCCTTCGCGCGGTCACAGCGTGGCGAGGAAGCCGAGCGCGACCTTCCAGGCCAGCTCGGCCGAGGCCGCGTCGTGGTCCGGCAGTTCGGGGTCCATGAAGAGATGACCCGCGCCCGGATAGCGGTAGACCTCGACATCGGCACCGGTCCGCTGCATCTGCAGATACCAGGAGTTCAGCCAGTCGTGCGTCTCGAACGGGTCCGGGTCCGCGACATGCAGCTGTACGGGCAGCTCGTCCACCGAGGCGTTCTCGGCGATGTCCGAGGTGCCGTGGAACAGCAGCAGACCGCGCGCCTTCTCATCACCGAGCGCCAGCGTCTGCGCGGTGGACGCCCCGAAGGAGAATCCCGCGTACACCAGGCCCCGGTCGGAGTAGGGCGCAGCGGCCAGTACTGCCCTCCTGAGCAACTCGTCCTTGCCCACCTCTTCCTTGAAGGCCATGCCTTCCTCGACGGTTTCGAAGGTGTGCCCCTCGAAGAGATCGGGCACCTGCACCTCGTGCCCGGCGGCGCGCAACCGGTCGGCGGCCGCGTGCACCGCGGGGCGCAGACCGTACGTCGAGTGGAAAAGCATGATGTTCATGAGGCCAATGGTGCCAGCTACGGTCGGGAGCATGGAGAACGACAGGATGGAGATCGTGCTGCGACCGCTGATCGTCGTCGGCGGCTCGCTCGTGATCACGCTGCTGGTCGGCTGGCTGGTCGATCTGCTGCTCAGACGCGCCGACCGCCGGCATCACGAGACACCGCTGTGGGGTCTGCTGCGGCGCTGTCGGATACCACTGCAGCTGACCCTGTGCGCGGCGCTGCTGCGGGGCACGTACACCCACACCCGGCTCGCACTCGTCAAGGACCACGGGGCCGGGATCGGCCAGGTCCTGACTCTGGTGCTGATCGGGACGTCGGCCTGGCTGGTGGTGCGGATCGCGGCGGCCGTCGTCGACTCCGTCTACGCCCGGTACGCGGCGAGCACCCGCGATCCGGCACGGGTGCGGCGGGTCCGTACGCAGGTGACACTGATCCAGCGGGTGGTCACCGCGATCGTGGCGACCGTCGCCGTCGGCGCGATGCTGCTGACGTTCCCGGCGATGCGGACGTTCGGCACCTCGATGCTGGCCTCGGCCGGTGTGCTCGGCATCGTCGCGGGCATCGCGGCCCAGTCGACGCTCGGCAATCTCTTCGCGGGGCTGCAGATCGCCTTCGGCGACATGGTGCGGATCGGCGACACGGTGGTGGTGGACGGCGAGTGGGGCACGATCGAGGAGATCACGCTGACCTTCCTCGCGGTACGGACCTGGGACGAGCGGCGGATCACGATGCCGGTCTCGTACTTCACCAGCAAACCGTTCGAGAACTGGTCGCGCGGCGGCGCCCAGATGACCGGCTCGGTCTTCTTCCATCTGGACCACTCGGCTCCGGTCGCGGCGATGCGCGACCGGCTGCGGGACATCCTGGGCGAGTGCGCCGCCTGGGACGGCCGCAACTGGTCCCTTGCGGTCACGGACACCACACCGTCGACGATCCAGGTCCGCGCGGTCGTCACGGCGAAGGACGCGGACGACATCTGGACGGTGCGCTGCGCCGTGCGGGAGCAGCTCATCGGCTGGCTGCGCGACCACCATCCGTACGCACTGCCGAGGATCGCGACGGCGCCCGCGCCGCTTCCGCCGGGCGACGACTGGCCCGACTCGCCCCACCCCACGGACGAGAAGCCGACGGGCTGGGACAAGTCACCCCGCACGGGACGCGGCTGACCGGGCGCGGGCGCCGCGTCACCGCAGGCTGCGTACGTCCAGCTGCCGCAGCACCCGGTCGACGACCTCCGGGTCCGTACCCGCCTCGTTGCGGGCCGAGAGCACCGCGTGGCGGGCGGCCGACATCATTTCGCGCTGGACGCGGTTGATCGCCTTGAAGCGTTCGGCGCGCTTCGCGTACGCCTCGCGGCGCTCGTCGTCGACCATGTCGGGGCTGATCCGCGCCCCCACGTCGTACGCCAGCCGCTGCAGTCGCTCCGCGACCTCGTCCGGGAACTCCTCGACCTCCCGGATCTCCTTGAGCCGCTGCTTCGCGGCCTTCGCGGCGCGGATCGCGAGGTCCTTCTCCAGCGCCTCCTCGGCGTCCGTGTCCGCCCTGACCCGTAGCTTGCGGACCAGCCACGGCAGGGTGAGTCCCTGGACGACGAGCGTGGCCATGATCACGGCGAAGGCGATGAAGACGATCTCGTCCCGGCCCGGGAACGGCTTCCCGTCGTCCGTCTTCAGCGGAATCGCGAGCGCCAGCGCGACCGAGGCGACTCCCCGCATCCCGGACCACCACATGACGACGGTCTCCCGCCAGCTGGTGGGGATCTCCTCGCTGACGTCGCGCCGGGTGTGCAGCCGCTTGGCGAGCCAGGTCGCGGGCAGCAGATACAGCAGCCGTACGCCGACGACGACCGCGACGACGGCCAGGCCCCAGCCGAGCATCTGGAGCTCGCGCCCGTCGGCCGTCCCGAAGACGTTGTGCAGTTCGAGGCCGATCAGCCCGAAGGCGACCCCGGTGACGAGGGTGTCGACGATCTCCCAGAAGGTACGGCCGGTGAGCCGCCCGAGGACGTCGTCGGCGTCGGCGGTGTGCTCGGCGAGGAAGAGCGCGGTGGTGAGGACGGCGAGGACACCCGACCCCATCAGTTCCTCCGCGAGGACATAGCTGACGAACGGCACCAGCAGGGTGAGGCCGACCTGGAGCGTGGCATCGCCGAGCAGACCCATGAGTTTGATGGTGATCCAGCCGAGCGCGACACCCACCGCCACGGCGACGACTGCGGAGAGGATCAGCAGCCCGAACGCCTCCGGCAGCGAGAAGGTACCGCTCACCGCGGCGGCGATCGCCACGTGGTACAGCACGATCGCGGTCACATCGTTGAACAGCCCCTCGCCCTCCAGGATGGAGACGAGTCTGCGCGGCAGCCCGACCGAGCCCGCGACAGCCGTCGCCGCGACCGGGTCGGGCGGGGCGACGAGCGCGCCGAGCGCCACGGCGGCGGCGATGGGCAGTCCGGGGACGATCGCGTTGGCGACCGCGGCGACGGCAGCTGTCGTGATGAAGACCAGCGCCACGGCCAGCAGAAAGATCGGTCGTTTATTGGCGGCGAACTGCCGCCAGGAGGTGCGCTGCACGGAGGCGTAGAGCAGCGGCGGCAGCAGCGCGGGAAGAATGATCTCGGGTGGAATGTTCACATTCGGCACGAAGCTGAGGAACGCCATGCCGACTCCGGCGAGCGTCATCAGCACCGGCGCGGGCAGTCCGAGACGCTCCCCGAGTGGCACCGTCACCACGGCTCCGAGCAACAGCAGCAGGAGCAGTGCCATTTGGTCCACGAGGTGCCTTCCGGAATGCGGCGAGCCGACCTCTTCGGTCGGCCGATCTGGACTTCAAGCCTGCCACGCAAGGCCCGCAATCCAGACAACACCCCCTCGGTATCGCCTCCTTAATCGACCATTCCTCCGATGTTTATGCCGTCAGCCCCCTTCCGCCACCTCCCCTGGGCGGGCAGTATGCGGCGTGTGTCATTCAGGGACAAGAACCTTCACCACATACATGACTGACAGGAGAAACCACGTGACCGCGTTCTCCCGAAGGCATTTCGTCGGCGCCACCGCTGCCGGCACGTCCGCGCTCTGGCTCGCCGGCTCCCGTACCGCATGGGCCGCAGCCGCCCCCGCACCGA
Source organism: Streptomyces sp. Ncost-T10-10d (assembly GCF_900091955.1). Lineage (GTDB taxonomy): Bacteria > Actinomycetota > Actinomycetes > Streptomycetales > Streptomycetaceae > Streptomyces. The sequence continues at coordinate 35,604 of NZ_FMDF01000071.1, forward strand.
CGGGCCACCCGGACGCCGACATATACGAGAAGACCGTCCGCGACGCCGCCATGACCTGGCGCACGCTCCCCACCGGCTGGCAGCAGGCCCCCTTCCTCGCCAACGGCTACCTCGGCGTCCAGCTGTACGCGGGAAGGACCGCCAACACCCTGAAGCTGATGCTCAGTCACAGCCAGGTTCAGGACCAGCGCGGTCAGTGGCGCGGCGGCATCGGCTTCTCCCGCCTTCCCATCGGGTACTTCACCCTGACCCTCGCCGGCGACATCACCGCCGTCGACTGGACCCTGGATCTGTACGACGCCGAGCTGCGCGGCACCGTCACCACCACACACGGCTCCCTGGCGTTCTCCGCTCTCGTACAGAACGACACCAGCGCCCTGCTGATCTCCACCCGGCCCACCCCCGGCGAGGAGTCCGCCGCCTGGTCCTTCCAGTGGCTGCCCGCCGCCACCACCCGCAGCAGCGGCAAGCCCGAGGACTACACGGCCAACCCGGACCCACGGGTCGGCGACGGCTTCGTCGAGCAGCCGCTGCTCGCGGGCGGCGGCTGGACCACCGCCTGGCGCGAGCAGCGCGAGGGCACCGGCCGACTGCTCGCCGCACACCTCGTGTACCGCTTTCCCGGCCGGGTGTCGGAGGCGACGGCCGCCGCGCTCCGGGCCGTGGACCGCACCCTCGCCACCGACCTCGATCGGCTGGTGGACCGACACCGCGGTTGGTGGCACGCGTACTACCGGCGCAGCTTCCTGTCCGTGCCGGACAAGCGGCTGCAGAGCTTCTACCTCATCCAGCTCTACAAGCTCGCCGCGTCGACCAGGGCCGAGGGCCCGACGATCTCCGAATGGGGCCCGTGGTTCCCCGAAGTCGGCAACAACTGGACCGCGGTCTGGTGGAACCTCAACGTCCAGATCGGCATGGCGCCCATCCACGGCTCCAACCACCCCGAACTCGACTCGGTGACGGGCGCCTTCCGCCGCTTCGAGCGCAACCTCCCGGCCTCCGTCCCCGTCGACCACCGCGACGGCGAGAGCTACGCGCTGGGCCACCCCTCCGACTGGCAGTTGCGCGCAGGCGATACGTACGACGTCGGCGCCCCGGGCTCGGACCACGTCTCCGACAACTTCGGCAATCTCACCTGGGCCCTGCACAACGTCTGGCAGTCCTACCGGCACTCGATGGACCTGTCCGTCCTGCGCGACGTGGTGTATCCGATCCTCGCGAAGGCCATCAACTTCTACGCGCACTTCCTGCACGAGGGCCCGGACGGCAGGCTGCATCTGCTGGAGACCCGCTCCCCCGAGTACGCCAACGCCGAGGACTGCACCTACGACCTCTCGCTCGTCCGCTGGGGTGTGCGCACCCTGATCGCGTCGGCGAAGCTGCTGCGCAGCAATGATCCGCGACTGAAGCGCTGGCAGGACATCGACCGAAGGCTCACCCCGTACGCCGAGGACCCGGCGGCCGGCGTCATGATCGGCAAGGACGTCCCGCTCGCCGACTCGCACCGGCACCACTCGCATCTGCTCTGGCTCCACCCGCTGCGCGAACGGAACTGGGACCGGGCCGGGGACCGCGTTGTGATGCAGCGCTCCATGGACCACTGGGTCTCCATGCAGCAGCTGTGGCACGGCTACAGCTACGCCACCGCCTCGTCCATGTACTCGGTGATGGACGAGCCGGAGAAGGCCCTCGACTTCCTGACCTTCTTCACCGATCTGAAGGTGGTCGCGGACTGCCAGATGACCGTCAACACGATGTACCGGGAGGGCAAGAACCTCGCCCTGGAGAGCCCGCTGTCCGCCGCCCAGTCGATGCTCGACATGGTGGTGCAGGGCCACGAGGGGGTGGTGAAGGTCTTCCCGTCCGTCTCGGACCGCTGGGCGGACGCGTCGATCGCGTCGCTGCGCACCCAGGGCGCCTTCCTCGTGGACGCGGACCGCTCCGGCGGTGCCACGCGCTGGGTACGGGTGCACAGCGAGGCGGGCGCCCCACTGACCCTGGACCACTCCATCGCAGGCCGGATCGACGTACGGGACGCACACGGGCGCCCGCTGCGCTGGCGGGAGGCCGGACCGGGCCGGATCACGGTCGCCCTGTCGCGCGGTGGCACGGCGGTGGTCACTCCGCACGGCGCGCGCCACCCCGGGACGGGACCGCGCGATGTGCCGTCGAACGGCGCGTGGACGCGCTGGGGCCTGCCGGGCCGACCCTGACATGTGCGGGGGCCGCTCGCTCCGTACGGCCGGGGCGGCACCCGGCACTCGTTCGCCTGCTACAGAGCGCGGCGCATCGCCCGGTGGGCGATCCCGGCATCCGGGAATTCGGGGCCGTACGTCACATACCCGAGCCGCTCGTAGAAACCGAGCGCATGGGTCTGGGCGTGCAGATCGACGGCGGCCAGACCGAGCTCACGAGCCGCATCCTCAATGGCCCGGACCAGCGCCGCGCCGACGCCGAGACCGCGCGCCTGCTTGGTCACCGCCAGCCTGCCGAGCGAGCCCACGGTGAGGTCGCCGCCGGTCTTGGCGACGGCGGCCGGTCCGTGCAGCAGCCGCCCGGTGCCGAGCGCGGAACCGTCCGCCGCGACGGCGATCACATGCACCGCGTCGGCGTCGTAGGCGTCGTACTCGATCTCCTCGGGCACCTTCTGCTCGCCGACGAAAACGTCCTTGCGGACTTGGAAACAGGCGGCGCGGTCCTGCTCGTCGACGACGGTACGGGTGGTGTACGGGGCGGACGTGCCGGTCACTCGCTCTCCGCCGCGATCTTGTCCAGGGCCTGCTGGAGGTCGTCCGGGTAGTTGCTGGAGAACTCCACCCAGCTGCCGTCGGACGGGTGCTCGAAGCCGAGCCGGACGGCGTGCAGCCACTGCCTCGTCAGACCGAGGCGCTTGGCCATCGTCGGGTCGGCGCCGTAGGTGAGGTCACCGACGCAGGGGTGGCGGTGGGCCGACATGTGCACCCGGATCTGGTGGGTGCGGCCCGTCTCCAGCTTGATGTCCAGGAGGCTGGCGGCCCGGTAGGCCTCGATGAGGTCGTAGTGCGTCACGGAGGGCTTGCCCTCGGCCGTGACGGCCCACTTGTAGTCGAGGTTGGGGTGGCGCCCGATGGGGGCGTCGATGGTGCCGCTCATCGGGTCCGGGTGGCCCTGTACCAGCGCGTGGTACTTCTTCACGACGACCCGGTCGCGGAACTGCGCCTTCAGCAGGGTGTAGGCCCGCTCGGACTTGGCGACGACCATCAGGCCGGAGGTGCCGACGTCGAGGCGGTGGACGATGCCCTGGCGCTCGGCGGCGCCGGATGTCGAGATGCGGTACCCGGCCGCGGCGAGACCACCGATGACGGTCGTGCCGGTCCAGCCGGGGCTCGGGTGGGCAGCGACCCCGACCGGCTTCACGATCACGACGATGTCGTCGTCGTCGTGCACGATCTCCATGCCCTCGACGGGCTCGGCGACGATCTGCACCGGAGCGGGTGCCTGCGGCATCTCCACTTCCAGCCAGGCGCCGCCCCGTACCCGCTCGGACTTCCCGACCACCGCGCCGTCCACCTGCACCTTCCCGGCAGCGGCCAGGTCGGCGGCCCGGGTGCGGGAGAAACCGAACATCCGGGAAATGGCGGCGTCGACGCGCTCGCCCTCCAGGCCGTCGGGTACGGGCAGGGTGCGGACCTCGGGATACGTACTCACCTGTCGAGTATGCCTTGCGCCCGCTAGTCCTTGTGCACGGTCCCGTCGGGGTCCAGGCCCTTGAAGGAAAGGATCACGATCAGGATGCCGCCGCAGACGATCGCGGAGTCGGCGAGGTTGAAGACGGCGAAGTGCGCGGGGGCGATGAAGTCCACCACCGCGCCCTCGAAGGTGCCGGGAGCGCGGAAGATGCGGTCGGTGAGGTTGCCGAGCGCACCGCCGAGCAGCAGGCCGAGCGCGATGGCCCACGGCAGGCTGTAGAGCTTGCGGGCGAGGCGGGCGATCACGACGATGACGGTCGACGCGATGAAGGTGAAGATGATCGTGAAGGCCTCACCGATGCCGAACGCGGCGCCCGCGTTACGGATCGCGTCGAGCTTCAGCCAGTCGCCGAGGATCTCGACCGGCGGATGGTGTTCCAGCTTCGCGACCACGATCATCTTGCTGATCAGGTCGAGCAGATAAGCGAAGACGGCCACGGCGAAGAGCACCATGATCTTCCGCTTGCCCCTGCTCGGGACCGTCTCCTCGACCCGGCTCTCGGCCTCGTCCCCTTCGGTCCCCTCAGCATCGGGGATGTCCGGCGTACCGATGATGCGCTCCGCCTCTGCCACGTGAGTCCCTCAACCTAGGTTCCTGACTGAGGACGAGGGTACGACACACGGCCACGGATCAACCGCGGCGCTCCTGCTTCTGTTTGTCCTCGACGCAGAGCGTGGCGCGGGGGAACGCCTGCATCCGCGCCTTGCCGATCGGATTGCCGCATACCTCGCACAGTCCGTACGTTCCGGCGTCGAGCCGCGCCAGGGCCCGCTCGGTCTGGTCCAGCATCTCCTGGGCGTTGGCGGCGAGCGACATCTCGTGCTCGCGGGTGATGTTCTTGGTGCCGGTGTCCGCCTCGTCGTCACCCGCCCCGTCGCCGGAGTCGCGCATCAGCCCGGCAAGTGCGGCGCTCGCGGCCTCCAGCTCACTGCGCAGCCGCATGATCTCGCTGCTCAGCACGGCCCGTGCCTCTTCGACCTCTTCCGGCGTCCAGGGGTCCTCACCCGGCCGGACCGCCAGCTCGCCGGGGGCTGTCGTGGCGACTCCACGGGCCGTGGGCACGGGCGCCGCGCCCTTGCCGGCCGTGCGGGTCCGGGCCGCGCTCTTCTTGGCTACCACCGTGTGGGCTCCCGTCTGCTCGGCGGCCTCGGCCGCCACCGTGGCCGCCGCAGCGGCCTTCTTCGAAGCCTTCTTGGCCGCGCTCTTCTTCTCAGGTGCCTTCTTGGCCTGCGCCGCGTGCTCGGCGGGCGCCGCCCGCTTCCGGGCTGCGGTCTTCTTCGCAGCCGCCTTCTTCATGGCCGCTGCCGTCGGGCCGGCCTCGGGAACGGTCTCCGCATCCGCCGTCTCCGCACCCGTCTGCGAACCGCCCTCCGCACCTGCCTTTCCGCTTGTCCTCCCGGCCGCCGCACCCGTGGATCTCGCCGACGCCGACTTCTTTGCGGCGGTCTTCTTCGCCACCATGGCCGCGGCCCCTTCACATATTGTGATCTTGCACGCGAATCGTGCTGGGACGATAAATCGACCCCAGCCCCGCGGCAACGGGGCACGCCGCCGAATCGCCCCTCCCCGTGTCCGGATACCGACGCGCCTGAATCCGTTGTGCCCAGCTCCCCGCCGGGTAATCCGCCTCCAGGCCCCCGCCCGGACTCCGTACATCCCCGTCTGCCCATTCGGGTCACGCCCCGCCCCACGGGTTAAACCGGTCGGCCGTCGCCCGTACGGGCCCGTACACTGGCCTCAGCGAGAGGCGTGGATGGGACGAGTAGCGTCGTACGCAGCCAGGAGCGACCCGGGGACGGTGCGAGCCCGGGGGCGAGCGCGTCGTGAAGATCACCCGGAGCCGTCGGAAGAAAGCTTTGGACAGTGGGCTCCGCCCACGGGCGCAAGGCGAGTAGAACCGGCATCGCGACCCCAATGAGGGGGCCACGGGTGCACACCCGGGGCCAAGGAGGGTGGTACCGCGGGAGTCGATGAGGCTCTCGTCCCTCCGACGGAAGTGGAAAACGTCCGCCGGAGGAAGTCCGCCCATGACATCGCCGCAGTACCGCCAGGTACCCGCCCAGGTCGACCTGCCCGCGCTGGAGCACGCCGTGCTCGATTTCTGGCGCGAGAGCAAGGTCTTCGCCAAGAGCCTCGAACAGTCCGAGGGCCGTCCCGAGTGGGTCTTCTACGAGGGCCCGCCCACCGCCAACGGTATGCCCGGCGCCCACCACATCGAGGCGCGCGTCTTCAAGGACGTCTTCCCCCGCTTCCGCACCATGCAGGGCTACCACGTCGGCCGCAAGGCCGGCTGGGACTGCCACGGACTGCCGGTCGAGCTCGCGGTCGAGAAGGAGCTGGGCTTCAACGGCAAGAAGGACATCGAGGCGTACGGCATCGCCGAGTTCAACGCCAGGTGCCGCGAGTCCGTGACCCGCCACACCGACGCGTTCACCGAGCTCACGACCAGGATGGGCTACTGGGTCGACCTCGACGACGCCTACCGCACGATGGACCCCGAGTACGTCGAGTCGGTGTGGTGGTCCCTGAAGGAGATCTTCAACAAGGGTCTGCTGGTCCAGGACCACCGTGTCGCCCCTTGGTGCCCCCGCTGCGGCACCGGCCTCTCCGACCACGAGCTGGCGCAGGGTTACGAGACCGTGGTCGACCCGTCGGTCTTCGTACGCTTCCCCCTCACCTCCGGCCCGCTGGCCGGCGATGCCTCGCTCCTCGTCTGGACGACCACCCCCTGGACCCTGGTCTCCAACACCGCCGTCGCCGCGCACCCCGACGTCACCTACGTCGTCGCGACCAACGGCGAGGAGAAGCTCCTCGTCGCGCAGCCGCTCGTCGAGAAGGCGCTGGGCGAGGGCTGGGACACCACCGGCCAGACCTTCACCGGCCGCGAGATGGAGCGCTGGACGTACGAGCGCCCGTTCACCCTCGTCGACTTCCCGGCGGAGGCCCATTACGTGGTCAACGCCGAGTACGTGACGACCGAGGACGGTACGGGTCTGGTCCACCAGTCCCCGGCCTTCGGCGCCGACGACCTCGTCGTCTGCCGCGCCTACGGCCTCCCGGTCGTGAACCCGGTCCGCCCCGACGGCACCTTCGAGGAGAATCTGCCGCTGGTCGGCGGCGTCTTCTTCAAGAAGGCCGACGAGGCGCTCACCGAGGACCTGGCCGCCCGCGGCAAGCTCTTCCGGCACGTCCCCTACGAGCACAGCTACCCGCACTGCTGGCGCTGCCACACCGCGCTGCTCTACTACGCGCAGCCGTCCTGGTACATCCGTACGACCGCCATCAAGGACCGGCTGCTCGAAGAGAACGAGAAGACCAACTGGTTCCCCGACTCGGTCAAGAACGGCCGCTTCGGTGACTGGCTGAACAACAACGTCGACTGGGCGCTGTCCCGTAACCGCTACTGGGGCACCCCGCTGCCGATCTGGCGCTGCGAGGACAGCCACCTCACCTGCGTCGGCTCGCGCGCCGAGCTGAGCGAGCTCACCGGCACCGACCTCTCCGGTCTCGACCCGCACCGCCCGTTCATCGACGAGATCACGTTCACCTGCTCGCACGAGAACTGCCAGCTGGAGGCGTACCGCGTCCCGGAGGTCATCGACGCCTGGTACGACTCGGGCTCGATGCCGTTCGCGCAGTGGGGCTACCCGTACAAGAACAAGGAGATCTTCGAGAGCCGCTACCCGGCGCAGTTCATCTCGGAGGCCATCGACCAGACCCGCGGCTGGTTCTACACGCTGATGGCGGTCGGCACCCTGGTCTTCGACAAGTCCTCCTACGAGAACGTGGTCTGCCTGGGCCACATCCTCGCCGAGGACGGCCGCAAGATGTCCAAGCACCTCGGGAACATCCTTCAGCCGATCCCCCTCATGGATCAGCACGGCGCCGACGCGGTGCGCTGGTTCATGGCGGCGGGCGGCTCCCCGTGGGCGGCGCGCCGCGTCGGCCACAACACGATCCAGGAGGTCGTCCGCAAGACCCTCCTGACGTACTGGAACACGGTCGCCTTCCAGGCCCTGTACGCCCGTACGTCGGACTGGGCGCCGTCCTCGGCCGACCCGGCCCCTGCGGACCGCACGGTCCTGGACCGCTGGCTGCTGAGCGAGCTGAACGCGCTGGTGGACCAGGTCACACAGGCTCTGGAGGGTTACGACACCCAGCGCGCAGGCAAGCTCCTGTCCGCGTTCGTCGACGACCTGTCCAACTGGTACGTACGCCGCTCGCGCCGCCGCTTCTGGCAGGGCGACAAGGCGGCCCTGCGCACCCTGCACGAGGTCATCGAGACGGTGACCCGGCTGATGGCCCCGCTCACCCCGTTCATCACCGAGCGGGTCTGGCAGGACCTGGTGGCTCCGGTCACCCCGGACGCCCCCGAGTCGGTCCACCTGTCCGCCTGGCCGAAGGCGGACCTCGCGGTCATCGACCCGACGCTCTCCACCCAGATGGCACTGGTTCGCCGCCTGGTCGAGCTGGGCCGGGCCACCCGCGCCGAGTCGGGCGTCAAGACCCGTCAGCCGCTCTCCCGGGCGCTGGTCGCGGCGTCGGGCTTCGACACGCTCTCCCCCGAGCTGCACGCCCAGATCACGGAGGAACTGAACGTCTCCTCGCTGGCCTCGCTCTCCGAAGTCGGCGGTTCGCTGGTCGACACCACCGCGAAGGCGAACTTCCGTGCGCTCGGCAAGCGGTTCGGCAAGGGCGTCCAGGCGGTGGCCAAGGCGGTCGCGAACGCCGACGCGGCGGCCCTCTCGCTGGCCCTGCGCGAGGGCACGGCGTCGGTCGAGGTGGACGGTGAGACGGTCACTCTCTCCCCCGACGAGGTGATCATCACCGAGACGCCGCGCGAGGGCTGGTCGGTGGCGTCCGACTCGGGCGCGACGGTCGCCCTGGACCTGGAGATCACACCGGAACTGCGGCGCGCGGGCCTCGCCCGTGACGCGATCCGCCTCATCCAGGAGGCCCGCAAGAACAGCGGCCTGGACGTCGCGGACCGCATCGCCGTCCGCTGGACATCCACCTCCCCCGCCACGGTGGAAGCCCTGACCGAACACGCGGCCCTGATCGCGGACGAGGTCCTGGCGCTGGACTACGCCCGGGGCGAGGCGGACGAGGCATACGGTGCCCCGTTCGAGGACGAGGGCCTGTCCCTGACGTTCCGCCTCCGCAAGACGGAGCAGTAGCCCAAGCCCATCGGAGGCCCGCCCGGAACACATGTTCCGGGCGGGCCTCCGGCGTTCTGCCCTACCCGCCCCTTCCCGTAGCCGGAGGGGCTTGACCGTGCCGGGTGCGGCGTCAGATTCAGCCTCGCCGGCGTTTGAGGCGCGGGTCCGGGGCGGAACTCCGGTTACGGGACGGGACGGGGAGCAGCCCTGTCCCGGGCACACCCCCGCCGACGCCCACGGCAAAAGGGCCGGGCCCCGGGGAAAACCCCGGGGCCCGGCCCTCAGCCTGCCGACGGCTACGCGCTCATCGCGCGCACCCGGCTCAGTTGTCGTCCTCGTCGATCAGGAACCCGCGCATCGGCGAAGGAGCCTGCTGCATCGGCTGCGGCGCCTGCGGCCGCACCGGCGCCATCGGCTGGGTCATCGCCGGCGACATCTGCTGCTGGCCGCCGTACGAGGGCCCACCACCCATGGACGGGTTGCCGCCCATCGGCGGGTTGCCGTGACCGCCGTGGTTGCCGCCCATGGTGTGACCCATGGCACCCGCACCGGCCGGAGCCAGCGAGGGCGACGGCGGCAGCGAAGCGGTCGCCGGGGTCCGCGGCGGGGCCAGCGAGTCGTCGGCCTGGGTCTCCAGCTGACGCAGCTGGCTCTCCAGGTAGGACTTCAGCCGGGTCCGGTACTCACGCTCGAAGCCACGCAGGTCCTCGACCTTGCGCTCCAGCGTCGCGCGGGCCGACTCCAGCGAGCCCATCGCCACGCGGTGCTTCTCCTGCGCGTCCCGCTCCAGCGCGTCCGCCTTGGCACGCGCGTCCCGCTCCAGTCCCTCGGCGCGGCTGCGCGCCTCGCCGACGATCTTGTTGGCCTCGGAACGGGCCTCCGCGATCGCCTGGTCGGCGGTCTGCTGTGCGAGCGAGAGGACACGGGCGGCGCTGTCGCCGCCGGGGCCCTGACCGGGCTGCTGCATCTGCGGCGGCTGCTGCATCTGCTGCATCTGCTGCTGGGGGGCGTGACCGCCCATGGGGCCGCCCATCGGGCCACCCATGGGACCGCCCTGCATCGGACCGGGGCCGTGCGGGCCCTGCGGGCCGGGGCCGTGCTGGCCCTGGGGACCAGGACCGTGACCGCTGGGACCGGCGGGCAGCTGCGGAGCGCCACCAGGCAGCTGGGGCGGACCCATCTGCGGGGGCTGCTGCTGGACCGGCGGACCCGATATGGCGGCGGGCACAGGTGCCCCGGGCCGGTCCTGCGGCTCCGGCTTGCGCATCCCCTGCTGCTGGTTCTGCGCGGCGGCACGCGTGGCGGCGGCCAGCTTGGCGCGCAGGTCCTCGTTCTCACGGAGCAGGCGGGTCAGCTCGGACTCGACCTCGTCGAGGAAGGCATCGACCTCGTCCTCGTCATAGCCTTCTCGGAGACGGACGGTCGTGAACTGCTTGTTCCGCACGTCCTCGGGGGTCAGCGGCATCTCTTCTTCACCTCTACGTAGTCGTCGGCAGTCGGCAAGACCGTATCGCTCACAGCCTGATCACGATGCTGATCAGGATGTAGACGATGATCATCAGAACGAAGAAGGACAGGTCGAGTGCCACGCCCCCGAGACGCAGCGGCGGGATGAACCGCCGCAGAAGCTTGAGCGGTGGATCCGTGACAGTGTAGGTGGCCTCAAGTATGACCACCATCGGCTTGCCTGGCTGCCATGAACGTGCGAACTGGAAGACGTAGTCCATGACCAGCCGGAAGATCAGCACGATGAGGAAACACATCAACGCGATATAGACAACCTGCAGTGCGACGCCCATTTCGCGCTTCCCTCTCCCCTGGCTCTCGTAGCTCCGGCCATACGGCCGGGTCGTTCCTGGTGCCGTGTTCTCAGCTCTGGTTGAAGAATCCGCCCTCAGCAATGCGGGCCTTGTCCTCCGCCGTGACATCGACGTTAGCAGGCGACAACAGGAACACCTTCTGCGTCACGCGCTCAATGCTGCCATGGAGACCGAAGACGAGTCCTGCGGCAAAGTCGACAAGTCGCTTTGCGTCCGTATCGTCCATCTCCGTGAGATTCATGATCACCGGAGTGCCCTCACGGAAGTGTTCCCCGATGGTACGGGCCTCGTTGTAGGTCCTGGGGTGCAGCGTGGTGATCCGATAGGGCTCCCGCTCGGACACAACCTTGGGCATGATCACCGGTGCGTTCTTCTCCATGTTCGGGCGTTCAGGTGTGATGGATGCCACGGGGGCGATTCGGGCGGGTCGCTCCCTCTCCGCCGAGATCTGAACCGGCTCCCGCTGCGCGGGAGGCTGCACTACTCGTACCGGTTCGTCCCTTTCCCGGTCCCGCTCCACCTGATGCGCGGGCTGGTGCCGCCGCCGGTCGCGCTCGGGCTCCGGCTCGGGTTCGAATTCGTCGTCGGGGTCGAACCCCGGACCGTCGTACCCATCGTCCTCCACGAGGCCGAGGTAGACCGCCATCTTGCGCATCGCGCCGGCCATGCTCTGAGTCCTCCGCTCTGTGGTGGATCGGCATCTGTCACCAAGTGCCCCGCGATCCACTGAGGCCTGCCCGCCAAAGGCGGGAATGACCATATTTTCTGCTGTGGTCCGACTTGCTTGGCGACGTTACCCGAGCCTCGGTCGGACTCCGAGTACCGCCGTACCGACGCGCACATGTGTCGCTCCGGCCGCAACCGCTTCCTCGAGGTCCGCGCTCATCCCTGCGGAGACCATGTTCGCAGCCGGATGGTTCCCGCGCAGGCGGGATGAGAATTCCATCAGCCGGTCGAAGGCGGCGCGTTGCCGTCCCGCGTACGGTCCGGCGAGCGGTGCGACGGTCATCAGACCACCGAGCCGCAGCCCGGGCGCGGATTCGACCGCGGCGGCCAACTCCTCGATCCCGTCCGGCGCGACGCCGCCCCGGTCACCCCGCTCACCGCTCTCCGCGTCGAGTGCGACCTGGATGAGGCAGCCGAGTTCGCGCCCCTCGCGCACAGCCGCCGCCGAGAGAGCCGTGACCAGTTTGGTCCGATCCACCGACTGCACAACATCGGCATAACTCGCCACAGAACGAACCTTATTCGTCTGCAATTGACCGACAAAGTGCCATGTGAGCGACAGATCAGCACATTCGGCCGCCTTGGGGGCCGCGTCCTGGTCACGATTCTCTGCGACATGACGCACACCGAGTTCATGCAGAATCCGCACATCGCTCGCGGGGTAGGTCTTGGTGACCACGATGAGGGTCACTTCTTCCCGTTTGCGACCGGCGGCGATACAGGCGGAAGCAATGCGTTCCTCCACCCGGGCCAGATTTTCGGCGAGTTGAGTCTTACGGTCCGTCATGCCCTATCAGTCCAACCAGACATATCCGGCGAGCCGCCCGGTGGTGCGGTCGCGGCGGTACGAGAAGTGGTCGCCCGATTCGAGGGTGCAGACCGCAGATGCGCGCCGGTCCTGGACCCCGAGGGCTTCGAGCTGGGCGTGGACCCCGGCGGTGACGTCCACAGCCGGGGTGCCCCAACTGGTCTCGGACCATGAGGCCGGGACGCTCTCGGCGACCTCGGCGCGCATCCGGGACGGGACTTCGTAGCACCGTCCGCAGACCGCCGGTCCGGTGCGGGCGATGATCCGGGAGGGCTCGGCGCCGAGCCCGATCATGGCCTCGACCACGGCGGGGACGACTCCGGCGACCAGACCGGGACGGCCCGCGTGCGCTGCCGCCGCGATCCCGGCGACCGGGTCGGCGAGCAGTACGGGGGTGCAGTCGGCGGTGAGCACGGCGAGCGGGAGTCCGCGCCGTGCGGTCACCACCGCGTCCACTGCGGGGATCTCCGAAGCGTCTCCCCACGGGCCGTCGACGACCGCGACGTCCCGCCCGTGCACCTGGTTCATCCAGACGACCTGCGCCGGGTCCAGACCGAGGGCCCGCGCGGCACGCTCCCGATTGGCCAGAACGGCGGCGGGGTCGTCTCCGACCGCGCCGCCGAGGTTGAGCTCCTCGTACGGAGCGGCGCTCACCCCGCCCCACCTGTCGGTGAAGGCGAAGTGCGCGCGGCCCCCCGAGGGTACTGAAGACACTGCGTGGTGCGGACCTATCACTTCAAGAAGTCCGGAACATCCAGCTCTTCGGCCTGGGAGTCCTGGTAGGGACGGGCCGGCGGGATGTGCGGCGGAGCGACCGGGGGCAGATGACTCTCGCCGGCCGCCGGAACGGGCTCGGCCTGGACCGGGGGCTCCTCGCGCGGCAGCACGGAGCCCAGTCCGCCGGTCTGGCGCACGGGCTCCGCAGTGCGGACCGGAGGGGCCGGCTCCTCACGCTTGGTGGCGTTCGCGCCCAGGACGTTCTCGCGACGGGCCGGCGGCTGTCCGCCGTCGAAGCCCGCTGCGATCACGGTGACGCGTACTTCGTCGCCCAGTGCGTCATCGATGACCGCACCGAAGATGATGTTCGCCTCGGGGTGCGCCGCCTCGCTCACCAGCTGGGCCGCCTCGTTGATCTCGAAGAGACCGAGGTCGCTGCCGCCGGAGATGGAGAGCAGGACACCGCGGGCGCCGTCGATGGACGCCTCCAGGAGCGGCGAGGAGATCGCCATCTCGGCCGCGGCCACCGCGCGGTCGTCGCCGCGGGCCGAGCCGATGCCCATGAGCGCCGATCCGGCCTCGGACATGACCGACTTGACGTCGGCGAAGTCGAGGTTGATCAGCCCCGGGGTGGTGATGAGGTCGGTGATGCCCTGGACACCCGAGAGCAGTACCTGGTCGGCCGACTTGAACGCGTCGAGCACGCTGACCTGGCGGTCCGAGATGGACAGCAGTCGGTCGTTGGGAATGACGATGAGGGTGTCGACCTCTTCGCGGAGCTCGGCGATGCCGTCCTCCGCCTGGTTCGCGCGTCGACGGCCCTCGAAGGTGAACGGGCGGGTGACCACGCCGATCGTCAGGGCGCCGAGCGAGCGCGCGATGTTGGCCACGACGGGTGCGCCGCCGGTGCCGGTGCCGCCGCCCTCTCCGGCGGTGACGAAGACCATGTCGGCCCCCTTGAGGACCTCCTCGATCTCCTCACGGTGGTCCTCTGCCGCCTTGCGACCGACGGCCGGGTTGGCCCCGGCGCCGAGGCCGCGGGTGAGTTCGCGGCCGACGTCGAGCTTGACGTCGGCGTCGCTCATCAACAGGGCTTGCGCATCAGTGTTGATCGCGATGAACTCGACGCCCTTGAGACCGACCTCGATCATTCGGTTGATGGCATTGACACCACCGCCGCCGACACCGATGACCTTGATGACTGCGAGGTAGTTCTGCGGTGCTGCCACGTCGAAGGCCTCTCGCCTCGAGTTACGTGTCGTCGCTTTGCGGTAGTACCGCCGCGACGACGGATGCCGATTGGGACGGTCCGAAACGCCGACCCAAACCCTAACGTTGAAGTTTAGGGTTACCAGTGTGTCTGCTTCATGGACTCTTCCGAACAGGACACTAAGTCGACAAGTGGCGCACGTTCAACGAACACGCCGAACCTCCCGTTTTTCTTTTCACCCTATGTGATCACCCGTAGCGCTGACCAACCAGGGTGCTGGCCAGGCCAAATGTGCGTCAACTGCCCGACACCGCAGGGGCGGTGGGTGCACTCACGTCGAAGTGTCCCGCTTTGGGGGCGGCTTTCATGAGAGCGGTGAGGACTCTCGCCTTCACCGGGCCTTCTTCACCACTGCCCCAGAGCACCGTGCGACCCCGGGTGAGTTCCAGGGAGATCGAGTCGTACGAGGTGACCCGTACGACCTTGGTGTTCTTGGCGACGCCGGCCGGAAGTTCACCCGCGACCCGGACCGCTTCCTGCACCAGCCGGGCACTGCCGAAGCGGCGCAGACTCGCGGACCGACCTGGCGTCAGTTCCAGCAGCGGTACATGCCCGGGAGATTTGTCCACCGTTGCGAAGCGCACGCCCTTCGCGTCCACTTCAATGAACTTTGCACCCTTTTTCACCAGCAGGACCGGCTGCCGTTCGATCACCTTAAGTCCGATTCCGTGCGGCCATGACCGCACGACATCCACCGAGTCGATACGGGGCAACTTCTGGCGCAACCGGTCGGCGACGGCGTCGGTGTCCACGGAAATCAGCGGGGCCCCGATCGGCACCGCCGCAGCAGCTTCCACCTCGGCCGGTGTCAGTACGTCGACACCGGTGATCCTGACCCGTTCGGCCCGGAGCCAGGAGGAGCCGTAGAGCGCCCAGACGGCGCCGGAGGCGAGCAACAGCACGAGCACACCGATCACGATCAGCTGTGTGCGGCTGGGCAATCTGCGACCTCCGGGGCGCGGACGCGGCGGGCGGGCCGAGGAGTCCTCCTGCTTCACTGCACCGCGCTGGGCGGTCGTCGGTCCGGCCACGCTCGCTCCTTACGCCGGGTCCGGGGGCCACCGCTCCCGGACCCGTCCGCCTCACGCGTTGCGGCGTGCGGCAATCGCCTCGTACACCATGCCGACGAGCAGGTCGTCGGCGTCCCGGCGGCCGAACTCGGCGGCGGCGCGGGACATCTCGTACAGCCGGTGCGGATCCGCAAGCACCGGAAGGACGTTGCCCTGCACCCACTCGGGGGTGAGCGCCGCGTCGTCCACCAGCAGACCGCCGCCGGCGTTGACCACCGGCTGGGCGTTGAGCCGCTGTTCGCCGTTGCCGATGGGCAGCGGTACGTAGGCGGCGGGGAGCCCGACGGCGGAGAGTTCGGCGACGGTCATCGCACCCGCGCGGCAGAGCATCATGTCAGCCGCCGCGTACGCGAGATCCATCCGGTCCACGTACGGTACCGGGATGTAGGGCGGCATTCCGGGCATGTTGTCGACGCGCGGCAATTCGTTCTTCGGGCCGACGACGTGCAGGATCTGGATTCCGGAGCGCTGCAGCAGCGGGGCGACCCGCTGGACCACTTCGTTGAGGTGGCGGGCACCCTGCGAGCCGCCGGAGACCAGCAGTGTCGGCAGGTTGGGGTCGAGGCCGAAGGCGGCACGCGCCTCGGGGCGGACCCGGGCCCGGTCCAGGGTGGCGATGGTCCGGCGGAGCGGAATGCCGATGTAGCGGGCACCACGCAGCTTGCTGTCGGGGGTGGAGACGGCGACCCCGTGGGCGTACCGGGAGCCGATCTTGTTGGCCAGGCCCGGCCGGGCGTTGGCCTCGTGGACGACGATCGGCACACCGGCCCGCTTGGCGGCGAGGTAGCCGGGCAGGGCGACGTAGCCACCGAAGCCGACCACACAGTCCGCCCTGGTGCGTTCCAGGACCTGCTCGGCGGCCTTGATGGTGCCGCGCAGCCGTCCCGGGACGGTGATCAGTTCCGGGGTGGGCTTGCGCGGCAGCGGCACGGCCGGGATCAGGGCAAGTTCGTACCCCCGCTCGGGTACGAGCCTGGTCTCGAGTCCGCGCTCCGTGCCGAGGGCAGTGATTCCCACGGTCGGGTCCTGCCTGCGCAGGGCGTCCGCGAGGGCAAGCGCGGGCTCGATGTGGCCGGCGGTCCCCCCACCGGCGAGTACGACATGCACCGAAATTCACCGCTCTCCGGACGGACGCTTCTTGACGCGCCGTCTCATCGTCTTCCATCTCACCCCGGGCCTCCGCATGGCCAGGGCCGCCTTCGCTGCGGGATCCTCTCGCGCGAACGCGATCAGCAGCCCGACGGCGAACATGGTCGGCAGCAGGGCCGATCCTCCGTAGGAGAACAGCGGGAGCGGGACACCGGCGATCGGCAGCAGGCCGAGCACCGCACCAATGTTGATCACGGCCTGCACCGTGATCCAGGTGGTCACACCTCCCGCGGCGTACCTCACGAAGGGGTCCTCCGTGCGTCCGGCCACGCGGATACCCGCATAGCCTAGAGCCGCGAAGAGGGCGAGTACCGACAGCGTCCCCGCCAACCCCAGTTCCTCCCCGGTGATGGCGAAGATGAAGTCGGTGTGCGGTTCAGGTAGTTGGCCCCATTTTTCCACACTTGCACCGAGCCCGGAACCGAACCATCCACCGGACGCCAGAGCATAGATGCCGTGCACGGCCTGCCAGCAGGAGTCCCCCGGGCCGGGTTCGCTGGCGCCGATGCAGGCGAGCCTGGACATCCGGTTCGGGCTGGTCTTGATCAGCACGAAGGCGATCACTCCGGCGAAGGCGAGCACTCCGGCGAAGAGCCGGGTGGGTGCCCCGGCCAGCCAGAGCAGTCCGAACAGGATCGCCGTGAGAATGATCGCAGTGCCCATGTCGCCACCGAGCATGATCAGCCCGAGGAGCATGAAGGCGACCGGAACAAGCGGTACGAGCATGTGTTTCCACTGCGTGAGCAGCCGTTTGTCCTGTTTACGGGCGAGCAGGTCCGCGCCCCACAGGACCAGGGCGAGCTTCCCGAACTCGCTGGGCTGGAGCTGGAAGGGGCCGCCCAGGTAGAGCCAGTTCTGGTTGCCGTTGACCGACATCCCTATCCCCGGCACCTGGACCAGCACCATCAGGAAGACGGTTCCCATGAGCAGCGGATAGGCGAACGCCCGGTGCAGTTTGGCGGGCATCCGGGCAGCGAGCGCCATCAGTCCGGCGCCGATGACGGCAGCGAGGAACTGTTTACGGAAGAAGTACGTGCCGGGTTTGTCCAGCTCCAGGGCCTTGATCATCGAGGCTGAGTAGACCATCACCAGGCCGAGCACGGTGATCAGCAGGCCGGCGCCCAGGATCAGGTAGTACGCGGTCAGAGGGCGGTCCCAGGCCCGGCGTGCCTGCTCGTACATCCGCCGCACACCGCCGCCGCGGGGGGACCGGGGCCGCCGGAACGCCCCTTGGAGCGTGGCGCCGAGGGGCGCCGGGAGCCGGTGACCGACCGGACCCGCAGGGCGGGGCCGAGGGGCGCCGGGGAGCTCGCACCCGCGAGCAGGGGCGGGGTGAGCGCCCGGCTGATCGCCGCAGTGGCCCGTGAGCGGTCCCCACGGAACGCGGCGAAGCTCTCTTCGGCCGGCATTGTCGCTGTCCCCTCCACTGCTCGTGCCCGGGGCTGCTGCCGAGGGCCGGGGCCCGTGGCGCGGCCGCCCGCACCCGGTCGTCCGGGACAGTACGGCGCCGGGGCCGGGCCCGTCAGTCGCTCTCGGCGGCGAGTGCGCGGACCGCGGCCGCGAACGCCTCGCCCCGCTTGTTGTAATTGACGAACATATCCATCGAGGCGCAGGCCGGGGCCATCAGTACGGTGTCCCCCGGGCGGGCGAGCCGTGCCGCCTCGCGGACCGCCTCGGACATCGCCCCAGTGTCGGTCCGGTCGAGGTCGACCACCGGGACCTCGGGGGCGTGTCGCGCGAGGGCTTCGCGGATCAGGGCCCGGTCGTGGCCGATCAGTACGACGCCCCGCAGCCGCCCGGCGGCCCCGGTCACCAGCTCGTCGAAGGTGGCTCCCTTGGCGAGGCCGCCGGCGATCCAGACGATCGGATCGTAGGCCGCGAGGGAGGCCTCGGCAGCGTGGGTGTTGGTGGCCTTGGAGTCGTCGATGTACGCGACCCCGGCCACGTCCGCGACATGCTCGATACGGTGCGGGTCGGGGCGGAAGGCCCGCAGTCCGTCCCGTACGGCCGCGGGCTCGACGCCGAAGGCGCGGGCGAGGGCCGCGGCCGCCAGGGCGTTGGCGATGTTGTGCGGGGCCGGCGGGTTGACGTCGGTGACTTCGGCGAGCTCCTGGGCCTGCTTCTGCCGGTTGGCCACGAAGGCGCGGTCGACGAGGATGCCGTCGACGACGCCCAGTTGGGACGGGCCCGGTGCGGCCAGCGTGAAGCCGATGGCGCGGCAGCCCTCCTCGACGTCGGCCTCGCGGACCAGGTCCTCGGTTGCCTTCTCTGCCACGTTGTAGACGCAGGCGACGCGGTTGCCCTCGTAGATCCGGCCCTTGTCCGCGACGTACGCCTCCATGGAGCCGTGCCAGTCGAGATGGTCCGGGGCCAGGTTGAGGACGGCCGCGGAATGGGCGCGCAGCGAGGGCGCCCAGTGCAGCTGGTAGCTGGACAGCTCGACGGCGAGTACGTCGTACTTCTCGTCACCGAGGACGGCGTCGAGGAGGGAGACGCCGATGTTGCCGACGGCGGCGGTGCGCAGCCCGGCCGCCTCCAGGATCGAGGCGAGCATCCGGACGGTCGTGGTCTTGCCGTTGGTGCCGGTGACCGCGAGCCAGGGTGCGGGCTCCCTGCCGTCCAGACCGCGCAGCCGCCAGGCGAGTTCGACGTCGCCCCAGACCGGGACGCCCGCCTCGGCGGCTGCGGTGAAGAGCGGCTTGTCGGGCTTCCAGCCGGGGGTGGTGACGATGAGCTCGGTGGACTCGGGCAGGGTCGCCCCGTCGCCGAGGCGCACGGTGATGCCCTGCGCCTCCAGCTCCGCGGCCTGCGCACGGGAACGCTCGTCGTCCCCGTCGTTGACCACCGTGACGACGGCCCCGAGGCCGTGCAACACCTTGGCCGCCGGGATTCCGGAGACCCCGAGTCCCGCGACGGTGACGCGCTTGCCCTGCCAGTCCTGGTT
Organism: Streptomyces sp. Ncost-T10-10d; assembly: GCF_900091955.1. Taxonomy (GTDB): domain Bacteria; phylum Actinomycetota; class Actinomycetes; order Streptomycetales; family Streptomycetaceae; genus Streptomyces. The sequence continues at coordinate 54,996 of NZ_FMDF01000071.1, forward strand.
GCTCACTTCTCGGCTGCCCATCCTGCGTAGAAGAGACCGAGTCCGACGATCACGCACATGCCCTGGATGATCCAGAAGCGGACCACGACAAGGACTTCGGACCACCCCTTGAGTTCGAAGTGGTGCTGGAGCGGAGCCATCCGGAAGACCCGCTTACCGGTCATCTTGAAGGAACCGACCTGGATGACCACGGACATGGTGATCATCACGAAGAGACCACCGAGGATGGCCATCAGGAACTCCGTGCGGGAGCAGATCGCCAGGCCGGCGAGCGCGCCGCCGAGCGCCAGCGAACCGGTGTCGCCCATGAAGATCTTGGCGGGCGAGGTGTTCCACCACAGGAAGCCGAAGCAGGCACCCATCAGCGCGGAGGCGACGACCGCGAGGTCGAGCGGATCGCGTACCTGGAAACAGGCGTTGGGGTTGGTCAGGGTGTCCGCGTTGACGCAGGACTCCTGGAACTGCCACAGCCCGATGAAGGTGTACGCGCCGAAGACCATCACCGACGCGCCGGTGGCCAGACCGTCCAGACCGTCCGTCAGGTTCACACCGTTGGACATGGCCAGGATCATGAACAGCGCCCAGACGACGAACAGCACCGGGCCGATCGACCAGCCGAAGTCCGCGACGAACGACAGCCTGTCGGAGGCCGGGGTGTTGCCCTGCTTGTCCGCGAACTGGAGCGAGAGCACCGCGAAGGCGATACCCACGATCAGCTGGCCGGCCATCTTCGCCTTGGCCCGCAGACCCAGCGAACGCTGCTTGACGATCTTGATGTAGTCGTCGAGGAAGCCCACGAGGCCCATGCCGGCCATCAGGAAGAGCACCAGCACGCCGGAGAATCGCATCTCCTCGCCGGTGATCAGCTTCGCCGCGAGATACGCGATGATCGTCGCCAGGATGAAGGCAATGCCGCCCATGGTGGGCGTGCCCTTCTTGGACCCGTGGGTGCGCGGGCCGTCGTCCCGGATGAACTGCCCGTATCCCTTGCGGGCCAGCAGCTTGATCAGCAGCGGAGTTCCGACCAGGGTCAGGAAGAGCCCGATGGCCCCCGCGAAGAGGATCTGCCTCATCGGCCGGCGACCTCGCCCTCGGTCGAGTTCTCCAGCAGTGCCTGGGCGACCTTCTCCAGGCCGGCCGACCGGGACGCCTTCACCAGCACGACGTCTCCCGGGCGCAGTTCACTGCGCAACAGGTCGACGGCAGCCTGTGCGTCGGACACGTGCACCGACTCCTCACCCCACGAACCCTCGTTGTATGCGCCCAGTTGCAGCCAGGAGGCCTCTCTGCCCCCGACTGCGACGAGCTTGCTGACGTTGAGTCGGACGGCGAGCCGCCCGACCGCGTCGTGCTCGGCGAGCGAGGCGTCGCCGAGCTCGGCCATGGGGCCGAGCACCGCCCACGTACGCCGGCCCTTCCCCATGGCGGCCAGCGCGCGCAGCGCTGCTCTCATGGATTCGGGGTTCGCGTTGTAGGCGTCATTGACGAACGTCACGCCGTCCGGACGCTCGGTGACCTCCATGCGCCAGCGGGAGAGGGTGCCCGCCTCGGAGAGCCCTTCGGCGATCTCGTCTGCGGACAGGCCCAACTCATGGGCGACGGCGGCCGCGGCGAGCGCGTTCGACACGTGGTGCTCACCGTACAGGCGCATGGTCACGTCGCTGCACCCGGTGGGTGTGTGGAGCTTGAAAGTGGGGCGCCCGTCGTCGGTGAGACGGACATTCTCTCCCCGTACGTCCGCATCCGCGGCTTCACCGAAGAGCAGCACCCGGGCTTTCGTACGGGAGGTCATGGCGCGCACGAGCGGGTCGTCGGCGTTGAGTACGGCGAGGCCGTCCTCGGGCAGGGCTTCGACCATCTCGCCCTTCGCCTTGGCAATCTGCTCGCGGCCGCCGAACTCGCCGATGTGCGCGGTGCCGACGTTGAGGACGAGGCCGATCCGCGGCGGGACGAGGCCGGTGAGGTAACAGATGTCACCGATGTAACGTGCACCCATTTCGAGGACGAGGTGCTGGGTGTCCTCGGTGGCACGCAGTGCGGTGAGCGGCAGGCCGATCTCGTTGTTGAGGTTGCCCTCCGGGTAGACGGTGGGCCCCTTGCGTTCGAGAAGCTGGGCGATGAGGTCCTTGGTGGAGGTCTTGCCCGCGGAGCCCGTGAGGGCGACGACGGTGGTACCGAGGCGGCCGACGACGGCGCGGGCGAGCGCGCCGAGCGCGGCCACGACGTCGTCGACGACGATCGCCGGAACGCCGACGGGGCGGGCGGCCAGCACGGCTGCCGCGCCCGCCTCGACGGCGCCCTGCGCGAAGTCGTGGCCGTCGACCCGCTCGCCTGTGAAGGCGACGAACAGACTGCCTTGCTTCACCGCTCGGGAGTCCATGACGACAGGCCCGCTGACGGTCACTGCCGGATCCGGTATGTCGTACGACTGCCCGCCGACGATTTCGGCGATCTCGGCGAGGGAAAGGGCGATCACTTGGTCATCCCTGACTGTTGTTCTCGTGGGTGTGGGCGCGGTGGGCGGCGCTCTCCGTGCTGCTCCGCCCCAGGGACCGCTCGATGGCCGCGCGCAGAACCACGCGGTCGTCGAAGGGGCGTACCACGCCATGGATGTCCTGGCCCTGCTCGTGGCCCTTGCCGGCGATCAGCACCGTGTCACCGGGCTCGGCGCGGGCGACCACGGCTGCGATGGCGGCGGCCCGGTCGGCGTCGACCAGGACGTCGCCCCGCTCGTGGACGGGCACCTCGGCGGCGCCCGCGAGCATGGCGGCGAGGATTCCGAGGGGGTCCTCGGAACGGGGGTTGTCGGACGTCAGTACTGCAGTGTCGGCGAGGCGGGCCGCGGCGGCGCCCATCGGGCCGCGCTTGGTGGTGTCGCGGTCGCCGCCGCAGCCGAGGACGATGTGCAGCCTGCCCTCGGTGACCTTCCGCAGGGAGCGCAGCACGGATTCGACGGCGTCGGTCTTGTGCGCGTAGTCGACGACCGCGAGGTACGGCTGTCCGGCGTCGACGCGTTCCAGGCGGCCGGGGACGCCCGGAACGGCGGCAACACCGTCGGCTGCGGTCTGCGGGTCGAGGCCCGCGACGGCGAGCGTGACGATCGCGGCAAGGGTGTTGGCGACGTTGAACGGGCCGGGCAGCGGGGCCCTGGCGGCGATCCGCTCGCCCTTGGGGCCGACGACGGTGAAGGTGGAGCCCAGCGGCCCGACTTCGACGTCCTCGGCACACCAGTCGGCGTCCGGGTGGCCCTCGGCGGAGAAGGTGACGACCGGGACGGAGGCCTCGGTGACCAGCCTGCGGCCGTACTCGTCATCGAAGTTGACGACGCCCTGCCGGCTGCGCAGCGGGGTGAAGAGCTGTGCCTTGGCCTGGAAGTAGTCCTCCATTCCGGAGTGGAACTCCATGTGCTCCGGACTGAGGTTGTTGAAGACCGCGACGTCGAAGACGCAGCCGTCGACCCGGCCGAGCACCAGGGCGTGGCTCGAAACCTCCATGGTCACCGAGTCGACGCCGCGTTCGCGCATGACGGCGAACAGCGCCTGCAGGTCGGTGGCTTCGGGGGTGGTGCGCTCGGACTTGATGCGCTCGTCGCCGATCCGTGTCTCCACGGTGCCGATCAGCCCGGTGGCACGCCCGGCGCCCCGGAAGCCGCCCTCGATGAGGTAAGCGGTGGTGGTCTTACCGGAGGTTCCGGTGATGCCGATCTGGAGGAGGTCGGCGCCGGGCCGTCCGTAGATCTCGGCAGCGAGTTCGCCCATCCGGCCGCGTGGGTCCCCGGTGACCAGCACCGGCAGTCCGGTGGCGGCGGCGCGCTCGGCGCCGGCCGGGTCGGTGAGGATCGCCGCCGCGCCGAGGCCGGCAGCCTGGGCCGCGAAGTCGGCGCCGTGGAAGCGGGCGCCCGGCAGGGCCGCGTACACATCACCGGGGCGGACCGCCCGCGAGTCGTGGGTGATGCCGGTGACCTCGCCGGTTCCCGGCGGTTCGACTCCCAGCCGGGCTGCCAGCTCGCCGAGCGTCGTCGGCCTGAGCCGATCCGGGCGGGGCGCTCCCGGGTAGTTCACAGGGGCGTCCTTCTGGGTGGTTTGGAACTGATCAGCGTGGGGCACGGCGGTGAGCGTACCGGGCCCACCCGGCCTCTCGCGAAGTGAGGGGGCGGAGCTCTGGTGGTTCCCGTTCCGGTTCCCGGGATCGGGGGTGATGGTTGTCACTGGCTGGTTTCCCCGTGTTCACTCGCCGGGTTCGAAGGACACCGGCAGCCTGGCTGGCTTGCTGCCGGACGGTGGGGCCTGGAGGGTCTTGAGTGCGAACTCCATGACCCGCTTGTAGATCGGTCCGCAGATCTGGCCGCCGAAGTAGCTGCCCTTGGTCGGGTTCTGGATCGCGCAGTAGACGGTGATCTGCGGGTTGTCGGCGGGTGCGAAGCCCGCGAAGGACGCGGTGTAGCCGCGGTAGCCGCCGCGTACCGGATCGACCCGGTTGGCCGTACCGGTCTTGCCCGCCACCCGGTAGCCCGGGATCTTGGCCTTCGTGCCGGTGCCTTCCTCGTCACCGACCACCGACTCCAGCATGGCGGCGAGCGACTTGGCGGTCTTCTCGCTGACCACCCGGGTCCGTTCGGGAGCGGCGGTGGCCTGGAAGTGGCCGTCGGGCCCCTTGGTGCCACGTACCAGCGTGGGCGCGACGCGCACCCCGCCGTTGGCGATCGTCGAGTAGATGGAGGCGGCCTGCATGGCGTTGAGCGACAGGCCCTGGCCGAACGGGATCGTGTACTGCTGCGAGGTCGACCAGGCCTCGGGCTTGGCGAGGATGCCGGGGGTCTCACCCGGGTAGTCGAGACCGGTCGGCGAGCCGATCCCGAATTTGCGCAGGTAGGAGTAGAGGACCTTGTTGGCCTCGGCCTGCGTCCTGCCGAGTTCTCCGGTGGCCAGGATCGTGCCGATGTTGCTCGACTTGGCGAGTACGCCGTTGAGCGTCAGGTACCAGGTGGGGTGGTCGATGTCGTCCTTGAAGAGCCGGTCGCCCCGGTGCAGCCGGTTGGGGACGGTGACATGGGTACCGGGGGTGGCGGCCCCCTCCTCCAGCACGGCGGCCATGGACATGACCTTGCTGGTGGAGCCGGGCTCGTACACGTCCTGGAGCGCCGCGTTTCCCAGCGACGCCGCGTCGGCCTTCGAGAGGTCGTTGGGGTCGAAGCCGGGTGCGTTGGCCATGGCGAGGACCTCGCCGGTCCTGGTGTTCTGCACGATCACATAGCCACGGTCCGCCTTGGACTTCTTCACCTGGTCGGTGATGGCCTGCTGGGCGGCCCACTGGATGTCGCGGTCGATGGTCAGCTCGACGTCGGACCCGGCGACGGCCGGGACCTCCTTGGTGCCCGCGGTGGGTACCCGCCGACCTCCGGACTGGGCGTACTTGATCTTGCCGTCCTCGCCCGCGAGGTCTTTGTCCAGCTGCGATTCGAGGCCGCCTGCGCCCTTGCCGTCGGTATTGACATAGCCCAGTATCCCGGCGGCGAGGTCTCCGTTCGGGTAGACCCGCTTGGTCGTCGACTCCTGGAAGACCCCGGCCAGCACATTGGCTCCGGCGCCGCCGGCCGCCTTGTCCTTCGCGGCCTTCTCGGCGAAGACGGACTTGAGGTCCTTGATCTGATTCCAGACCTGCGGGGTCTGGCGGCGGGCCAGGACGGTGTAACGGCCCTTCTTGGACAGCTTCTCGGTCAGCTCGGAGGCATCGGCGCCGAGGATCGGGGCGAGGAGCGCCGCCGCCTGCCGGGGCGCGTCGGGGGCCTTGCTGATTTCCGGCGTGAACATCGACGGGTCGGCGGTGATGTCGTACGCGTCGACGCTGGTGGCCAGCGCGATACCGCTGCGGTCGGTGATCTCGCCGCGCTCGGCGGAGATCGTGTAGCTGAGGTAGCGGTTCTCCTTGGCCTTGGCCGCGTACGCGTTGGCGTCGACGGCCTGGACCTGGAGAAGCCGGACGACGAACGTCAGCATGACGAGCGTCAGGGCGAGACTGACCAGGCGCAGCCGGGGACGCGGGCTGCC
>NZ_FMDF01000174.1 GCF_900091955.1 Streptomyces sp. Ncost-T10-10d
AGTGAGACTTTAGCGAATCCAGGGCCTCGACGCTAATCGGGGTTGCGCTCCTTCGAACGCGGATTCTCCATTTCGCAAATGCGCACAGAAAGTCTGGCGACAGATGTCGCTGGCCCGATGTGGTTACTGCGGAATGGCTGTCCGGGGACCGACCGGAGTCGGCGCTCACGTCGGACAACTCGGAGAACATTACGGATGTGGGCGTGTCGTGTCAACCTCGGGCCTGCCCTGGTTCTGATGGAAGGCCAGGCGGTAGTCGCGGGGACTGGTGGAGAGGTGGGTGGCGAAGTGCTGGCGCATGGTGACCTCGCTGCCGAAGCCGCTGCGGCGGGCGATCTCGGGGAGGGGCAGGTCCGTCTGTTCCAGGAGCTTCTGAGCTGCGGCCACGCGTTGGGTGATCAGCCACCTGAGCGGGGTCGTGCCGGTGGTGGCCTGGAAGTGGCGGGCGAAGGAGCGGGGGGACATTCCGGCGTGCGCGGCGAGGTCGGCGACCGTGTGGGGTTCGGCCAGACGGGTCAGGGCGAAGGCCCGTACCGAGGCGAGGGTGTCGGCGTCGCGGTCGGTGTGGGGTGTGGGGTGCTCGATGAACTGGGCCTGGGTGCCGGTGCGGAAGGGAGCCGTGACCATCGAGCGGGCAATCGTCGCGGCCGTCTCCGCGCCGTGGGCCGTACGTACGAGATGGAGGCAGAGGTCGATGCCGGCCGCGGTGCCCGCCGACGTCCAGATGTTGTCGTCGTGGAGGAACAGGGCGTCCTGGACGACCGTCACGTGGGGGTGGTGGGTGCGCAGGAGGTCGGTGAGGTTCCAGTGGGTGACTGCCCGGCGGCCGTCGAGGAGGCCGGCCTGGGCGAGGGTGAAGGCTCCGCCGCAGAGGGCCGCGATGGGGGTGGCTCGGGCATGGGCACGGCGCAGCGCTTCGAGGACCGGTTCGGGGGCCGGTGTCAGGTGGTCGTCGAGGCCGGGGACGACGATCAGGTCGGCGCGGGTGAGCCAGGCGAGGGTGCGGTCGGGGGTGAGGGAGAGGCCGCCGCGCAGCGGGATGGGGGCCCGGTCGGCGGCGGCGCGGCGCAGGTCGAAGGGTGGGACGCCGCGGTCGGTGCGATCCACTCCCCAGACCTCCGTGATGACGGAGACGTCGAACGCGCGGATGCCGGGGAACGAGACGAGCGCGATGCGGGTGGGTGGGCGGCCGGTCGTGGACATGGTGGCAGTAAAACATCGATCGATGGCTTTTTGACCTCTGGGCCGCAGGGGTGCGGCGCGGCAGCATCGTTCGTATGGAGATCGCAGAGAACGCAGCGCTGGTCGTGGTGGACGTACAGGAAGGTTTTGAGGAGGAGGCGTACTGGGGGCCGCGGAACAATCCCGGGGCCGATCGGAACATTGCGGGGCTGATCGATGCCTGGCAGGCAAGTGGACGGCCCGTGGTGTTCGTACGGCATGACTCGCCCGAGCCGGATTCGCCGTTGCGGGTGGGGCAGCCGGGGAACGACTTCAAGAGGTACGTGGAGGAGCGGCGGGGGAAGGGAAGTGGGCCCGAGTTGTTGCTGACGAAGAGCGTGAACTCCGCCTTCTACGGGACGCCCGATCTCGGGGCGTGGCTGGACCGGGGCGGGGTACGGCAGATCGTGGTGGCCGGGATCCAGACGAATATGTGCGCGGAGACAACAGCGCGGATGGGCGGGAACCTCGGGTACGAGGTGTTCTTCGCGCTGGATGCGACGTACACCTTCGACGGGGGTGGGCCGTGGGGGTGGACGCTGGGCGCGGATGAGCTGGCGCGGGCCACCGCCGTGTCGTTGCACGGCGGTGGGTTCGCGAAGGTGGTGCGCAGTGCGGAGCTGATCGAGGCTGCCGGGTAGCCGTCAGCCGTTGCCGGAGGCGAGTTCGCGGCTGCGGTCGCGGGCTGCTTCGAGGGCGGCGATGAGGGCAGCTCGTACACCATGGTTCTCCAGCTCGCGGATGGCGCTGATGGTGGTGCCGGCCGGGCTGGTGACGGCTTCGCGGAGCTTGACCGGGTGTTCGCCGCTGTCGCGGAGCATCACGGCGGCGCCGATGGCGGCCTGGACGATCAGATCGTGGGCCTGGGCGCGGGGCAGGCCGAGCAGGATGCCCGCGTCGGTCATCGCCTCGACGAGGAAGTAGAAGTACGCCGGGCCCGACCCGGAGAGGGCGGTGGCCGCGTCCTGCTGGGACTCGGGGACGCGCAAGGTCTTGCCGACGCCGCCGAAGATCGCCTCGGCGGTGGCGAGGTGTTCGGTGGTGGCGTGGCTGCCCGCGGAGATGACGGACATGCCCTCGTCGACGAGGACGGGGGTGTTCGGCATGACGCGTACGACCGGAGTGCTCGTGGTGAGGCGGTCCTCGATGAAGGCGGTGGTGATGCCTGCGGCGGCGCTGATGACCAGGCGGTCGGCGGTGACGTGTCCGGCGAGCTCGTCCAGGAGCCGGCCCATGTCCTGGGGCTTGACCGCGAGGATGAGGATGTCGGCGCGCTTGGCGGCCTCGGCGTTGGTGACGGACTCGACGCCGTAGCGGCTGAGGAGTTCCTCGGCACGCTCGGAACGGCGGGTGGTGACCAGCAGGTTCGCCGGGCGCCAGCCCGCCCGGATCATGCCGCTGAGCAGGGCCTCGCCGATTTTGCCGGTGCCGAGGACTGCAACTGTCTGGGTCATGTGGTTCACCCTCCGGGCGGTGCTCGCGGTTCTCCGTGCGTCGTGCTGACGGTTCTCGGTGCTCGTGTCCGTCATCCTCGCACCGGGGCCGGTCAGGCGGTACGTCGGCGGAGCGTGGCCGCGCCGAGGGTGAGGACGAGCAGGGCGCAGCCCGCGACGACCAGGACGTCTCGAATGAAGTCGCCGGTGACGTCGGTGTGGTGGAGGACCTCGTTCATGCCGTCGACCGCGTACGACATGGGCAGCACGTTCGAGAGGGCTTCGAGGACGGGAGCCATCCGGTCGCGTGCGATGAACAGTCCGCAGAGCAGGAGCTGCGGGAAGATCACGGCCGGCATGAACTGGACGGCCTGGAACTCGGATGCGGCGAAGGCGGAGACGAAGAGACCCAGTGCCGTGCCGAGCAGGGCGTCGAGCAGGGCGACCAGGAGCAGCAGCCACGGTGAGCCGGTGACGTCCAGACCGAGCGCCCAGACCGAGAGTGCGGTGGCCAGGAGGGACTGGACGATCGCGACGGCGCCGAAGGCCAGGGCGTAGCCGCCGATCAGGTCCCCCTTGCCGAGCGGCATGGCGAGGAGGCGTTCGAGGGTGCCCGAGGTGCGTTCGCGCAGGGTGGCGATCGAGGTCACCAGGAACATCGTGATCAGCGGAAAGATGCCGAGGAGCGAGGCGCCGATGGCGTCGAAGGTGCGGGGGCTGCCGTCGAACACGTACCGGAGCAGCGTGATCATCACGACCGGAATCAGGAGGAGCAGCGCGACGGTGCGGGGGTCGTGGGTCAGCTGGCGCAGGACGCGGGCGGCGGTGGCGAGCGTGCGGGCGGGGCTGAGGGGCGGTGCGGCCGGGTGGAGCTGCGGGCGCGGGGTGCTCATCGGACGGTCTCCTGACGGGTGGCGGCTTCGTCGACCAGGTGGAGGAACGCCTCTTCGACGGTGGCGGCGTGGGCGGCGGTGCGCAGCGCCTCGGGGGTGTCGTCGGCGAGGATCTCGCCCTCGCGCATCAGGAGCAGCCGGTGGCAGCGCTCGGCCTCGTCCATGACGTGGGAGGAGATGAGGAGTGTCGTGCCGCGGTCGGTGGCGAGGGCATGGAAGAGGTTCCACAGGTCTCGGCGGAGTACCGGGTCCAGGCCGACGGTCGGTTCGTCGAGGACCAGGAGTTCGGGGGTGCCGAGCAGGGCCACGGCGAGGGAGACACGGGTGAGCTGGCCGCCGGAGAGGGTGCCGGCCAGCGCGTCGGCGTGGCCGGCCAGGTCGACCTCGGCGATCGCGCGGGTGACGGCGGCGCGGCGGGCGTCCCGGTGGCGGCGGCCCGGCTGGAGGATCGCCGCGAAGTAGTCGAGGTTCTGCCGGACGGTCAGGTCGGTGTAGACGGACGGGGCCTGGGTGACGTACCCGATGCGCGGGCGGAGGGTGGGGTGTCCTGCGGGGCTGCCGAGCACGTCGAGGGTGCCGGTGACCTTGGCCTGGGTGCCCACGACGGCACGCATCAAGGTGGATTTCCCGCAGCCGGAGGGGCCCAGGAGGCCGGTGATCCTGCCGGGTTCGACGGTGAAGTCGAGGTCGCGGAGGACGGTGCGGTTGCCTCGTACGACGGCGAGGCCGCGGGCCTCGATGGCGACGCCCGAAGAATTCATCATGCGATGAATTTTGATCCTGGCGGTGTCTGTCCGTCAAGAGCACGCCCGGGCCGTCGTGCTGGACCTCAGCAGCTGCACCGCACCGACCACGCATGCGCCGCGGTCCTGGAGGGCCGGGCCGCGGAGCGGGAGGCGCGCGAGGGCCTTCGGCGTGCGGATCAGGAGCGCGGATCAGGATCGCGGTGAGGGTGGGGCCGGGGTCGAGCCCGGGCGGATCGCCACGCTCAGGTCGACCACGTAGCTCTCCTCGACCGTGCCGTCCGGGAAGAGCTCCGCCAGCCGGCCGCACTCCTCGTCGAGGAATCGGTGCGTGGGTTCCTCACCGAGGACGAGGAAGGCGGAGTGGCTGCCGAGGTTGGCGAGATGGGTGTCGAGGGACACCCGTCGGGTCCAGGGCACCACGCGGTGCACGAAGCCGAGCCCGGACGGCAGGTCGCGGGAGCGGACGGGCGAGCCGTGGGCACCCTCGTCGGCACCGAAGAAGCGGCGGAGGCGGGCGTCCTGCTCGGCGATCCACGGGACGGAGTGGTCGGAGACATTCCACCAGAGGGCGAGTGCGCCGCCGGGGCGCAGTACGCGCAGGGCCTCGGGGGTGGCACGGTTCCGGTCGGTCCAGTGCCAGGACTGGGCATACGTGATCAGGTCGGCCGACGCGGTGGCGATGGGGAGACGGTTGCCGTCGCCACGCACGATCGGCACGTACGGGAGTGCCCGGTGCAGTTCTTCCGCCATGCCGCGGCCCGGTTCGACTGCGGTGACCCGCGCGCCCCGGTCGTGGAGAAGTCGGGTGGAGATACCCGTACCCGCGCCGACATCGATGGTGAGGGCGCCGCGCAGGGGGCGGCCGGCCAGTTCCTCGACGGTGTCGAAGAGGGCAGGCGGGTAGCCGGGGCGGGCCGCGGCGTACTGGGCGGCTGCGCGGTCGAAGGAGAGGGCGCGGGGTGGGGCCGGGGAGTCGGGTGGTGAGGAGGTGCGTGCCCGGAAATCGGAGTCGGAGTCGGAAGGAAGCATGGGGCCATCGTGGCCCG
>NZ_FMDF01000206.1 GCF_900091955.1 Streptomyces sp. Ncost-T10-10d
ACCCTTCGATCGCCGGACGAGCTCGGTTTTCGGCGATCGAGGAGCGGAAGCCCGGGGGCGGCGCCCCGGGAAGGACCCGTCAGTCCCCGCCCCCGAACGCCGCGTCGAACGAGGCCGATGGCGGCTCGAAGTCATACCGCTTCAGCGTGGCAAGCGCTTCCGGTGCGCCCGCCAGACGGTCCATCCCCGCGTCCTCCCACTCGACGGAGATCGGCCCCTCGTACTCGATGGACCGGAGCATCCGGAAGACGTCCTCCCACGGCACATCGCCGTGCCCGGCGGACACGAAGTCCCAGCCGCGCCGCGGGTCGCCCCATGGCAGATGGGAGCCGAGGCGACCATTACGGCCGTCCAGCCGCCTGCGGGCCTCCTTGCAGTCCACGTGGTAGATCCGGTCCCGGAAGTCGTACAGGAAGTTGACCGGGTCGAGGTCCTGCCAGACGAAGTGGCTGGGGTCGAAGTTCAGCCCGAACGCGGCCCGGTGGCCGACGGCCTCCAGGGCGCGGTGCGTGGTCCAGTAGTCGTACGCGATCTCGCTGGGGTGCACCTCATGGGCGAACCGCACGCCCTCCGCGTCGAAGACGTCCAGGATCGGGTTCCAGCGCTCGGCGAAGTCCTCGTAACCCCGCTCGATCATCTGCGGCGGGACCGGCGGGAACATCGCGACCAGGTGCCAGATCGAGGAGCCGGTGAAGCCGATGACGGTGCGTACCCCGAAGGCGGCTGCCGCGCGGGCGGTGTTCTTGATCTCCTCGGCGGCCCTCCGGCGCACCCCTTCGGGTTCACCGTCGCCCCAGATCCGTGCCGGCAGGATCCCCTGATGGCGTTCATCGATCGGGTTGTCGCAGACGGCCTGGCCGACGAGGTGGTTGGAGATCGCCCAGCACTTCAGTCCGTACTTGTCGAGCAGCTGCCGCCGCCCGTCCAGATAGCCGGGGTCGGCGAGAGCCTTGTCGACCTCGAAGTGGTCGCCCCAGCAGGCGAGTTCGAGCCCGTCGTACCCGAAGTCCCGGGCGAGCCGGCAGACCTCCTCCAGCGGCAGGTCGGCCCACTGGCCGGTGAAGAGTGTGAAGGGACGGGGCATGCGCAGGACCTCCTAGAGAACCACGGGGGTGTGTACGGAGTTCTTCTCGGCGCTCTCCTCCACCGCTGCGAGCACCCGCTGCACCTGCAGTCCGTCGGCGAACGACGGTGCGGGAGCCGTCCCTTCGGCGATCGTCCGCACCAGGTCATGGGCCTGGTGGATGAAGGTGTGCTCGTAGCCCAGGGCGTGGCCCGGCGGCCACCACGCCTCCAGGTAGGGGTGTTGGGGTTCGGTGACGAGGATGCGCCGGAACCCTGCCGTGGTGGCGGGTTCGGTGTGGTCGTGGAAGGACAGCTCGTTGAGCCGTTCCAGATCGAAGGCGAGCGAGCCGCGCTCCCCGTTGATCTCCAGCCGCAGCGCGTTCTTCCGGCCGGCCGCCATCCGGGTCGCCTCGAACGAGGCCAGCGCCCCGGAAGCCAGCCGGCCGGTGAACAGGGCCGCGTCGTCGACGGTCACCGCTCCTCGCGCGGCCGAGTCCGCGGCGCCGAAGAGCCCGGCCGACGGACCGGCGAGCAGCGGCCGTTCCGTCACGAACGTCTCACTGACCGCAGACACCCCGACCAGCAGCTCCCCCGCCAGATACTGGGCCAGGTCGACGATGTGCGCCCCCAGGTCACCGAGCGCTCCCGAGCCTGCGTGCTCCCGCTTGAGCCGCCAGGTGAGCGGGGAATCGGGGTCGACGAGCCAGTCCTGGAGATAGGTGGCGCGGACATGCCTCAGGGTGCCGATCCTCCCCTCGGCGATCAGCTGCCGGGCGTAGGCGATCGCGGGCACCTTGCGATAGTTGAAGCCCACCATCGCCACCTGGCCGCGGGCCGCCGCGCGCTGTGCCGCCTCGGTCATGGCCTCGGCCTCGGCGACCGTGTTGGCGAGCGGCTTCTCGCACAGCACGTGCTTGCCCGCCTCCAGGGCGGCGATGGCGATCTCGGCGTGGCTGTCGCCGGGGGTGCAGATGTCGACGAGCTGCACATCGTCCCGGGCGATGAGGGCCCGCCAGTCGGTCTCCGCCGCCGCCCAGCCGTGGCGGGCGGCCGCCGCCTCGACCGCTGCCCGGTCGCGTCCGCAGATCGCGGCGAGAGCCGGTTTCATCGGCAGCTCGAAAACGTGTCCGGCGGTGCGCCACCCCTGCGAGTGGGCGGCGCCCATGAACGCGTATCCGACCATGCCGACGCCGAGCGTCGGCGCACTCGTCATCGGCCGATACGTCGGCGGCGCTGCGGCCTCCTGATCCGTCTCTTCCCTACGGGCCATCCGGGCTTCCTCCTCGTCGGTCGTTCGATGGGTGCGGCAGGAGGGTCAGCACCCTCCTGCGGGGCGGATCAGCTGAAGCCCGTCGGCAGGTACTGGTCGATGTTCTCCTTGGTGACCACGGCCGAGTAGAGGGTGAGACTGGTCGGGATCTCCAGTTCGGCCAGGCCGCCGATGCCCTTGCCCTGTCCGAGGGCGCGGGCCAGGTCGATGGCCGACGCGGCCATCGTCGGCGGGTAGAGAACAGTGGCCTTCAGCACGCTGTTGTCGGCCTTGATGGCGTCCATCGCGGACTTGGCACCGGCGCCGCCGACCATCAGGAACTCGTCGCGGCCCGCCTGCTGGATGGCGCGCAGCGCGCCGACACCCTGGTCGTCGTCGTGGTTCCACAGAGCATCGAACTTCTTCTGCGCCTGCAGGAGTTGGGCCATCTTCGCCTGGCCCGACTCGACGGTGAAGTCGGCGGCCTGACGGGCCACCAGTTTGACGTTGGGGTAGTTCTTCAGCGCGTCGGCGAAGCCCTGGCTGCGCTGCTTGGTGAGCTCCAGGTTGTCGATGCCGGCCAGCTCGACGACCTTGGCGTTCGCCTTGTCCTTGAGCTGCTCGCCGATGTACGTACCGGCGTTCAGGCCCATGCCGTAGTTGTCGCCGCCGACCCAGCAGCGGTACGCCTGCGGCGAGGCGAAGATCCGGTCCAGGTTGACGACGGGGATACCCGCCTTCATCGCTTCCAGACCCACCTGGGTGAGCGCCTTGCCGTCGGCGGGGAGGATGACGAGGACGTCGACCTTCTTGTTGATGAGGGTCTTGACCTGGCCGATCTGGGCGGCGGTGTCGTTGGAGCCCTCGGTGATCTCCAGCGTCACCTCGGAGTACTTCGCCGCCCGCGACTTGGCGTTCTCGTTGATGGCGTTGAGCCAGCCGTGGTCGGCCTGCGGGCCCGCGAAGCCGATGGTGACGGGCTTGCCGGGCTTGTCGTCGGCGGCGGGCTGATTGCTCTGCGCGGTCTCCGACTTCTTGGGCTCGTTACTGGTGCAGGCGGTGAGGAGCGCGCCCGCGGAGACGGCTGCGGTGCCGAAGAGCAGTCCTCTGCGGCTGGTTTCTGGCATGGCTGTCAAACCCTTCATCCGGTGCGTGACATGTCACATATGGCGTACGGGGCGGTGGGTGGGATGGAGAAGCGGAGCTGCCGGGAGTGCGCCCGGCGGCTCAGGTCTCCCCGTGCGCCGATGTGCGGCGCTGGACCAGGACGGCGGCGACGATGATCGCGCCCTTGGCGATCTGCTGGACATCGCTCTGCAGATTGTTGAGAGCGAAGATGTTGGTGATGGTGGTGAAGACGAGGACACCGAGCACGGAGCCGACGATGGTGCCGCGTCCGCCGCTGAGCAGGGTGCCGCCGATGATCGCGGCGGCGATGGCGTCGAGCTCGTACAGATTGCCGTTGGTGTTCTGTCCCGAGCCGGAGAGGATGATCAGCATGAAGGCGGCGATGCCGCAGCACAGCCCGGAGAGCAGATAGAGATAGAGCCGCTGCCGTCGTACGTCGATACCGGCCAGCCTGGCCGCTTCCGCGTTGCCGCCGACCGCGACCGTGCGCCGTCCGAAGGTCGTGCGGTTCAGCACCAGCCAGCCGATCACGGTCACCGCGGCGAACATCATGACCAGGGGCGGGATACCGAGGACGTACGAGTCGGGCAGGCCCAGGTCGAGGACCGACTTGACGGTGACGATCTGGGTCTTGCCGTCGGTGATCTGGAGGGCGAGCCCGCGGGCCGAGGCGAGCATGGCCAGCGTCGCGATGAACGGCACCATCCGGCCGTACGCGATGAGCACCCCGTTCACCAGCCCGGCGCCGAGTCCGACGATCACGGCGGTGAACAGAATTCCTGCGAAGCCGTACTCCTGGGTGGCGAGCGTGGTCGCCCAGACGGAGGCGAGCGCGACCATCGCACCGACCGACAGATCGATGCCGCCGCTGGTGATGACGAAGGTCATCCCGACGGTGACGACGCCGATGACGGACGACTGGGTCAGGATCAGCTGAAGGTTCCCGGTGTCCAGGAAGGCATCGGGCTCGGTGAATCCGCCGACGGCGACAAGTACGACGAGAACGCCGAGGAGCGAGAGGTTGCGGACGTCCGCGCGCAGGCCGAAGGTGCGCGAGGGTCCGTCCGTCTTACGGGGTTCGGCGACCGGGGCGGGGGCGGCCCCCTTGTCCGGCCCGCCCTGCTGCGCCGAGGAAACGGGCTGCGTCATGACGTCGGGCTCCCTTCCATCACTAGGTCGAGTACGCGGTGCTCGTCGAGCTCCCGGGCGTCCGCCGCATGCACGACGCGGCCCTCGCGGAGCACCAGCACCCGGTCGGCGAGGCCCAGCACTTCGGGCACCTCGCTGGAGACGAGCAGCACGGCGAGGCCTTCGTCGGCCAGCCGGCGGATCACGGCGTAGAGCTCGGCGCGGGCGCCGACGTCGACACCGCGGGTCGGTTCGTCGAGCAGCAGCACCCGGCAGCCGCGCAGCAGCCAGCGGGCCAGGACGGCCTTCTGCTGATTGCCGCCGGAGAGCGTGCGGACGGGGGTGTCCGGGTTGTCGGGGCGCAGGGAGAGCTCGCGGGTTGCGGTGCGGGCCGCTCGGCGCTCGGCCCCCCGGTCGATCCAACCTGCCCTGGAGAAG
This sequence comes from Streptomyces sp. Ncost-T10-10d, assembly GCF_900091955.1. Lineage (GTDB taxonomy): Bacteria > Actinomycetota > Actinomycetes > Streptomycetales > Streptomycetaceae > Streptomyces. Next base: position 5,009 of record NZ_FMDF01000206.1, read on the forward strand.
CGGGACATGGAGGAGACGGAGACATTGCGGGTGACGGATTCGAGCATCAGCAGGGCCTGCGCCTTGCGTTCCTCGGGGGCGAGGCCGATGCCCGCGGCGACGGCCGCGCGGACGCTGCCGGGCCGGAGCTGTCTACCGGCCACGGTGACCCGTCCGGCGCTCGGCTTGCGGGCGCCGTAGACGGTCTCCAGGATCTCGGAGCGCCCAGATCCGACGAGGCCGGCCAGGCCGACGATCTCGCCGGGCCTCAGCTCGAGGTCCAACGGGTCGAATTCGCCCTTCCTGGCCAGTCCTTCGACCTTCAGTACCGGCTCCGCCACTGCCGCTCCCGCGCTGCCCGTGGTGCGCGGCGGGAAGACGTACTCGACATTGCGGCCGGTCATCATGGCAACGATGTCTCGTGTCGGCGTGGACTTGGCGGGCAGCCCCACGGCGACGGCCCGGCCGTCCTTGAGCACGGTCACCCGGTCGCCGATCCTGCGGATCTCCTCCAGGCGGTGCGAGATGTAGACGACGGCGACCCCGTCGGCGGTGAGGGCGGCGACGATACGGAAGAGGTTGTCGACCTCGTCGGGGTCGAGTGCGGCGGACGGCTCGTCCATCACGATGAGCCGTACGTCGTGGGAGAGCGCGCGCGCCATGGAGACGATCTGCTGCTGGGCGGCGGACAGTTCGCCGACCGCCCTGGCCGGGTCGATCTCCGGGTGGCCGAGACGTTTCAGCAGCGCGGCGGCCGCCGTGCGGCCCTCGCGGGTGCGGACGACGAAGCGGGCGGTGGTGGGTTCATGGCCGAGGAAGACGTTCTCGGCCACCGACAGGCCCTCGACCAGGTCGAGTTCCTGGTAGATGGTGGCGATGCCCAGGCGCATCGCGGCGATGGGCGACTTGAGCGCGGCCGGTTCGCCACGCCAGGTGATCTCGCCGCCGTCAGGCTGATGGGCCCCGGCAAGCACCTTGATGAGGGTGGACTTGCCGGCGCCGTTCTGCCCGAGGAGACAGTGGACTTCGCCGGCCTGGACCTCCAGGTCCACGCCGTCGAGGGCGCGTACTCCGGGGAACGACTTGGTGATGCCGGACATGGTGAGCAGGGGTGGTTCCGGTGCCATGACAAATCCCCTCGGCGAGTGGGGTCTCCCCTGCTCGAGCGCAGCGGAGAACTTGGGGAGGGCCGGTGAGTGGGCAGGGCTGTGCCAGGTGCGGTGGTGCGGGTGTTTCCGGACTGTGCCGATGTGCTGCCGGCCCGAGGGTCAGGCCGGTGAGAACAGGTGGTCGCTGATGAGGCGGGCGGCGCCGATCACTCCGGCGGCCGGTCCCAACTCGCCCAGCACGATGGGAAGATTGCCGGTGGCCAGCGGCAGGGACTGCCGGTAGACCTGGGTCCGGACGCTGGCGAGGAGCGTGTGGCCGAGGCCGGTCACACCGCCGCCGATCACCACCAGTCCGGGATTGAAGAAGCTGACGAGTCCCGCGATGACCTGGCCGACCCGGTTGCCGCCTTCGCGGATCAGGTCGAGCGAGGTCGCGTCACCGGCGGCCGCGGCGGCGGCCACATCGGCGGCGGTGAGCTTTCCGGTCGCCTCCAGCCGGCCCGAGAGTTCCGCCGACTGCCCGGCGCGCGCCGCGTCCTCGGCGTCGCGGGCGAGTGCGGCACCGCTGAAGTGGGCTTCCAGGCAACCCCGGTTGCCGCAGGCGCAGGCGCGTCCCTCGGGTTCGACCTGGATGTGGCCGATGTCTCCGGCGCTGCCCGTCGTACCGCGGTGGACCTCGCCGCCGACGACGATGCCGCAGCCGATACCCGTACCGATCTTGACGCAGAGGAAGTCGCCCACGGAGCGCGCGACGCCCGCGTGCTGCTCCCCCATCGCCATCAGGTTCACATCGTTGTCGACCATGACGGGGCAGCCCAGTTCCTGGCTGAGTGCCTCGCGGACCGGGAAGCCGTCCCAGCCGGGCATGATCGGCGGTGCGACCGGTACCCCTTCGGGGAAGCGGACCGGTCCGGGTACGCCGATGCCCGCGCCGTCGTATCCTTCGGCGAGCCCGGAGGCCCGGAGCTTGGCCGCCATGGACAGCACCTGCTCGAAGATGGCGACGGGCCCTTCGCGTACGTCCATGGGGTGGTTGAGATGACCCAGGACCTCCAACTCGGCGTTGGTGACGGCCACATCGACGGATGTGGCACCGATGTCGACGCCGAGGAAGCGCAGTTGCGGGGCGAGCCGGATGTTGTGCGAGCGGCGTCCTCCGCGGGATGCGGCGAGTCCGTCGGCCACGACGAGTCCGGTCTCCAGCAGCCTGTCGACCTCGACGGCGAGCTTGGAGCGGGAGAGATCGACCTGATCCCCCAGCTGTGCCCTTGAGTTGGGCCCGCCGTCGCGCAACAGCCGTAGCAGTCGCGCCTGATGCGCATTCGCGGGTCGTGCCGTCATACGTCTCACGAGCCCCTCCCCGCCACATCGGCCTGTCCGTCGGGCTTTCGAGTGGAACGTAGCAGCGGTTGCCGGGAGTGGGAAGAAGTTGCGCAGGAATCCGCTACAACTTTCTCCACACCGAGGACAAAGCCGTTCGGCCGGGTCATGGTCCGGCCACCGGCGCGGGCGACGATCGGGGTGCGCACAGGGCGGGTCGGGTCGGAAGTCAGCGGTGCCGGAACGGGCCGTCCAGGGCCGCCCACTGGAGCAGCATGATGGTCTTGGCGTCGGCGATGGCCCCGCAGCGGATCATGGAGAGAGCCTCCTCGAAGGCGAGTTCCACGGTCTCAATGTCCTCGCCCTCGGCCGCGACCCCGTGCGCGCCGGCGGTGTCGACCGTCGAACGGTAGGGGGCGGCGAAGAAGTGCAGGCGTTCGGTGACCGAGCCGGGGCTCATGTAGACGTCGAAGACGCGCTCGGGAGTGCCGACGAGGTGTCCGGTCTCCTCGGCCGCCTCCCTGCGGATGGCTTCCTCGGGGCTGTCGCCGTCGAGCAGCCCGGCGGCGGTCTCGATCAGCATCCCGTCGTGGTGCCCGTTGACGTAGGCGGGCAGCCGGAACTGACGGGTCAACAGAACAGTGCGGCGACTGGGGTGGTAGAGCAGAATCGTGGCTCCGTCGCCCCGGTCGTAGGCCTCACGCTGCTCCCGGCTCCAATGGCCGTCGCTGTGCTGATAGTCGAAGGTCGTCCTGCGCAGGACATACCAGTCGCAGGACAGCACCTCCACGTCACCGATGCGCACCCGTGGATTGCCGGTCAGGTCGCGGCCGTGCCGGTCCAGACCGGTGCGTCCGCGGCGGTCGGGGGTGTCCATGCCTGCGGTCATGTCGTGCGCTCCTCGCGGTGGATCCGGTTCTCAGGCCAGGACGGTGCGGACGCCCGCATCGCGCAGGGCGGACAGTGTCAGCGGGCCATTGGGGTGGGTGACGGCGTCCTGGGCCGCGCTGTCGGTGACGAACACGTCCACCGCGCCCACGGCGGCGACCTGGCTGAACGCGCGCACCCCGAGTTTGGTCGCGTCGGCGACGGCGATGGTCCGGTCCGATTGCGCGAGCGCGGCCTGTTTGACGGCCGCGTCGTCCAGCGAGAACTCCGACCAGCCGTACTCGGCGTGCACACCGCCGATGGACAGTACGAAGCAGTCGAAGGCCAGCGCCTCGATGGTGCGCAGGGCGAGCGGGCCGACCAGCGACTGTTCACCGGGGCGGGACCGGCCGCCGATGATCAACAGCTCGATCCCGGGCCGGTCCACCAGGCGGACCGCTGCCTGAAGACTGACCACCGCCACCGTCAGGGGCGCCCGTTCGGCCAGGTGCTCGGCGACGTGCACGGTGGTGGTGCCCGCGTCGAGAAGCACCCGCGATCCCGGCTCCACCATCGCGGCCACGGCCGCACCGAGCCGGTCCTTGGTCGCGGCCTGCCACGGCTCACGGGCGGAGAAGCCCGCGCCCTCCTCCCGTGCACGCGTGGCGACCGCGCCGCCGTGCACCCTGCGCACCAGCCCCTGCCGCTCCAGCGCGTCGAGATCCCGGCGGACGGTCATTTCGGAGACCCCCAGGCGATGGGAGAGCTCCGACACGGAAACCCGGTCGGAGCCCTGCACCAATCGCAGGGTCAGGTCCAGACGATTGGCGACACCCATGACTCATTTCTAACACATCCATGTTCGATTGAACATCGGAGCGTGAGAAGACCGCCCGGGCGGCACCAGGAACCAGGACGTCACCGAACACGCAAAAGGGCCTGGGCTCGAAGCCCAGACCCTTCCCTGACGACGCCGTTCGACCTGTCCGGCCGCGCGCTAGTGCTGTGACCGGAATGGTTTGCCGGAAAGCTCGCGGCGTCCGGTGCGGTGCATCGCAAGGCGGAGCATTGCCCGCGTACTGGATGTACTCGGGTGATGCGACAACGCGGCGAGGTGCCGTGCCGGGCGTCGCGAGCCGGTGAACCTTTCCGGTCGCAGCACTAGCTCTCTTCGCGCTGGCGGTACGTCTTGCGCGTGTGTTCCGTGTGCGCCCGCATGATCTCCGCGGCCCGCTGCTCGTCGCGCGAGGAGATCGCCGCGATGAGCGAGCGGTGCTCGATCCAGGACCGGGTGCCGCGCCGGCGGGCCACCGGGTTGTAGTACCAGCGCACCCGACGGTCCACCTGCCCGGCGAGTTCGGAGAGGACGACATTGCCCGCCAGCTCCATGACCTTGGCGTGGAAGGCCGCGTTGGTGGCGACCGCCAGGTCCACGTCGTCGTCGGCGACGGCCTGCTCACCCTTGGCGCAGAGCTCCTCCAGTGCGGCGATCCCGGCGGTGCCGGAGTTGGCCGCGGCAAGACGGGCGGCCTCGGCCTCCAGGAGGGTACGGACCGAGAGCAGTTGGTCCGCCTCCTCCTCGGTGGGTTCATGGACGAACGCACCCTGGGCGGGCCTCAGATCGATCCAGCCCTCGGTGTTCAGCCGCTGCAACGCCTCTCGCACCGGCTGCCTGGATACTCCGAGATGACCGGCCAGCTCGCTCTCGACCAGATGCTGGCCGGGACGGAGCGCTCGCGTCGTGATGAGCTCGAGCAGCGCCTCGTACACGCGCTCGCGTAGCGGACCGGGCCGCTCCAGCTTCGGCACGGCCCCTTGCGGCAGCCCTGTGGACAACGTCGCGGTCCCCCTCCGGGCGACGAGCAATTGCTTATCGTCCACAGCCTACCGAGCACAACGCCCCTCAGGGACAGCGGATCACCTGACCCGCGTACGAGAGATTCCCGCCGAAGCCGAAAAGCAGCACCGGCCCGCCGGTGTGGACCTCACCGCGCTCCACCAGCTTGGACAGGGCCATCGGGATGGACGCCGCGGACGTATTGCCGGAATCCACGACATCCCGGGCGATGACCGCGTTGACCGCACCGATCTTCCTGGCAACCGGTTCGATGATCCTCAGATTGGCCTGATGCAGTACCACCGCGGCCAGATCCTCGGGGGCGACACCGGCCTTTTCGCAGACCCTGCGGGCGATGGGCGGCAGCTGCGTGGTGGCCCAGCGGTATACGGACTGCCCCTCCTGCGCGAACCGCGGGGGCGTCCCCTCGATCCGTACCGCGTTCCCCATCTCCGGCACCGAGCCCCACAGCACGGGGCCGATCCCGGGCCGGTCGCCGCCGTCCGGGTCCGCGACGACGACCGCCGCACCGGCTCCGTCACCGAGCAGGACACAGGTGCTGCGGTCGGTCCAGTCCGCGATGTCCGCCATCTTGTCGGCGCCGACGACGAGGACGCGCTCGGCCGCGCCCGCCCTGATCGCATGGTCGGCGGTGGCGAGGGCGTGGGTGAAGCCGGAGCAGACGACGTTGATGTCCATCACCGCGGGCGAGCCCATGCCGAGCCGGGCGGCGACCCGGGCCGACATGCTCGGTGAACGGTCGATCGCGGTGGAGGTCGCGACAAGAACCAGATCGACTTCGGCGGGCTGCAGCCCCGCCGCGGCGAGCGCCTTGGCCCCCGCGTGCGCGGCCATCTCGTCCACCGGCTCGTCAGGGCCTCCGACATGGCGGGTCTTGATCCCGACGCGACTGGTGATCCACTCGTCACTGGTATCGACCATGGCCGCCAGATCGTCGTTGGTGAGCACCTTGGCGGGCTGATAGTGGCCGAGCGCCACGACACGTGAGCCGGTCATGTACAAGATCCCCTCGCTACATAGGGCAGGAACCATCCAGTCTTGGTCGCTACCGCCCGGTACAGGGGCACGTGATCCCACAGGATTAGCACCCGGTCGTTGGAGGCTTGGCAACAGCCTCGACCACCCGGAAAGAATACTGTAGACAATATTCTGTCGACTTGACAGCGTCTCCTGTTTCCTCGCCCGGTCCACTCCTCGGTCCGCTCACCGAACGGAGAGCCCCGTGAAAGTCGCAGTTGTCGGCGCCGGTGCCATGGCGCCCATGTCACCTACGTGTTCTCGGGCTCAAGGCCGACTCCTGTGCGACATCGGACGCGTTGGTCCATCCGCTGCCACACGGGACCGCCGCGGTCATCGCCGCGCAGGACGGCATCCCGCGGTGGTACTTCCACGGGCTCACCGGCCCGCATGCCGGACGGCGCGTCAACAGCGTCCACCCGGCGGGCACGGCCGGCACCACCCTGCCGCCCGAACGCGCGCGGCCGGGACCTGGGACGAACGGGCCCGGACGGAGACCACCACCACCTGCGCGTACTGCAATGCCGGCTGCAATGTCACACTCCATGTGCAGGACGATGAGATCGTCAAGGTCACCTCTCCGCACGACAATCCGGTGACTCACGGCAACCTCTGCATCAAGGGCCGGTTCGGCTTCCAACACGTACAGAATCGGGTTTAACCGCTATGGGACGGGTCACCGAGCGCCGCCGCACCATCCGTATCCGGGACGGGGCCGTCGCCACGCGCCCCGACACCCTCGTCGCCGAGGAGCCCCTGGAGATCCGGCTGAACGGCAAGCCGCTCGCCATCACGATGCGCACGCCGGGCGACGACTTCGGGCTGGCGGCGGGCTTCCTGGTGAGCGAGGGCGTGATCGGTGACGGCTCCGAGGTGCAGGGAATCTTCTACTGCGCCGGGGCCACGGCGGACGGCGTCAACACGTACAACGTCGTCGATGTGAAGCTCGCCCCCGGCGTGCCGGTCCCCGACATCACACTCGAACGCAATGTGTACACCACGTCGTCCTGCGGGCTGTGCGGCAAGGCGAGCCTCGACGCGGTGCGCACCACCACCCGGCATCCGATCGCCGACGCTCCCCCGGTCCGGGTCGAGCCCGCCCTGCTCGCCGCCCTCCCCGACCGACTGCGCGCCGCGCAGCGAGTCTTCGACCGGACCGGGGGTCTGCACGCGGCGGCACTGTTCTCCGAGACGGGTGAGCTGCTCGACGTCCGGGAGGACGTCGGCCGGCACAACGCGGTCGACAAGCTCGTCGGCCGGGCTCTGACCGACCACCGGCTGCCGCTGTCCCGGGCGATCCTGCTGGTGTCGGGGCGGGCCTCGTTCGAGCTGGCCCAGAAGGCGGTCATGGCCGGGATCCCGATGCTCGCGGCGGTCTCGGCACCGTCGTCCCTCGCCGTCGATCTGGCCGCCGAGACCGGACTGACCCTGGTCGGCTTTCTGCGGGGTCCTTCCATGAACGTGTACGCGGGTGAGCACCGCATTGCCCTGGAGACGACGGTCGGTCAGGTCTGAGGCGCCTCGCCCGTCCTGCGCGGGTCGGGGATCCGGCCGGCGGGGAGCGCCGCCGCTGGCCGGTCCCACCCCGGGCGGGGCTCCGGGCGCCCCCTCAGCTCACCGTGACGGGCTCCCGTGACATCGCAGTGTTCCCCCTGGTTCTCCTCCTGCGGATCGCGCGAGCGGCGCTTGGCGATCACCGCGCACACCATCAGCTGCATCTGGTGGAAGAGCATGAGCGGCAGTACGGCGAGGGACGCCTGCGCCCCGAACAGGACGCTTGCCATCGGCAGCCCGGAGGCCAGGCTCTTCTTCGAGCCGGCGAACTGGATGGCGATCCGGTCCCCGCGGTCGAAGCCGAGCCGCTTCGCCCCGTACCAGCTCAGCGCGAGCATCAGCGCGAGCAGCACGGCCTCGGCGCCGAGCAGCGCTCCGAGCCTGGCCGGGGTGACCTGGTGCCATATGCCCGCGACCATGCCTTCGCTGAACGCCGTGTAGACGACGAGCAGGATCGAGCCCCGGTCGACATGGCCGAGGACTTTCTTGTGGCGGATGATGAAGCCACCGATCCAGCGGCGCAGCAGTTGACCGGCAACGAACGGCAGCAGCAGCTGGACCCCGATCTTCAGCAGCGCGTCGGCCGAGAATCCGCCGCCGTCGTTGCCCAGCAGTGCGGCGGCGAGCAGCGGCGTGAGGAAGATTCCGGCGATCGAGGAGAAGGAGCCCGCACAGATCGCCGCGGGCACATTGCCGCGGGCGATCGAGGTGAAGGCGATCGACGACTGGATCGTCGAGGGGACGAGGCACAGGAAGAGGAAGCCGCTGTAGAGCTGCGGCGTCAGGATGTACGGCACCAGCCCCTTGCCCGCGAGACCGAGCAGCGGGAATGCCACGAAGGTGCAGACGAGGACGGTGAGATGGAGCCGCCAGTGCTTGAGGCCGTCGAGTGCCTCGGCGGTGGAGAGGCGGGCGCCGTACAGGAAGAAGAGAAGGGCCACGGCTCCGGTCGAGGCGCCGCCCGCCACATCCGCGGCGGTCCCCGATGCGGGCAGTATCGCCGCCAGCACGACCGTGCCGATCAGCGCCAGGATGTACGGGTCGATCGGCAGCCAGGACGGCGGTTTCAGGGTGCGGCGGCTCATGTGCTCCACATGTTCTCTTGGTTCTGGTCGTGCCCTCTTCATCCTGCTCCTGATCACCGCGATCGGGAATCCGGCTTACCGCTCTGACTGTCATCACGGTTCGCGATAGCCTGGCCTCATGTACGAACCCGCGCAGTTGCGCACTTTTCTCGCCGTCGCCCAGACGCTGAGCTTCACCCAGGCGGCCCGCCGGCTGGGTGTGCGGCAGTCCACGGTGAGCCAGCATGTGCGGCGTCTGGAGCATGCGACGGGGCGGCAGCTGTTCGCCCGGGACACGCACCGGGTCGATCTCACCGTGGACGGCGAGGCGATGCTCGGATTCGCCCGGACGATCCTTGAGGCCCATGAGCGTGCCGCGAGCTTCTTCACCGGCACCCGGCTGCGCGGGCGGCTGCGATTCGGGGCCTCCGAGGACTTCGTGCTGACGCGGTTGCCGGAGATCCTGGAGTCGTTCCGCCGCGACCACCCGGAGGTCGAGCTGGAGCTGACGGTGGAGCTCTCCGGGACGCTGCACCAGCGGCTGGCCGCGGGCCGGCTCGATCTGGTGCTCGCCAAGCGGCGCGCCGGCGACACACACGGCGAACTGGTCTGGCAGGACGCGCTGACCTGGATCGGTGCGCCGCAGTTGCGGATCGACCCGGACCGTCCGGTTCCGCTGATCCTCTTCCCGCCGCCGGGCATCACCCGGGCCCGTGCTCTGGAGGTCCTGGAGGAGCACGGCCGGTCCTGGCGGGTCGCGTGTACGAGCACCAGCCTCAGCGGACTGATCGCCGCGGCCCGTGCGGGTCTGGGCGTGATGGCTCACAGCCGGGGGCTGATCCCGCCGGGTCTGGCGCCGGTGCCGGCCAGAGCGGGTCTGCCGGAGCTGGGCGATGTGGATTTCGTCCTGCTGCACGGCCGCCGCCGGGACGGGGCGCAGGAGGCCGCGGACGCACTGGCTGCGGCGATCCTGGCGGGCGGCGACCGGCTGATCCGCGGTGTCGGCACAATCGGTTCGATCAGCGGCCGGGACGGCGCATGACCGCATGCCTGTACGGGGAGCATGGACGTCGGCCGCAGTTCCATGCCCGACCCGGCCGGATCGGGCGTGCGCGGGCCCCTCTGCGGACCGTCTGTGGACCAATACCCTCGTACCCACTCGAAACGGAAGTGACAGCGGCGTACAGATTCGGTGGAGATTCCGGCGCCGGTCTCTTACCCCGCGGTCTCAGCCGCGCCCGAGCCTTGCCCATCTGGCCGGATTTCAGTGGCTGACCAGTGCATATGCCACGTTGTCCGCCGTTACGGGGCCCTCCCGCCACGCCGCCCGGTGGGGTAGCGTCACGGCGCTGTGCGGAGCGCCACGAGGAGCAGGTCATTGCGCGAGTTCACTGTCCCCCCCATGGCGGCCGCGCCCCTCGTGGGCGGGCTGGCCGATGTGGTGTTCGACTACGCCGAGGACGATCCGCACCGGGTCGCGCTCGGCCGAAAAGACGCGAGCGGACGCTGGCAGGATGTCACTGCGGCAACATTCCGCGACGAGGTGCTGGCGCTCGCCAAGGGGCTGATCGCGCACGGCGTCAGATTCGGCGACCGGGTGGCCCTGATGTCGCGTACGCGCTACGAGTGGACGCTCCTCGACTTCGCGCTGTGGACGGTCGGCGCCCAGTCCGTACCGGTCTATCCGACGTCCTCGGCCGAACAGGTCTTCTGGATGCTGCACGACGCCGATGTGTCCGCCATCGTGGTCGAGCACGAGGACCACGCGATGACGGTCGCATCGGTGATCGACCGGCTGCCGCAGCTCAAGCGGCTCTGGCAGCTGGACGCCGACGCGGTGACCGAGCTCGTCGACGCGGGCGCCCGTATCGAGGACGAGGTGGTGCACCGCCACCGGCGCGCGGTGACGCCCGAGTCGGTGGCGACCATCATCTACACCTCGGGCACGACGGGACGCCCCAAGGGCTGCGTGACCACGCATGCCAACTTCATGTTCGAGACGGACACCATGGCCGCCCGCTGGAAGTCGGTCTTCCACTCCAAGCCGGGCGACGAGGCGGCGACCCTGCTCTTCCTGCCCCTGGCGCATGTCTTCGGCCGCATGGTCGAGATCGCGGCGGTCCGCGGACGGGTGAAGCTGGGCCATCAGCCGGAGCTGTCGGCGAAGGCCCTGATGCCGGACCTGGTGTCGTTCCGGCCGACGTTCATCCTGGCGGTGCCGTACATCTTCGAGAAGGTCTTCAACGCTGCCCGGCGCAAGGCCGAGGCGGAGGGCCGGGTCGGACCGTTCGACAGGGCCGTGGACATCGCGGTGAAGTACGCCGAGGCGACGGAGGCGCGGGCGTTCGGGACCGGTCCTGGGCCGTCCGCCGGGCTGCGGATGCAGCACCAGTTCTTCGACAAGGTCGTGTACAAGAAGGTGCGCGAGGCGATGGGCGGCCGGATCCGGCACGCCATGTCCGGCGGTTCGGGGATGGAACGGCGGCTCGGGCTGTTCTTCGAAGGCGCGGGCGTCACGGTGTACGAGGGGTACGGGCTGACCGAGTCGACCGCGGCGGCCACCGCCAATCCGCCGGAACGCACCCGGTACGGCACGGTCGGGCAGCCCATCCCCGGCACCACCGTGCACATCGCCGAGGACGGCGAGGTGTGGGTGCACGGCGGCAATGTTTTCGCGGGCTATCTCGGCAACCCGAAGGCCACCGACGCGGTACTGCGCGACGGCTGGCTGGCCACCGGGGATCTGGGGGCGCTCGACGAGGACGGCTATCTGACGATCACCGGGCGGAAGAAGGAGATCCTGGTGACGTCCGGCGGCAAAAGTGTCTCGCCGGCCGGTCTGGAGGAGCGGGTGCGGGCGCATCCGCTGGTCGCGCAGTGCATCGTGGTCGGCAACGACCGGCCGTACATCGCGGCCCTGGTCACGGTCGACCAGGAGTCGGTGGACCACTGGCTCTCCATGCAGGGCCGGCTGCCCATGAAACCGGGGGATCTGGTGCGGGATCCGGACCTGGAGATGGAGGTCCGGCGCGCGGTGGTGGCCGCCAACACGGCTGTGTCGCAGGCCGAGTCGATCCGTACGTTCCGGATTCTGGCTCATCCGTTCAGCGAGGAGCACGGTCTGCTCACGCCGTCCCTGAAGCTGAAGCGCAAGGCGATCGAGACGGCGTACGCGGCGGAGGTCGACGCGCTGTACCGCTGAGGCACGGCCGTGCCTCAGCGGTCGAGCGCCTGCTGGTGCTGTGACCGGAAAGGTTTGCCGGAAAGCTCGCGGCGTCCGGTGCGGTGCATCGCAAGGCGGAGCATTGCCCGCGTACTGGATGTACTCGGGTGATGCGACAACGCGGCGAGGTGCCGTGCCGGGCGTCGCGAACCGGTGAACCTTTCCGGTCGCG
>NZ_FMDF01000091.1 GCF_900091955.1 Streptomyces sp. Ncost-T10-10d
AACCCGCCCTACACGCAGGGCAAGGAGTCGCTGCGCGACCAGGCCAGCGCTGTCATGGAAGCGGTGGACCTGGCTCATGCACCCGCCGTCGGCGACAAGCTCGCCCGACTTCACGCCGCCTGGCTGCTCCTGCACGAGCTGGACACGATGACGGTCACCCCGCAATACAAGCCCGGCACCGACCTGGACACCCCCCCGCCACCGGCTGCTGGAACGTATCGCCGCCCGCCACCCCGACACCGCCGTGCCCCTGGCCGCCGCCAGGGACCAGCCCAACGCGCCCGCCATGCAGGCCGCCGCCCACGCCTACCTCGACCGCATCCTGCCGCTGTGGCCACGCATCGCCGCCTGGACCGATCAGGCCCGTACCGACTACACCCAAGAGGTCGACGACCTGCGTAGCTCCGAGCCCCGGCGACCCAGTGGCCCTCCCGAGACCGAAGCCCAGACGGCACTGCGCACCGCACTCGCCCCTCTCGCCGTACCGGCCGCCCTACCCCATCACGCGGCCGCCGCCCTGTGGCGCAGTCACTCCGGCCGTGCCACGGAACAGGCCAGCTGGGACATGGCCGCACTGTCCGCCCGCATCAACGACCTCGCCCTGGCTCATGCCGACGACGGCGACGCCGCCCCGGGGCAGCGGGGCGACGCCCGCACCCAGGCCGAGCAAAACCTCACCGCCGTCAGCAAATTTCATGACGAGCACGTACGCACCCACGCCGCGCGCGGACACCTGCACTCTCTGGCCGCCTCCCTGGTCAGCCTCGACAAGGCATACCGCACTCTTATGGACGGCATCTGGAGCATCGCCCAGGACCGCCGTGATCAGCACGACTCGGCAAAACGCCCGTGGAACGGCCACGACGAACAGCAGGCCACCGCTGACCTGGAACCAGTCGTGCAGACCGGGGAGACTCACCTGGAGCGCCTGCGCCAGAGCCACCTCGAGCTCACTCAGCACGCCCTGACCGAACTGCTCCCGCAACTCAGCGACATCCCGCCCACCAGCCACCGCGCGTACACGATGCGCAACCACATCGCCCCCCTGGATCTCCTCAGACGAGATCTGGACGAGCTCGTCGCGCAAGTCGATGCGTGCCGCCGCGACCGCGACGCGATCCGCACCCTCCTGGACAAGGGGTCAGGCTTCGGCGAGGCAGCCGCCACCGACCACGACCTGGCCGTTGCCGAGCGCCGTCTGCAGACAGTGCAGCGCCGCTACGCCGACACACAGACTGAGTTCGCCTTGTCGGTGACGGTGGGCCGAACCTTCGGCCAGCTGCGCACATCCCCGCCCTCCGAGCATGCCGACACCACCAAGCACGCCGGAGGCGCCGAACCAGGGCTGCACCGTTCCCGCCGTGCTGGCGCGACAGAGCACAGCCAAGCAGCCATGACCGCGCTCCGCGCATCGGCAACCAGTGCTGAAGGCATGCAGGCCGGCTGATGCGCAGTCGCTGGGGCGCGTAGAGCAGATACTGGAGAAAGCACGGAGGGTGCTACCTCGGGTGTGTGCAACGAAGCTAGCCCGCCTCGACTCAGGCCGCGGCGTCGCAACGGCGTGGCCGTGGAGCTCGCGGCTGCCCACGACAACTCCTCGCGGACCGGGCTCGCTCGAGTGAATCCGGCCCTTGCGGATACGCGGGCCTAGCCGTCGTACGGCTCGTGAGCGGGCACCTGCCCCTCGCTGCGCCGACGCCGGTCGCCGGTGAGCGCGACGATCCGGTGGACGGGCACGGCGATGGCCGGGTGACCGCCCGTGGGGACGAACATCACCCGACCGGTGTCGGGCTGGTAGGACGTCACCGTGCCGTACAACCGGTGCAGGAAGGTCTCGGGGCGGGACCCGCGCTCCACGTCCAGGCACAGCACCCAGTCCTTGAGCCAGTGGATGGGCTGCTTCTCCAGTACCGCCGCCGCGGGGCCGGGGTGATCGTCGTCGGGGACCCAGCTGTACTTGCCGACGACCAGGTCGTTGTACACCTCCAGCGAGTCGTCGTGCCCGCTGTAGCCGACCCGCTGATTGCGCTGATCTCGCCGTACTGCCCGGGCCGTCGTCACCATGGCCGTGGGCCTGGCGCCCGCACCGTCGTCTGCGGCGTCCGCCGGCAGATAGGGGTAGGCGCCGCGCAGCAGCGCCAGCACGTCCCGCTCGTCGGGCCCGGCGGTGCCGGCGGGAAGGTCTGGTCCCAGGGCGATCCGCTGCTGGTCGTCGCGGGTGTGGTCAGCGGCGTGCCGGGCGGCGAAGCCGGGAACGGCGAGCACGACAGCATGGTCGGGCTCGATGCTGTAGCCGGCGCGGCGGCTACCGAACGGGACGGTGGGGCCGTACTGCTCGTACTGGGCCAGATAGGCAAGTTCCGCATCCTGCTGCCGGGTCAGCGGCCATCCGGTCACCAGCATCAGCTGCTGACCGTCGCCGCCCTTGCCCGGGGCCCCTTGCAGCGCTTCCTCCAGTTTGTCGCAGCAGTCCAACACGTACTGCTGCCAACGGTGCTGGAACTCGGCATCCGCCCATTGCGCGGGAGAGGAGAACCGCGCACCCGCCACAAGGGCCGGCTCCGGCAGCGCCGTCACATCACTCACGCGCGCCCCGCCCCAGGCGGCTTCCACTGCCCGCATGGCCGCCGCACGCGCCGCGCCCGCCTCGCCGCCCTGGTCCCGGACACCGCTCCACGCCCGCCGGATGGCCGCCCACGCCTCGAATGGCACCGCCCACCGGGACTTGAGCACCGCGGCGGCCAACTGCAGGCCCTCCCGCTGCACCTCCCCGTCGGCGGCCACCGCATCGCAAGCCCCACTGACCGACGTCGCGGAGCGCGCCGCAGGCGCCGCAGCCCGCCACCGGGCCAGCACTGTCTCCGACCGCTCCAGTACCGCCGACCATGCCTGCAGCATCTGCCGCGCGCCCGCACCGACCGAAGGATCACCCGCCCACGGCTCCAGCCTGCCGCGCACGCCCGCATCACGGTGCCGGGCCGCCTCCCTAACCCTCCCAGGACCGCGGGCCCGCCTCATGCTCCTCCAGCCTGCGCACCCGCCCGTCAGCAGCCACGACCTCGGCCGCAGCTCGCCACAGAGCCTCCTCGCCCGGCTCCACACGCACCACAGCAGAACAGTGACGGCATACCTGCTCACAGGCATCCAGCAGAGCCCGCGGGCTGCCCGTCAACCCCTCCGCATGCCGACAATGGCTCCGCCACTGGGACCCGTCGGCGGGAACACCGACTGGTACGCCCGGTTGCCGAAGGACACCACCCCTCCGACGAAGGGCATCCTCGTGATGCGGTCCATCTCCTGTAGGCGCGGCCTCCACCGCCCCCCCCCGGCGACCCACCGACCTCACCTTCGTCATTCCCCCGGGCGAGCCCGAGCCACGTAGGCGGTCAGCTCGGCGCGCAGGTCCCGCCCCGCCCCGGCCACGGGCTGACGCTGCAGGGCCACGAGCTCGTCCGCACTGAGGCCGTCCACCCACGCCACCATCCGCCGGTGCTCCGCCTCTTCCTCGTCACGCAACTGTTCGTCGTATGGGTCGAGCTCTACCTCCTCGAGGATGCCTCTGAACCGGCGCCTCTTCTCATCCTGCTCACAGCGTTTCTCATATTCCTCGGCGACTGCGCACGGGTAGACCGCGGGCGGGCGAGGCTCGGCAACGATCCGCCGATGCGCGGCGAGCAGGGCATCGGCGGTCGCCCGACTGGCGCCCCAGGCCGCAGCGAGCGCGGCGAGCTGCTCGGCCTTTGGGCGCTGCCCCATGAGGATGTTGCTGATCGCGCTCTTCGACAGTCGCCCGGCCGCTCCGGCAGTAGCCGCCAGCGCCCGTACCGCGGGCTTTTCGGCCTCCAAGTGAAGGCGGTTGAGGGCCTTCGTCAGACCTAGCCAGGTGCTGACCCGCCCCGGGACGTAGACAGGCGCGGGCCAAGTCTTGGCCGGAACCGGAGCAGCCTGCTGCGCCGTCTTGCGAAGCCTCAGGCCGGTCTCCTCCAGAGCCCGGCGGGCCTGATTGTCGGTCGCCTTTCTGCTGCCCCAGGCGTAGGCGCTGACAGTTCGCTTGGTGGGCAGACCGCCGTGCAGCGCCCGGCGCAGCGTCTGCTCGGCCACCGGCCGGCCGAACTGCCCGGCCCAGAAGGCGAGGCGGGGGAAGGTCAACTCCCCCTTGGCCTCGCGCATCCACGCGCGCAACGCGTCCAGCTCGGCCCACGTGCCCAGACGGACCGGGCGGCTCACCGGCTGCCCCCGGTGCATGAGCCGAGCAGGCAGTCGAGCCGACCGGGCACCAGCAGCGCCCCAGCCGCCGCGGCGAGCGCGAACAGGACGGCGGGCACAGGCCGCTGGAGAACGCTGAGCACTGTCACGGCGGCCACGACCGAGACCACGACCAACGCCTCACCCGCGCCGACCCGCCCACACTCTCTCTCGGTGATGGGGGGCGGCCCGGACGGCGGGGGACAGGAACAAGACATGGAGGCACCTCGGAATCGTCTGGAGGGAGCATGCGCAGCGCGGAGCGAGAACCACTCCGGCGCGGTGACACCGATCGTCCCAGCGCCCCCGGACGCTGCGCGACCTGCTCACCAAGGCCCCCCAAGAGGCGTACCTTCCCGCCCGGTCGACGAGCGCAGGTCAGCCGCAGTGAGGTCACTTTTCTGTCCACGCCCCCTCTCGCCGCCGCCTGACCCCAGAGGCCAAGAGGCCCACAACGCCCATGGCCAAAAGAGCTGTCCGACTACGCTGTCCCCATGTCCGTCATACCGGCCCTCTTCCGCGAAGCCGAGACCGACCACCCGGCCATCGCCCAGTGGTGCTCCACCATCCTGGCCGGTGACACCGCCCGCCTCCTGCTCCTGGGACCGCACTGGTCCGGCAAATCCCACACCGCCTACGCCGCGCTGCGCCGCCTGACGGCCGCCGGATACCGCGAGGCGGACATCACCGTCCATCAAGCCCTCGACCTCAAAAGCACCTACGAGCCCGGCATCATCGAGAACACCACCGCGGTCACGGTCATCGACGACCTGACGCTCTCCGTCGACCTGGCGCGTGAGGCGACACGGCCACTGGAAACCGACCCTGCGGATGCTCAGGCGATGATGGCGTTGGAGGCTGGGGCCCTCGCGGACGCCATCGCCCGCCTGAGCCTGCTGCCACGGCGCTCCTGGCTCTTGATCGCCTCAAGCACCGAACGGCTCATCGAAACAGTCGGCCAGGAGACCACCGACCGCCTCCTCGCCGTAGCCGAGCTGGCCGAACTGCAGCAACGCCCCCGGCCGCCTCAGCGCTGGTAGCAGTCGGGCGGGGCCGCATCAGGCTCATCGTTCTCGGTGACGGCCCGACGCTTCCCTCCTCCACACTCATACGGCCTCCGGCCCCTCACTCACCGCACCTTGAGCGACCCGTGGAACGTAAGGCCCCTGCGGGTAATCGGGATCGGTCGGCCGGAGGAAGCTCTGGAGCGCCTCATGCCGCGCCCGCAGCGGATCGTCGGGCAGCGCAGGGAGCGGCTCGCCGTACGGAAGGCCCTCGCGGTCGGTATGGACCACAGCGCGGTACTGCCTGCCCTCACCCTGCGCCATGGTGAATCCGACGAGCTCGTGGCCGTCGAGCACACGGAACTGGCTGCCGTCGTGATCGATCACTCCACCGTGGTGCACGGCCAGACCGAGCGCGGGCCAATGCGCCGCCTCCGGCCCGAGCAATTCGGCCAGATCCTCCGGGGCGACCGGTCCACGCTTGCCACGCGGCGCGTCACGCACCACGGTCGTTGTTCTGCGCCGCCCCGACACCGGAACGGCCGGTGCCCCCTTGGTCTCCGCAATCGGGCGCACCAGCGCCTCACCGACAACTGTGGCGCCCTCACCACGGAAGGACGGGATTTCCGTCCAACGCCACACGAGGCCCGGGGCCGGGTCTGCCGGGGCGAAGCCGAGCGTGGCGAGCGCCCGGGTGCGAGCGGCCACCGAGGGAGCCGTCGGCCCGGCAGGGAAATCGTGCTGCACGCTGCCAGCCCTTCCGAGCAGAGCGGTATCGACCCACAGCCGCCACACGCCGCCGACGCCCTCCTGAGGGCTCAGGAATGCCATCACTTCCGTCATGAGCTGTCCGATCCTCCAGGCCGCCACATCATGCGCGCAGGCCAGACCTTGGCGTCCATACCGACGGCAGCGTACGGGCAGATACGGGGTCAACGCACATGAACATTCCGCGATTGATGCGCACTGGATGCGGACAGTAACTACTGTCCCCGGCAAGGCGGTGCGGCCGGAGACGGGTGCCGCTACGATCTCCAACTCCCAAGTAAATGGAGGAGAGCCATGAGCGACCGCCCCGTCCACACAGTGGAAGTTCCTCTGGGTGACGGCAGCAATGAGTCCGTGCGTGTCCAGATCCGGGAGGTGGACGAGACGCTCGTCCGCGTGGGCCGAGGAGGCCGCTCCATTGCGCGGGCCGAACGGTCACTCGGGCAGATGCTGGACACCGTGCGCCCCGTGGCGGAGAGCTTTGTGGGGCGGTTCAGGGGGCTTGCGAACGCGCCGGACGAGATCACACTGGAGTTCGGGGTGTCACTGTCGGCCGAGGCGGACGTGGTGATTGCCAGCACGGCGACGGCGGCCAATTTCTCCGTGAGCCTCACCTGGAACAGGAGTGATGCGAGAGACTCCAACGGAGATACCGCGACGGGCAGTTGACTCGATCGGGGCACAAAGAGGGCGCGATTGCGCGGAGGTCACAGTGACGAGGGTTCAGGAGCGGGACGCCGATGAGGCGGAGCCGGCACTGGTCTCGGCGGTCGTCCGGGTCAAGGGGCCAGACGGTGCGATCGGCGGCGCGGGCTTCCTCATTGCTCCGGATCTGGTGCTGACCTGTGCCCATGTGGTGTCGGACGCGTTGGACCGGCCCCGGGAGGACACGGTTGAGGCCGGCACCGAGGTCACGGTCGACGTGCCACTTGCCGGGAACGCCGAAGGCGTCGACGGGGGCGACCACGGTGCCGAGGTCCAGCGCTGGATACCGATCAGACCCGATCAGACCGGGGACATCGCCGTGCTGCGATTGCGGCACCGGATTCCCGGAGCCAGTCCGCTTCCCATGGCTGACCCGCAGCGCGGCGTATGGGACCACGATGCGCGCGCCGTGGGCTTCACCGACGACAACCCGGATGGAATCTGGCAAAGCGGCAGGTTCCGTGGACCCACCCGCCAGGGCTGGATCCAGCTCTCGCGGGCCAATGGCGAGGCCGTGTACGTCAAGGGAGGCTTCAGCGGCAGCCCTGTTTGGGACAACGAACTGGGTGCCGCCGTCGGGATGATGGTGGCGGCGCAGCCGGTGCGTGAGGCCCAGCAGGCATTCGTACTGCGGATGAGAACCCTGCTGAAGGAAGTGCCCGAACTCACTCCGTTCGTGAGCCCGGCCACGCCCTTCCGCGGTCTGTCCACCTTTCAGGAAGACGACGCGGAAGTCTTCTTCGGCCGGGACGACGACATCGAGCGAGTGGTCACCGCGCTGCGGGGCGATCAGCCCACCGTCACGGTTTACGGGCCGTCGGGCTGCGGCAAGTCGTCGCTCGCGCTGGCCGGTGTGGTGCCGAGGATGCGGCAGGACGGCTACCTGATTCTGCAGGTGAACGCCGCACATTTCTCCTCCCTGCGGGCCGCACTCGCCACCGAACTGTTCGAGATCGTGAGGTCGAGGCAGCATGGGCCCCCGCGCGCGCAGAGCGCCAACCAGGTGGAGTCGTGGCTCGCCGAATTAGGGCTGGCGGACACCGTCCACCGTGCCCTTGGTTCGTCGGCTTGCCGGCTCCTCGTCGTACTCGACCAGGCCGAAGCACTCTTGGACAGCTCCGAGGCCGTGGCCGAGGAAGTCGCTGGTCTACTGTTCCCCGAGCGGCAGCAGAACGTGTTACGGGTGCTGGTCACGCTGCGGGCCGATTTCATGGACGCGGCACTGAACCACGCACGCCTCGGCTCCGCGCTGAAGAAAGGTGTGACGGTCCCACTCACGCCGATGTCTCGGGACCAGCTCGCAGAAGTGATCAGTGAGCCGATCAAGCGTATCTCGGCCGTGGAGTACGAGCCGGGCCTCGAGCGGCGCATCGTCGACGACGCGGGCGGCGAACCGGGAGTCCTGCCCCTGCTGGGATTCGTCCTAGCCCAACTGTGGGAGCACCAGGCCGCTGGACGGTTGCGGACCGCGACCTACGAAGAAAACGATGGCGTGTCCGGGGCCCTGAAACTCCATGCCGAGCACGCGTGGAGGGAGTGCGTCGAGAAGCAGCACGAGCGCAAGGACGGGGACGAGGACGAAGAAAAGAAGGAGGCACTGCGGCTGCTCACCGGCCTGGTCCGGGTGCTGCCGGGCAGCGAGGCTCCACTGCGCCGCATGCTCACCCGGGAAGAAGCCGGTGAGACGCGATGGCGGATCGCGAAGTCGCTTGCCTCGCGACGCCTGCTCGTCCTGCATGGGGATGAAGAGGAACCGCAGAGTGCCGAACTCGCCCACGAGGCGCTGATCAGCGCCTGGCCGACCCTGGCGCAGCAGGTGAAGGCCGACGGAGAGTTCCTGGTCGGCAGGGCTGAACTCGGGCACGACCTCGACCGTTGGCAGAAGGCGAACAGGTCCCCGGACCTGCTGCCCGGCTCACTGCAACTCCTGTCCCTGCGCAATCGGTTGCACGACCGTGAAGCGGAGCTCGCCCCGGAGGAACAGGAATTCCTAGTCATCGCGCAGCGGCATCACCGTGCGCGGCGGAACCGAGCACGTGCCGCGTGGACCGCGGTCGCGCTGGTGCTTGCGCTGATTGCCGGGCTCGGCACCTTCCTCGTCTACCAGTCGCAGGTCAGCGCCCAGCGGGAGGCGGAAGGGCGGTCGCGTTCGCTGGCCGTTCTCTCGGACGAGCTGACGAAGCGGGATCCGGGGCTGGCCGCCCTGGTCGCGATCGCAGCTCATGACGTAGCTCCGACCCGGGAGGCCCGCAACGTACTGCTGCGCAGATACGACCAGCTCAAGGGCAACTCCTGGGTACTGAGCGGCACCGAGTCACCGGTGCAGGACCTGGCGACGAGCGCAGACGGAACGGTGACCCTTGTGACGACCGAGGTCGGAGGGGCGGTGAGCGGGCAGAGCGGCGCGGTGTTGTTCGTCCGCGGGGCAGGGGGAAGGATCCATCGCGAATATCTGCGTCTCGCACGGCAGGTCCTCTACCCCCTGGTGAGCAAAGACGGGCGGAGGATCGCCTACTTGTCGGCGCAGCAGGGCGGCACCCTCGTCTGGCACGACGTGCATCGCGACGCCAAGGACGTGCTGGGCCCGGCGAACACGATCCGCAGCAGCGACTTCAAGGACTCGTCGCAGACGTCGTTCGGTCAGGCCTTCGGCCTCGCGGACTTCTCCCCGGACGCCGGTGAAGTGGTCAGGGTGGTCAACGGGCGGACCCGGATCTGGGATCTAGCGACGGGAAAAGGCCGAGGGCTGCCCTCGCGCGTGCCCGCACTGGAGAAGGCATGGTTCGGCCCGGACGAGAACACACTCGTGGCCCAGACGCGGTACGGCACCAAGGCGGTCTCGGAGACCTCGGTGATGGCCGTCGACATCGTTACTGGGAAGACGCGGGAGCTGGTGGGCGGAGTAAGCGTGACACCCGAGGTGACGCCGCATCTCGTGATGTCGGGCGACGGCAGCGTGCTGGCCCTCTGTCAGGGACAAGGTAAGCGGGACATCGAGTACCGGGCTGTACGCGTGGCGGACGGACGAGTGCTCACCACCTATGATCCCGATGCCTATGAGCCCGACTCGACCCAAAAGAACTGCAGCCCAGGGATCTCCATGGACAGGACGGGAGACCACTTCGCGGTGCGCAGGACTGGGAGGAGCTGGTCACTCGTCGACACGCGGCCGGGCAAGGGAGTGGAAGAAGCGGAAGGCCCCGGTTACGACGGCGTCGGCGTCAACGTCGACCTGCCCCTTCTCGGGGAACCGGGGGATTGGGTCCTGGTCACCTGGGACGAGACCGCCGTGACCGCGCGGCCCTTGTACGTGGGCACCACCAATGCCGACAGTCCTCCCGTGCTGCTCGGCAACGGGAGCAAGATGCTGCTCCGTAGTGGCGAGACTGGCGACCAACTGCGTCTTGTCGGCATGGACGTACATGGAAAGGAGAAGACCCTCAAGAAGGTAAATCGGCCCTCGAGGGACAAGTCGATGGACGGCTACCGGGAACCCCCGGAAGTGAAGGTCAACCAGGCCGAGACGCTCGCGGCCGACCTCATCGGCCGGAACAAGATCCGGGTCTGGGTGGTCCCGTCCCTGCGGCAGGTCACGGACATCACGACCGCCAAGCCCCCGGCCGACAAGGCCGGGAAAGCAACGGACGAGATGGAACTCTACTTCGTTGACGACGACGAGCTGCTGACGGTCTCCGGCAGCCGGATCGAGCACTGGAACGCCCATAGCGGCCAGCGTCTGTCGAAGACGATCGACGTACGCGACCTGGGACTCACCGAGAAGAACCCGCCGCAGCTCACCGTGGGCCCCTATCCGAAGCCTGGATACACACAGATCATGATCAAGGGAAGCCCGGTCGTTCATGCCGTGAACCTGCGAACGGGCAAGGAAGACAAGGCGCTTCGGCTCGCCTTCGGTCCGCAGGTCAACCAAGCCGTACTCAACGGTAGCGGACGGTACGCAGCCGTGCAGACCACGGGCAACATGATGGAGGTGTGGTCAGTATGGCCCGGGCGACACATGGAGAGGGTGCTCGGTCCCTTTGGGCCCCTCCAGTCATACGGCCGGTACCGGTCAGCTTTCCTGCAGGATGGCTCGGAGCTGTTTCTGGCCAACGGGAGCTTCGTGCGCTTCGAGAACGCGGCCGATCCCGGCGACGGAGATACCTACAACTTCGCGGAGGAGCAAGAATTCCTCGCGTCCTCCGAGGACGGCAAGACCCTGCTACGGGTCGACAACGACCACCACGTGGACCTCCTCCGCCTCGACCCCGAGCTCTGGAAGAACCAACTGTGCGACATCCTCGGCCGCGACCTCACCGAGGACGAACGCCGGGGCCTTCCCCGGTGGCTGCCGCACGGGATCTGCCCGGACTGAACTCGGCCGGAGACCTCACGCCTGAGCACGCCGGATCCACGAGCGAGGTCGTCCCTTTGAGTTCGATCACGAGGAGAGTGGAGTGACCAGCAGGTCGAGAGTCGACACAACCGCAGCGAACTGTGGCCAGGCAGGTGATCCACTCGCCGCTCGGGGCAAGAGCGGCATACTGGGGGCCGGTCGCGAGCCAGCGGATCTCGACGAGGTGTTCGTGATCTCGCCAGTCTCATACTTGCGCAGGACGTCCAGTTCACCGTTGAGGCGAGGGACGCGAGCCCACCGCACCGCTGGTTCGGTGGGCAGTGCCCTCACGCTGGGTAGCCTTCGATGTCGCCAACCAGACCAAGATTGCGCACCACTGCCCAACGTCAGCGTTGCGTATGAAGCCCGGATTCCGGCGTTTCCGCAGGACCCAGTGCGCCCGAAGGCGCGGAGCCTACAGCGACCGTGCCCCGGGAGGTGACGCCGGGCCTGCGCCCCGTCATGGAGATAGCTGGCGTCGACCAGGAGCTCATCGACTGGTCCTCCACCCGCCGCGAGCAGATGGCGCCGGTGCTGGAGCGCATCACCGACGAGTACGTCAAGAAGCACAAGCAGCTGCCCGGCGAGCGCGGCCGCAATGGCCTGGGCTGGTGGGCGGCGCAGGACACCCGTAGGGAGAAGAAGACCCCCAAGCCCTTGGAGCAGCTGCGCGCGTGGTGGCGTACGTCCGCGATCCTCAACTTCGGCAAGGCGATGGTCGACGGGCTGCTGGAGCGGTGCCGTGCGGCCGGGAAGGCGATCCGGGCCCGGGTCGGCCCGAGGGTGGACACCGCGCTCGCCGCCGTCGACGTCGCCGCCATCGTCTTCACCGTCCGCAACTCCTTCGCCCGCCGCCACGTCCTGGCCGAAGCCCGCCGGCACCTGCTGGAGACCCTGCGCGGCCGTGCGTTCACACGCGGCCTGGACGACTACATCGCCGACGCGGCCCTGTCCCGGCACTCCCGGCAGCTCACCGTGCCGCAGAAGGGCCGCCGGGCCCCGGCACACCGGCGGCAAGCCGCCGCGGGAGTCGAGCCGGCACGAGCGCGCCCGGGTCGCCAGCCTCGCCCTGCAGAACGCGATCCGCGACGCCCGGATCCTTTCCTCCGCGCGGGACGAAGCGCCCGCCGCAACGGCATCGGCCGCCGCGCGCGCTCACGACCAGAACCACGACCAGGCGGCACCGCACACGGTCGACCACCCGGACCGGGACGCCGCCCTCACTCCGGCGCAGCAGGCCGCCGCCATCCAGGCCCATCAGCAGGCCGCGATGCCCGAGGAGTACCTGGAGGGCCGTACGACCGATCCCGCGACGTGGCTGCACACACCGAAGAACCTCGCCCGGCTGGCCGCCTTCACCCAGGCCGCCGAAGCCCGCAGCCGCATCGTCGCGGACGGACCGCAGCCGAAGCAGCCGGCCAAGGACGCGGCCGACCCCGCCCGCCAGCAGCAGCACCACACCACGCAGCCCGATCAGGGCAGGGGAGCGGGCCGGGACCGCTGACGGGGACGCCAATCGGCCAGCGGATGGCCGATTGGCGACTTCACCCGCGAGGCCCGGCGGACCGGACTGAGAATCGGGGGCGTTGGCACCGGCACGGGAGGAACCTTGACCGACCTGCACGAACCCCTGGAACCGCTGGAGAGCTACCCCGACGAACTGCCCCCGCCCCGCCAGCGCGGCGACGTGAACCTGGTGGGCCTGCTCAGCGTCGCCGACGACCTCGCCCGCAGCCTGTCCGCGCTGAAGATCCGGGTCCAGCCCCACGACCCGAAGAACCCGTTCGTCAGCCCCGAGAAGGCCCGCGAGAACACGGAGAAGGAAGTCGACCGGCTCCTGGCCACGGCCGTCTACCTCCAGCGCCACGCCCACGCCGCGATGCTCGGGCGGTGCGTCCTGGGCGCGGACTCCAAGGAGGACTGCTCCACCGAGGGCGCCAACCTCCAGCTCAACGTCTGGGACGACACCACACGCCGGGACATCGTCGAAGACGGCACCACCGGCTGCGTCGACCACACCGTCGAAGCCGCCCGCCGGACCATGGCCGACCCCGCCACCCGCAAGATCCTCCTCGCCTTCGTCCGCGACGACGAAGGCACCGCCGTCTCCCGCGCCCTCGGACTCGGACCGGACGACACCGACCAGTTCCTCAACCGCGGCCTGACCCTGCGCCCCGAACACCGAGCCTCCTGACCCCGCCGCCCAGCACCGCCCGCATTGGAGCGCCACGTTGACGTTCGAGCCAGTCGACCTGAACCTGACCGATCCAGAGAAGGGCTACCTGCACTTCGTCCTCTACACCGAGGCCCGCCGCGGCTACGCCTCGTCGTCGCTGAACGCCGTGCTGGAGATCGAGGCGTCCCAGACCGTGACACCTCACTTCCAGGAGTGGCGCAGCAGGCTGGAGCCCTGCGAGCCGAACGCGATGCACTGCACGCTCGTGGTGCCGACGGAGATCCCGTCCTTGTTCCCCCCGTGCGTCGCAGAGGACAAGGACAGCCCGTCGGCCATCGCCGGATCGGGCTGTACCTGCCGCCAGACCTTCTACGACCCCGAGTTCGGGCTGCCCGTCGTTGCCGAGCACTTCAAGCACGCGGGCACCAGCGGAACGGACCAGTGGAGCTACACGACGTACGCCCCGCTCGCACTGCGCCCCGACGACATCTTCAGCAGCTTGATCACCGGCCGCGGCCTGTTCTGGGCCCGGACCGACAAGGGCCTGCTGTCGATCCTGCCGCAGAAGCACGCCGTCGGTTACAACATCGGCTACAACGGCGGCGGCCCGCACGCCCTGGCCGCCTACCTCACCCAGATCGCCCGCAACGACGGAGGGACCACGCCCGCCGGCACCCCCTACGAGCAGGCGCACCCGGCGCTCGTCGTCTGGACGCAGAGCGGCGCGGCCGAACGCGGCACGAACGAGCTGACGCTGCGCGACCTCCAGGACATGCTGGAGAGCTGACCGCTCGCACGCGCTGACGCCCACGGACATCTGGTCCGTGGGCGTCGGCGCGGTCGTCTCCCGGAGCCGCCGGAGGTGAGTGGCCACGGTGGCTCCACAGCGCATCGGGTGGGGAGTGGAGCCCACCGGCGGTGCGGACCTGGTGGAGAGTGGAGGCCACTCAGTGCGCACCAGGTGGGGTGGAGGTTCCAGTCGGTGCGAACCACCTACTCGTTGCCACACGGGCACGGGTCACTAATGGGTGGTGAACCGGGCGTCGGGCAGTTTGTGCAGCCAGCCGCGATCGGCGAGCCTGACCAGCCTGCCCCGTAGCAGTTCCCGCTTGGCCTTCACCCCGACCTCCACCCCCAGTGCCTCACCAACCTCACGGGTCATGACCGGTCCGGGGGCCTGTCGCACGGCAGCGATGATGCGCTGGTAGTCCGGGGGAGAGAGCCCTCGTCCATGCCCGGTTTGTGATACGGAATCAGCACTCCTGGCCGTCCGCTGGCCTGAACGGATCCCGGCTCGCAGGTGACGCGTTCCTGAGCGATTGGCTCCGCCAGTCGTTCGAAGACCCGTTCGGCGACTGCGAGGTCGTCGCGCTCGGCCCGCACTGTGGTCAGCTGCTTGACCAAAACGGCTTCGAGATTGTCTAGTTCCGTACGGCGTGCAGTGATTCGTTCCAGCATGTACCGGATCGTAGAAGGCTGTCACCCAGCACGATGCGCACCACGATGCCTGCGACGGTGGTCTCCACTCCCGGCCCACCTACCCGATGTGCACACGGACCGTGACGGCCACCGGCTGCCATGCACCGATGCGCACCCCTTGACCAGGTCGTCTACCGGGCGCACGGGCCACCCTTGCGGGGAAGTGCAACCCTTGACCAGCCACGGGTTTTCGACGTTTCCCCTTGACCTCACTCGCTATCGCTCCCGGCGATGCCGAGTACCGGTCCGCGGCGCGCCCAGTGGGGAGGGAGATCTCTCCCTCCCGCACCGTCACTGCGCGTAGGACCGGTGTGGAGTCGCTGAGTGGCGTCCACTCCCGCACGCGAAGCGCACACCACTGAGTGGGAGTGGACGCCACTGGGTGGAAGCCATTCGGGGGAGGCGTTGGGTGGAGAGTGGAGCCCACTGAATGGACGCCACCGAGTGGAGAGTGGAGCCCACTCGGTGGACGCCACCCGGTGGGGGAGCGTGGTACACCGTGGACAACTCATCGCGCGGTGCGCGCGCCGCTGCGCACCCACGCGCCGCCCGCCACGGCCGGCCGGTGCGCGTGGTGTGTGTCGAGTGCCGGACGCCGGGTTCTACGATCCGTGCGTGGGACAGACCCCGGCACAGAAGGCCGCGAAGGCGGCACGCGGGCAGCAGCCGAAGAAGCGGCCCGGCAAGGCGCAGCGCGAGGCGATCAAGCGGGCGCAGGCGGCGAAGAAGAAGGCGGGCGGCGGGAAGCCGGCCGCGAAGGCGGTGCCGCGTGGATCGACCCGGGCCGCGTACGGCGGCACCTGCCCGGCCTGCTTGAAGGAGTACGGCAAGGGCGAGGTCATCACGAAGGTGGCCGTGGGCTGGGGGCACCCAGGCTGCGCCCCTCGGAAGTTGTCGGCGGCGGAGCGGGAGTTCGCCCGGAACAAGGCGCGAATCGAGGCCGGCGAGACGTTCCGCGGGCAGAAGCCCTCGGACTGGCGGCTTGGCTCCTCGCCCTCCAGCACGCGCCCCACCCGGTGAGGACCGCAGGCTACGGCGCGGTCGCGCTGTTTTGCTGTGCAGAGGCTCGCAGTCGGGCGTACCGGCCGTTGACCTCGGGCACCTCGGCGTAGAGAACGACGCGGGCGACACCGACAGCCTTCGCGACGCTGGCGATCGTCTGCTTGGGGTTGGCGAGGAGCTCTCGCGCCTGCGCGACCTGTTCATCCGTCATCTTTCGCGGCGGGACGAGCGCGACGGGGTTTCCCTCCTCGTCCCGCTGGATGTACGGGTGCTTCCTTCCTGTGGTCACCTCCCTGGCCGCGGCCCACGCCAAGTCCATGTCGACTTCTCCGCGCAACTCGTCGAGGAAGGCCCGGTAGGCGTCGTCCGCGGCGCTCAGCTCCTCCAGCCCCACCTCCTTGTTGTCAGCCGTCAGGCCGTAGGCGTCCTGGGCCCGTTCCAGCCGAGTGCACACCGCGATGGCTTCCTGCAGGGTCTTCTCCACACCCCTCCAACCCGCTGCCAGGCACAGGGTCACGAAGCACTGCGCTGTCCGGGGGAGGTGTCCTCCGTCACGGACAAATCCGTACGACAGGGGGGTGGTCAAGGAGGAATCGGACACCGTTCGTCGGTGACGGTCAGACCGCGGTCAAGGGGTGCTCCCTCACGGTGGCCCCGGCTCGTGCGCACATCCGCGTACGGGCCGGACGCTCACCGACCTGGCCCGCAGGCCGGAGAAACCGAGGACACCGTGCCCGCCGACCTCACGCCGGACCCCACCCACGAGCACCAGGCCGCCCGTGACCGCTGGCCTTCCGAGGACGTCGACCAGGCCCCGGAGGCCCACTCCACGGGCCCCCCATCGCCCCCTCCACGGCCACTTCGCCCGCCCGGCGCGTATCCGCAGGTCAGCCCCGGCAGAACAGGGCCCCGGGCACGTTCGACAACCCTTCTAAGTCTTCGAAGCAGACATGGAAGCCAACCCACACCCGAAAGAAGGAAGTGCTGAAGGCTCTCGGGATCTTCCAGAGGGCTACCGCTGATCAGCTCTGGCGGATGCTGCGCCCCACCGACCGGCACGACCGGATCACCAGGGACACCCTGAACGCGTTGAAGAGCTCGGGCCTGACCCGGGTGGAGACGCGACTGGAGTCGGGACACCAGCTGTGGGTGCTCACCGAGAAGGGCCACAAGGAAGCCAAGCTGCTGCTGCCGAAGAACGTACGGATCTCCGCGCTGCGCAAGCTCGAGTACGACGACGAAGGCCAGCCGGTGGAAGCCGACGACGAGGACGCGGTTCGACGGCCCTTCCCGACAGCCCTTCCCGACGGCCCTTCCCGACGGCCCCGCCCGACGGGGAGGGCACCGCCGTCGAAGACCAATGGTGCCAACCCCTTCGGCCGCAGAGGGATTTCCGTACCTCCAGGCGGGAAGACGGCCCGGTCGTCCACGAAACGGTGCCGGCAGCAGCCGCCGAGCTGCTCGAGACCCGGGCAGCGCGAGCTACCTGTTCCGCCCGAACTGCCACAGCCACGGAACGAACACAGTGACCAACTTCCTGAGCCGGACCAAGCCCAACAGCGCGAACACCGTGCTGCACTTCAGCAAGGGCGGCGCCCTGACCGGCCCGGACACCTCCAGCAGGTCCTGGCCGAGCCGAAGCGGGCGAAGAAGCTCAAGGGACGAGGACCGGCACGGCCCGACCGTGCTGTTCTGGTCCAACGTCAACCCGTACGGCACCTTCCGCCCGGACATGAACAAGCGCTTGGACCTGGGGCTCGTGGCGCCCCGCCCCCGCACCCCGGCGGACACCGCTGACCGGTCGGTCGCCCGGACACGCTGAACGGCTTCAGGCCCGTGGATGAATGAGCCGTTTTCGGCCATTACGGCGTGGGCGGTTGCCTCGTCGGCGGCGGTGACGTCGAGAACTACAAGGCCGGACTCATCGATGTGCTGGGCGCCGATCTCCATGCTGCCTCTGACACGGCCATCGCCCGGCCGGGTTCGCCGGCGCCGTGCACGCCATCCGTACGAGCGAGGTCAGGCCCCGCCCGGCGGGGCGGTGGTTGACGGCGCCACCTGGCGGGCAACCGGTCGGGGCGCCGTTGTTCGGCCCAGCCCGCGCCTGCGGTGGGGCGGATGCCGAGCGGGCCGAACTCGTCGAAGGCGAAGACCCGGTCCGGGAAGCGGTCCAGGACGTGCTCGATGCGGTCGAGCTTGGCTTCGCGCTCGGGGTCCGGAGATTCCTCCCACGCCTTGGTGCGCTGGAAGGCGGTGCCGCGGCGGGCGAGGAGGCAGCGTAATGCCTCGCGGTCAATGCGGATGATCTGACCGTGGACTTTCCGCAGGTACGCGACCAATTTTGCGCAGTGACCAGCGGGTGAAGGACTGGCCGAGCTTGACCGGTCGGGTGGTGGCCGTCCGGATGACGAAGTTCTCTGCGGTCACAGCGTCAGGTCCTGTCGTGAGAAATGCTGGTCGCAGTCCTGCGGGGACTGCGACCAGCAGGTTGTGCCGTATCGCCACCGATCAGTGGCGATCAGCGGTCATTTCAGCCAAAGGGCTTCCATCGGAAGCCCACGGCCGGTGGTCCCCAGCTCGATGATCCCGAACCCGCCGCCGTACCCACCGTCGATCCAGCCGATGTTGCTGACGTGGGCGGCGCCGTCCACCATCCCTGTCGTGTGGTCCAGGTAGACCCTGACCGCCTCGATCGGAGCGTCCGTGTTGACGTCGCCGACCTGGATGGTCCGGTTGCTGGGAGAGGTGCAGGAGTAATAGGCATCCCAGCCGTAGTTGGAACGGTGTGCTCTGGCACAGAACTCGATCGTGCTGGCGGGGATGTGGAACCTGATTGAGTCGATGCTGATGGCTTGCCCGGTGCTACCGGCCCATTCCCCGTCGCATCTCCAGTCCTGCCAGCCGACCCTCTTGAGGTGAGCCTGGTAGCAGACGGTGCCGGTGGGGTTGTCCCTGGCGCTGGCGGAGCCCGCTCCCATGAACACAGCTGTGGCAGTGACCGCCGCCGCGGCGACTACACGGATCGTACGCTTCAACATGTGTGCTTCCCCGATTCCAGGGCCTCGGATGGCCCGGCGGGCAACGTTAGCGATCACGGTCCGCCGTGTCGTGAATCTGACATCGGCAGTTGCCAAATCGGAGAGTTTGGCACGGAATTGTGAATTCCGCCCGGTCCAGGAGCT
This sequence comes from Streptomyces sp. Ncost-T10-10d, assembly GCF_900091955.1. Lineage (GTDB taxonomy): Bacteria > Actinomycetota > Actinomycetes > Streptomycetales > Streptomycetaceae > Streptomyces. Next base: position 18,958 of record NZ_FMDF01000091.1, read on the forward strand.
GGGCCGGGGCTCAGTATTAGCCGTCTGCCGAGGTCGGCGGCTGTGAGATGGGGCTTGTGCAGCGCATCGCTGTAGAGCCGCATCTCACGAGCCGCCCCGTCCAGGTGCTGCCAGAAGGGAAGCAGCAGCTCGAGATCGTCACCAAGATCGGCCAGGCAGTCGAAGGCGAGCCCCAGCTCGTTGGGTGCGGTTCCAGCTGGCCTGAAGCGCGTCACGATCCATGGCGTCAGTGTCGCCGGTGTCCTTTGGAGGGTCACGCGACTTTCGCCGGTCGTCCGCCCCAGCGGAGGCCCTTCTCGCTGCGGATGCGAGCGCGCTCCTTGCGCTGGGCGGCGAGCACTTCGGGGTGACGGGCGTTTGAGGTGACCCCTGTGGTGTGGACACACCTGACAATGGATCTTGTTGGTCCTGGAAGGTGTAGATCTACGTGGCATGGCCCTCGAAGTACAGTGCGGAGTTCCGGTCCGACGCGATCGCGTTGTGGCGGGCTTCGGCCGGCAGGCGGACGTTCAAGGACGTTGCGGCTGATCTGAATGTCAACCCCGAGACGCTGCGGACCTGGGTGCGTGATGCCGACGGTCGTCCAGTCGCCGCGGGCGCGTCGCAGGACACCGAGGCCGAGTTGGTCCGGCTGCGGGCGGAGAACGCGCGGCTGGCCAAGGCGGAGAAGGAATGGCAGCTGGAGCGGGAGATCCTGCGTCGGGCAGCGGCCTATTTGTGGGAGGCGCTCAGCAGCTTCAAGAAGGTGGTTCACGACCTCGTCGAGATGACCGGCCTGTCGACGAACGTGCTGGCGGACACGTACGGCTTCGGGAAAGGGAAGGTCGCCACCTGGCAGAACGCGAAGCGTGAGGCGCCCAATATCCCGCCCCTGCGGTTCGTCGAGGTGCTGATCAAGGAGGCGCAGGAACGCGCGAATCTGCAGGACGGGGCCGCGGCGGTGTTCCTGCGCCAGTACGGCGAGCTGCTGGAGCTGTACTGCTCGCGGGCGAAGCCGCACAACGTCCACCATCGGATGCTCGCCGACTTCCAGAACACCCTCCTGATCCGCAAGCTCAACAACGCGACGAACGCGGCCCTGGAACAGATCGCCGCACTCACCGAGGAACTGGAGACGCTGCGCGACGACCGGGACGGGGAACGCGAGCAGCGGATCGCCCTGCAGCAGCAGATCGACTCACTGGGAAGCCAGAACCAGAACCGCGCCGCGGAGAAGAGAACAGCCCTGGCAAAGCGGGACCAGGTGCGTGCCGCCCTCGCGCCGTACGAGCACGACCAGCTACCAGTCCCGGTCAGGGAACAACCGCGCGCTGAGCAGCGGTTCGCATACGAACCACCCCCACGAGCCCGTTGTCGCGCTGCCCGGCCCGCCGCCCTCTGACCGTGGTACCAAGCGCTGGGGACTCGTAGTTGCCCTGATCGCGGCCGGGGTCCTGGTTGCCGTCCTCGCTGTCGTCGGCCTCGCTGTCTACGCCGTCATCCGGCTGCTGCCCGGCGATCACAGCGGCCCCAACGACGCCGCCGGCATAAGCCCGGGCCCGGCCCCCGCAGCCTCAACGAACGGCTCTGCCGGGCGCTCCGGCGACACCACCTCGGCTGGAACTTCCACAACGCCCCCTGCGGCCGGGGGCGGATCCGCTCACGGCGGCAGCTCATCGAGCGGTGGCGGAGCCGGCGGCTCATCCACCGGCGGCGCCCCCGGCGGCTCGTCCGGAAGTGCGCCCGGGGACGCGTCCGGCGGCAATGCCACCGGCGGTAAGACGACCAGCGGTAAGACCACTGGCGGGTCGGGTGACGGGGGCGGCTCCGGTGGCAGCAACGCTTCCAGCGGTTCCGGCGGGGCGTCCGGCGCGACCTCGCCGAAGCCGCCTCCGTCCAGTGGCCACTTCCAGCTCAGGGACGTCGGCTACGGCAAGTGCCTGGCCAGGAGCTTCGGCAGCGTCGCGTTCGCCACCTGCGCGGACAGCCCGGCGACCAACTGGACCGCAAAGGCCGGTTCGGGCGGTTCCTACAAGCTGTACAACGAGTCCGCCGACCAGTGCCTGAGTGTCAACTTCGGCCAGCTGTTCATGGTCGACTGCGGCTCCGGGGCCGACCAGAGCTGGCGCACGGGCACCAGCAGCACCGTCGTGAACCTGTCCAGCAGCACGTGTCTCGACGAGAGTTCCGGCTGGCCGGCCCTGGCGTCCTGCGAGCCGTCGAAGTCGACTCAGCACTGGGCGAAGGACTGATCTAGCCGCGACAGGCGTCCCGAGCCCCGCCTCGCGCTGCCGGGCTGAGGGAGCGCTCGGCGCGCAGCGCGGCGACGCCCCTGTGCTCCTGGTCGTCCTCGGCCTCTCCGGCCGTGTTGATGATGTGCGGGTTTTTGTCGGTGGTGGTTCGGCGTTGTGATGTCAGTGCAGTGAGTGTCGGGTTTTTGCCGGTCGGCGACGACGAATGACCAGGCCCTGGTCCACCGTCGCGGCCGCTACGCCACGGTCTGAATCATCCACTCGCCGGCTCCGGTGCCGATTGACGCCCTTGGCTAATGACGTTAGCGTCTGAGCTATGGTTGTTAAGAGCTCGCTGACGCCGGCCGCCGTGGTCGACGTGGCGCTCGGCATCGTGGACGAGCACGGGCCGGACGGCCTCACGCTCGCCGCCGTGGCGCACGGCTGCGGGGTCGCCACGCCGTCGCTCTACAAGCACGTGGCGAGCCTCGGCGAACTGAAGACGCTTGTCGGAGCGCGGGTGCTGGAGGACATGACCGACCGGATCGCGACGACCGTCCTGGGCACCGGCGGCGACGAGGCGGTCACTGGGTTGATGCGCGCCTACCGTGCGTACGGCGCCGCGCACCCGAAGCGGTACGCCGCGCTGCCGATGGACCCGCTGCACGACCCGATCCAGGAGGCGGCCGGCGCGAAGCTCGTCGGCGTCATGTATGCCACGCTGCGCGGCTACGGGCTCGAGGGCTCGGCGGCCGTGCACGCGACCCGGCGCCTGCGGGTGCTCGCGCACGGCTTCGCGTCCATCGAATCCGAGGGCGGCTTCGGCCTGCCGGAAGACCTCGACGACACCTACGACCAGCTCATCCAGATGTATCTCGCCAGCCTGAGGAGCGAATCATGAGGATCCCGCTGTCCGTCGCAGGCGTACTGTTCCTGCTCTACCCCGCCCTCCGCCCGTGGGAGGACGAGTCCACCACCTCGGGTGCCGCCGCCGCGATGGGCTCCACCGCGTGGATCGTCGCGCACCTGTGCGCGATGATCGGGTTCATCCTGGTTGCGATTGCACTGCTGTCGATCAACCGCGTGGCGGCGATCGTGTTCTGGATCGGCACCGGCCTGACGCTGCCGTACTACGGCGCCGAGGACTTCGGCCTGCATGCGATGGCCAACCAGTCGAACGTCCTCGACCTGGCCGAGGACATGCGCTACAACCCGTTCGCGATGACGATGTTCGGGCTCGGGTTGCTGACCATGGCGGCGGCCGCGATCCTCGTCGCGGCCCGGATGCGCACGGTGCCGGCGATCCTGTTCGCGGTCGGGTTCGGGCTGTTCCTGCCGCAGTTCTTCGGTCCGCCCGCGCTGCGGATCGCGCACGGCGTACTGCTCGCGGCCGCCTGCGTGTGGCTGGCCTGGGACGCGAAGCGGGTCCAGCCCGCGCCGGTGCCGGCCTGACTTGAGGTCGTTGCCTCGTGCGTCTGTGGCTCCGACCTGTGGCGCGCGGTACCGCGCAGTCGGTGATCACCGCGATCAAGGTGTTGCTCAACCCCTGATTCTGCGCACGGCGAGTGCGCGCGGAGGCCATTCGGGCGTCCGCTCCCGCAGCCCAAGTCGCGCTGAAGAGCGGGTGTCATCTCAGCTCCCCGAGATCTGCCGACGGCGATGAGATCGGCCAATTGACGCACGACCTGGCTGCGAGGATCTGCCAGCACAGTGAGACTGATCTTGCACACACAGCCCTGAGACAGAAGGCATGTCCCCAGGTCAGCACCTCACGCATATGCAACAGAACGCGAGATCCTACAAGTGCCTCTGTAGCGCTCTCTGAGCGCCTGTCAGCCGTCCCGGGCCCAGTTCGGGGCGGCTGCCGTTTGCGGCCCGGAGGGGCGTACAGCGGTTTCTGATGTGTCGGCCGCCCCGGGAGGGGGTGCCGAGTCGGCGTCGAGCACCGGGCGGCACGTCCTGCCGCCCTGGTCCCAGGTATGCCAGGCATTCAGCATCCAACTGACCGGAATCGGCATATGACTGACAGCAACCATCGCCATCCGATACCGCCGTGCCCACGTGCGAAGCCGCACTGCACTCGCCCGACCCACTTGGACCGGAGGGGCAGAACTGATGGCGGTGCGGCGCGGCGGCGGCCCTTGGCCGGGGCGCTGACGCCCCCGGAGCCCTCACCGCTCCCGCCGGTGCCCTTCCCGCGCTCGTCCTTGCTGACGGGCTTGTAGCGGCTCGGGGCCTGCTGCTCCGCGAGGGTCTCCACGATCCTCGCGTCGTGCGCCCGCAGCGCCTCGAGGAGTTTGGCGAGCCCGCCGAACGCCCGGGACGTGAGCATGTTGTCCACTGTCTCGCCCGGA
>NZ_FMDF01000119.1 GCF_900091955.1 Streptomyces sp. Ncost-T10-10d
GGAAGAAGCCGCACGTCTCTCCGTACGCGACCCGATCCAGCCCGTCGAAGCGGAGGTCTTCCTGCGCGTCTGGGGCGACGGCGGCATCGACACCGGCGACGCCGCCCAGCGTCAGGCCCTCGAAGACCTCGTCGCCGCCGGCATGGTCACCCGCGGCGACATGAGCGACGTCCTCCCCGACCGCGTCGCGTACAGCCTTCGGATGCTCTCCGAGCCGTCACTGCCCACTGACACACCTCATGGCGCCGACCACTGGCATCCGGCGTCGTCTCCCACTGACGCTCTGACGTCGTCCGACATCTGCCGTTCGACGCAAGAACGTCATCGGGTTGGCCACGAGAAGCGTCAGTAGCCGCCCAATGCCGCCAGGCATCACAGAGCACTGTCAGCGGCACCGGCGACGCCGCCGTCGCGGATGCGCGCTGGCACAACAACGAGTCCGGGCTGGCAGACATGTTCGAGGAGTACCTGGACGAGGACGCCGGGCCCGAGGAGCGGCGGGAGGCGGACATCTGGCGGCGCAGGCTCCAGCTCGACGTCGACTCCGACAGCATCCACGTGCTCTTGGATCCCGAGGACGTGGACGAGGATGGCGAGTGGGCCGTGCACACGTGGGCGACCTGGCGGGCCGCGCCACCCGAACGGTACGCCAACTTCTTCGAGTTCATGCGGGGCATGTACCGGGAGTTCCACAGCCTGCGGGCACTCCCGGCCGGCGGGGAGTCGGAGTTCGCCAACGACACGACGCGGGAGCTGGACGCCCTGGTGGAGCAGGCCCGGCTGGAGGCGCTGCGCGGCGACTGGGAACGGGCCGGGCACGCGCTGGACGAGGCAAAGGAGTACGGCGGACCGCGGGCCGCCGGACTGGGTGACCAGATACGCCGCCTGCTCGGACGGACCTACATGGTGTACTTCGAGGACGTGGTGACCGACCCGCAGTACGCGCCCGAGCTGCTGCCGGCGCTGGTCGCCGGGCACCCGGCGCGCTCGGACGGGGACGACTCCACGCTGATGTTCCACCTGCGGGGAGCCGGTGACGACGTGGTGTCGCTGGCCTACGCGACGCTGGCGCAGGTACGCAACGGCACGTACCGGTACACGGCGGCCGGACCGTTCGGGGAAGCGGTCGAACGGGCACGGGAGCTGGCGCGGTGGGGCAACACCGACGGGGCATGCCGGACGCTGATAGACGCTCTGCCGGTATGGAAGCCGCTGGGACCCGACCACCTGGCGCCGCGTTGTGGTTCGTTGAACTGTGCATGACGGATCTGGTTGAGCGGCTGGTGCCGGACGAGTTGTGGGTGCTGTTTCGGCGGGTGGTGCCGCCGACGGAGGTGAAGCGTCCGCAGGGTGGGGGACGGCGTCGGGCTGGTGACCGTGAGGCGCTGGCCGCGATCGTGTTCGTGGCGACGTCTGGCTGCGCGTGGAGGCAGTTGCCTCCGGTGTTCGGTCCGTCTGGCAGACGGTGTACCGACGTTTCGCCCAGTGGAGCCGGGACCGGGTCTGGGCGAGGCTCCACCGCGTCGTCCTCGATGAACTCGGCGCCCGCGGCGAGCTGGACTGGTCCCGGTGCGCCATCGACTTCGTCAGCCGCCGGGCCGCAAAAGGGGGCCACTGACCTGATCGAATCCGACCGATCGCGGCAAGTCGGAATCGAAAAACCACCTGGTTGTTGACCGGCACGGACTGCCGCTGTCGCTGGGTATCTCCGGCGCGAACATGCACGACAGCCTCGGCCTTGAGCCGCTCGTGCGAGGCATCCCTCCTATCCGATCCGGCGAGGCCCACGTCGCCGAAGGCCCGGCAAGCTCCACGCGGACAAGGGATACGACTACGACGACCTGCGGCGATGGCTCCGCAAACGCGGCATCCGACACCGCATCGCCCGCAAGGGCATCGAGTCCTCACAGCGACTCGGACGCCACCGCTGGGTGGTCGAGCGGACCGTGAACGTCCTGGCTGGCGGGCTGCCGACGTCTGCACCGCCGCTACGAAAGCAAGGCCGAACACTTTCTCGCCTTCGTCGGCATAGCCGCCGTTCTCATCTGTCATCGACGGACCCACGACGAGGGGGAGTCGGCCGCCCCGGGCAACTCGAACCTGGTCGTCTTCGAACTCGAGCCCGCCGGGACAGGGACGCTCCTGCGGATGACCGAGAGCGGCTTCCGGGAGCGTGGCTGGGACGAGGCGAAGGCCGCCGCCAAGTACGCCGAGCACGTAACCGGTTGGGACTTCTACCTGCCGCGGCTGCCGGCCTACGCCGCGAAGGTCGGAGCCGGTGCATAAGCGTGATGGTGGACGACGACCTCTGGTCGGCGGTCGGTGACCCGACGCGGCGCCGGATGCTCGACCTGTTACTGAGCGAAGGCAGCGGGACGGCGACCAGCCTGAGCGAGCACCTGCCGGTGACCCGTCAGGCGGTGGCGAAGCACCTCGTCGTTCTCGACCGCGTCGGCCTGGTGCACGCCACCACCGCCGGCCGCGAGAAGCAGTTCCGCGTCGATCAGGCCCAGCTCGCCCGCGCCGTCGCCCAACTCGCCGACGTCGGAACTGCCTGGAGCTCCCGTCTCCAGCGCATCAAGCGCATCGCCGAGACGATCCAGCGCGGCAAGGACACGGACAACGAGACCGAGAAGAAGCAGTAGAGAGGAACACGCAGATGGCAGACATCCTTCAACGCATCGGAGTCGAGCAGTCCTCGCCGGAGCAGGTGTACGACGCGCTCACCACCCTGGACGGCCTGTCCGGCTGGTGGACCGAGAAGACGTCGGGGGAGACCGACGTCGGCGGCGTGATCGAGTTCCGGTTCGGGCCGGGCGGGGTCGACATGAAGGTCGCCGAGCTCGATCCGGGCCGGCTCGTCCGCTGGGACGTCGTGGAACCGCAGGAGTGGATCGGCACCAGCGTGCAGTGGGACCTCCGTCAGGACGGCGACTACACGATCGTGTTGTTCAAGCACGAGGGCTGGCGTGAGCCGGTCGAGTTCATGCACCACTGCAGCACCAAGTGGGCCGTCTTCCTGATGAGCCTCAAGCAGCTCCTTGAAACCGGGGAAGGAACCCCCGAGCCGCGCGACGTGAAGATCAGCGACTGGCACTGACCCGGCAACGCTCACCGAGCCAGCCGTTCGTGTGGGCTTCGCGGATGCAATTCTTCGCCGGCTCCATCACCCGCAACTTCTTCACGAGCGACGGTCCCAAGTCGGCATTGATTGGCGCCTTCGTCGTGTTCGGTACCGGATTCGTGACGTGCCCGCTCGGCGCCGTGGTGATCGGCGTGTATGGCGACAGGAGGGGCCGCAAAGCCGCGCTGACGCTCTCCATCGGCGCCATGGGTGCCAGAACACTGGTGTTCGCGCCCCGTCCGCCGTGTGCATCGGGATCGCGGCACCGGTCCTGCTCCTTCTCGCCCGTCTCCTGCAGGTCCGGTCGGCGATGTGGATGCGCTCGGTCCCGCTCAGGTACCGGGATGCAGTTGCGGCCGGTTCCTCCCGCTGGGTAGGAGGAACCGGCCTGCGTCTACGGCGGGGTGAGTGCCAGCCGTTGCGCCACCGCTTGCCGGTACGCAGGTTGATACCGACGAGCCGAGCGGCTTCCCGTGTGCTGTAGCTCGGGTCCATGAGCTGGAAGTATGCGTCCCGCTCACGGACCAGCCGCTTCCCACTCGGCTTAGACCGACCGGCAAATGGGGGGCGGCGTCGCGGGGCTGGGCACGCGCATCTGCCGCGTTGTCGTCAATCACCATGGCTCCTTCCCCAAGCTCTCGGCTGCGCTCGAGCAGGGGAGACCCCATCTGTCTCAATCCTCCGCCTTGCAGCTGCACGCACCCAGCCCCGCTCCTTTTCCCACCCCCCATTTGCCGGTGGGTCTTACTCCGGTTCTCCCGGATCTCGAAGTCCATTGCGCCCCTTGAACTGGGGTGTTGCGAGGACCACTAGAACTGAAGAAGCCGGAGGGGCGCGCTGTGCGAGGTCTTCCTGCGCGTCTCTCCTGCCCGAAGGGCAGGAGCGGGCGTGGTGGTTCAGGAGCGCCGACGAGCGCCGGGCTTGACGTTCTCCGCCCCTTCCCCGAGAAGGGGGGCAGATTGCCGTCCGGCCGCAGCTTCGCTGGCCGGCCGAGGCGTAGACCGGGCGGCGGCAGCAGCCAACCAGACTGGAGAGCCCAGCTCAAACCTCTCGTCGACCAGATGGGTGTATAGCCTCAGATGCGCGAGTCCGCCCCTCCCGGAAGAAGAGGCGGACCGCCGCCCAGCCCAACCGCTGGCGGCTGACGGGTGGAAGGCATGACTGGGCGGCGGCACCGGCCGACCAGCCCGCCCGGACCGGCTCGACTTCTTGAGGGCCAGATCGGTGAGCAGGCCCTCGCCGAGCTCACCGACGAATCCGGCCGTGCGCATACTGTCGGCTGGATACCGGCTCCGGATGCTGAGAGCAGAAATTCCCGTGTTGCTGTTCCGTCGATCCGCGCAAAATTCATGTTCTGGGCATTTCGAGCGACGCTGGGTCGTCGAACACACCCTTGGCTGGCTCATGCACCACCGCCGACTGGCCCGCGACTACGAAACCCTCCCGCACCGATCAGCCGCCATGATCCAAATTGCCGCCATCAACCTCATGACCAGGTGCCTCACAGGCGAAACCACCCCCAACTGGCGCGACACCTGACCACAAATGAAATGGACAACAAAGAAACAAACGCTCACTTAGTTGTCGAACAGCACGAAGGCACCGCCCTTGTCGTCGATTGTGTTCTCGACGACATGACTGCTGACGCTCAGAAGATGAGTTTGGTCGTGCTTGGCGAGCAGCGCCGCGATCAAGTCCATGTTCTGGGCGTCGCGCGGCTCTCGGAACCAGAAGCCGGTCACTGTCCCGGCGGGGGTGGTCACGAGAGCGTAATTGCCCTTGCTGGAGGGTCCGTTGATGTTGGAGGTTCCCATGTCTTTGTAGCTCCTTACTATCACGGGCCGCTGTGGATGAGCGATGCCCACAGGTCGGGCCGGTCGGGGTGTGCTGCACGCAGGTCCTGGGTGACCCGGTGCAGGGCGAAGGCCGCCTCGTCTGCGGTCGGCGTGGAGGGAAGGAGGTCGTAGAAGGCCCGGGAGGCCGCTACTGCGACGGTGTCGTCGAGTGGCCACAGGCTGGCAATCACGTGCCGGAATCCGGCCAGTTGAAAGAGAGAGGCCAGGTGCAGCGACTCGTCGGCGTGCCGGGTTCCCCGGCTGGCCGTCGAGCAGGCCGACAGGTAGATCAGTTCCGCCTGCGGCAGGTTCAGCGCGCTGATCGCGGGCAGCTGCAGGAGCCTGTCGTGCAGCTGCAGGCCGCCGTGTGAAGGTGCGGTGAGATCGGCGACGGCGTGGCAGGCGAAGTGGGCCCATGTGGCTTCGGTCAAAGCGTTTAGCACTCGCTCCGCGGTGGCTTGCTCGTCGGCGAGAACAGTCGTCCCGGGCCAGTTCGCGTGCAGGCTCGCCGCTTCTTCTGCCGTGCCAGGAAGGTCATTGAGGCCGGGGGTTCGCGAGAGGGCGACCGTGAGCTGTCGTCGTGCGCTGACCGGCGGACGGTTCCGTGCTTGGCTCAGTGCCCGTAGCGTGGGCGCATAGGAGGACACCACCGTGTCCAATGCGGCGGCGTGCAGCGGGAGCAGGCTCAACGGGCCGACAGGCATCCACCACATCCGCGGAGTGGGCTGCGAGAGGGCGCCTGCGGAGTGCATGGCCGCGAGCACCGGGGCGACGACCGTATCCTTCAGCCAGGCCAGGATTCCATGCAGCACACGCCGCTTCTTCAGAGTGCCAGTCAGCGGGCTCGAGTCCCCGGTGGCGTCCAGCAACTCGCGTACCTTGTCACGCAGATCCTCATCCGTGAGTCCCGTGAGCGGGATGAGTATCGGATCGTTTTCGGCCGTGATGAGGACGGCATCGCTGCGCCACAGCCCGGAGTTGACCAAGACGATTGGTCCGCGGTCCGCCACGGATCGCAGCTCCGACAGCTGGGGCGGCAACAGGAACCGGCTGAACCCTCGCAGGCGGCGAATGTCCTGGACCTCAGCATGATAGTCCGACAGCAAGCCCCTGCGTTCGCTGGAGTCAGGGCCTGGCATGACGGGTGACGTGCCGGGGGTGAGTCGCGCGCGCAGTTCCCGGAGCCGGTTTGCACGTTCGGGGCGGAGAGCTTGGAGCTCGGTCAAGTCGGCGCGCAGGTTCTGCTGGTCGGCCAGCATGAGCCCGCGCCCGAATTCGGCGGTCTCCACCGCGCCGACGGGATCGCCGTGTGCGCAGTGCGCGGCGACGCCCACGCCCACCAGGTGCGGGTACCTGCCGATCTGTCCTTCCTGGTCCTGCCAACCGGCCTCCCACGGGACGGCTGGCGGCAGGAGGGCCACCGCGCTGTCCAGCAGCTCCACCGCCAGCCCGTGTTCGTTCAGTGCGTGGGCCAAGGAGCCCACCTCGTAGCGGGCCCGGACCTGCTCGCTGGGGAAAGCGTTGGTTGCCTCGGTGATGTGCCCGGCCAGAGTGCGTAGTTGCTCCGGGGAGGTCGGAATCCCGCCCACCTCGAAGCGCCCGCGATAGGCCATGCCTACATTGGCGATACGGCCGGCCCATCGTGGGTCGTCCGCCGGCGTTGCGCGGGCTGCCTGCTCCAAAAGCTCGACCGCTCTCTTCACATAGGACGGCTCCCTGGTCTTGCTGAACAGATTGAGGTGAGCGACTCCGACACGGGACAAGGTGACCGCGAGATCCGGATGCTCCGCCGCAATCGCTGCGAGGGCTTGCTCACCGAGGTCGGCGGCGCGCTTCGCGTCGGCCAGCTTCTCGCTGCGATCAAATCGCATCCCGTAGAGCCCGGCCAGATAGGAAGCGGCCGATGACCAGTCCGCGTGGTCGTCAGGGAGCATGGACACAGCGAGCTCCAGAAACTCGATCGCTCGGCCGAGAGTGACCAGACTCCGGTCGTGCTTGAACAGGGTCGCGTAGCCGTCGCCGAGACCATGGCATATTTCGGTCTTGCGCGGGTCACCATCCGCAAGGGCGTCGGCGGCGCGCGCACCGAGGCGCAGGCCCAGTTCAAGGTCTGCCAGAACGCCGGTGTGGTGATATCGACTTCGGTAGGCAGTACCGAGGTCGCTCATCCAGGTGGGGCCGTCCGGATCGGTCAGTGCGGTGCCGGCGATCGGCAGCTTCCGGATTTCGATGATCCGCTCGAGATCTGCCAGCTGGCCGGTTCGGTTGTACCGCCGCGCGTATACGTTCACGAGGCCGAGATATTCGCTGCGGGCAGCCGTGCGAGTATTCACGTGAGCAAGGAAAGAAGACGGAGCAGCCTGTGCGATCACACGCTCACGCAACTCGATCGCATGGTCGAGGTCACAAGGATCAAGGGCTCGGTCGTATCGCCAGACAAGGACAGAGGCGACGTCGTTGAGACACCTGTCCCAGGATGCGTGATACGTGGGCATCGCTGCGACGAGCTGTTCTCCGGCTTCGATCGTTCGGTCCAGGTCGGCTGCCGCGGAGCTGAACTCGAAATGGTCTCGGAGCAGGAGGAACAGGGACAAGAGCCTGTGGACCAAGCGCTCGTGGCCGACCGGGGTTGCTGCGACGGCCCGTTCCAGCAGGTCGATCGCCGCGCGCAGAGCGGCCACATCCGAATCCGCGAGCCAGCGCTGAGCATGGCCTGCTGCCAGCTCGTGCAACTGAGCTCCGCCATCACTACGGTTGGACAAACCTGCCACAGTGAGCTCCCAGGACCTCTACGGTGAATCGGATCCTCTCATCACCGCTGGGGTTTCACGAGGGAGACAGTGGAATTGCGACCCGAAACAAGCACTCTGGAACAGCGTGCGCTGGCCCTCTTTTGTGAAGACTTGTCGAGGCTGCGTGAGGAATGTGCCCAGGATGCGGGGCTCGAGCAGCAATTGGGGCACATCGTGGCCGAGGCTCGTGCCCGGCGCCCCATTGCGGCTCTGCTGGAGGAATTGCTGGGCACCAGTCTGGACAGTGCGGTGCGTGCACTCGGTTCGGGGCTGCCCGGCAGTGGCCAGGGCTGGGCCGACGAAGAGCGGTACGGCTGTCCGGACCACGCGTGTGCTCTGGTCCGCCAGCCGCCGCCAGCCGGGCCTGTCCCGCGGTGCTCCGTGACCGGCCGACCGATGTGCCGCTTGTAGTCGATGGGCAAGTTCTTCGACGCCCTCGCGACAAAGTTGGCTGAGCGCTGGGCCACCTACCTGGTTCTGCCAGGGCTGCTGTTCACCGCCTCCGCCGTGTTCGGATCACAAGTCGGGCACCAACACGCCCTGGACCGAGACATGCTCATGGAGATGGTATCGAACCTCACCGCCGCGATCGCCCGCCAAGGCGTCGGAACCCAGGTGATTCTGGCCTGCGCGGTCCTGCTCGTTGCCACAGGCGTCGGTCTGGTGGCCCAGGCGCTCGCCGGGGGTACCAGGGCGATCTGGCTGGGCCAGTGGCCGTGGCCGCTGCGGCTGCGGCTGCGGCAATCGTCCCGACGACGTGAGCGCTGGCATCGTCTTGTCCAACACAGACGTGCATTGGAGCAGGCCCGCCCGCGGGCATCCCGCACGCAAGAGGAACAACGGGCCATCAACCAGGCGGCGCAACGGATCAACCGGCTCTCGCTGGCGGAACCGGACCGGCCGACATGGATGGGCGACCGGATCAACGCCGTCGAACGGGTCGCCCTGGACCGCTATGGTCTGGACCTGCCGTTCACCTGGCCCCGGTTGTGGCTCGTGCTCCCCGAGATCACGCGTACCGAAATCACCACGGCACACGCTGCGTTCGTCGCCGCGACCGCCACCGGAACCTGGGCATGGCCGTACGCCGTGCTCGCCGTGTTCTGGTGGCCGGCCGCACTGATCGGCGCCGCGATCATGCTCACCGGCTGGGCCCGCGCCCGCAGCGCCATCTCGGATCTGTCCACCCTGTCCGAGGCCGCCGTGGATGTGCACGCACGCACGCTGGCCATCGAACTGGCCGTCGCGGGCCCGGAATCAGCGGGCCCACTCACCCTCGACGAAGGAGAAAGGATCACCTCCGTGTGCCGCAAGGGGCGCTGATATTGCACCAGTGCTCTGGCGTCTTCTCTGTTTGGGGGGATTTCGCAAGAGTTGGACCGGGCGCTGACCGGAGCCCGCCCCCGTGGTCGCCGGCTACGACGGACAGGAGCGGATGCTCAAGGGGGCTGCGGCCAGGCTCGATTCGGCCCTGGAACAGCTCGGCGTCGTCCACGACGTCAAGGAGTACCCGGAGGCCGGGCACGCCTTCCTGAACGATGCGGAAGTCGGCCCGCGACCCCTGCGCCCGCTGTTCCGGGTGACCGGTATGGGCCCGCATCCGGAAGCCGCCGCCGATGCCTGGCGGCGCATCGACACGTTCTTCGACACCCGTCTCAAGCACAACGACAAGCACGACAACCCGAAGAAAGAGAAGTCATGAGCACGACTCAGGCAGAGCAGGGAACCCAGGGGGAGAACGGCACCGAGCCGGAGTACGCGCAGAGTGAGGGCTGGTCCGTCGACGATCGCTGCCTCAACTGCAACATCGCCCGTCAACTCGCCCCCGGCATGATCGCGTACAAGGAAGGCGGTGAGTACGGGGGACCGTCGTCCGCCAGCCGGAGACCGAGGCCGACATCGACAAGATGTACCTGGCGGCGCACGCCTGCCCGACCCGCTCCATCCACCCGCCGGCCGACGAGTGGGCCGCGGACTCGGACCCGTACCCGTACCCGAAGGACCTGGACGGGAACGGGGTCGTCTTCCTCTGTGGGCACGCCTCCCCGCAGACCTACGGCGCCACCTCCTACCTCCTGCGTCGCCCCGGTGCCGCGCGGGCCGCCGGCGGTGCCCCGGGTGATGCGCCAGCGCCCGTCGCGTCCGTCGGAGTCCTCGGCGGGTTCGGCGTCCTGCCCGGCGACCAGGGTCAGGATGCCGACAGCGTTCGCGGCCTTCTCACCCATCTTCTGCTCGGGCAGATACCCAAGGAGACTGAGCGCGTCACCGACCAGGGCATCAACGAGTGCGGCGCGGGCCTGCTCCTCATTCCAGACGATCCTTGGTTTGCCCGGGTCGCTGTAGTCGTGCGCGGTGCACTGCACGGCTGCCACCTGGTCAGCTCCCGGAACCTCCCGGATGACCGCGCGGACGGCGGCGATGAGCTGGGTGACGGTGTCCTGAGGGCGACCGCGTCGTCCAGCACGGTGGAGTCCAGCGCCCGCCGGTGCTTGCCCTTGAATACCCCGATGGCCTTGACGATCTCCCGCACGGCCTCGAACACCCGGTTCGGCCGGGTGGAGCGGGCCAGCCGGCGGCGGAAGTAGGCCAGCAGCGACGGATCGAACGCCATGTCGTTGAGGCCTGGCCCGCACGCGGCCTTCCACCGCAGGTCACACCGCAGTTCCTGGACCGTCTCGAAGTCCGACAGCCCGTGCAGGGCCTGCAGCGTGATCGCGGCGGCAAGGATCTGCGGCGGCATACTCGGCCGCCCGTTCGCCGACGGGTACAGTCTTCTGGGCGGGCACCAACTCCGGTGGTACGAAACCCGCTTGGGCCAGCCGTCGCCACAGTGCGTCCGGGACGGGGAAACGCGACGCCGCCGCGTTCGCCGTGACCTCGGCGGCCGACCGGCAGCCGACGACCACCGACCCGACGGCCGGATGCAGGGACGGGAACTGGATCGCTGCCGCGGCGAGCGGCACTCCGTACTCCGCACACAGTTCCCGGCATCGCCGCGCGCGGGCCAGGGTCTGCTCGGGAACGGGGCGGTAGTTGAACATTGCGCCGGGGGAGGGGTCGGCGAGGAGACCGGTGTTGAGGACCCCGCCGACGACGACCGAGGTGCCGGTCTTCACGCACAGCGGCAAGAGCGTCCCGAGCGCGTCGTGGTCCAGAAGTGAGAACCGGCCCGCGATGAGGACGACGTCCACCTCGAACTCCGCCACGTACGCGGCGAGCGGCGCACTGTGGTTCATGCCGAACCCGATCGCCCGTACCAGTCCTTCGTCCCGCAGTCGGCACAGCGTCGGGTAGGCCGTGCGCCGGATCTCCTCCGGGAAGTCGTCCGCGTCGTGCAGATAGAGAATGTCGACCGACGACCGGCCCAGGCGGTCCAGGCTCGACTCCAGGGACGTGCGGATACCGGACTCCGTCCAGTCCGTGATGACCTCGCCGGGCGAGCCGTCGGGCCGTGGCCGCAGCAGCCAGCCCGTCTTCGTGGAGATCAGCGGCGCCGTGACGCCCGCCGGCGCCAGAAGGCGGCCGAGCCTGTCCTCGGCCTGACCGTGCCCGTAGCGCGGTGCCGTGTCGAAGTACGTGATCCCCTCGCGGGCCGCGGCCTCCAGCGTGGCCGCCGCGTCTGCCTCGGTCACCTCCTCGAACAGGCCGCCCAGCGGTGCGGTTCCGATGCCCAGGCGGGGCATTTCGAAGGGCAGTCGGCCGGTCATCGCGACACCTCCCAGACCGGGGCGTCGCAGGTGGGCCGCCCGCCGCGCAGAGTCATCGTCAAGGTCAGCCGTATCTGTGTGCCTCCGGACAGTTCCACGCGGCAGTACGGGCCGCCCACGTCCTGTACGGGACCGTCGTCGACCTGCGCGGTGTGCACGACGTGTTCGGCGAACGAGCCCGCCTGCACCACCAGCGAGCGCGCGGTGCCGCCGAGGTTGATCAGTTCCACGACGGTGCGGTCGGGACGGATGTCGGAGACGAGCGCCGCGACGTCCGCGGGAAGTCCCGGCCGCTGCCCGGCGGCGTCGTAGTAGCGCAGATGCATATGGGCGAGGCCCCCGTTGTAGAGGACCTGAGGGGAACCGGTGGTCAGCTGCAACAGCGCCTCCGTGACGACGGGGTTGAGGTCCTGCCAGTGGTGGATGTCGAGAATGCCGGGGCCGATGGCCGGGTTCACCGGGTCGTTCTCGATGGCCTCGACGCGTTCGGCACAGGAGTCGAGGGCGCTGCGCAGCATGCGCTCGGGGAAGCCCGGGTTTCGGCCCTGCAGGAACTCGTACCACGGCTCCTCGTGCCCGGCCTCGTCCTTGATGCGCTGGGTGTGCACCGTCGTCCAGTCCCAGTTCGCGCCCGCCCGCAGTCGCTCGATTCGCTCCTGATCCTGGGCCTCGCGGCTGAAGTGCCATAGGGACAGCGGCTGTTGGCCCGGCATCACGGTGAAGTCGAACCAGCCGGAGTCGTTGTGCCGCTGCGGGACCATCAGCGTCCGGTCGGCGTCCATCGCGCGCAGATGCGGATCCCAGCGCTCGCCCAGGGTGCCCCGGCCGTCGGCGCCGCGCTGCTCGCCCTGGCGCAGTACGGCATCGAGAGGGTTGCGGGCCAGGTCGAGGTAGGCCGCGTCGCCGGTCAGCAGGGCCGCGTTCGAGGCTCCGACGAGGGTGGCGCTGCCTACGGGGGAGAGGCCGTGCGGCCAGGACCAGCCGTAATGTGCGCCGTACCACCGGCCGCCCAGGTATTCGCCGACTGTACCGCTCAGGCCCGCATTGTCGGGGACGACGTCGTGTCCGTCGAGCCGTTCGCGCCAAGCGCCGACGTACTCGGCCACCCAGTCCGCGTAGCGCTGCTCGCCGCTGAGGAGAAAGGCATTCGTGGCCAGTCCCGTCGCGGCCAGATTGACGATCGTGTCACCACGGCCCATCCGGTCCCACATCGCACGGCCGTAGGAGCGGGCGCGCTCGGGGTCGGCCGCGAGCTGGTCGAAGGACGTGACGTCATCCATAGCGTCGAGTGGCAGCCCGTACGGGTGCAGGGCGAGGCTCCACGGGAAGTACGGCTCTTCGTCGCTGAATCCCGGGCGCGGCCCCGCCGATCCGTTGTGCGGTGCGCGCACGACCCGGTGTTCGGGGTCGTAGTTCGGTCCGCCGGGCAGATAGAAGTCGGCGAAACGGCGGGCCAGTGCGCGCAGTTGGGGGTCGCCGGGGTCGGCCAGGCACAGGCCGTAGAAGAGCAGCAGGCCCTCGCCCTGGTGGAACCAGTCGTAGCCGCGCTCCAACCCGTCCTGGAGCATGCCCATCTCGGTGAGCTGCGCGGTCACGCCGCTCCAGTGCCGCCGTGCGGCCGCCAGGAGATCCGCGCTGCCACCGAGGACGTACAGCGTGGGCCAGTTGAAGAACGGCTCGTAGAAGTCGTCCACGCCGTCGCGGCCGTCCGGGCCCACGCCGAGCGTGTCCCGGAAGACGAGGCGGCCGTCGCCCTCGGTGTAGCGGTCAGCGAAGAGCCGCCAGGCTTTGTCCTGGTAGGCGAGCAACTCCCGCTGGAGCGTGGCCCAGCGGGGCATATCGGCGATGCTGCGGGTCGCCCGGAGCCGGGGACCGGGCACGGTGACGGCCGTCATCGACCCACCCCTTCACCCATGTTCGAGCCGCTGGTCCGTTGGTCCCTGGACATCAAGAACATCCGCCCCTCGCAATCGCCCATCGATAGCCGATGGTTAGACTCACCGGCGCGAGCCAGCCTGTCAATACTCGGGAACGGCACCTCAGGAGGATCCCGACCGTGATCGACTGCCATGTGCACCTGTGGGACCCGGCGTCGGGATTCCCATGGATCCGCCCGGGAAGCGTCCATCACAGGGCGTTTCGCATCGACGACCTGGGTGCCTCGAGGCCGGATGCGGCCGTGACCGGGGCGATCCTGGTCGAGGCGTCCCGCGGCGACGCCGGCGAGACGCTTGCCCTGCGCGCATGGCGGATGAGCCGCCCCGACCTCGTCGCGGGGTACGTGGGAAACCTGCACGTCCACGGCGACGGCGGCCCCCGGCGCTTCCGCGCCCTGCTGCGCGATCTGGGCGACAGCCGCCCGAACGGCATGCGCCTGGGCGGTGCGAGCTGGGCGGACACCCCGGAAGACGCCCACGTGCTGGTGCCCGAACTCGCTGCGGCCGGACTGGTGTTGGAGCTCAATCTGGGCTCCGGGGCGCTGGGGGCAGCGGCCGAGGCGGCCACCCGGCACCCTGGGCTCACCGTGGTCGTCGACCATCTCGGCAACCCGCCGAACCTCCGTACGAACCCGGGGGAGTGGTACCGGGACCTGGAGCGGGCCGCCTCGGTGCCGAACGTGGTCGTCAAGATCTCCGGCCTGCTCACCCAGCAGCACGGCGCACCGCCCGAACGGACCGCGGAGTTGGTCAGGCACGTGGTGGGCACGCTCGGCCCCGACCGATGCCTCATCGGCTCCGACTGGCCGATCTGCCTGCCCCGCGGCAGCCGCGCCGACTCCCTGGAGCTGTCCTGCCGCGGTCTCGACCGGCTCTCGGACGACGAGCGCGAGCGGGCCCTGCACACCAACGCCGTCCGGGTGTACGGACTGCGTGGTTGACAGTCGTCGAAGCACCCTGATTCGATTCCTTCGGTGATCGATAGGCGATGAAAACTACCCGGACCCAACCGGCCTCCGCGGAGATGCGACATGGCGTTGTTCGACCTGCCCCTGGAAGAGCTGGAGCGATATCGCCCGGCTCTGGACGAGCCCGACGACTTCGACGCGTTCTGGCGCGAAACCCTCAGTGAACAGGGGGACTTCGCTCCAACCGCGACGCGACCCTGTTCTCGGTCGGACTCATGGACCGCATCCGTCCGCCCTCGATGGGGTACGCGGCGTTCAACCACTACGGCGCCGAAGGCGAGGTGGACCAGGCCGACAAGCGCATACGAACCTATCCGTTCAGTGATCACGAAGGCGGCGGCCCCACGCACGAGGTCGTGAAATCGGAATGGCTGGCCAAGCAGCTGAACAGCGTGGCCTGATACCTTTCGGGATCCTTTCCTCCTGCGCCCCCACCGAGATTCCATCGATAGACGATGAGCGCGTACCATGACATAACTGGCTCGCCCATCGCAGGATTGGGAATTCATGGCATCGAATGCGTCGGCTGGATTCGTCTCCACGCTGGCCACCAACAAGGACCGGTTCCGCAAGACCCTGATCTCCGACCAGGTCTACGAGCTGCTCCGCCAGGCCGTCGTCGACGGCGATCTCGCACCGAACGAGCGCGTGGTCGAGTCGGAGATCGCCCGACGCCTGGGGGTGAGCCAGGCCCCGGTGCGGGAGGCGGTCAAGCGTCTGGCCCGTGAGGGCCTGCTCATGCACGTCCCGCGCCGCGGCCACTTCGTCGTCGAGATCTCCGCGCAGGACGCCGAGTACGCCCGACAGGTACGCGAACCGCTGGAGCGACTCGCCGCGCAGCTCGCCACCGAACACCTCACCGACGACCACCTCCGCGAGCTCGACGCGCTGGTCGAGCGGATGCGGGACGCCGTCGCCGCGCATGATGTGAGCCTGTTCCGCGACGCCGACATCGAGTTCCACACTGTGGTCAGCCAGATCGCGGGCAATCCGTTCCTGGCCCGGATGTGGGAGGTCATCGAGCCGAGCCTGCGGACCCTGCGGGCCATCTCCGACCCCCTCTTCGCGGGGGACTGGAGCGCCATGGCCGAGGAGCACGGCCGGCTCGTCGGACTGTTGCGGTCCGGGGACGCCGAGCTGGCGGCCGCGGCGTTCGCCGACCACGCGGCCGGCCGCGGACCGGTCCCGGACGCGCGCGAGGTGAAGAGGAAGCCGCGCAAGGCCGCAGCCAAGAAGTGAGCACCACCGCAGAGCCACAGGCCCGAGCCGGGCATCCGGCTCGGGCCTTCTTGCGGGGAAGAGGTCGTGGCTAACGGCGTGCGCCCGCTGCCCACTTCGGTGCTCCGTACTGGTGGGCGCCGAGGCTCGGCGTCGCATCCGTCGAGCCGTCATTGATGCCCGGCAGCGCGATCGCCTGGTTGCGCGCAGGAGAGTCGGCGGTCAGCCGGTAGTCGTGCCGGGCCGCGTCGACGAAGAGCGGATCGGTTTCGGCGGGCAGATTGTTCGAGAGCACGAGCCCGCCGTCGGTGGCACCGGTCAGACCGCGAATGGTGCCGATGTTGTTGTAGATCTTCGTGCCGGTCGACTGTCCCGGCTCCTTGACGTAGAACAGCGTCATTCCGCCGGTGTTGTTGTACACACCGTTGTTGTGCGAGCCGGTGCCCAGACCGTTGAGCATCACCGTGCCCTCCCGGTTGCCCCAGCCCACGTTGTTCGCGATCACCAGGTCGCTCTGCCCGTTGTCGGCGTAGACACCCGAGATCCCGAACGTGGTGAGCGTCGTGGCCGGCTCCGGATCGTGCAGCACATTGTGATCGATGGACGTCCCCATCATGAAGGCGCTGCAGCAGGTATAGATCGCGGCGACGTCGAGGCTGAGGCGGGCGTACCCCGAGATGTCGTTGTACGCGATCAGGTCCTTGCCCGGAGTGAGGCCCTCCACGGTGTTCCACTGGAGGTTGATGCCGCTTCGGCCGACCCGGCTGATCGTGTTGTGCGTGACCGTCTGACTGTTGCCCTGTACGGCGACGCCCGCCGCGTACGTCCCCATGTAGTCGACATCGTGGATCACGTTGTCCGTGGCGGTGTTGTTCTGTCCGCGCAGCGCGATGCCGTTGCCCGCGCTCAGCGACAGATTACTGTTCACGATTTTGTTGTACGTTCCGTCGAGGACGATGCCCGTGTCACCCACGCCGCGCGTCACCGTGCTGCCGCAGTCCGTCGCGCCGCGCGTGATGTCGGTGTAGTGCGACAGATACGTACCGTTGATCCCGTCCAGCGTCACGCCCGTGCTGGTCGGGCCCGTCTTGATGGTGGCGGCGAACAGTCCGACGCCCGTCACCGTGGTGTGGCTCGCGGCCGTCAGGTCGAAGGCCAGCGCCCGGGTCTTCGCCTCGATGGTGTGCGCGGCGGGGCTGTCCTCGCTGTAGAGGTACAGACGCTTGGCGGCCGGGTCGTAGAACCACTCGCCGGGGCGGGAGAGTTCACCGATCTTTCCGGCGAGGGCGTACCGCGTCTCCTTCGGTACGATCTTGTGCACGCACGGGGGCGCCACGTCGAGCGTCACCGAGCCGACGGCGGAGCTCTTCACCATGCCGGTCGCCGAGACGTACCAGTAGCCGGTCAGGGCCCGCGCGCCGTCCCAGTACCCGGCGGGCCGAGTCAGGGCCTCGTCCGCGATCGTCGCCTCCGCGCTCCCCGCACCCGCGTACTGCAGCGTGGGCTCGAGCAGGTCGAGTCCCGGGTAGGGCCATTGCGCCTCGACGCCTGCCTTCTTGTCGGTGAAGACCTGCACGGTCGTCACGTCGGAGCCCAGGTCGACGGAGGTGCTGTAGACGTGTCCTGCCGCCACGGCGTCGCTGAACGCCGAGTTCTGGGCGTACGGATCACTCTTGGCGATCTCCATGACGTCCGCGCCGGTGACGGGTGAGAAGCCGCGCACCGGCGCGGTCCCGCTCAGCGTCACCTTCGCCCCTGGCGCCGCCCGGTAGGTGATCGGCAGCCAGGCGGTGCCCGACCGGGCCGGCGCGACGGTCTCGGCGTACGTACCGGACTGGATCAGACAGGTGTCTCCGGGCTCCATGACGTCGGCACACCGCTGGATGTGCTGGAATGCCTGACCCGTGGTGGTGCCTTTGTTGGAGTCGCGGCCCGACGGAGCGACGTAATAGACCGCGCCCGCCCGGGGCTTGTGCGGGTGCGCGGTGGCCGGAACGGCGGCCGCCACCACGGACAGCGAAGCGAGCAGGGCGGCTGCGGACCACGACCCCTTACCGGGGCGTGGCCACCATCTCCTCGACACTGGATGGTCCTTTCTTCTCTGGAGGGGAACGATCCGCTCGCTCATCCCTTCACCGCGCCCACCGTCAGACCGCTGATGATGTGGCGCTGCATGTAGATGAAGAAGACGATCACGGGCGCGACGGCGAGCAGAAGGTTGGGGAACACCTTCGTCAGATCGGTGGAGTACTGGCTGATGCCTGCGTAGATCGCCGTCGTCACCGTGTAGTGACCGGACGACGGGCTGAGCAGGATCTGGGGCGAGATGAAGTCGTTCCAGATCCCGATGGAGTTGAGGATCAGGACGGTGACGACCGCCGGACGCATCAGCGGGAAGATGATGGTCCAGAACGTCCGGTAGCGGCCCGCGCCGTCGATCGTCGCCGCATGGTCGATGTCCACCGGGATCGTGCGGATGAAGCCCACGAACAGGAAGATGCTGACCGGCAGCGTCGAGGCCACGTCGTGCGCGACCAGACCGGTCACGGTGTTGGCGAGGCCGACCTCGCGCAGTACGTAGATCACCGGGATGATCACGGCTGCGCCGGGGATGAACGTGCCGGCCAGGAAGTACAGCAGCACCAGCTGCGTCCGCTTCTTGAGGCTGCGCGCGATCGCGTACGCCGCCGGTCCCGCCAGCGCGATGCACAGCACGTCCACGGTGACGACGAGGAACAGCGTGAAGCCGTAGCCGCCGATGACGTTGTACTGCGGATTGCTGATGGCGGCGGACATGTGCTCGAAGGTCAGACCGCTCAGGGGGATCGAGAACGGGCTGTCGAGGATGTCCTGCTGTGACTTGAAAGCGTTCACGACGAGCAGGTACACCGGCACGATCATGACGACGAACAGCGGGCCGAGGAGCACCCAGCGCAGGGGCGAGCGGGACTCCCGCTGTTCCATCAGAGAGACCTCCGGGGCGGGAACCGGTGCGATCCGCGGTCTGTCGTGGACCGTTGGTTCAGTGACGACCACCATCGGCTCCTAACCGGTCGCAGCTTGGTCTTGGCGGTTGCGCAGCGCGGTCACGACGAGGGCGAGCACGGCGGAGACGACCATCAGGAAGACCGCCTGGGCCGTTGCGAAGCCGACCCTGGTGCCCTCGAAGGACCGGGCGAGAATGAGATAGGTGAAGGTCTGCGTCGAGCCGGCCGGACCGCCGCCGGTGAGGCTGACCACGATGTCGTACGCCCTCAGCAGGCCGACCAGGTTCAGTACGGTCGCCACGGTGACCACGGGCGCGATCATCGGGATCACGATGCGCAGATTGATCTGCCGCCTGCTGGCGCCGTCGATCGCCGCGGCCTCCAGGAGCTCGGCCGGGACGGTCTGCAGGGCGGCCACGAACAGGACGACGTTGAAGCCGAATCCGGCCCACACGATGACACCGATCAGCGTGTACAGCGCGAACTTTTCGTCGAAGAGAAAGCCGATCGGCTCCATGCCGAACTTGGCGAGGGTGTTGTTGACCGCCCCGTTCGTGCCGAGGATCGCCGCCCACAGATAGCCGAGGATCAACGCGCTGATCACGTGCGGGAAGTAGGCGACTGCGCGGAAGAACGAGTTCGTACGCGAGCGGCCCTTGAGGACCAGTGCGTACACCAGGCCCGCGCCGACCATCAGGGCGGTGCCGACCAAGGTGATCAGCGCGGTCACGTACCAGGCGTCCGTCGAACTCGGGTCGTCGAAGAGGTGCTTGTAGTTCTCCCACCCGATGAGCTTCGCGGTGGAGAAGCCGTCCCAGTCCGTGAAGCTGAGGTAGATCGCCACGCCCACGGGCACGATCGTCAGCACCGTGTACAGGAGCACGGCCGGGCCCATCATGCCGAACGTGACGACCGCCTCACGGAAGCGGGCCCGCCTGCGGCCGGAGCCGGGGACCGCCGGGGCGGCGACGGAGCGCCGCCCCGGCTGCGTCAGTTCTGCGAGTTCCACCACTTGTCCAATCCGCCCGCGGCATCCTTCGCGGAGGTGCCCGTGTACAGGGACTGGATCTGCTTGTTGAGCTCGTCGCTGAACCCGGCGATCGGCTGGTTCTCACCGGACTTCACGAGCACCGACGGCGCCTTGTCGAGGATCTTCTGCACCGCGGTGCCGAGGCTGGACATCGGGTAGCTGAAGCCCGTGCGCAGATTGCCGTCAGCGGCGAGCTGGCTCTTGATCGCTTCCTCGTCGGTGACCAGCCACTTCACGAACTCGATCGCCTCGGCCTTGTGGTGCGACTGGTTGACCACGGCGTAGGGGTTCGAGATGTTGCCGAACTGGCCGGACGGGTAGGCGCCGTCGGTCGGTATCGTGAAGACACCGATCTCGTCGCTCTTCTTCGCCGCGTCCGCCGCGGGCACGAAGAAGGAACCCATCATGTACATCGCCGACTTGCCGTTGAGGAAGGCCGTCTGCCCGTCGGCGTACGTCAGCCCCAGCGCGCTCTTCTCGAGGTACCCCTTGTCGATCCACTGCCCGTAGCGCTTCAGGTACGGCACATAGCCGCTGTCGGCGAAGGAGACCTTGCCGTCGTTGCGCTGCTTGATCCACTGGGGGTTCTCGGTGAGCACACCGGCGTCGGCCATCATCGAGAACTGTCCGCCCGTCACCCACTGGCCCGCGGTCTGCAGCGGCTTGTAGCCCGCGGACTTCAGACTGCCCATGGCGGAGGTGAACTGATCCAGCGTCTGGATCTTCGACGCGTCCACGCCGGCCTTCGCGAAGGCCGCCTTGTTGTAGAAGACCAGCGACTGGATCTGCTCGCCCACGCCGACCATGTACGTCTTGCCGCCGACGGCGTACTGGTCGACCAGCGGTGTGTCCTTCGTCCAGGCCTGGTCGGACAGGTCGGCGAAGAGCTTGGTCGTGTCGGGGGCCGGGATGATCTGCTGGGCGATGTCGGGCGGGTCGCCGGCGGCGAGGTCCTGAGTGAGCTTGGCATTGGCCGAGATCGTCCCCGTCAGCTCCAGCTTCACCTTCACGCCGGGATGGCTCTTCTCGTAATTCGCGAAGAGGCCTTTCCAGTACTGCTCCGTCAGGTTCGGCGAGATGTTGACGATGATGCGGAGAGTCGTGCCCTCCGCGGCCCCGTCGGACCCGCTTCCCCCGCAGGCGACGGCGGATGCCATCACGAGCGGAGCCACGGCGAGTGCGGAGGCTCGGTGCCACATGGTTCTCATCGGACACGCTCCATTGCATAGTCGTGAATAATCGATAGCTGACGTGCAAGTGCAGGCGTTCGTTCGAGTTCGGCAAGAAGGGGAAGGGGTGCCGCGTCCGAACGGTGCGGTCGGGTCCCGGTAGGCGCTCACATTAATCGCCTATCGATTACTGATGCTATGGGCGGCATCCCGCATGTTCAAGGGTGCTGCCGAAACCGCTTGCTCCCGTTCTCCCGCTGCCCGAGCCGGGCACCCCAGCGGCTGGTCACGCGCGTCGAGCGCGTCGCCGCCGGTCTGCGCGAGGAGGTCCAGGATCGCCAGGACGTGGCAGGCCCCTACCCGCCAGTAGGCGATTCCCTCACGGGGGCCAGGCGTTCACTCAGCGGCCCTGTCATGGATGCAACTCCTCGTTGTCCAGAAAGAGTTCGACCACCGGCAGCAGTACGTCGGGCCGCGAGGTGGGCAGGGTCAGGGTCAGGGTGCCCGGCGGCTGGCTCGGCGGTGCCAGGTTGTTGTGTTCGTGGCGGGCGCCGTCGACCTCGTGGAAGGCGATCTCCGAGCCGTCGTGCAGCAGTTGGGCATAGCGCACCCGCCCGGCCAGGCCAGGAAGATGAAGGTGATTGAACGGCCAGGCGAGCAGGTGCAGATACAGGCGGCGGCCGCGCTGCGTGTACAGGACGCTCGCCGGCGGCCGGAAGGGAGAAGGTCCCGCACCGTGTACGGCGCGGGCGTGCAGGGCGCTCCACTCTCCGATGGCCCGCAGGGTGTCGCGCGCCCGCTGATCGAGTGAACCCCTTCCGGTGGGGCCGACGTTGAGGATCAGATTTCCGCCGCAGGAAACGGACTGGATCAGCATGCGGACCAACTGGGACGGGTCCTTGTAGTCGTGGTTGTCGCGGTCGTAGCCCCAGGACCCGTTGAGCGTATGGCACGCCTCCCACAGCACCGGCACGCCGTCGCGCTCCAGCGGCCGGTCGGGCTGGTACTGCTCGGGCGTCACATAGTCACCGGGTACGCCCAGCCGGTCGTTCACGAGGATGTCTGGCCGCAGCTCACGGACCGTTTCGATGAGCTCTATCGCCCCCCACTGCTCCGGCCCCATACCTGGATACGTGAAGTCGAAGAAGAGCAGGTCGACCTGTCCGTAGCCGGTGAGCAACTCACGTATCTGGCCCTGCATGTACGACCGGTAGCGCGCCAAGTCCTCCGCCTCCCGCCTGCCCTCCGAGCCGCGCAGCGGATGGTGCTCGTCGACCGGGAAGCCGGGGTGGTGCCAGTCGAGGAGTGAGTAGTAGAGGCCGACCCGCAGGCCCTCGGCGCGCATCGCCTCCGCGAACTCGGCCACCAGGTCCCGGCCGGCCGCGCGCACCGAGGTGTAATCGGTCAGCGACGAGTCGAAGAGGCAGAATCCGTCGTGGTGCTTGGCGGTGAGCACGGCATAGCGCATCCCTGCTCCCCTTGCCGCCCGGGCGAGTTCCCGCGCATCGAAGAGGTCGGGGTCGAACCGCTCCAGGTAACGGTCGTATGCCGCCTGGGACATGGCCTCCCGGCTGCGTACCCATTCGTGCCGTGCGGCAAGGCTGTACAGGCCGAAGTGGACGAACAGTCCGAAGCGCGCGGTCTCGAACCACCCGCCGGATGCAGTGGGCACGGAAGACTCCTGACGGATTGACAGCACTAATCGATAGGAGGTTATCTACCATCGATAGGCGATGATGTCACTGGCGTTGCGTGCGGGGAGCGCGCGGAGAGGCACGTGAATGAACCCGAGCAGGGATCAAGGAACGTCGACGGCGGGGGAGACCCTGACCTACGAGTCGATGCGGTCGCCGGTCCACACCTCGTCCTTCCGGCGGCCGACACGGCGGATGGTGGAGGCACTTGAGGACGTGAGCGCGGCGACCGCCTGCGCGAAGCTGCACCAGATGGGCATCACCCGGACCTTCATCGACGGGCCTGTGCCGCTGCACCGGGAACCGGACATCAAGATCACCGGAGGTGCGGTGACCCTGCAGTTCCTGCCGCAGCGCGAGGACGTCTTCAACGGCGCCGCACAGGAGGACATCGAGCGCAAGACCCCGCTGTGGGGGGTGCTGGAGTCGATCACACCCGGCGACGTGCTGGTGATCTCGGCGCAGGCGAGCCACTTCACCGGATGTCTTGGCGACATGTTGGTGCGCTACTTCAAGCTGCGCGGTGGCGCCGGGATCGTCGTGGACGGGCGGGTGCGGGACGCGGCCCGGATCCGGGCCCTCGGCGTGCCGATCTGGTGTACCGGAGTCACCCCGCACTACGCCTCGCAGACGGAGCTCTTCCCCTCCGCGTTCAATGTGCCGGTGGGTGTCGGCGGCACACTGGTCACGCCGGGGGACCTGATCGTGGCCGACGAGGACGGCGCCGTGGTCGTACCGCAGGACCGCGCGGTCCCGCTGGCCGAGGACTCGCTCCTGCACCAGGACCGTGAGGCGTTCGCACGCCGCCGCCTCGACGAGGGTGGCCTGCTCTCCGACTACTACCCGCTCACCGGCGAAGGGCTGGACGAGTACCTGGCGAGCAAGCCCGCGACCTGACCGCTTGCGGGTTCTGTACGGGGACGGCTTCGTCCCCGTACAGATGGCGCGGGCGGCGCACCGGCCTCAATGGAAGCCGTAATAGAGGGAGTTGTGCACAGTGTCCGGAAGATAGAGCACATCGTGACCGTCCGAGTCCCGCCGCACCGCGAGCCGGTCCGCGCTCACGCCCGGCGCGGCGGACTGCGCGGTCCAGGCCCCGTCCGCCGACTGCGTCGCGGCAAAGACCCGGTCGGTGCCCGAGGTGGTCACGTAGTAGATCCGCTTGGTGTCCGTCTCGTCCCAGGTGATGCCGAGGGCGGCTGCGGTCTGTCCGCCGGCGTACACAATCTTGCTGACCCAGTCGTTGCCGCTCGGATAGGCGTAGTACACGCGGAAGTTGCCGCCGCTGTCGGCCGAGCGGTAGCGGTAGGCGACCTTCGGGGTGGAGCCGTCGAGGGTGAGCTTGGCGCTCTGCACCGCAGGACCGGCGTACGCGTTGTCGATGCTCCACTCCTCGCCGGTGGTCAGCTGCTGGATCACGTCGGAGGTGTCGGGCGTCACCGGGACGGTGAGCGCCGCACCCGTACTGTCGGCGAAGTCGCCAGTCGCCGGGTCGAAGCGCAGGTAGGAGAGCTGGTGGCGGAACCCGGTCGCCGGCGCCTTGGCCCACTCGTACAGCAGGTGCACACGCCCCTCGCTGTCGACCGTCAGGTCGTCGGGGTACACGGAGCGGTTCAGCGCGCCGGCGAACGTGGCAACCACGCTCCAGCGCGCCGCTGCGTTGTCCCAGCGGTAGAGCTTGCCGGGGCGCTGATCGGCGCCGGCGCCGACACGGGCGGCCAGGTACAGATCGCCGTTGGGCGCCGTGGCGACGATCGGATAGGTGATGCCCTGGCCCTGGTCGGGCAGTTCGGCCGCATGGTCGGTGACGTCCCCGCCGGGGGCCTCGGTACGGAAGTAGCGCCAGGCGTCGGCGTGCATGGAGGCGAACACATGCAGACGTCCGTTGCCGTCCCGCGCGACGGACGGCTGGTTGTGGCCGTTGTCGTCAGGGAACTCCGCCTGCGCCCCGCTCCGGTCGAGTAGCGGCAGCAGGCTCCAGACCCCGTCCGGGTCGCGCCGGGCGATGGCGGGCCGGTGCGTGGCAGCCGTCGAGCCCGGCTCGTTGAAGGCGAAGTACGTGTACTGGCCGCGGCCCTTGTACGTGGCGACCGGCGTCCACCAAGCGGCCTGATTCGACGAGTCCATCGCGTACGGGACCTTCTCGATCACCGCCGCCGCGGCTGCCTTGCTCGGCACGGTGTCGGCCCGGGCGGCCGGGACGGGCAGGAGCAGGGCGGCCAGGGCCGTGGCCGAGGCGGTGTACGTGCGTACCGTGGGACGTCGCAAGATGAGCTCCTTCGCGGGTGCGTGCGCGGGCGTGGAGGTGACGCGGACGGCAGCGGCCCGAGGGCCGGCCGGCGCGGTCGTCGTGCGGGGTACGGAGCAGGGCCCGGCGAGGTTCGTGCGACGTTCGCAGGGCCCGGACTACGGCGGTGGGCCTCAGCGCTTGATGAGCGCGGCGGCCTCCTCGCCGGCCTGCTTCATCGCGTCCTTCGGCTTCGACTTGCCGACGAGAACGGCCTGCACCTGCTTGGCGACGGCCTCCTCGATCTGGGCATTCTGCGCGAACTGCCAGAACGGGCTGCCGGTAGCCGTCTTGGTGATCTTCTCGGTCCACTCCGTGGTGAAGGTGTCCTTGGCGACCTCCGGGGCGGCCAGACCCGCGGTGGTGGACGGCGGCAGTGCGCGCGCGGCGAAGTACTCGGAGGTGGTGGCCTGGTCGGTGGTGGTGTGCAGCGCGAACTCGGTCGCCGCGTCCTGCCCCTTGCCCTTCACGATCGCGATCACGCCGCCCCACAGCAGCGCCTGCGGCGTGTCCCCGGCCTTGAGCACCGGACGCTCCATCGGCTGCATGGCGTCGGCCAGCGTCTTGTCCTTGGACTGGGCGGAGGTCACGCCCTTGCCGATGATCGCGTCGTCGTAGAAGGCGGCCTTGCCCTGCCCGAACAGGGCGCGCGCGTCGAAGCGGTCCACGTCGGCGGCGATCAGCTTCTCGTCGTGCAGCTTCTTGTACCAGGTGACCGCGTCGATCGAGGCGTCGTCGCCTATCGTGACCTTCCCACCGTCGAGCAGCTTGCAGCCGAAGGTCTGCATCCACGGGAAGATATCCTTGAGCTGCGCGACCTTGGTGGCAGCGGCATACGGCACGACACCGCCGCCGAGCCCCTTCAGCTCCCGTAGTGCGGCCTCGAACTCCTCAACGGTGGTGGGGTGCTTCTTGATCCCGGCCTTCTCCAGGAGCTGGGAGTTGGCGATCACACCGATCGATCCGGTGTTCCACGGCAGCCCGTACTGTTTGCCGTCGTACTTGCCGCTGTTCAGCGCCACGTCGGTGTAGCCGCCCTTGCCGGCCACCGATCCGAGGTCGGCCAGCTTGCCCATCTGCGCCATCGCGGCGAGCCAGGCGATGTCGAGGTGCACCGCACCCGTCGTCTCCCCGCCGCCCAGCTTGAGGGTGAGCTGGCTCAGGTACTCGTTGTACGGGTACGAGACCGCGCGGATCGTGGACTTCTCGGCCTTCTCCCATGCCGCGATGATCTTCTCGATCGAGGGCTTGGCGGCCTCCTCGTTGAGCGACCAGGAGGTGAAGTCGAAGTTCTTGGACTTCGGGTCGCCGCCGTTGGAGGTGCTGCCGGCGCCGGACGGTGCACAGGCGCCGAGCACACCGGCGCCGGCCACACCGAGCGCGGCGATGCCGAACATGCGCAGCGCGCCGCGCCGACTGATGCCAGAGGTGGTCATGATCTCTCCATGGGGGAGTAAGGGGGAGGGTAGGTACGTGAGGGCGCGGGCTGATCCCGCGGGTTCAGCTCTTGACCGAACCGGCGGTCATGCCGCCGACGAGGTAGCGCTGCAGGAACATGAAAGCGACGACCACAGGGATGGACACGATGAGCGAGGCCGCCATCAACTGGGGCCATGCGGTCTGGAATTCGCCGATGTAGGTGGAGACGAGGCCGGGAGGCAGGGTCTGCTTCTCCTTGTCGGCCAGGGTCAGCGCGAAGATGAAGTCGTTCCAGCCGCGTACGAAGGCGAAGAGCCCGGCGGCGATCATCCCCGGCGCGGCCAGCGGCGCCACGATGGAGTGCAGCGTCCGCCACCGGGACGCGCCGTCGATGGACGCCGCCTCCAGCAGGGCGTCCGGGATGGTGTCGAAGATGCCCTTCAGCATCCAGACGCACAGCGGCATGGTGAACGTGGTGAAGGAGAGCACCAGGGCGGTGTACGTGTTGAGCATGCCGAAGCTGGAGAAGACGGTGTACAGCGTCACCAGCAGGAGCGCCTGGGGGAACATCTGGGAGGCCAGCACCAGGTGCATCAGCGACCGGCGCCCGCGGTAGCGGAACTTGGAGAACGAGTAGCCCATGTACGTGGCGACGACCACGCTCAGCACGGCGGTGATCGAGGCCACGATGAGCGAGTTGATCATGTACTTGATCAGCTGGTCGTTCTCGGCGAGGGCCGTGAAGTTGCTGAGGGTGAGATCGGTGGGTATCAGCTTCGGCGGGAACTGGAAGGTCGACTCGGGGGTGCTCAGCGCGGTGGCGAGCAGCCAGTAGACCGGCAGCAGACCGAAGGCGCCGATGACGACGACCGCACTCCAGGCGGCGATCCGCGAGCGCAGCAGGTCCTTGCGTATACGGCGCCGAGCGCCGCGCCCGGCTCGCGTGGCGGACGGCCGCGGCCGGTCGACGGCGGACAGCGCGGTGGAGGTGGTGGAGGTCATCAGGCGTCGCCCTTCCGCTCGGTGATCCTGAGGTAGACGGCGACGAGGAGGAGCAGGAGCAGCATCCACAGTCCGCCCAGCGCGGTGGCCCGGCCGATGTCGAAGCCCTTGAAGGCGGTCTGGTACACGGCGGTCGCGAACGTCTCGGTGGTGCCGGCCGGTCCGCCGCCGGTGAGGACGTAGATGGTGTCGAAGTGCTGGAAGTTCCAGATGAACTCCAGCAGGAGCACGATCGAGGCGACACCGCGGACCTGCGGCCAGGTGACGGCGAAGAAGCGCCGGATCGAGCCCGCCCCGTCCATCGAGGCCGCCTCGTGCAGCTCCCTGGGCACGGTCTGCAGACCGGCCAGGAGCATCACCATCATCCAGGGGAAGCTGGCCCAGGTCTTGGTGACGATGACGGCGAGCATCGCGGTGCCGGGCCGGCCGAGCCAGGCGACGGACTCGTCGATGATTCCGGTCTTCATGAGGACGCCGTTGAGAACCCCGTAGTTTGCGTTGAAGATCCACATCCAGAGGAAGGAGACCACCACGCCCGGGATCACCCAGGGGAACAGGAACAGGCCGCGCAGGACGCCGCTGCCCTTGAGGCCGGTGTTCAGCGCGAGCGCGAGCGCGAAGCCGAGCGCGAAGGGGACGAGCGTCGCGCCGACGGTGAAGATCAGCGTCTGCTCGAGGATCGTGAGGAAGTCGCCGTCCAGCCAGTATGTGAAGTTGTCCAGGCCGACGAACTCCCGGCCCGGCAGCCGCAGATCCTGCTTGAAGAAGCCGGTGAACAGCGCCGACAGCAGCGGGTAGAAGATGATCGCCGCGAACAGGGCGAGTCCCGGTGCGGTCAGCAGCAGGGCGAACGCACCGTTGGAGAGCCGTCCGCCGGTCCGCTGACGGGGCGGGGGCGCCTTCTGGGGAGGTGCGGCCGTACTCATGGGTGTGTCCTCTCAAACGGGGCGGGAGCGCCGGGGCCCTGTGTGAACGCCATCCATGCTCCATTGAATGCAAGTTGCAGCATGCGGGATCGTTCTCCATATCGTGCGATGGCGTCAACCCTTTTGGTCGGCGAATCGCCGGTTCTGTGCAGGACCGGCGAACTCGCCCCACCTGCTCTGAACTTGAACTTCGGCTTGCGACAGCCAGGTCGGTGGCCGTATCCGGAACTTACAATGAATCCCACGGACTGAACAGTGGTTGCACAATATGGATGTGATGTACGTTCAAGGTCGCTCCGCTGCCGGGGAGTATCCGAGCTTCACACCAAGGAGGCCGCACCGTGCGGGAAGAAGAGGTCCATTACGACATCGCCGTGATCGGCGGCGGATTGGCGGGGACCTGCGCGGCCATCGCCGCGGCCCGGCTCGGCCGACGCGTCGCCCTGGTCAACAACCGGCCCGTCCTGGGCGGCAACGCCAGCAGCGAGATCCGCGTCTGGGTCTGCGGCGCCACCGCACACGGCGTGCACCGCTGGGCCCGCGAGACCGGAATCATGGGCGAGCTGTACACCGAGAACCAGTACCGCAACCCCGAGGGCAACCCCTACTACTGGGACCAGGTTGTCCTCGACGCCGTCCGTGCCGAACCGAACATCGACCTCTACCTCAACACCGACGTACGCGAGGTCGACGCGAGCGGCCCCGACGACAGCCGCGAGGTGCACTCCTGCACCGGCTGGATGATGGGCTCGGAGCGCCGCATCACCTTCCACGCGCGCCAGTTCCTCGACTGCACCGGTGACGGCCTGCTCGGCCACCTCGCCGGCGCCCGCTACCGCATAGGCCGCGAGGCACAGACCGAGTTCGACGAGCCCTGGGCGCCGGCCGAGGCGGACCAGGCGCTGCTCGGCTCGACGATCCTCTTCCACACCAGGGACACAGGCCGGCCGGCGAAGTTCGTACCGCCCGCCTACGCCAAGGACCTGTCGACCACGCCCATCCTGCGCAACCGCATCCTGCGCACCGGGGACAACGGCTGCGACTACTGGTGGATCGAGTGGGGCGGCGAACTCGACACCGTCCACGACAACGAGCGCATCCGCGACGAGCTCCAGGCCGTGATCATGGGCGTCTGGGACCACATCAAGAACTCCGGCCGGTTCCCCGACGCGGCGAACCTCACCCTGGAATGGGTCGGCAGTCTCCCCGGCAAGCGCGAGTACCGCCGCTTCCTCGGCGACTACGTCCTCACTCAGCAGGACATCCTTCAGCAGCGCCAGTTCGCCGACCGGATCGCCTTCGGCGGCTGGTCCGTCGACCTCCACCCCGTACAGGGCATGTACGCCGACGAGCCCGGCGCCCGCCAGCGATACGCGGACGGCATCTTCCACATCCCGCTGCGCTCCCTGTACTCGGCGAACGTCACGAACCTGCACTTCGCCGGGCGCAACATCTCCGCCACCCACATCGCCTTCGGGGCCACCCGCGTCATGGCCACGTGCGCGACACTCGGCGAGGCCGCGGGCACCGCCGCGGCCCTGTGCGTCGCCGAGGGCCTCACGCCGCGCGAACTCGCCACCAAACGACCGGAACTGGTACGCCACACCCTGCTGCGCCAGGACGCCTCCGTGATCGGCCTCGCCGACGACGACCCCGACAACCTGGCGCGCACTGCCCGCGTCACCGCCTCCTCCCGCCTGACCCGTCTGGCTGCCGAACCCACACCGACCGCGCCCGGCACCCCGTACCCCCTCACCCGCGACCTGGCCCTCCTGCTTCCGGTCGACCCCGCACTCGACACGGTGGACCTCCTCGTCCACGGCGCCCCGAACGGCCAGTCCCGCGAACTCACCGTGGAACTGTGGAGCACGGGCCACCCCGAAAACGCGGTCCCCGCCGGCCACCTCCTCACGACCACTGTCACCGTCCCGTCCGACGGCCCCCACTGGGTCACGGCCCGCCTCGACCACCACCCCGACACCCCTCAGAACGCGATCCTCATCGTCCGATCCTGCGCGGACACGGCCCTGGTCCTCCTCCCCGAACGCACCGACGGTGTCCTCGCCCTGCGCAGGAAGGCCGAGGGAGACGCGGCCGTCGACCACGACATCCCGGAAGAAGACGGACAACTGGTCCTGGAATGGCAGGCCCGCGGCCTGCGCCGCCAGACCTTCGCCTTTCGGGCGGCCCCCGACACCACGGCATTCCGCCCCGAACGGGCCGTAGGCGGATACCAACGTCCCTACGGCGGCCCGCACATGTGGTCCTCCGCACCGGAGGACGCCGCTGAGTGGCTCCGTCTCGACTGGCCCAACGAGCAAGAACTCGCCGAAACGCGCCTGGTGTTCGACGACGACGTCGACGAATACCTCAACAACCTGCACCGTCACCGCACCCCGTACGAGGTCATGCCGGAACTCGTACGCGACTATCGCATCCAGAGCCGCGACGCTGCCGGTACCTGGCACACACTCCTGACGGTGACGGACAACCGACGCCGCCACCGTGTACACGAACTGAAGGCCGCGGACGGCAGCCCCGTACGCACCGACGCACTACGGCTCGTGGTCGACGCGACGCACGGGGCACGGCACGCGCACGTGATCGCCTTCAAGGCGTACGGCGCATAGCCACATGACGAAGGGGTCCGGTGGAGGCTGATCAGCCTTCATCGGACCCCTTCGCCATGTACGTCAGAGCGCGCCAAGTGCCTGACTGATGGCGTCGGCGGCCTCGATGACCTCGCGTACGAGGGCGAG
Source organism: Streptomyces sp. Ncost-T10-10d (assembly GCF_900091955.1). GTDB lineage: Bacteria > Actinomycetota > Actinomycetes > Streptomycetales > Streptomycetaceae > Streptomyces. Next base: position 30,855 of record NZ_FMDF01000119.1, read on the forward strand.
GCGCTGCCCCTCGGTATCGGAGCGGTCCCCGAGCAGCGAGGTCGGGCCCCACAGGGAGATGGCGGCGACGACGTCCCCCGAAGCGTCACGGACCGGCGCGGCCAGGGACGCGCGGCCCAGGGCGCGCTCCTCGGCTTCGACGGCGTAACCGGTACGCCGGACGGTGTCGATCTCGGTGTCGAGGAGGTCGTGACTGGTGGTCGTGTACTCGGTGTGCGCGTCGAGTGGCTCTGCCAGCAGTTTGCGACGCTCTTTGGGGGCGAGTCCGGTGAGCAGACACTTGCCGATGCTCGTGGCATGCAGCGGGGCGGTGTGTCCGGCCTGCGTATAGGACTTGGGGGCGCGCGGGCCCTCGAAATTGCACAGGAACATCAGCTCGGTACCGCGGCGTACGGCCACGTTGGCCCCGAGCCCGGTGCGGGTGGCGAGGTCCTGGAGCACCATGCGGGCGGCCCGGTGCACGGGGTGGCGGTTGGTGGCGGTGGCGGCGAGGGGGAGGAGGCCGAGGCTGAGCCGGTAGAGGTTGCTGACCGGATCGCGTTCGACCATGTCGAGGCGTTCCAGGGTGGACAGCAGGCGAGAGGTGGTCGACGAGCCCAGTCCGGTGAGCTCGGCGACATCGGAGACACGGAGTTCGGCCCGACCGGAGTCGAGTGCGCGCAGCACCGAGACCGCTCGTTCGACGCTCTGGTTCGTCCCGACATCAGTCGCCCGCGTAGCCATGACCCTCCTCGTTTTGCAAATCGCTTGCACAATCTGCATCAGCATATCGCGCATGATCGACGCCCGTACCTGAAATCAGCGACAGTGGCAGTTCCGCGATGTCACTCGGGCCGGACGCGGGTGACGTCGCGGACTGCCGGTATTCACCGGGCAGTCTGAGCTGCCCCGAGTTTCGTAGCCTTGAAGGAACCGTTGAGCGCCTCGGCCTGGTGAACCCAGCCGCGCGGGGCCTCCTTGTGGATGCCCAGGTCCTTCGCGACACGGGCGACCGGACGGCCGGAGACGTACCGCGTCCGCGCGGGAGGCGGTGAAGCGGTAGGGCGCGATGCCACCACTCAGTCCGCCCCCGACAGAAAGCGTCGCTGGACCTCTTCCAGGGCCGCCGTTTCGGCCCGCTCGTCCGGGTGGTCGAAGTGCCCCGCCCGCAGAACGAAGAGTTCGCGCGGCCCGGCCAGTGCGTTGTGCACCGCGAACTGCCCCGGTGGGGGTACCGCCGGATCGAACAGGGCGGCACCCACATGCACTGGGATGTGAAGGTGCCGGGCCGCTGTCGCGGCGTCGAAGTACGCCAGGACGTCCAGCACCGAGGGATCCTCGGCGAGCCGCGTACGCACCGACTCTCCGCTGCCCGTGCACGGCAGTGTCACCCGGAGCGGATGGTTTCCGAAGGTCGGCACCGTAAGGCCGGCGGCATGGAAACGGTCGTCCCAGGGGAGCGCCAACGCCCCGATGCCGCCGCCGAAACTCGTGCCCAGGTACGTCAGCCGCCCGGCAGCCTCCGGCACCAGCCGCAGCAGTGCGGTGGCCGCACACCAGACATCCGCCACGCACCCGCCGATGAGGTACGACTCCCGGGCGCCGATGCCGTGCAGAACGTGCCCCGCCGAGTCCGAGGGAACGCCGGGCAGCAGGCTCCGCGTTCCGAGCCCGCGCAGGCAGGGCCAGATGGTCGCAGTCCCGGGCGGGGGTTGCCAGGGGGCCGGGGCCGCCCGGCCTCCGTATCCGTGTGTCGCCACACAGCCCTGCGTAACGCGGCCATCGGCAGGGACGGTCAGCCACCCCCCGATACGGACGCCGTCGGCGGATGTGTACGAGACATCGGCGACCCGCACGCCATCCACCGTGGCCCAAGGTCCCTCGATCCGAGGCGCCGGGTCGACGTGTAGCGCGCTCGCGTAGCGCTCCTGCCAGAAGTCGGCGAAGCCGTCCGGGCCTGGCGGAGCCCCCATCGCAAGGAGGCGCGGCAGGTCGTAGCCGTAGGTGGGGTCGAATGGCAAATCATGCTGAAGCGAGCTGAGTTCACTGCCGTCTGACGTGAGCGGATGGGTGGGCAAGATCTCTCCTTGTTCGGTGTGCGAAGTGACCAGCACGCCCGTCCGGAACAGCTCTCGACACGACGTACCCTGTCCTGCCGGCGCTGAGCCCGGGTACGGGCTTGACCTGCCGACTCAACGGTCACGTCCCGCTGGGCGGTGTAGTCACGGCAGCTGTTTCGATCAGGACGGCGGCGAGTCGGTCCAGAGGCGGCGGGGTTGGGGAAGACCTGGACGACGTTGGTCCGTCGTCTGATCTCCCGGTTCAGGCGCTCCAGTGGATTCGTCGACCAGATCTTCTTCCAGTGCGCGGGAGGGAAGTACGCGAACGCTGTGATGTCTCCGGCTGCCTCCAGCAGCATGGCCTTGACCGAGGGGAAAACTGCCGTGCGAGCATGTCGACCACCACGTTCAGCTGATTGCGGACGGCCTGGGCGAAGATCGTGCGGATCGTCGCGGCCACCAGGCCGCTGTGCGAGTCGCAGATCACCAGCTGGACGCGGTCCAGGCCGCGGGCCCGCAGACGGCGCTGGAACTCGGTGCAAAACGGCTTCGACTCGCTGTCGCCGACCATCAGCCCGAGGACCTCGCGGTGCCCGCTGGCGGAATCCCCGTCGCGATCATCATCGCCTGCGAGACAATACGGTGATTCACCTGCGCCTTGCAACAGGTTGCGGCTAACTTGATCTTCAACCTGTGCGGCGCGGACGCGGGGTTGTTGACTTCTTCGTCCGTCGTTGTGCGGGGCCCGGTTGGCCGACGGCGTGCACGTCGTAGCGCGGTGTGGGCCAGGTGTTCTTGCGACCGGATGGCCGTCCTGGGCCGGGGCGGGAGAATTTCGGTGCTCTGGCAGGACAGGCCGCCTTCGGGCGGAGGTGCCGGAAATCGTGGCGGGCTCGGGTGGGAGTGAGCTTGTCGGGCGGGCCTGGGCGTGGCGCTGGAGAACGGCCTGAGCGTCGAAGAGCTCTCCGAGGCCATCACCCACCTGGCCTTCTACGCCGGCTGGCCCAACGCCATGACTGCGATGAACCATCTCAAGAAGCTCACCGAAGAGCGCGACGCCTGGCACCCGCACACCACTGCCCCGTAGCCGCACAGCAAGGAACACCTTCCGTGGAAATCGTCACGCAGACCCCGACCGCCAAGGCCCCCGCCGAGCGCTTCATCGGCGATGTGTACCTCAACATGATCGAGACCCCCGCTGAGCCGGCCCGGTTGGCGACCGCCTTGGTCCGCTTCACCCCCGGTGCCCGCACCAACTGGCACTCTCATGCCAACGGCCAGACCCTCTACATCACCGACGGTGTCGGCCTCGTCGGTACCCGTGACGGTGACGTCGTACGCGTCAGCGCCGGCCAGACCGTCAAGTGCCCGCCCGGTGAGGAGCACTGGCACGGCGGCACCGACACCACCCTCATGACGCACATCGCCATGGTCGTCGGCGATGCCGACGGCGACGGCACCACCTGGCTGGAACCGGTGACCGACGAGCAGTACGCCAAAGCGCTCGCCACCGTCACCCGCTGAGAGCCAATGCGAGAGAATGGTCCGGATCACGATCGATGCTGTTCCCCGGGCCGGGTCCTTGCTTGAATGGACCTTCGCCCCTGCGCTGCTTGGTGGTCGACTTCGATGAACGCCACTCCTGGTTGGCTGCCGCCCGGCGCCATAAAGCGGTCGAAGCCGGACGCGACCATGTCGTGGCACGCCTGAAGAATGTACCGAGTTGGCGGGCCGCAGCGTGAGGGCTTGTGGTGCGTTGTTACGCCCAGGCCGGACTTCTGTACCGGCGTGGGGAACGCTGACGCCCAGCCCGTCGGCATGGACACCCATGCCGCCCTGGAGGGGCCCATGCTTCCGACGGCATCTGTATCCGGTCACGGATAGCGAGACAGGCCGCACGGGATGGTGACCACTGTCCTTGAGCTTCGAGGTCCCACCTGGCACAGGTCGTAACGACCGCTCAGGGACGTCCAGTCGATCCAGGGCAAGCGCGTCATGCCAGTTCAAGGCCTCCCGGTCCGGGGGAGTCCGCACAGTTGGTGAGACCTGCGTGAGAGCGCGCAAGACGACGAAGCCCTGCCGGATTGCTCCGGCGGGGCTCTTCGGCATCTGACGGGACAACGGACTCATGCGCGCGTCCGCGGCCTGCATCTACTCCCCGGGAAGCGCCATGTCTGGCTCCACGAAGCCGTACTTGGGGGCGGGCTGCCGTTTCCCGCCCTGCGGCGGCGGGTGAATGCGAACTCGGCAGTGATCGGTACGTAGGAAAATCGGTCCAATAGAACGTTCGGTGAGTGTGCGCACAACAATCAATGTTGCTCGGGAAGATCAAGAGCACTCACATGAGTGAAACCGGTCGAAACGATTTGGCCTCGATGCACATGGCTCCACTACGGTGGCGGAAGAGCGGGTACTGGACCCCATCGACGAGGAATTCGATCCAGCAGGGAAAGCGAATTCTGGAAATGGGTGCTTCCGCCCGCGCATCTGTGCACTGTTTCGGGTGCGCAGTGCCCGAGGTCCCTGTCATACGTATGCGTAGCGAAGATGGAGCATCATGCCGCCCGTAGTACCGCCCTTCCTGTTCGGCCTCATCGCCGCTCCACTGGCCAGGCGTCTCCTCAAGCCGCTGATGCGCGGCGTCGTCAAGGCATCCGTCGGTCTCGCCGTTGAGGTGAAGAAGGCGACCCTTGAGGCCGGAGAGAACATCCACGACCTTGCGGCCGAGGTGGCCGCCGAGATGGTGGCGGCGCAGATCGCGGCCGGTGACGTCGAAGCCCGTTCGGGGGACGGTCAGCAGGCATCCGAGAGCAGCGCCCCGGAGGGTGCGAAGGACGAGGCCGCCGCCAAGGCTGAGGGCGAGGCGAGGGCTCCGAAGATCCGCGCGAGCGTCGGCGCCGGCAAGCCCCGCTGACGGTTTGTCCGGCGGCCCGGCCGCCACCCGGGCTCGGAGAAATATGCCCGAGTGACGGTCCGCCGAGGATCTGTCGGCCGCATCGATTTCCCCAGATATTCCGCTCTTTCGCATTGATCCGTCGTGCTGGTGACGATTTTTGCGACCTTCACAAACAGGTGATCGTACACATGCCATCTCTGCTGGGTGCCGCAGCCGGATATCGCTCCGTGGATTTGGACGTGCGGCCGCGTTCGGTCATTCCGGGCCGTCAGCGCTGGGACGTCAAGCCGGTTCTCGGACGGCCTCAGGCGGCAGAAGTCCTCGCCGCGACCCTGCGACGCCTTCCCGGCATCACCGAGGCGCAGGCCAGTCCAATCACCGGCGGGGTCCTGGTCCGGCACGACGCGCGGGTGAAAGCCGCGGACGTTGGCCGGCTCGTCCGCAGAGCCGTCACCCTGGTCGTGGAGGGCTCGGCCGGAGCGGGGCGTCCGGCCCCAGCACGGCCCGCCGCCGAGCCCGCCCCGCGCGCGGATCGCGGCGTTGTGCGCCCCGTGCTCGCCGTCGGGGTGGGGTGGCGGCCGGCATCGCCCTGATCCGCGGGTCGGCGCTCAGCAAACAGCTGGTGGCGCTGGGCGGAGTGGCGGCGGCGACCGCGGCCGTTGTCCGGACGGCCTGGCGCAGAACGGTCGACGTGACCCGGGACCTGCCCGGAACAGGAGCTGAACGACACCCCCTGCTGGAGATTGTCGAGCCGCACCGCCGGCATCTCTACCGCGCCTCCGCACTGTCGGTCGCCTGTCAGGTCTCGGAGATGGCGCTCGGTACCTTCCTCGGCTGGACCGCTCTGGTCCTCATCAAGGGCGAGGCCGCGCCGCTCGTCCGCTTCGGCCTGACGACCGCGTCCGCGCAACTATGGGGTTTGGCAGGGCTGGTGGCAGCAGCCTGTGCCGCCGTGGCAGCCCTCTCGTACTCCTCGAACCTCCAGTGGCGCCAGCTCGGCCAGGACATCGAGCACGACTGGCGCAACCGGACGTACGCCCATGTGCAGCACCTCGAACTGCGGCACCTGGAGGGCGAACGGACCACCCGGATCGCCGGCGCGCTCACGGACGACGTCCGCCAGCTGGGCACCTTCTTCGCCACCTCGGCCAACGACCTGCTGCAACTGGCCACCAGCCTGGTCCTCCTGGTGCCGCTGTTCCTGCTGCTGGCACCGCAGATCGCCTGGATCGCGTTCCTGCCCATCCCGGTCATCGCCTGGCTGTCGGTCCGCTACCAGGACAAAGTCGCGGCCGACTACGCCGTCTCCGGCGAGCACCGCGCCAGGCTGCACAGCCAGTTGGTGAACACGCTGGAGGCCGGCGCCACCGTCAAGAGCTTCTGCACCGAGGACTACGAGGCCGAGCGCATCGACCGGCTGAGCGGGGAGGCTCAGGAGAGCAACCAGCAGACCGACCGGAGCACGATCCGCCACGCCGAGATCGTCCGGGTCTGCACGACCAGCTCGATGGCCGGCACCCTGCTGATCGGCGGCCGGTCGGTGCTCAACGGCAGCCTGTCGTTCGAGGTGTTCAGTCCACTGATCGGGCTGCCCCAGATGGTGCTGCTGCGGATGAACCGGCTCGGTGGCATCGTCGACCAGTACCAGCGCACGATCACCGCCTACGACCGGGTCCAGCGGCTGCGGGCCCTGCCCGCCGAGACCGACGGCACCGGCGAACCGCTCGACGTCGAGAAGGTGCACGGAGAGATCGTCCTCGACAACGTGACCTTCGCCTACCCCGGTCGGCCGCCGGCGCTGGAGGACCTCTCGCTGACCATCCCCGCCGGGCAGGTCACCGCCCTTGTCGGGGCCACCGGCTCGGGCAAGACGACGATCGCCAAGCTGCTGATGCGATTCCAGGACGCGGAGTTCGGCAGCGTGCTGCTCGACGGGCGGGACGTGCGCGACTTGCCGCGGCACGATCTGCGCCACGCGATCGGGTTCGTCGCCCAGGACCCCTTCCTCTTCGACGGCACCATCGCCGACAACATCCGCTACGGCAGCTTCGGCGCCTCCGACGAGGCCGTGGTCGAGGCGGCCATGATGGCCGAGTCACACACCTTCATCGCGACGCTGCCGGACGGCTACGACACGGTGATCGGCGAACGCGGAGCCGCCCTCTCGGGCGGGCAGCGGCAGCGGATCGCGCTGGCGCGCGCGATCCTCAAGGACGCGCCGGTCGTTGTCCTCGACGAAGCCACTTCAGCCGTCGACAACGAGACCGAGGCCGCCATCCAGCGCACGCTCCGCGTCTTCGCGGCCGACCGGACCATGGTGATCATCGCCCATCGGCTCTCCACGGTCCGCCACGCCAACCGGATCTACGTCATGGACAAGGGCGGAGTCGTGGCCGAGCAGGGCACCCACGACGAACTCCTCGCCCAGCACGGACTCTACGCATCCCTCTGGCAGCTCCAGGCCGGCGAACTCGCCGCCTGACCGCAACTGCCGCGCCATCCGACCGCCGACCGCGTGACGTCACCGCGGTCGGCGCGTCTCGGCGCGCCCTGCGCACACGCCTGCCCACACTCCTGGAGGTACCCCCATGTCCCGTCGCGATGGCGACTCCTTTCCCCTGACGGCGGCCCAGCGTGAGATCTGGCTCGCCGAGCAGCGCGCGCGGACAGCGCCCGACGCCTACCGCATCGGCGAATACTTGGAGGTCCACGGCCCGGTTGACGCCGAGCTCGTCGAGACCGCGCTGCGTCGGGTCGTCGACGAGATCGATGCGCTGCACGTGACCTTCGTCCACGACGGGCAGGAGCCACGCCAGGTCGTCCGTGCGGCATGGGACTGGGAACCGACCCGGCTCGACCTGAGCTCGGAGCGCGAACCCCGGGCGGCGGCCCTGGCATGGATGGCCCGGGACCGGATGCGTCCGCTGGATCTCACCCGCGATCCGCTCTTCAGCTTCGCACTGATCAGCCTCTCGCCGGTGCACCACCTCCTGTACCAGAACCACCACCACCTGGTGATGGACGGGTTCGGCCTCTCCCTCGTCCGGCGGCGGGTCACGCGGATGTACACGGCGCTGGCCTCGGGCGGCCCGGTTCCGCCGTCGCCGCTCCGTTCGCTGGACGACCTGCTCCGCAGTGAGGCCGACTACCATGCCTCGGAGCAGTGCGCCTCCGATCGGTCGTACTGGACGGAGCGGCTCGCCGGCCTGCCAGAACCCACTCGGCTCACCGGACGGGCTTCGCGTAGCGGGAGCGGCCTGCGTTCCGCGGTGGAACCGGCGGTGCTCCGCGTGGACGCGCTGCGAGCGGGGGGAGCGCAGACCGAGGTTCACTGGTCCCGCCCGCTGATCGCGGCGGCGGCTCTCTACGCGCACCGGCTCACCGGGGACCGGGACGTTCTGATCGGCCTTCCCGTCACCGGGCGCGAGGGGGCCGAACGCGCCCTGCTGTCCGCGCCCGGCACGATGGCGAACGTGGTGCCCCTGCGCCTGCCGATGCGGCCGGACACGCGGTGGCACGACCTCGTTGCCGAGGTGGCACGGGAGGCCGACGCGGCCCTCGCGCACCAGCGCTACCGCAGCGAGGACCTGTTCCGGGACCTCGGCGTTCCCGGCGCCCCCGGGGCGGCGTTCCCACTCGTCGTCAACATCTTGGTCTTCGACTCCGCGCCGAGCTTCGCCGGGCACCCCGCCACGCTGCGCTACCTGCTCCCGGAACCGACCACCGGGCTGGCCCTCTGGATCACGGGCCGACGGGGAGACAACGAACTCCAGGTCGAACTCAAGGGCGCGCCCCAGAGCTGGGGCGATGACGAACTCACCGTCCACCAACAGCGTCTGATCGCGCTGCTCGACACCGTCGCGCACTGCGACCCGCAGGAGCCGGTCGGCCGGATCGGCCTGCTCGCCGCGGGCGAGGAGCGTGAGCTGCTGGCGCTGGGTACCGGTCCGGCGGTCCAGGTCCGCGCCGAGAGTCTGCCGGAGGTGTTCCGGGCGCAGGTGCGGGCGACGCCGGAGGCGGTCGCGGTGGTGGGGCCGGACGCGTCGCTTACGTATGCGGAGCTGGACGCGCGGGCGAACCGGCTGGCGCATGCCCTGATCGCCTGCGGGGCTGGGCCGGAGCGGCTGGTCGCGGTGGCGCTGCCGCGCTCGGCGGAACTGGTGGTGGCCATCCTTGCGGTGCTCAAGGCCGGAGCCGCCTGTGTTCCGGTCGATCCGGAGTACCCCGCCGCCCGGATCGGGTACATGCTCGACGACGCTCGGCCGGTCCTGGTGGTGACCGACTCCCGCACCCGCGACCGGTTGCCCGAGGCCGGTTCCGCGGAGCGGCTGGTGGTCGACGCCCCGGAGACCGCGGCCATGGTGGCGGGTTGCCCGGCAGCGGATCCTGAGGTGGCCGTGGAACCGGAGCATCCGGCCTACATCATCTACACCTCCGGTTCCACCGGGCGGCCCAAGGGCGTGGTGCCGACGTACGGCGGCCTGCTCAACCTGTTCGCCGACCAGCAGCGGGCACTGTACCCACCCCTGCTCGTGGAACGGCGCCGGCTCCGCGTGGCCCTCACCACATCGGTTTCGTTCGACGCGTCCTGGAACCAGTTGCTCAGCCTGTTCGCGGGCCACGAGCTGCACGTCCTGGATCAGGCGACCTGGACCGACCCGGACGCCTTCGTCGACTACGTCGGGCGCTGCCGCCTCGACTTCGTCGAGGCCACCCCGTCGTACCTCCAAGTTCTGGTCGCACAGGGGATGTTGGACGATCCGCAGCGTCCCGTGATGGTCGCAGCAGGCGGGGAGGCCGTCCCGGATCAGCTGTGGGAGCGGCTGCGCGCGGCCGACGGGGTGTCCTGCGTGAACCTCTACGGGCCGTCCGAGTGCACGGTGAACTCGGTCGTCGCGCTGCTGGAGTCGAGCCGGCGCCCGGTGATCGGCCGGCCGGTCGGCAACACCCGGCTCCATGTGCTGGACGGCGCGCTGCGGCCGATGCCCACGGGCGAGGCGGGTGAGCTGTACATCGCCGGCGCAGGCCTGGCACGGGGCTACCTGAACCGGCCGGGTCTGACCGCCGAGCGTTTCGTGGCCGACCCGTTCGGGCCGGCCGGCTCGCGGATGTACCGCACCGGCGACCTGGTGCGGTGGGGCTCGGACGGGAACCTGGAGTTCCTCGGCCGTACCGACGACCAGGTCAAGGTCCGGGGATTCCGGATCGAACTCGGCGAGATCGAGGCCGTGCTTGTCGAGCACCCGCAGGTCGCCCAGGCTGCCGTTGTGGTGCGTGCCGAAGAGGACACCCGGCTGGTCGCCTACTTCGTTCCGGCACCCGGCACCACGGTGGCCGTGCCCGCGCTGCGCGAGCACCTGCGCGAGCAGCTGCCGGAGTACATGGTGCCCACCGCGTTCATGATGCTGGACGCACTGCCGCTGACGCCGAACCGGAAGCTCGACCGACGGGCCCTTCCGGCCCCCGAGCAAGCCTCGGCCGCCCCGGGCCGCGCACCACGCACCGCGACCGAACATCTACTGGCCGGGCTGTTCGCCGAGGTGCTCGGGGTGGCCGTGGCCGGGCCGGACGACAGCTTCTTCGACCTCGGCGGGCATTCGCTGCTGGCCACCCGGCTGGTCGCCAGGGCGCGGTCGGTGCTGGGCGTGGAGCTGAGGTTGAGTGACCTGTTCGACGCACCGACGGTGGCGGAACTGGCGGCGGCGGTGGACGGCGCGGGCCGGGCGCGGCCGGCGCCGGGGCGGCGCGAGCGGCCCGAGGCGATCCCGCTGTCCTTCGCGCAACGCCGGTTGTGGTTCCTGCACCGCATGGAGGGCCCGAGCGCCACATACAACATCCCGCTGGCGCTGCGGCTGTCCGGTGACCTGGACCAGCGGGCCCTGGAAGCCGCTCTGGCGGACGTGGTCGAGCGGCACGAGAGCCTGCGCACCGCCTTCCCCGTGGTCGACGGGGTGCCGTGCCAGTGCGTGATGGACCTCGAGGCGGCACGGCCGCGACTGAGGGTGACCGAGGTCGGCGAGGGCGACCTGCCGGATCGGCTGGTGGCGGCGGCCCGGCACGGCTTCGAGCTCTCCGAGGGGCCGCCGCTGCACGCCGAACTGTTCCAACTGGGAACCGACGAGCACGTGCTGCTGCTGGTGGTGCATCACATCGCGGGTGACGGCTGGTCGATGGGACCACTCTCACGGGACCTGGCGACCGCCTACGCAGCCCGGTCCGAGGGGGCGAAGCCGGAGTGGTCTCCGCTGCCGGTCCAGTACGCCGACTACGCCCTCTGGCAGCGGGAGCTGCTCGGGGAAGGCGCTGACCCGGACAGCCTGGTGAGCAGTCAACTGGTCTACTGGCGGAAGCAATTGGCGGACATGCCCGAGCAGGTCGAGCTGCCTTTCGACCGGCCCAGGCCGACGGCGATGTCCCACCGGGGCGCCCATCTGCTGGTGCGGATCGACGCCGAACTGCACCAGGGCCTGCGCGCGCTCGCCCGTGACGGCGGGGCCAGCCTCTTCATGGTGCTCCAGGCCGGGCTGGCCGCCCTGCTGGGCAAGCTCGGCGCGGGCACCGACGTCCCGATCGGCACGCCGATCGCCGGACGCACCGACGAGGCCGTGGACGACCTGGTCGGCTTCTTCGTCAACACTCTGGTGCTGCGTACCGACCTCTCAGGCGACCCGTCGTTCACCGAACTGCTGGGCCGGGTGCGCGCCGACGCGCTGGCCGCGTACGCGCACCAGGACGTGCCGTTCGAGCACCTCGTAGAGGCCTTGAACCCGACCCGGTCGCTGGCACACCACCCCCTGTTCCAGACCATGCTCGCGTTGCAGAACGCTCCGCTCGGCACATTCGACCTGCCGCGGCTGCGGGTGGAAGCAGACCTGGTGCACACCGGGACGGCCAAGTGCGACCTGACCTTCATGCTGGCCGAAAAGCCCGACGAGGACGGGCTGTCGGGCCTGGTGGAGTACAGCACCGACCTGTTCGACGCAGCCACCGTGGAGGGGATCGTCGATCGGTGGCTGCGGCTGCTCCGCGCCGTGGTGGCCGCCCCCGGTCGGCCGATCGGCCAAGTGGACGTGCTGTCCGCCGACGAGCTCCGCGCGCTGCTGCCGGCCGTCGTCGACCCGAGCGGAGAGTTGCCGGAGAGCGGCATCACCACGCTCTTCGAGCAGCAGGTACGGGCGAACCCGGCGGCGGTCGCAGTGGTGAGCGGCGAAGTCACCCTGACATATGGCGAGTTGAACGCCCGAGCCAACCGGCTTGCACACGCCTTGATCGCCCGGGGCGTGGGACCGGAGCAGCTGGTGGCGCTGGCCCTGCCGCGCTCGGCCGAGCTGGTAGTGGCGGTCCTTGCGGTCCTCAAGGCGGGAGCCGCCTACGTTCCGGTGGACCCGCAGTACCCGGCCGCCCGGATCGCCTACCTGCTTCAGGACGCCCGGCCGTCGTTGCTCGTGACGACGGGTGGGATCGGTGAACTGCCGGGCGCAGAACCGGTGGAACGGCTCCTGCTGGACGCCGCCGACCTGGACGGACTGCCGGACACCGACCCGGAGATCCCGCTCGATCCAGGCCACCCCGCCTACGTCATCTACACCTCCGGGTCCACCGGCAACCCCAAGGGCGTCGTGGTCCCGCACCGGAACGTGGTGCGGCTGTTCGGCACCACCCAGGAGCTGTTCGACTTCTCCGCCAAGGACGTCTGGACCCTCTTCCACTCCTACGCCTTCGACTTCTCGGTGTGGGAGCTGTGGGGCCCGCTGCTGTACGGCGGCCGTCTGGTGGTCGTGGACCACGAGACCAGCCGCTCGCCCCACCGGTTCCTGGAGCTCCTCGCACGTGAGCGGGTGACGGTGCTCAACCAGACGCCGTCCGCCTTCTACCAGCTGATGCAAGCGGACGAGGAGGCACCGGAGACCGGCCGTTCGCTCGCCCTGCGCACCGTGGTGTTCGGTGGCGAGGCGCTGGAGCACACCCGGCTGACGAGCTGGTACGAGCGACACCCGGACGACGCGCCGCTGCTGGTCAACATGTACGGCATCACCGAGACCACCGTGCACGTGACCTACGCCGCGCTCGACCGGTCCGGCGTCACCGGCCAGGTCGGCGCGGCCATTCCGGACCTGCGTACGTACGTGTTGGACGCCCACCTGCGGCCGGTGCCCCCGGGCGTGCCCGGCGAGCTGTACGTCGCGGGCGCCGGGCTGGCCCGGGGATACCTGAACCGGCCCGGTCTGACCGCCGGGCGCTTCGTGGCCGACCCGTTCGGGCCGGCCGGTGGGCGCATGTACCGCAGCGGCGACGTCGTGCGCCGGTGTGCGGACGGCAGCCTGCGGTTCGTGGGCCGGGCCGACGACCAGGTGAAGGTCCGCGGCTTCCGGATCGAACTCGGCGAGATCGAGGCGGCGCTCGCCGCGCACTCCGGAGTCACCCAGGCCACCGTCCTGGCGCGGCAGGACCGGGCCGACGACACCCGGCTGGTCGCGTACCTGGTGGCCGCCCCGGGTGCCGCCCCGCGCTCGGCCGAACTGCGCGAGCACCTGTGGGAGCGGCTGCCGGAGTACATGGTGCCGGCCGCGTTCGTCACCCTGGAAAGCCTGCCGCTGACCGCCAATGGCAAGCTGGACCGACGTGCGCTGCCCGCGCCCGACCTCGCTCCGACGAACACCGGCCGCGCGCCGCGTACGCCGCAGGAGCAGATCCTGTGCGAGCTGTTCGCCGAGGTCCTCGGGGTGGCCGAGGCCGGTGTCGAGGACAGCTTCTTCGATCTGGGTGGGCACTCGCTGCTGGCGACCCGCCTGACCGCCCGGGTCCGCGCGACCCTGGGAGTGGAGTTGGAGCTGCGCACCCTGTTCGAGACCCCGACCCCGGCCGGCGTGGCCTCCGCGCTGGCGGGTGCCCGCCAGGCGCAGCCGGCCCTGGTGCCCCACCCGCGTCCCGAACGGATCCCGCTGTCGTTCGCGCAGCGGCGGCTCTGGTTCCTGCACCAGCTGGAGGGTGCCGACGCGAACTACCACATCTCCCTGGCATGGCGGCTGTCCGGGAATCTGGACCGGCGGGCCCTGACAGCCGCCCTGGCGGACGTGGCGGCCCGGCACGAGAGCCTGCGCACCGTCTTCCCGGCGGTGGACGGCGTGCCGTACCAGCAGGTGCTGGACGTCGCGGCGGGCTGCCCGCGGCTGGATGTGAGCCGGACCACCGAGGCCGGGCTGCCGGACGTGCTGGCGACCGCGAACGCCCGACCGTTCGACCTGGCGGTCGATCTGCCGCTGCGCGTCGGTCTGTTCGAGCTCGCGCCGGACGAGCACGTGCTCCAGGTGGTGCTCCACCACATCGCGGGTGACGGCTGGTCGCTGGGCCCGTTCGCACAGGACCTGACCGCCGCCTACGCGGCGCGCTGCCGCGGCGAGGAGCCACAGTGGGCGGAGCTGCCGGTCCAGTACGCCGACTACACCCTGTGGCAGCACGAGCTGCTCGGCGACGCAGCCGACCGGGAAAGCCTGTTCGCCCGCCAGACGGCCTACTGGACCAGGCAGTTGGCCGACCTGCCGGAGCAGCTCCGGCTGCCCGGCGACCGGCCCCGCCCGGCGGTCGCCTCGCACCGGGGCGGCCTCGTGCACGCCGGGCTGGACGCGGAACTGCACCGTGGCCTGCGCGAGCTCGCCCGTGTGCACGGGACCAGTTTGTTCATGGTGCTTCAAGCCGGGCTGGCGGCGCTGCTGAGCAAGCTCGGCGCGGGCGACGACATCCCGGTCGGCAGCCCGGTCGCCGGCCGGACCGACCAGGCACTCGACGAGCTGGTCGGCTACTTCGTCGACACCCTGGTGTTCCGTACGGACACCTCGGGCGATCCGACGTTCGCCGAGCTGCTGGGCCGGGTGCGGGACACCGCGCTGGCCGGGTACGCCAACCAGGACCTGCCGTTCGAGTACCTCGTAGAGGCCCTCAATCCGGTGCGGTCGCTGGCGCATCACCCGCTGTTCCAGGTCATGCTGGTGCTGCAGAACGCGCCCCGGGCCGACTTCGCCCCGCCCGGGCTGCGCGTCGACGAGGTGGAGCTGACCACGACCACGTCCAAGTTCGACCTGGTCTTCTCGCTGTCCGAGCGACACGCCGGAGACGGCTCCCCGGACGGGATCGACGCGTTCGTCCAGTTCGCGAGCGATCTGTACGATCCGACCACCGTCGATACGATGGTCGCGCGCTGGAAGCGGCTGCTGAGGGCGGCCGTCGCCGCCCCGCAGCAGCGGCTCAGCCGCGTCGATCTGCTGTCCGTCGAGGAGCGCTGCGAGCTGCTGCCCGCCGTGGAGGGCGAGGCGGTCGCCGCGAGCCTGCCGGAGATGTTCGCGGCGCAGGTGGCGGCGACGCCCGAGGGCGTTGCTCTGGCCTCCACTGGCACGGAGTTGACGTACAGTCAGCTGAATGCGTGGGCGAACCGGTTCGCGCATGCGCTGATCGCGCGGGGTGTGGGTGCGGAGCAGATCGTGGCGGTGGCATTGCCGCGGTCGGTGGAGTTCGTGGTGGCCGTCTTGGGCGTCCTGAAGACGGGAGCCGCCTATCTGCCGGTGGATCCGGCGTATCCGGAGTCGCGGATCGCGTTCATGCTGGAGGATGCACGGCCGACCGTGGTGGTCGACGACCCGGCGACGGTGGCCGACGTGTCCGAGTGGCCTGATACCGATCCTGCCGTGGTGGTGGACGCCCGGCACTCGGCGTACGTGATCTATACGTCCGGCTCGACCGGACGGCCCAAGGGCGTGGTGGTGAGCCACGCGGGCCTGCGGGGAATGGTGGCCGAGCAGGTCGAACGGCTCGGCATCGACGCGGCCAGCCGGGTGCTCCAGTTCTCGTCGCCCAGCTTCGACGTCTCGCTGTGGGACCTGTGCGGCGCCCTGCTCACCGGTGCCGCCCTTGTGCCGGCACCCGCGACCGAGCCGGTCTCCGCGCTGACCGACCCGAGCCTTGCTCTCACCCATGCGACGGTGCCGCCGTCCGTGCTGGCGGCGCTGTCGCCGGACGCGGTGGCAGTGCCGACGTTGGCGGTTGCAGGTGAGGCGTGCCCGCCGGAGCTGGTCGTGCGATGGGCGCCAGGGCGGCAGATGGTCAACGCGTACGGTCCGACCGAGACGACGGTCATCGCGACGATGAGCGAGCCGCTGTCGCCGGGGTCGGGCGTGCCGCCGATCGGCCGTGCCGTCGCCGGGTTCCGGGCGTATGTGCTGGACCAGCGGCTGGGCCTGGTGCCACCGGAGGTGACCGGGGAGCTGTACGTGGCCGGCCCGGGGCTCGCGCGCGGCTACCTGAACCGGCCCGGGCTCTCCGCGGGGCGGTTCGTTGCCTGCCCGTTCGGCACGGCAGGTGAACGCATGTACCGCACCGGCGACCTGGTGCGCCGACGCGCTGACGGCCAGTTGGAGTACCTCGGCCGCGCCGACGACCAGGTGAAGGTGCGCGGCTTCCGGATCGAACTCGGCGAGATCGAGACAGCGCTGGCTGAACACCCGCAGGTCGGCCAGGTTGCGGTGATCGCCCGGAAGGACCAGGCGGAGGACACCCGCCTGGTCGCCTACCTGGTGCCCGCCACCGGCGCTGAGCTTCGGCCGGGGGAACTGCGCACTCACCTCCGCGAGTGGCTGCCGGACTACATGCTGCCTGCCGCATTCGTCGCCCTCGACGCCCTGCCGTTGACCGCCAACGGCAAGCTCGACCGGCGTGCCCTCCCCGAGCCGGAGTTCACCGGATCGCGGGTCGACAGGGCGCCGCACACTCCGCAGGAGCAGGTGCTGGCCGAGCTGTTCGCCGAGGTCCTGGGCCTGGCGCAGGTCGGCGTCGACGACAACTTCTTCGACCTGGGGGGACACTCCTTGCTGGCCACCCGACTGGTGGCCCGGGTCCGGGCGGCCCTGGGCGTCGAGCTGGCGCTGCACACCCTGTTCCGAACCCCGACGGTGGCCGGGCTGGCCGCCGTTCTGGGTGGCGCCGACCGAGCCAGGCCCGCCCTGGACCGGGCGGAGCGGCCCGAGCGGGTACCGCTGTCGTCCGCGCAGCGGCGGCTCTGGTTCCTGCACCAGCTGGAGGGCGCCGGACCGATCTACAACATGCCGCTGGCATGGCGGC
Organism: Streptomyces sp. Ncost-T10-10d; assembly: GCF_900091955.1. Taxonomy (GTDB): domain Bacteria; phylum Actinomycetota; class Actinomycetes; order Streptomycetales; family Streptomycetaceae; genus Streptomyces. The sequence goes on from NZ_FMDF01000119.1 coordinate 47,898, forward strand.
TCACCGGACCGCTGGACCGGGCGGCTCTGGAGAAGGCGCTCGCCGACGTCGTCGACCGGCACGAGAGCCTGCGCACGATCTTCCCGGCGGCGGACGGCGTGCCGTTCCAGCAGGTGCTGGGCCCCGGGGCGGTGCGGCCGAAGCTGCGGGTCACCCCGGTCGGCGAGACGGACCTGCCGGAGCTGCTGGCGGCAGCCGCGGCGCGCGGATTCGACCTCGCCACCGAACCACCGCTGCGCGCCGAGCTGTTCGCGGCGGCACCGGAGGAACATGTGCTGCTGGTGGTGGTGCATCACATCGCCGGTGATGGCTGGTCGCTGGGCCCCTTGTCGACCGACCTGGCGACCGCTTACGCGGCGCGCTGCCGGGGCGAGGAACCGCAGTGGGCGCCGCTGCCCGTCCAGTACGCCGACTACACCCTGTGGCAGCAACAACTGCTCGGTGACGCGGCCGACCAGGAAAGCCTGTTTGCCCGCCAGGCGGCCTACTGGACGCGGCAGTTGGCCGATCTGCCGGAGCAGATCCGGCTTCCCGCCGACCGCCACCGCCCCTCAGCTCCCTCCTATTGCGGTGGCCACCTCGCGTTCGAGCTGGACGCCGAGCTGCACGCCGGGCTGGTCCGCCTGGGCCGGGAGCACGGGGCCAGCGCCTACATGGTGTTGCAGGCCGCGCTGGCGGCGCTGCTGGACAAGCTCGGCGCGGGAACGGACATCCCGGTCGGCAGCCTGATCGCCGGCCGGACCGACCAGGCCCTGGACGACCTCGTCGGGTTCTTCGTCAACACCCTGGTTCTGCGGACCGACACCTCGGGCGACCCGACCTTCGCCGAGCTGCTGGGCCGGGTCCGGGAGAACGCGCTGGCCGCCTACGCGCACCAGGACCTGCCGTTCGAGCACCTCGTCGAGGCCCTCAACCCGGCCCGGTCGCTCGCCCGCCAGCCCCTGTTCCAGGTCATGCTGGCGCTGCAGAACGTGCCCCGCACCGAGTTCGCCCTGCCCGGCCTGAGCGCCGAGACCGTACTGGTGCGGACGCCCACGGCGATGTTCGACCTCGCCATCCACCTGCTGGAGCGCGGCGGCACCGGCGGGTCGGCCGAGGGCATCATCGGTCGGGTCGAGTACAGCACCGACCTGTTCGACCACGCCACGGTGGAGGCGCTGGTCGCCCGGTGGCTGCGTCTGCTGGCGTCGGTGGTCGCCGAGCCGGACCGGCCGCTGAGCCGGATCGATGTCCTTGCCGCCGAGGAACGGTACGAGCTGCTGGTCGTGCGAAACGACACCGCGTGCCCGACTCCCGTCGCCGGCCTGCCGTCCCTGTTCGAGGCCTGGGTCCGGGCGACCCCGCAGGCCCCGGCGGTGGTGTTCGAGGACACCGCGCTGACTTACCACGAACTGAACCGCAGAGCCAACCGTCTGGCGCACTCGCTGATCGCGCGCGGGGCGGGACCGGAGCAGGTCGTCGCCCTGCGACTGCCGCGCTCCCCCGAGCTGGTGGTCGCCGTCCTCGCGGTCCTCAAGACGGGCGCGGCGTACCTGCCGATCGATCCGGACTACCCGGCCGCCCGCATCGCGTACATGCTGGAGGACGCGCGACCGGCTGTGGTGCTCGACGACCTCGCGGCCGTCACACCGGCCGAGGAGCAGCCGGGGCACGATCCGGCCGTCGCCGTGGACCCGCGGCACCCGGCCTACGTCATCTACACCTCGGGCTCCACCGGCAGGCCCAAGGCCGTGGTGATGCCCGCCGCCGGGCTGCTGAACCTGCTGGCGTGGCACCACGGGGCCATCGGTGGTGAACCTGGCACGCGTACCGCGCAGTTCACCGCGATCAGCTTCGACGTCTCGGTGCAGGAGACGCTCTCCGCGCTGCTGTACGGCAAGACCCTCGTGGTGCCGACCGAGGAGCAGCGCCGCAGTGCCGAGTTGTTCGCCCACTGGCTGGACCGGCACAGGGTAGAGGAGCTGTTCGCGCCCAATCTGGTGGTCGAGGCGCTGGCGGAAGCTGCCGAGGAGGCCGGGCTGGTACTGCCGAACCTGCGGCTGATCGCGCAGGCCGGCGAGGCGATGCGGCTGGGCGGTGCCGTACGCCGCTTCCAGACCCGGTGGCCTGGCCGGGCGCTGCACAACCACTACGGCCCCGCCGAAACCCACGTGATCACCGCCTACTCGCTGCCGGCCGACCCCGCCGACTGCCCGCTGCCGGTGCCGATCGGCCGACCGATCGCCAACTGCCGGGTGTACGTGCTGGATTCGGCCTTGCGTCCGGTCGCCCCCGGTGTGACGGGCGAGCTGTATCTCGCCGGGGCAGGACTCGCCCGCGGCTACCTGAACCGGCCCGGACTCACCGCCACGCGATTCGTCGCCAACCCGTACGGTCCGGCCGGCGCGCTGATGTACCGCACCGGTGACCTGGTCCGCTGGCGCACCGACGGCGAGCTGGAGTTCGCGGGCCGGGTGGACCACCAGGTGAAGGTCCGCGGGTTCCGGGTCGAGCCGGGTGAGATCGAGGCCGAGCTGGCCGCGCACCCAGGTGTCTCCCAGGTTGCGGTGCTCACCCGGGCGGACCGGCCGGGCGAGACCCGGATCGTCGCGTACGTGGTGCCCACGGCCGAGACCGGGGCGACGGCTGCGGCGCTGGCGACGTATCTGCGCGACCGCGTGCCGGACTACCTGGTGCCGTCGGCGTTCGTGTTGCTGGATGTGCTGCCGCTGACGGTGAACGGGAAGCTGGACCGTGCAGCGCTGCCTGCGCCCGAACCGGGGACGGTTGGGAGCAGCCGCGCGCCGCGCACGCCGCAGGAGCAGATCTTGTGCGAGTTGTTCGCCGAGGTGCTGGGCGCGTCGCGGGTCGGGGTCGACGACGACTTCTTCGACCTGGGCGGGCACTCCCTGCTCGCCACCCGGCTGGTCTCGCGGGTCCGGGCGACCCTCGGTGTCGAGCTGGAGCTGCGCAGTCTGTTCCGGACGCCGACGCCCGCCGGGCTCGCGGCCGGGCTGCCCGACGCCGGCACCGCGCGGCAGGCCCTGGTTCCCCAGGCTCGCCGCGAGCCCATGCCGCTGTCGTTCGCGCAGCGCCGGCTCTGGTTCCTCCAGCAGTTCGGGGCGCCGAGCGCCACCTATCACATGCCGCTCGCCCTGCGGCTGTCCGGCGATCTCGACCGGGCCGCGCTGAACGCTGCGTTCGCCGACGTGGTGGCCCGGCACGAGACCCTGCGCACGGTCTTCCCGCACACTGCCGGCGTTCCGCACCAGCGGGTGCTGGACGCCGCCGAGGCCGCCGTCCCGCTGGCCGTGCGCGCGGTCGCCGAGGCGGAGGTTCCGGCCCTGCTGCGCGAGGCGGCGGTGCGGGCATTCGACCTGACGTCGGAACTGCCGCTGCGGGCCGAGCTGTTCGCGGTCGCACCGAAGGAACACGTCCTGCTGGTGGTGATGCACCACATCGCGGGTGACGGCTGGTCCATGGGCCCGCTGGCCCGCGACCTTGCCGCGGCCTACGCCGCCCGGCGGGACGGTGGGGCGCCCGAATGGCCTGCGCTGCCGGTGACGTACGGCGACTACACCCTGTGGCAGCACGAGATCCTCGGCGACGAGCACGACACGGACAGTGTGTTCGCGCGCCAGGTCGCCCACTGGACCGAGGCGCTGGCCGGGCTGCCCGATCAGCTGCACCTGCCGGTCGACCGGCCGCGTCCGGCCGCCATGTCGTACTGCGGCGACCTGCTCGACGTCCGGATCGACGCCGAACTGCATGCGGCTTT
>NZ_FMDF01000069.1 GCF_900091955.1 Streptomyces sp. Ncost-T10-10d
TCGGGGCTGAACGCCAGGGAGTTGACGCGATGCCCGGCCTTCAGGGAACGGCCACGGCCGGGGTGGGCCGGGTCGGTGGTGTTCCACAGGCAGATGGTGCCGGAGTCGTCGTCGCATGCGGCGGCCAAGGTGTGCCCGGTGGGGCTGAACGCGACGCTACGGGAGAAGACGTCGGGGCAGTCGAGGTCCAGGGGGCGCCCCTGCGGGTTTGACATCGTCGGGGCGGGTGACGTTCCACAGGCTGACGAATCCGGCGTGCCAACCGGCGGCCAGGGTGCGGCCGTCGGGGCTGAACGCCAGCGATTCGATGCTGCTCAAGGCGTCCCAGCCCTCAATGGCGGGACTCTTCGGCCGGCCGAGCAGGACCGGGTGGCTGGGGCTGGTCAGGCTCCACAGGTCGACGAATCCGCCGGAACCCGCGTCGCCGTTGTGGCTGGTGTGGCCGCCGACGGCGAGCACCCGGCCGTTCGGGCTGAACGCGAGCGACAGGATCGAATTGACGGAACGGTCCATGGGCACGGGTCGGCCCAGCGCCACCGGACGGCCGGGATCGGAGACGTCCCACAGCCGGACGAGGTTCTGGCTGAGGTTCCCGGCCGCCAGCATGTGCCCGTCGGGGCTGTAGGCCACGGTGTACACCATGCCGCGCGGGCCGGGAAGCCGGGTGTCCAGCGGTGTGTTCTGGGTCGTGATGAGCCGGGACGCCGCGTCCGGGGTCGCATCCATGCGGTAGGAGGTCAGCGCGAGCTGAGCGGACAGCGAGGGATCGGTCGGCGCCAGTTGAACGGACGCGGAGGTGACGGCCGCGTTGATGGCCCGGTCGCGGGCTCGCAGGGCCTGGGACTCCTGCCGGAAGGCGAACACCGCGGCCAGCGAGGCGACCACGGCCAGGGTGGTGATGGTGGCGACCGCGGCGCGCCGGAGCCGTTGCCCGCGCCGCTGGTGTTGGCGGGCGGTGGCCAGGAACGCCCGGGCGGCGCTGCTGAGTTCCGCCCCGTGCGTTCCGGCCCAGGCGAGGGCGGTCTCCAGCCGGTTGCCGCGGTACAGGGAGGCCGCCTCCCGGCCGGCCTGTTCCCAGAGCGCGGCCGCGTCCTCCAGATCCTGTCGTACGAGGTTGCCGCTGCGGTCGTGCTCGATCCAGCCCCGCAGCCGGGGCCAGGCGCGGATGAGCACCTCATGTGTCATCACCACCGTGTCCTCGTCCCGGGTCAGCAGCCGGCCACGGGTGAAGTCGTCCAGGACTCTGGCGGCCGCTTCCCGGTCCGGCGCGTGACGCAGCAGCTCGTCGTACCGGACGCGCCGGCGGCTGTCGTCGGCGTCGCGTCCCACGATGACGAGCCGCAGGAACACCCACCGTGCGGCCTCCTGGTAGGGCAGCGGAAGGGTGTCGTAGAGCCTGTTCGCCGTGATCGCGATGGCGCCCTGGATGCCGCCGGTGACGCGGTACCCGTCCACGGTGAGCGTGTGGCCGTGGCGCTGCTGCCAGGTGGCCCGCAGCGCGTGCGCGAGCAGCGGGAGCCGGCCCGTGGTGCTCGTACCGACCGGTCCGCCGACCGTGCCCAGCTCCGTCAGCAGCACCTCGACCAGGCCGTCCTCGATGTCGAGCCCCACATTACCGGCCGGTCGGCGGATCGCGTCCTTGAGCTCGTCCTCCGTCATCGGCTCCAGCAGGACCGGTCCGGCCCGGAGCGCCGCCCGGAGCTGCGGATGGGCCGTGCACGCGGCGTAGAAGTCCGCGCGTACCCCCAGCACCACGACCGCACCGCCCGTGGGCCGGGCCAGACGGTCGAGCACATCGATGAGCCACTGCCGTTCGGCCTCGTCGCCGCAGGCCGTGAAGACCTCCTCGAACTGGTCGACCACGACGATCAGTCCCGCGGAGGGGGACCCCCCGGCGGGCGCCGGATCGGCGGCTCCGGTGATCTCGCGCAGCTCGGCGAGGCACCGTGCGGGATCGGCCCGCCACACCGGTGCCGTGTGCCGGGCGGTCCCAGCGTCGAGCCCGGCGGCGGCCGCCAGCGCCAGCGCGGGGGAGGCCGTCGGGGTCAGGACCAGCCGCGGCCAGGTGCTCGAACCCGCCGCCGGAAGCCGGCCGTCTTCCAGGGCCGGCAGCACCCCGGCCGCGAGCAGGGACGACTTCCCGGCCCCCGAGGGGCCGATCAGCACCAGCGGGCCGCCCTCGCGCATCCGGGCGTCCATCCGCTCGCACACGAGGTGAACCATGCGCTCACGGCCGTAGAACCACTGCTTGTGATCCGCGTCGAACGGGACCAATCCCGGGTACGGGCAGGGCACGCGGTCGGCGCCGGGGCCGGGCACGGTTCTGCGCCCCTCGTCGCCGTGCCGGATGTGGAGGTCGCGGCCGGCCTGGTAGACGCTGCCGCCGCCGGTCGCGCTCGCCTCCTGCCGCCTCGGCTGCCAGAGGGGCGGCTCGTCGGGGGCCGGGGCGTCGCTACCGTATTCCGTCACGCCTGTCCGCCCCTGGTGACGTTCATGTCCCGGCCGGCCAGGTACGCGTCGCCGCCGGAGACGTGTGCCCCCAGCGTCATCGAGCCCGTGATCTGCTGCTCCGGGGCTCCGGCCGTGCCCGGTTCCGCGCCGAACAGTGCGCGCAGCTCGTCGACGGCGTCCGGCCGCACGGCCATGAGCCGGATGATGCGGGCCCGCCACTCGGCGACCAGCAGTCCCTGGAGCTCCCCGTCGTCGCCCGTCTGCCGCGCCTGAAGCAACTCATCGCGTGCATCGGTGAGTTCCTCCTCCACGCGCTCCGGGTGCGCGGACCGCCACAGTGCCAGGACCGAGGACTTGACCGCGCCCCAGCCGTCCGTCGCCAGCAGATCGATCAGGCGTGCCGCGGCTGCCGATGCCAGGCCGGCGAGTTCCACACTCGTGTCCATGTCTTCTCCTTGTCCCTTACCGGCCGTGGGCCGCGATCGCTGTCATGGTCAGGTTGGAGGCGATGAACACGCGGTCGCCGCCCACCGTCCACATGAAACCCACGTCCGGCTGCCCGGGGTCCCTGTATTTCCACCGGGCCCTGCCGGTGGCCGCGTCGATGGCCCACAGCGTCTGGGCGCTGTCGGTGGCGAAGACGGTGTCGGCCGAACACTGCGCGTTCTTGCCGCCCAGACTGAGGGAGGCGTTGAACAGATTGGAACCGCCCATCTTGTTGGCGCCGTCGAGCGTCGCGACCCACCGGAGCGTGCCGTCGGCCGAGTCCATGGCGGCGAGGTCGCTGCCGACGGGTACGTAGACGGTCGCGCCGTCCAGGCTGGAGAACGGGTAGCCGATCTTGACCTGGTCCCCGTTCTTCGACTCGAAGCGTCGATGCCACTTCTCGTCGCCCGTGGCCGTATCGACGGCGAACAGTGTGTCGCCGTTGCCGCCGGCGAACAGGAACAGTCCGGCCGCGTAGCACGTCATCGGCCAGCCGGGGGTGAAGTAGTACGAGGTGAACGGGATGGGCACCTTCCAGCCGCGGGCACCCCTCCGGCCGGCGTCGATCATTTGGACGCGGCCGGGTTTCCTGGCCGGAACGGCCGAGGCGGCCAGCAGGCGGGAACCGGTGGGCGGCACGAGCACGTTGTTGATGTCCGTGCCCTCGACCTGCCACAGTTTCTTGCCGGTCGCGGCCTTGAACGCACGGATGTAGCCGGTGGTCGGGGACTCGGCCGAGAACTTCTCGTGCCGTCGGCTCACCTGCCCGCACACATAGACCGTGTCCCCCGCGACGGCCACGTAGTTGCTCGGGTACATCGACACGAGCGTGGGGCCGCCGGGATCGGAGGCGGCAAGGTTGATCACCCACTTCACCTTCCCCCCGGCGGCGTCGAACGCCGCCAGCACACCTGGCTGACTCGGTGTGTCGCAGAGCAGGTAGAACACCCCGTCCGCGTACGCCGTCGGGTACTTCGAGCCGCTCATGCGGAACGGGTTGGTCGCGTTCAGCGGGCGGAACACGGGGTCTCCGGTCGCGGCGTCCAGGAACGACGTGGCCTTGGCCGTGACCACCATGACCGTCTTGTCGGATGCCTCCAGGCAGGTGGGGGCGCTCTTTCCGACCCCCGACCATGCCTTGACGGCGTCGGGTCCGGCCAGAACGGTCGGTTCCGGTTCGCCCGTCGAGGACGGCGACGCGGAGGGGTGGGCGTGGATCGCGCGCCTGACGGAGAGGCCGGCCGCGCGGCGGGCCCGGGCCCGCCGGCCCGGCCCTCGGGAGCCGGTGACGAGTCGCCGGAGAAGGCGAGTGCCGCCGCGGTCCCGCCGAGTACGGCTACGCCGCCGGCCAGAGCGATGACCAGCTTCCGGCGGCTGACACCCGCACCGGCAGCGGTCTCCGGCGGAGGAGGAAGCGGGCCCCGGTCGCCGCCCCCGGCGGACACCGATCCCACCGCCGCTGTCGCGGCGGCCATGTCGGCGGTCACCGCCGGCGGCAGCCAACTCCCTTGCAAGTCAGGCAGGTTCTGATGCTTCAAGTAGGCGACGAGTTGCTCCGCGGTGGGACGGTCCGACGATTCGGGGTACAGGCAGCCGCCGATCACCTCGCGCAGCGACACGGGGAGTGCGTCCGTGTCCGGCTCGCCTCCGGAAGCTGCGAACAGCACGGTCGACCCGAGGTCGAACATGTCGTCCGTCGGTGAGGGTGCCGGACTGCCGGTTGCTCCCGCCATCCCCAGTGCGGTGATGCGGGGCCCGTCCATGGTCAGCAGCACCGAGTCCGGGTTCACCTCGCCGTGGACCGTCCCGGCCGCGTGGAGTGCGGCCAGCGCCCGGGCGAGGCCGTCGGCGAGCACCCGCAGAGCCGGTTCGGAGAGTGGACCGTGCCGGTCCACCGCCTGCCGGAGCGGCAGTCCGGCGGTGAACGGGGTCGCCAGCCAGGGAGCGGGCGCGTCGGGGTCGGCATCCACCACCGGTACGAGGAAGGCACCGGACAGCGTCCGTGCCGCCTCGACGGCGGCTCGGAACCGGTCCCGGAACCCCGGGTCCGCGGCGAGTTCGGGCGCCACGACCGTGACCGTGACGAGGAGTCCCTCGTCCGAGCGGGCCGCGAAGACCTCGCTCCCGCCGACGGTGCTCTGTCTTCCGAGCAGCGCATACGGCCCGATCCGACGAGCACCGTCTGCTCCGGGATGAACCATCGTCAGCCCCTCACGCCAGCCTGATCGTCTGATCACGGGCCGCCTGGTAGGCGCTGCCGCCGCCGGACACATGGGCCGTCATCGTCATCGACGGCTCCGGATCGGCGGCCGGCGCCGTACCGCGCCCGGGTTCGACAGCGGAGTCGGAATCGCCCCCGGCATCGGACAGGAGAGCGGCCACCGCGTCACCCAAGTGCGCCAGCCCGTCCGGCAGATGGGTCTCCGGAACGCGGAGGAACTGCAGGCGCGCCAGCTCCGCGATCTCGGCCGGCAGCGCCGAGGCGTCGGGCAGCATCGTCGCGTCCCCCAGAAGAACCGGGACGACGCGGTTCCCCGCCCGCAGCGCTGTCGCGATCTCCAGGCGGACCCAGTCGTGAGCCCGGTCCAGGAGCCGCACCCCGTTCTCGCTCCGCGCGTCGAGCCACCCTGGCCCGATCAGTACGCACATGAGCTCGCACTCGGCGGCCTGCCGCCGCAGGATCTCGGCGAAATCGGCCCCGGGCGGAATCGACTCGCCCGACTTGAAGATCTCATCCGCACCCAAGCGTTCGGACAGCGCGCGGTAGACGTGATTTCGCATCCACCGGGAGTCCGGTTTGCGAAAGCTGAGGAAGATGCGCGGCACAATTGCCCCCTCTCCGGCAAGCCTTGATGTCAGGGATCGTGCTCACCCTAGGGGCGCGGTACTCGCCCGGTGGCTATTCACCGGGGATTGAATAGCAGGCGCAAGGATCCGTACGCTGGCATTTATGGATCCGACGGACAGCGTGGCAGGGACGGCCCCGGCAGGGGGATCGACCGGCACGCGTCTGCCGCCGGGCGACTTCGGCGTCGTCCTGGCCACACTCCGGGCACGTCGGGGCTGGAGCGTGCGCGAGTTCGCCCGGCGTGCGAACGTGTCCGAAGGCCAGATCTGCAATCTGGAGAGCGGGTTGCGCAACCCGACGCCCGCTGTGGCGGCGGCTTGCGACGCGGCCTTCGGCACCGGCGGGGAACTCGTCGAGCTGGCCGGGGCCGGCCGCCGCGGGGCCCGGGCCGAGAGCGTCGTCGAGGCCGGCCCCGTGGTCGCCGGATACGAGCGGGTCCTGTGGGAGCTGAAGGACATCGGCAGATCCACCGGACCGAGGTTCGTCATCGCTTCGATGAAGTCGATCACGCGGATCCTGACGGACGCCGGTCCGCAGGCCGTTGGCGAGCAGCGTGCCGAGATCTGGCTGCTGGCCTCGAGGTTCGCCGAATACACGGGGTGGATGGCACAAGAGGCGGGAAATCCCGCGGAGGCGTTGCGCTGGACGAATCTCGCTGTCCGCTGGGGCGCACACGGCGGCGACGAAACGGTGGCCGCGTATGCCCTGGTCCGCAAGGCGTTCATCGCCCAGCATCGCGGTGACACCTGTGCGGCGATCGGATTCGCCGACCAGGCGGCCGGGCACCCGGCGGCCAACCCGGTGATCCGCGCGCATGCCGCGCGTCGCGCGGCCCAGGGGCATGCGCGCAGTGGCGATGCGGGGGCCTGCCGGGAGGCACTGGAGCGGTTCAGAAGCCACGCCGCCGAGGTCATCGGCGACCGGACCCCTCACTGGGGCCCGCGCATCGAGAACGGCAACCCTCGGCTCATCGAGGCGTCCTGCATGCTCAGCCTCCGTCGCTTCGAGCTGGCCGCAGACCTTTTCGCCGCCGAGCGCCTGCGCCGGCCGGCCGTCCCGGCGGACAGCAACTCCCTGGCCCGCTTCGCGGTTCGGCAGGCGACAGCCCTGGCCGGTGTCGGCCGCCTCGACGACGCCTGTCAGATCGTCGAGGCCGCGCTGACCGTGATCAAGCGCATCGACTCGGCCACCGTCCGCGCGGAGCTGGGCCGTTTCGTGGAACAGGCCCGGACCCGGAGAGCCAGCCCGGGCCAACTCGCCCTCATCGACGCATCGGCCGCCCTCGCGATCGGCTGACAGTCGCGATCGGCTCACAGTACGGACAGATCTTGTACTGCAACCGCGCTTGGCGTGACGGGGTGTCGTGCTGGTGGTTGTTCCTGTCATGGGTGGGGAGCTCGAAGTCGGTGACGTGTAGCGGTGGGCGGCGGAGCTGAAGGAGGTGCATGAACGTTTGTGCACCGGTTTCAGCGCTCGGAGCCCCGGGAATCGGCATTGGCCTATATGCAGGGCCTGGCGTCGTCGCTGGAGCGGAAGAACGCGTGGACGGTCGCTGAGCACGCGGGGCATGACCGGCCGGACCGCCTGCAGCGACTGCTCAATACATGCGACTGGGATGCTGACGAAGTTCGTGACGACGTAAGGGAGTTCGTGATCGAACACCTTGGTGACCGGCAAGCGGCGCTCATCGTGGACGGCATTGGGTTCCTGAAGAAGGGGATCCGCTCGGCCGGGGTCCAGCGCCAGTACGAACGGCGGGCCGGGTCGGGGACAACAGTCCGCGCGAAGGAGCTCAAAATGGGGATCAAAACCCGGTGAACAGCACCTCGCCCCACTGAGCCTGCCCGAGATCCGCCGCCTTGCAGTACTGGGACGTCAACTGCATTGCAGTGTTGGAATCTTGGCGTTCGGCCGTATGGCAAAACGCCGTTCGGAGGCTCTCCAGGGGTGTCGCGCCATCGACTCGTCCTCCATGAGCCGGTCTTGGGGAGTCGTGGGCGTGCGATGCCGACACATTCTGGAATCGCATCGGCAACGGTCTTGCCGCCCGTGCCGCACCGCCTATATAACGTTGTAAACCGAGCCGCCGACAGGCCGCGCAGGCTCTCGCGACCACCGGTTCAGCAGCTGTTCACGCAGCTCGGAGCTGGGTCGTGAGGAGTGCAGTGACATCACCCGCCCAGCGGTTGATGCATCGTCCAGCCATGCCCCGATGGCACGCCAGCGAGCGTGCGGTCAACCCGTCAAGGAGCGTCCCGCGCATGATGATCCAGCGCCGATCCCGTACCCTCGCCGTGGCCTGCCTCCTCGCCGCCACCGCCACGCTGGCCGCCTCCGGCTGCTCCAAGTCGGAAACCTCGAACAATGCGGGCGGTGACAGCAGTCAGGGAGCCCAGGCGGCCAAGACCCCCGAGAGCAGCTCCGGTTCGGGCTGCTCGCTACAGACCTACGGTGCGCCGAAGCTGGACCTGAAGAACGCGGTGGTCGGCTTCTCCCAGTCGGAGAAGGAAGCCAACCCGTTCCGTATCGCCGAGACCCAGTCCATCAAGGACGAGGCCGACAAGGTCGGGGTGAAGAAGCTGCTGACCACCAACGCGCAGTCGCAGCTCTCCAAGCAGATCAGCGACATCCAGGACATGCTCTCCCAGGGCGCCCAGTTCCTCATCGTCGCCCCGCTGAACTCCGACGGTCTGGAGCCGGCGTTCAAGGCGGCGGCTGCCAAGAAGGTTCCCGTCCTGACCATCGACCGTAAGGTCAACTCCACCGCCTGCAAGGACTATGTGGCCTTCCTCGGATCCGACTTCGTGGAGCAGGGCAAGCGCGCGGCGGACGCGATGATCAAGGCGACGGGCGGCAAGGGCGAGATCGCCATCCTCCTCGGGGCGTCGGGCAACAACGTCACCACCGACCGCACCAAGGGCTTCGTCGACCAGATCAAGGCCGAGGCGCCCGGCCTGCAGATCGTCGCCCAGCAGACCGGCGAGTTCGCCCGCGACAAGGGCCAGCAGGTCATGGAGCAGCTCATCCAGTCCAAGCCAGACATCACCGCCGTCTACGCGGAGAACGACGAGATGGGGCTCGGTGCCGTCACCGCGCTGAAGGCCGCCGGGAAGAAGCCGGGCAAGGACATCAAGATCGTCTCCGTGGACGGCACCCGAAACGCCGTGCAGGCCCTGGTCAACGGCGAGTACAACGCCGTCATCGAGTCGAACCCGCGCTTCGGACCGCTCGCCTTCGCGACCGCCCAGAAGTTCTACGGCGGCGAGGAGATCCCGGAGAACGTCATCATCTCCGACCGGGCGTACGACGAGTCCAACGCCAAGGCCTCGCTCGGCGGGGCGTTCTGACCGTACCCATCCGCAGGGACCGCAACCCCGGCCCACCGCCGCCGTGGCACTCCACCGCCACGGCGGCATCGGGCCCACATCCTTGGAACAGCGGAAGGCCGAGGCAACTCATGGCACCACCCGAAGCAGTACCGCAGGCGCCGGAGCCGGTCGCCCACCCGAAGGAGGTGACCGCCCCGTCCGCCGTCGGCACCGTCCTCGAAGCCCGCTCGGTGAGCAAGCAGTTCCCAGGTGTCGTCGCCCTCGACGACGTGTCCTTCTCCCTGCGCGCCGGGGAGACCCACGCGCTGGTGGGGGAGAACGGCGCCGGCAAATCCACCTTGATCAAGGTCCTGACCGGCGTCTACCAGCCCGACGGGGGTGAACTCCGGCTGAGCGGACAGCGCGTCAGGTTCGCCCGGCCGTTCGAGGCCCAGCAGGCCGGGATCTCCACGATCTACCAGGAGGTGAACCTCGTCCCGCTGATGAGCGTGGCGCGCAACATCTTCCTCGGCCGTGAGTCCAAGAACCGCCTCGGCCTCATCGACTTCTCCCGGATGCACCGCGAGACCACCGAACTGCTGGACGGCTTCGGCGTACGCGTCGACCCCCGAAGGCCCCTGCACACGCTGGGCATCGGCACCCAGCAGATGGTCGCCCTGGCCCGCGCCGTCTCGGTCAACGCCCAGGTCGTCATCATGGACGAGCCCACCTCCTCGCTGGAGCCGCGCGAGGTCGAGACCCTCTTCCGGGTCATCGAGAACCTGCGCGGCGAGGGCATCGCCGTCCTCTACGTCAGCCATCGCATGGACGAGCTCTACCGGATCTGCGACCGCGTCACCGTGCTCCGCGACGGCCACCACATCCACACCGGCGACCTCGCCGGCCTCGACCGCATGCAGCTGGTCTCGATGATGCTCGGCCGCGATCTGTCCGAGGTCCGCCGCACCGGCCTCACCGGCCTCACCGGCTTCGGCAGCGAGGGGCACGACGCGGCACGAACCCCCGTACTCACCGCGACCGCCCTGTCCCGACGTCACCAACTCCAGGACATATCCCTGTCGTTGTACGGCGGCGAAGTGCTCGGACTCGGCGGCCTCCTCGGCTCCGGCCGCAGCGAGACGGCGAAGGCCCTCGCCGGCGCCCTGAGCCTGGACTCCGGTGAACTCTCCGTCGGAGGGCGGAAGTTGCGAAGAATCAGCTCGGCCGGAGCGATCCGTGCGGGAATCAGCCTGCTGCCCGAGGACCGCAAGGCCGAAGGCATCGTCCCCGGCCTCTCCGTGCGCGAGAACATCGTGCTGGCCGCCATGCCCCGCCTCTCCCGCTTCGGTGTGGTCTCCCGCCGCAAGCAGGACCGCATCGTCGACATCTTCGTGAAGCGGCTGCGGATCAAGGCTGCGAGCCCCGAGCAGAAGGTCGGCGAACTCTCCGGAGGCAACCAGCAGAAGGTCCTCCTTGCCCGCTGGCTCTGCCTGGAACCCAAGGTGCTGCTGCTCGACGAACCGACCCGTGGCATCGACGTCGGCGCCAAGGCCGAGGTCCAGGGCCTCATCGACGACCTCGCACGCGAGGGCCTCGCCGTCCTGCTCATCTCCTCCGACATCGAGGAACTCATCGAGGGAGCCGGCCGCATCGTCGTCCTGCGCGGCGGCTCGGTTGCGGGCGAACTCAAGGGCGACGAGGTGACCGAAAGCCATCTGCTCGAAGTGCTCGCCGACCACTCATCGGCGCCCGCCGGCCAGGTCCCGGCAGCTCAGGAGGTCCCCCGATGACCCAGGCCGCCCTCTCCACCCCCGCCCGACCCCTGGCGCGGCTGCGTGACCCCGCCTGGTACCAGGAGTACGGCGTGTACGTCGCCGTGGCAGTGGTGCTCGTCTTCAACGCCCTGTTCACCGAGCACTTCATGACCGCCGACAATCTCCGCACCCAGCTCGTCCAGGTCGCCCCCATCGTCATCGTCGCCCTGGGCATGGCCCTGGTCATCGGCACCGAGGGCGTCGACCTGTCCGTCGGCTCGACCATGGCACTCGCCGCGGCGCTCCTGCCGCTCTACCTCGGATACGGGCTCGTGCCCGCGCTCGCCGTCGCGCTGCTCGCGGGTGCCGTCGTCGGGGCGGTCAACGGCACCCTGGTCTCGCTCATCGGGCTGCAACCGATCGTCGCCACCCTCGCCCTGTTCGTCGGCGGCCGGGGTCTCGCTCTCGTCATGGCCGACGGCCGGCTCAAGCAGATCGTCAACCCGGATCTGCTCTCGCTCGGCACCGGCTCCTTCCTCGGCATCCCGCTGGTCGTGCTGATTGCCGGAATCCTCGCCGTGGCTGTCGCCTTCCTGGTCCAGCGCACCACTTTCGGCCGCCAGATCGTCGCCGTCGGAGGCAACCGCCCGGCGGCGGCCCTCGCCGGGCTGCCCGTACGGCGCGTACTCATCGGTGTGTACGTGCTCTGCGGCGTACTGGCCGCCCTCGCCGGTATCCTCGCCACCGCCAGGCTCACCGCCAGCGACCCCTCCTCGCTCGGCACCCTCATGGAGCTCTCCGCCATCACGGCGGTCGTGGTCGGTGGCACCCCCCTCAACGGCGGTTCCATCCGGGTGCTCGGCACCGTCGCCGGCGCCCTGCTGATGCAGCTGCTGCGCGCCACCCTCGTCAAGCACGACCTGCCCGACTCCACCGCACAGATCGCCCAGGCGGCCATCATCATCGCCGCCGTCTACGTCGCCCGGGAGCGTCGGTCCCGATGAACGAAACCACACCCGCCGCGGTGGACCGGGTCCCGGCACCGCGCAACAGCACCGCAGCATCCCGAGACGGCGCGCTCCGCCCTGCAACCGGGTCCCAGCCCGCGCTCACGCAGCGGCTCGCCGAACTCCTTCAGCGCCAGGGCGTGCTCGCCGTCCTGCTGACCGTCGTGATCACCGCTTCGTTCGTCTACCCGACATTCGCCACGCTGGACAACGCCCGCGGGGTGACCGTGCAGGCGTCCTTCCTCGCCGTGGTCGCGCTCGGCATGACCATGGTCATCATCACGGGCGGCATCGACCTCTCCGTCGGGTCGGTCTTCGCCCTCGGCGGTGTGCTCGCCGCCTGGGCCTCGCAATGGGGCATCCTGCCCGCGCTGCTCGTACCGCTCGTGATGTGCGGTGCGATCGGTCTGCTCAACGGCTTCCTGATCGCCCGTGCCGGGATGGCACCCTTCATCGTCACCCTCGCCACCCTGCTGGCGGCCCGTGGCATGCTCCTCGCCTTCACCGACGAGGGCGCCACCACGTACCTCGTACCCAAGGGCTCCGCCTTCGCCGAACTCGGACAGGGCAGCGTATGGGGCTTCGGCTACCCGATCCTGATCGCTCTGGTGCTGTTCGGCGGCGGTGGACTGCTCCTGCAGCGCACCTCGTTCGGGCAGACCCTCTTCGCCGTCGGCGGCAGCAGCGATGCGGCCACCTTGATGGGCCTGCCCGTCGCCCGTACAAAAGTCCTCGTCCACATGCTCAGCGGTCTGCTCGCCGGACTCGCCGGTGCGCTGAACGCGGCCAGGCTGTCCTCCGGCGTCACCATCGTCGGCGTGGGCATGGAACTCGACGCGATCTCGGCCGTCGTCATCGGCGGCACCCTCCTCATCGGCGGCGCCGGATCGATCAGCGGCACCCTCTGGGGCGTACTGCTGCTTGCCGTCATCCAGAACCTCATCAACCAGATCGGTTCGCTGAACTCCTCGTACCAGTCGGTGGTCAGCGGAGGGTTCCTTATCGTTGTCGTCGTGGCCCAGCGCTATCTGGCGCGCAGCCGCAGAACCACCTGAGCCGTGCAGGCCGGGGCATCGCCCCGGGCCGCGAAGCGCGAGCCAAGCCGATCCCGTGCGCACCGGTGCGCATCGAACCGAGTCAGGGAGTGCCGTGGGCGTCAGCCTCAAGGACGTTGCACAACGGGCGGGCGTGTCCATCAAGACCGTGTCGAACGTGGTGAACAATTATCAGCACGTCACACCGAAGATGCGCGCCAAGGTGCAGCAGGCCATCGACGAACTCGGCTACCGGCCGAACCTCACCGCACGCCATCTGCGCAAGGGCCGGACCGGCATCATCGCGCTCGCCGTACCCGAGTTCGGCAACCCGTACTTCGCCGAGCTGGCGGGCGCGGTGGTCGACGCGGCCGCCCGGCACGACTACACCGTCCTGGTCGACCACACCGCCGGCCTCAGGGAGAAGGAACTCCTGGTCAGCCAGGGATTCCGGTCCCATGTCATCGACGGCCTCATCCTCAGCCCCATCCATCTGGAGACCGAGGACCTCATGGCGCGCACCGAGACCGCGCCCCTGGTCCTGCTCGGCGAGCGGGAGTACGAGGCCCCGTACGACCACATCGCCATCGACAACGTGGCCGCCGCCCGCGACGCCGTACGCCACCTCATCGACCGCGGGCACCGTCGGATCGCCTTCCTCGGCTCCCGCACCGGACGTGAACGCCAGCCCGCCCATCTGCGGCTGCGCGGCTGGCGCGAGGAGCTCGACGCGGCCGCCATCGAGCCCGACGAGTCACTGGTGGTGGTCACCGACGGCTACGGGCGCGAGGACGGCGCCACCGCCATGGCCGCCCTCCTGGACAGGGGGGAGCAGCCCGACGCGGTCTTCGCGTACAACGACCTCATCGCCATCGGCGCCATGCGCACCCTGACCGCACGCGGCCTGCGCATTCCCGAGGACGTCGCCGTCGTCGGCTTCGACAACATCGAGGAGAGCCTCTACGGAGCCACCACCCTCACCACCATCGCCCCCGACAAGGAGGCCATCGCCCGGCTCGCCGTCGACAGCCTCGTCGAACGGCTCTCCGGCAACCCGGTGCCCGAACCACGACGGCGCCGCCCCGGCTACACCCTCGTCGTCCGCGAATCCACCGTGCCCCGGCCCACCACCGCAGAAGGGCACTGACCACCGCTTCCTCCGGCTTCGCTCCTCCCAAGGACCTCTGATGCCTCGCCCCATCGTGAACCGCACACCGTTCGGCGTCCATGACCGCACGGACGTCGATCTCTGGACACTCGACTCCGGTACGGGAGTGCGGGCCGAGATCCTCACCTACGGGGGCATCCTGCACGGCCTCACCGTGCCGGACACCGACGGAAGCACCGCATCCGTCGTACGGTCCCTGGCCACGCTGGACGACTACACCGGCAGGAACCCGTTCTTCGGCGCCCTCATCGGCCGCTTCGCCAACCGCATCGCCCACGGCCGATTCACCCTCGACGGAACGACGCACCACATCCCCGCCAACGACCGGGGCCACGCCCTGCACGGCGGCCCCGAAGGCTTCCACACCAGAATCTGGCAGGCCACCGCGGACGCGGGCGAGGGCGCCGCGACCCTCCGGCTCACCCTGCACAGCCCCGACGGCGACATGGGCTTCCCCGGAGCGCTCGACGTCACGGTGACGTACACCCTCGACACCACCGGCACGCTCGCCGTCGACTACGCCGCGACCACCGGCCGTCCAACGGTTCTCAACCTCACCAACCACGCCTACTTCGACCTCACCGCGACCGGGGACGTCCTCGGCCACACCCTCCAGGTGGACGCCGACACCTATCTGCCGGTCGACGGCGACGGCATCCCGCAGGGACCCGCCGCCGATGTGCACCGCACCCCGTTCGACCTCACCGCCCCGCGCACCATCGGGGAGCGGATCGCGCTGCCGGACGAACAACTGCGGATGGCGGGCGGCTTCGACCACTGCTGGATCGTCCGCGACCCCGGGCCCGGGCCCGGGCCGCACTCCGCGCTGCGCCGGGCCGCCCGTCTCACCGCTCCAGACGCCGCCCGGATCCTGGAGGTCTGGACGACCGAACCCGGCATCCAGGTCTACACCGCCAACCAGCTCGACGGCACCCTCGCGGACCCCGCGGGCCTGCGCCACGCACGCCACAGCGCGATCTGCCTGGAGACCCAGCACCTGCCCGACTCGCCCAACCGTCCCGACTATCCCAGCACCGAGCTGCGCCCCGGCGAAGTCGCCCGCAGCCGGACCGAGTTCAGGTTTCCCCACCTCGCGCCGGACCCGGCCTGAGCACCGGATCCGCGGCATCGGGACGTGCCCGGTCCACGGATGTCACGTGCTTCGCGGACCGGGCCGCCCGCAGCCGGTCCGGCTGCCTCAGGTACGGACCGGCCGCGCCGGTCTCGCCCGGCGCAGCGTTCCTGCCGCGGTGAAGAGCTGCGGCGTCGGCAGTTGTGCGGGTGCGGGGGAATGCCGGAATGCGTCGTGATGTTGGGACGTCCATGACATTTTCTGTGGACGTGACCGTCCGGGGCTACGAACTCGACACGCAGGGACATCTGAACCAGGCCGTCTATTTGCAGTACGCCGAGCACGCGCGCTGGGAACTGCTGCGCGCTGCCGGCTTGTCGCAGGAGAAGCTGCTGGCCAGCGGCGTCGGGCCGGTGGCCCTAGAGACGACGGTGAAGTTCCTGCGGGAGCTCCGCGGTGGCGACCGGGTACGGGTGACCTGCCAGTTCGTGTACGGCAAGGGGAAGACGTTCGACGTCGCGCAGAAGATCCTCAAGGAAGACGGGACGGTCGCGGCGCAGATCACGGGCGTGGCGGGGATGCTCGACCTGACGGCCCGCAAGCTGATCGCCGATCCGGCCGGACATCTCGCCTCACTCGCCGAGAACCCGGACCTGCTCAGCGGGTGACCGGCCGCCCGCGGCCATGCGGTGCCGGTGGCCGGGCCGACCTGCTGATACAGCGTCACCAGCACGCTGTGCTTGGGCCGATCTCCGGCGCACTCGACGGCGCCCACGCACTGGCCGTCGCCCGGCCGGCGGGCTGACGGTCTCGGCCGACGGCCTGCTGCGGCGGGCCGCTTCGGTCATGCCCCCTCGACGCCGATGTGCGTGCGGTGGTGACCTGGGGCGTCGATCTCGTCGAGCAGGGCGATGGCGAAGTCGCTGTAGGAAATACGGGCGGCAGCGTCGACGGTGGCCGTGGTGTATCGGCCGGAGCGCGTCCCCTCGTGTTCGAAGTCCCCGGCCGGACTGACGACCAGCCAGTCCAGTGCGGTGGCCGCGGTACGCAGCACCGCCGTTCCGGCTGCGTGGCCGTGGCTGAAGGGGCGGTACTCCTGAGGGAAACCGGGGGTATCCATCAGCGGGGTTCCGTCGGCGGTTTCCATGGTTGCCGACAGACCGATGGAGATCAGCCGTGGCACACCGGCCCGCGTCAGTCCGTCGGTGAGAGCGCGGGCGGCAGCCGTGAAGAAGACTTCGGGCAGGGCGCCACCGTCGTGGACGGCGGAGATCGCGGCATCGTGCCCGGTCGCGAGGTCGGCAACAGCCCCGACTTCGGTCACATCGCCGGCCACGAGCCGGACGGCCGGACCTTCGAGCTCTCGGTCCTTGGCCGGTTCGCGCACGACCGCGGTGACATGGTGTCCGCGGCGAAGGGCCTCGCCGACGGCTGCCCGTCCCGCCCTGCCACCTGCGCCGAAGATGATGATTCTGCTCATGTGCCTACCTCGTCCCGCGTCCTGGAATCCCTGTGCCGACGTGCTCGGGCAAGTAGCCGGATCCGTGGTCACCTCTTGGATACCTCGCTGATGTGGCTCCGTGACCGAGCCGCTGGACCCGGAGATGTTCGACCCGGTCTGTCCGTCCGGACTGATGCCGATCCGCGTGGGGGACAAATGGGCCGGAATGATCGTCCAGTGCCTTGAGGGCGGCCCGCGACGCTTCTCCGAGCTACGGATCCCGCTGCGTACGGTCACGCCCAAGGTCCTCACCCAGTCACTCCGGTCGCTGAAGCGTGACGGATTCGTCGTCCGCACGGCGCGGGCCGGACCGGAACGGCACGTACAGTACGAGCTGACCGCGCTCGGCCGGAGTCTCCTTGAGCTGCTGGACACGGTGCGCGCCTGGGCGGAGCTCCACATGGAACAGGTCATCGACGCCCGTGAAGCGGCATCGCGCGCCGATCGCGCCGGGTGAGGCGCGGCCGGACCCGTCGTACGGTGAATCTCAAACTACGAAGAGTCTCGTATTATGGGAGACCGGACCAAGTCGGGAAGTGGAGTCATCGTGACCTCAGCCAGCGCCCCTGCGGTCGGCGGCCGCTCGCTCGACCACCCCACGCGGGACGAGATCCGCATCGAGGCGGTGCTCCATGCACTCTCCGACCCCATGAGACTGCGCGTGGTCCGCGAGCTGGCCGCCGCCGATGCCGAGCTCAGCTGCTCCTGCTTCGACCTGCCGGTGTCCAAGTCGACGACCACGCACCACTTCAGGGTGTTGCGCGAGAGCGGGGTCGTCCAGCAGATCTACCGCGGCACGGCCAAGATGAACGGGCTGCGCCGCGACGATCTGGAGACCCTGTTCCCCGGGCTTCTGGACAGCGTCCTCGACGCCGCGAACCGGCAGGTGCAGCGCATCGGCGAGGACCGATAGCCTCACTGTCCGGCCCGGTCGCCGCCATCCGCGGCGCTCAGCAGCCCCGCCCAGTCCGGGATCTTCACCGGCCCCCGGCCCAGCGACAGGCCCAGCGCAGCCTCCGCCCGCTCGATGGACAGCCAGCCGTCCCACTCCACCGGGCGCAGCCCCCACGCCCGCAGCGCAGCCACAGGATCGGGTGCCGACGGGCGCCCGGCGAGCAGTGTGGCGTCATCGAGCAACGACGTCACCGTCTCCTTCGCGCACGACCGGTTTGAACCGATCACTCCGGTCGGCCCCCGCTTGATCCACCCGGCGACGTACTCCCCGGGCGACGGCACTCCGTCCCGCAGCACCCGCCCCGCCAGATGCGGCACCGTCCCGCGCGCCGGGTCGAACGGCAGGCCGGGCAGCGGCAGCCCACGGTAGCCGACGGCCCGCAGCACGAGCTGGGCGTCGATGTCCTCGCACGTACCGGCGTCGCGCACGCCCCCGCTGCCGTCCGGCACGGTACGGGCGAACCGCACCCCGGCCACCCGCCCGTCCCGCTCCAGCAGTTCGACGGGGCGCAGAAAGAACCGCAGGTGGATCGTGCGCAGCGGGTCTCCCTCCGGGCCCGCACCTGCGGGGCCGGCCGCGGCCCATCCGCGCAGCACCTCGACATTGCGCCGCGCCGCCGCCGTCAGGGGCGGTGCGTTCGGTGGCGAGGACAGGGCGGGCGCCGACCGGGGGGACGGATCGACGTACGCCGGGTCGAGGGTCAGCTCCGCCTCGTCCACCACCACCCGCGCCCGCGGCAGCGCGCCCAGCTCCCGCAGTTCCTTGGTGGTGAACCGGGCCTGGGAGGGGCCGCGCCTGCCCGCCATGTGGACCTCGCGCACCCGGCTTCCGGCCAGCGCGCCGAGCGCCCCGTGCGGTACGTCGGTGGGGCGCAACTCCTCTGCGCTCCGGGCGAGAATCCGCGCCACGTCCACCGCTACATTGCCGACCCCGATCACCACGACCGAACGGGCCTGCAGCGCAAAGCTGTTGGCTGCGGCGTCGGGGTGTGCGCTGTACCAGGAGACGAACTCGGTCGCGGAGCAACTGCCGGGCAGGTCCTCCCCGGGGACGGCGAGGCCGCGGTCGGTCGCCGCCCCGACGCAGTACACGACCGCCTGGTAGAGCTCGGCGAGACGTTCGGACGGGATCCCGTCGCCGCCCACCTCGACATTGCCGAGGAAGGTGATCCGCTCGTGCTCCAGGACGGTCCGCAGACTGTTCTGCAGTGATTTGATCTTCTCGTGGTCGGGGGCGACGCCGTAGCGCACCAGGCCGTACGGGCAGGGGAGCCTGTCCAGCACATGGACCCGGACATCAGGCACCCGGTCCTGCTCGACCAGGGCCTGGGCGGCATAGACTCCACTGGGACCGGAGCCGACGACGGCGACACGGAGCACGGCGCACCTCTTCCCGCAGGATGCCTCCAGCATGGCACCCGTGGGCGGGGCAGGGGAGAGGCGCGCCCGGGGCGTGGTCAGGACGACATCGCGCGCATTCTGTCGATCTCCACCGTCTGCTGGGCGACGACGTCCCCGGCCATCTCCTCGACCTGCACATTGTTCCCCTGCGAGAGCACCTCCGTCGCCATCGTGATCGCTCCCTGATGGTGGGTGATCATCAGCTTCAGGAAGAGCTTGTCGAAGGCCGCGCCGTCCGCCGTCCGCAGCTGATCCAACTGCGCCGGGGTCGCCATTCCGGGCATCGCCGAGTGATCGTGGCCGCTCTTGCGCTTCTCTCCGCCATTGTGTTTGAGCCATCCCTCCATGGCGCCGATCTCCGGCTTCTGGCCCGCGGTGATGCGCTCGGCGAGCCGCTTGACCGCGGTGGAGTCCGAGCGGGCGGGGACGAGACCGGTCAACTCCAGTGCCTGGGAGTGGTGTTGGATCATCATCTGCACATATCGGAAGTCGGCCGAGTTGGGGGTGTCGTCCCCGGCGGCCTTCGCGGCCTCCTCGGCGGACAGGGTCCGCGCGGGTTCGCCCGGTTTCCCGGGCGCCACAACCGAAGTCCCCCCACCCGCCTGCGCCTTCGTGCGGTTGTCGCCGCCTCCCTCATCGCATGCGCCCAGGGTGAGAACGGCGGACATGACGGCCACGGCGAGAACAGATCTGCGTACACACATGGTCCGACGGCGGATCAACAAGTGGACCTCCATTGCCATATGGGGCGATTGCGAACCGTCCTCACACGCTTCCGCACCACAGCGATCAGAAATTTTCATTACGTCTCTGTTGCCATCTGTTGGGATACCTGTGGGGAGGACGATACTGCCGGTGTCCGTGAACTGTTCAACTACGTACGGATGCATGGGAGGACGCAGTGATTTCGTTGCACACGAGCCCGGCGCGGCGCAGACGTCTGGGTGTGGCTGTGGCAGCCGCCGGGCTGCTGGCCACGCTGCTGACGGCCGGACCCGCGGCCGCGACGCCCGACCCCGGTGATACGGCCACCGCCCGTACCGATGCCTCCGCCGCCCAGGAGGCCGAAGCCGCGGCCGCCATCAGCAGCGGCGAGGTACCCGGCGTGGACGAGATCGTCCACAGCAGCAACATCACCCATCTGGCCAATGTCCCGAAGGACGCACTCAAGGGGCTGAACACGGACCTGGCCTTCCAGGGGAAGTACGCCTTCGCAGGAAACTACGACGGCTTCCGGATCTACGACATCAGCAATCCGAAGTCTCCGAAGACGGTCGCCCAGGTCCTCTGCCCCGGATCGCAGAACGACGTCTCGGTCTCCGGAAACCTGCTCTTTCTGTCCACGGACTCCTCGCGCAGCGACAACTCCTGCACCAGCACCACCCAGCCCGCCACGGAGAAGTCCTCCTGGGAGGGCATGAAGGTCTTCGACATCAGCGACAAGCGCAACCCGAAGTATGTCGCCGCTGTCGAGACCGCCTGCGGATCGCACACGCACACGCTGATCCCCGAACGCAAGAACGTATACGTGTACGTCTCCTCGTACTCGCCGAGCGAGACGTTCCCGGACTGCCAGCCGCCGCACGACGGGATCTCCGTCATCAAGGTGCCGCGCAACGCACCCGAGAAGGCCGCGGTCGTGAATTTCCCGGTGCTCTTCCCGGACGGCGGCAACCCGGGCGCCCCGACCAACCCGGGCGTCTCCAAGACGACCGGCTGCCACGACATCACGGTGCTGCCCTCGAAGGACCTGGCCGCCGGTGCCTGCATGGGCGACGGTCTGCTGTTCTCCATCAAGGACCCGGAGAACCCGAGGATCATCGACCGGGTGCAGGACAACGTGAACTTCGCGTTCTGGCACTCCGCGACGTTCAACCAGAAGGCCGACAAGGTCGTCTTCACCGATGAACTCGGCGGTGGCGGGGCAGCCACCTGCAACGAGGAGATCGGCCCGAAGCGCGGCGCCGACGGCATCTACGACATCGTCGGCAGGGGAGACCACCGCAAGCTGGTCTTCCGCAGCTACTTCAAGATCGACCGTCCGCAGGCCGACACGGAGGTCTGTGTCGCCCACAACGGTTCGATCATCCCGGTCAAGGGCCGCGACCTGATGGTTCAGGCCTGGTACCAGGGCGGAGTCTCGGTGTGGGACTTCACCGACTCCTCGAAGCCGAAGGAGATCGGCTACTTCGAGCGCGGCCCCGTCAGCACGGACGCGGTCACCACGGCCGGCCCCTGGTCGGCGTACTACTACAACGGCTACATCTACTCCAACGACATCGCCAAGGGCTTCGACGTCCTGAAGCTCGACGACCGGCGGACCGACCCGGCGAAGCGGGTGCGGCTGGACGAGCTCAATGTTCAGACGCAGCCGGACTACTTCGACCGCTGATCCGACCGGTTCCCCCGATCGGCCGACACCATCCTGCTCCACCGCGCAGCGAGTGCGTCCCGCCGGGCGGATCCTCCGCCCGGCGGGACGCCGCGATCGATGCCTGCGTCAGGCGGCCGTCCTGGCGCTCCCACCGGTCGCCGCGGCCCATTCCACGAGCAGCCTCTGATACTGCTCCTCGTCCTCCGGGGACAGGCAGCCGCCGGAGCGCTGCCACAGGTCACGAATCTCTTTGTTCACCACGGCGGCGGTACGCACGGAATCGGAGGAGCACGGAGAACGGGACATGCATACAGGCTAAGGCCCCGATGTGACAATCCGACCCATTGCGCGTCAGGGACATCTCTCACATGTCTCTCAGGCAACGTCCGGCACCAGCCCCAGCGTCCGCAGCCCATCGGGCCGCTCCTTCACCGGAAGATGCTGTACAAAGCGCACGTCACAGCCCAGCGCCGCCGCCCCGCCGTCCGCGCGCCGCTCGTCGCCGACCATCACCACATCCGTCGGATCCTGCCCGATAAGTGTGCAGGCCGTGTGGAAGAGCCGTGTGTCCGGCTTCTGGATGCCGTGCTCGTACGACAGGACGTAGGCGTCGATCAGGGAGTCCAGACCGTGTGCCCGGAAGACCGGCCGCAGGTCCCAGCCGATATTGCTGACCACGCCGATACGGGTGCCGCTGTCGCGCAGCGCACCGAGCACTTCCGCCGCGTCCGGGTAGGGCTGCCAAGCGGCAGGTGATCTGTGCCGCTCGTACAGCGCGTCGTACAGCCCCGGATCCGGCAGGGCCACCTGCCGGGCCAGTCCCGTGTACACCTCCCGGTGGAGTTCCGCGCTCTCGTCGCGAGTGGCCCACACGGAGGCCAGGCGGGCAGGAACGTGCTGGGGAGGCGGGCCGCCCGGCAGCGCCCCGGCGGCCTCGAGCGCCCGCGCGTACCGATCGAAGTCGGCCGCTCCCACCGTCACCTTCCGTTCGGCGAGGACCGCACGCAACCAGGACCGGACCGATTCGATACGGAAGAGGGTCCCGGAGAAGTCGAAGAGCACACCCTTGATCTGCATGGACGCGATCCTTCCCGGTTCAGGAGCGTCGCGGCAAGGCCGGCCCGCTGCGCCCCTCGTACCTGGCGAACCCGGCGATGGAGAACCCGGCCAGGGCCGCCCCCAGCAGCCAGCCGCCCAGGACATCGCTCATCCAGTGCACCCCCAAATAGAGCCGGGTGACGCCCACCCCGACCACCGAGATCCATGCCGCCACCAGCGCCATCCGCCACATCCGGGGTTCCGTTCCGTGCCGTCGCAGCAGCCAGAGCAGCAGACCGCAGGTCACCGTCGCCGTCATCGCGTGACCGGAGGGAAACGCTGCGTAGTGGGCGGAATCCACCGGGTTCGGCCAGTGCGGCCGCTCCCGGCCGACCGCGGACTTCAGTCCCTGCTGCAGGAGGGTCGACAGTGCGCTCGTCACTGCCACCCACATCGCGAGCGCCCGCGCCCCGCGCCACCACAGCACCACCACGGCCACCGCGATCAGGGCGCGCATGGTCCATGGATCCCACACCCAGTCGGTCAGGATCCGGTTCATGCGGACGAGTCCGGGTTCGGTGACCGCCCTTCGGTGCAGGGCGTTCGCGACCGTACGGTCCAGTGTCATGAGCGGCGACCAGCGCACGGCGACCAGGATCAGCAGGACCAGGGCAGCGGATGCGCAGACCACGGCTGTGCCGAAAGGTGTGACGCCGGAACGGGTGCGGGCCGGTGGGGCGAGCGGCGGGGATGGCATGAGGCGATCTTCGCGGACGATCCGCACGCCCGGCTATCCCAGTGCGCTGAGTCCCGGAATGAATGCCACCAGAAGCGGAACCACCGGTACCAGGGCGGCCGCCGCGGTCAGCCGGAGCCGACGGCCCGCGGTGAGCCGCTCCACCGGGGTCAGCAGCCGGTTCACCCGCAGTGGCAGCTGAGCGTCCGGCGCCGGGCGCGGGCCGAACACGCCACGATCCTCGTTGAGTTCCACCAGGGCCAGTGCGATCGTCAGCCGTCCGAAGCGCCTGGACGCCACATCGTCCGCGGCCAGTTCGACCAGCCGGTGCATCTCGTCGCGGAAGGCCGCGAACACCGGCACCTGAGGAAAACCGGTCGCGAGTGCGCCGGAACAGTACAGCAGCCAGTCGTGCCGGGCCCTCGCGTGTCCCTGCTCATGGGCCAGCACCGCATCCAGCTGACGGCCTTTCAAGCGGCCAAGTGCCGCCGTGGTGATGACCAGTTGAGGCGCAGCCCCCGGTAGCCACCAGGCATCCGGACGCTCTCCCTCCAGTACGACGAGCCGACCGCTGCCGGGCTCCTCGCCCGGCATCAGCGGGGAACGCACCAGCAATTCGGTGCGCCGTCGCCTGCGACGCACCTGGGCTCGATGGATCTCCCGGGTCAGCATCGCCGCGGTCCACACCCCTCCGAGCGCCAGCAGCACGGCCATGGCCGCAGACCACCGCCCGTGCCCGCCCAGTGCATACGCCTCCACCACGGCACGCGGCGCCGGTGCGAACACATGTCCGCGCACCGCCTGCCAGGCCGCGGCCGCACTGAACGTCATGGAGAGCGCGAAGGAGAGCAGCACCCCGGCCACCACGCACTGCCAGACCCACAGCGCAACGACGGGCTCACGCTCCGGCCAATCCGCCCGCGCCATCAGACGTGGGGTCACGACGGCGGCCAGTGCACCGAGCAGCAGCAGCGCGAGGGAGACCAACATGGCGTCAGCCTATGAGCGGTGCGGTAGTCACGGGTATGGTCGCGCACGGCAAGTGATGCACGCCACGGTTTGGCCTGCCCCTCTCTCACAGAGTGAGCAGCATGGCGAACATGGCTATCCCCATCGTCAGCCGACAGGCGAGAGCCAGCTCGGGCCATGTGCCCCAGCCACTCCCGACCGGTCCACCACCGCCCCCCGCCGTAGTGGCCACCGGTATCAACCGGGCTCCCGAACGCAGCACATACACCGCGTAGTAGGCCAGCAGCAGCCCGGTCAGCAGAGGTATGCCCCCGGCCGTCACCGCGACGTCATGGCCCGTGTGCCCGCTGTGCGCCCCTCCACCGCCCGGTGCCATCGTCAGCGCCATGTAGACCATCGCCGACGACCCGACCAGATGGTGCAGATGGTGTGTGCTGCGCCGGGAGAACCACAGCGTGCGCAACGAGGCCGCGCCGAACAGCACCGCGTACACCGCCCACCCCCACACAGGTGGTGTCACGACGGCGGCAGGCACGGCCATGGCCGCCATGCCGAAGCCCATCAGCGCCTCCGCACGCGCCGTCCTGCGCCCTTCCCCGGTCTCGCTGCGCGTGCGCAGCAGACAGTACGCGCCCGTCACCCCGCACAACGCCGTCAGCAGCCAGCCGGACATCGCCGGTCCGTGCACAGCGCACCTCCCCCTGGACGTACGACGTCGGTCCCTCCTAGTCGATGCCCGGGCCCGGACCGTCGTACGCGGCGCACTGAGGTACATGGGAGCGCGCGGAGGAGGTGTTCCCTGCCGCGCGGTGTGCTCCCGCCGGCTCGGTCAGCCGATCGCGAAGGACGTGAAGGTGCGTGCCCGGTCGGTGATGGCGTGCTCGGCGGGGAGCCGTTTCCGCTGTCTGCGGATCTTGCTCACGGCGACAATGCCGCCGCACGGGTTCCCTCTCCGACCGGGCTGGATACGCGCCTCCGCCACCGTCATCCACCGCCTGGCCGACATCGAGAAGTCCGTCGGCCTGTCATGCCCGGTGGTGGAGCAGCTGGCGGCCGTGGAGCTGCTCCACCGGCTGCCCGGCCGTGCTCGTCGACTGCGCGGCGAGAAGCCGCGCCGCGCACGGACGGCGCACCGGCACTTCTACGGGCGGTAGCGCAGTGGATGGTCCTCCGGTACTTCCACCACGACGATCCTGTGCCCGTCCGGATCGCGGATCCACATCTCGACGAGCCCCCACGGCTCGCGCACCGGCGGCCGCAGCACCTCGACGCCATGGGCCGACACCTCCTCATGCGCCGCCCGGACGTCCGCGACCTGCAGCCACAGTTCGAGACAGGGCACCGGAGGTGCGGTGGCGCGCCCGGACACCTCCAGGAAGCCGCCACCGAGGAAATAGACCGTGCCCCGCTCGGGGCCGGTGCCGAACTCCCGGTAGACGGGCAGCCCGAGGGACTGGCCGTAGAAGATCCGAGACCGCTCGGGATCGGCCGGACGCAACAGGATCCGGCTGCTCAGCACATGAACCATGCGCCAGACTCTAGGTCCGGAACACGCGGGTTACGCTGCTCCGGCACGGCCACAGCAGAGAAACGGAGAGCCACCACCATGGACATAGCCCCTGCCGAGGACTCGGGACAGCTGACCTTCCGCGACGCGGCCGACGCCGATGTGCCCGCACTCGTGACGCTGATCGAGTCGGCGTACCGCGGGGACTCCAGCCGGGCCGGATGGACCACCGAGGCGGACATCCTGCAGGGGCAGCGGACCGACCCGGACGGCGTCCGCGAGGTCGTCGAAGCACCCGGCAGCCGACTTCTCGTAGTGGAGCGCGACGGTGTGCTCATCGCCTGCTGCCAGCTCGAACACCGCGGTGACGCCGCCTACTTCGGGATGTTCGCGGTCCGCCCCGAGCTGCAGGGAGCCGGTCTCGGCAAGGTGATCATCGCCGAGGCCGAGCGCACCGTCCGCGAGGTCTGGGGGGTGACCGAGATGCACATGACCGTGATCTCGGTGCGCGAGGAGCTGATCGCCTGGTACGAGCGCCGCGGCTACCGCCGTACGGGAAAGCTCAGCCCGTTCCCGTACGGCGACGATCGCTTCGGCATCCCGCAGCGCGACGATCTCACGTTCGAGCTGCTGATCAAGGACCTGGTCTGACTGGGCCGGCAATCAGGCGGTGAAGCGGCCGGCGCGGCGGATCTCCGGGTAGTCGGTGGTCGCGCCATCCAGTCGCAGGGCGCGTACCAGCCGCAGATGGTCCTGGGTGTTCACCACCCAGCCGATGACCTTCAGCCCTTCGGCGTGCGCCTGCTCGACCACCTCCAGGGTGAGGCGGCGGATGTTCAGTGCCAGCGTCGCCGCACCCACCGCCTTCGCCCGGTCCACCACATCGCTGCGCCAGCGGCTCGCGATGAGTACGGTCCGAACCCCCGGCACCAGTTGGGCGATCTCGGCGACCGCCTCGTCGTGGAACGACGACACCTCGACCCGCTCGACAAGACCGCGCCGCAGCATCACTTCTGCCAGGGCGCGGGCCGCGGCCACATCCTTGATCTCCGCCTGAACGGGGGACCGTACGGCGTCGAGCACCTCCTCGAAGACCGGCACGCGCTCGCCCTGCCCGGCGTCGAGTTCGCGCAGCTCCGACAGGGTCTTCTCGACGATCGGACCGCTGCCGTCCGTCGTACGGTCCACCTCGGCGTCGTGCATGACGGCCAGCGCGCCGTCCTTGCTCAGATGAAGGTCCAGTTCGATGGCGTCCATCCCGGCCTGCTCCGCATGGACGAACGACCGCAGAGTGTTCTCCGGCTCGACACCCATCACTCCACGATGACCGATGGTGAGAAAAGGCAAGGCAACTCGCTTCCGTCGACGGCGTCTTCCCGCGTGCGGCTCCTACCCACGAGGCACTACGGCATTACGGCAATTCGGCAATTCGGCAGCCTAACGGCCCACCCCCGAGAGAGAGCCGCTCGGACGAGGGGGAGTGGCGCCGTGTCCCCGGATGCCGGCGGCACCGGGCAGGAACCCGGTGATGACGGCTGCGACAAGAACGGCACTGATCCTCACGCGGCGGATCTCCAGCGGTGGCGCGTAGGGCGGACTCCGTCCTACCGGCAGACGGCCGTGCCGGGCGGGCTGCGTCCCCCATGCGTGGGCGCGCCCTGCACGGCCTGACCGTTCATGTGTACGAGACCGGGCGGAGCGGCAGCCTCCGCAATGGGTCCGGCCGACGGAAGCGTTGGCGGGGAAGGTTCTGTGCAGGAAGAATCGCGGTGACCACGGGGGGTCGGCAGGATAATCTTCTGGGGCCCACTTGTCCGAAGGAACCGCGGATGGATACGGTTGCTTGACGCGAGGTTCTCCTGTGGAGGAAGAGTTATGACGGAAATTCTTGTGCACGACGTTGCCGCAGGTGACATACCTACGGACCGGCGGGTGGTCGATCACCCCGCCTGGCCCGCGCTCAAGAATGCCGTGGAGGAGATCCGCCCCTGGCAGTCGAAGGACGGATCCATCGACTTCGACACCGAGGGCGCGCCGTCCCGGGCGGCTGCCCGGGCGACGCTGGATCGCGTGATCGCCGCGGTCGAGGAGCTCTCCCCGCTGCTTCCGCACGACGACGCCTACCACCGGGCCCTCGTCATGGACCTGCGTCGCTGGGCCACCGACGGCTTCGGCGTACCGGACTTCCTCGACTCGCTGCTCGCCTTCCAGCCGGCCAAGGACCGCACCGACGGACTCCAGCACCTGGTCGTCTTCGCGATGTACACACAGAACGGCAACCCGGACCGCAACCTCGAAGCGGTCGCGCTCCGGATGGTCTGGCCCGAGTGGCTGGCCGAGCTCGAAGCCACCCGCTACGACAACCCGTTGTTCTGCGGCATCACCTTCGAGGGCTTCACCTCGGGATACGACACCAACTCCGCGGTGCTCTTCCCGGAGACCGTCGCCGTGCGCGAGGCCCCCGAGCGCTTCAGCTGGGGCGGAATCTTCTGCGACCGCGAGGCCGCCCGCTTCCGCCGGGTCACTGAGGCGTCGGTCGATCTGCTCGGCGTCGAGCTGCCCGACGACATCCGCGCGATGGTCGGTGACCAGCAGCGCTGCGAGCAGGCCTTCGTCCTCTGGGACATGGTCCACGACCGGACGCACAGCCACGGCGACCTGCCGTTCGACCCCTTCATGATCAAGCAGCGCCAGCCGTTCTGGATGTACGGGCTCGAGGAGCTGCGCTGCGACCTCACCGCCTTCAAGGAGGCCGTGAAGCTGGAGGCCGACGGCTTCCCGCAGGGCCGCGATGTGCAGTACGCCGTGCTGTTCGACCGGATGTTCCGTTTCCCCGTCACCGGCGAGCGCGTCCGCAACTACGACGGCCTCGGCGGCCAGCTGCTCTTCGCGTACCTCCACAAGCACGACGTGATCCGCTGGACCGACAACACGCTGAGGATTGACTGGGGCCGTGCGCCGCAGGTCACCAACCAGCTCTGCACCGAGATCGAGAAGCTCTACCGCGACGGCATCGACCGCCCCAAGCTCGTCCACTGGTTCGCCGCGTACGAGCTGGTCTCGACCTACCTGGCCCCGCACCCGGGCTCCCGCTGGGCCAAGGGCCCGGACGCGCTGGATCTTTCCCAGCCGCCGCGGAAGCTCGTCGACGACGTGCTTCCGGACGAGTTTCCCCTGAGCATGTTCTATGAGGCACTCTCCAAGAAGCTGAAGAACGTGATTGCCTCGACCAAGGGGATCACCGCTGCGGATGCCGAGCGGGCAGCCGCGTGAGCGCCGGGCACAAGGAGGCGGTGGCCATGAACGGAAACGGCAAGGGCAATGGGAGCGGTGCTCTCGAAGGCGCCGTGGTCGCGGTCGCCGGGGCCGCCGGTCCGGCCGGCCGGGCCACCCTGCTGAGGCTCGCCGAGGCCGGTGCGACCGTCGTCGCCTCCGACGCCGATGCCACCCGCCTGGCCGAGGCGGTCGACGCCGCCCGCTACGCCCACGGCGGCGCCACGGTCACGGGTGACACCGTCGATCTGCTGGACCTCGCTGCCGCCCGCGAATGGGCGGACAAGACGGAGAAGGAATTCGGCCGGATCGACGGCCTGGTCCACCTCGTCGGCGGCTGGCGCGGCAGCGCCACCTTCGCCGAGACCGACCTCGCCGACTGGAACCTGCTTGAGAAGCTGCTGATCCGCACGGTCCAGCACACCTCGCTGGCCTTCCAGGAGGGTCTGCAGCGCAGCGACCGGGGTCGCTATGTGCTGATCAGCGCGGCCGGGGCGAGCAAGCCCACCGCGGGAAACGCAGCCTATGCCGCGTCGAAGGCGGCGGCCGAGGCATGGACGCTCGCGCTCGCGGACTCCTTCCGCAAAGCGGGGGGCGACGAAGGGCCCAGGACCGCGGCTGCGATCCTGATCGTCAAGGCACTGGTGCACGACGCGATGCGCGCCGAGCGGCCCAATGCAAAATTCGCGGGTTTCACCGACGTCAAGGAGCTGGCCGATGCCATCGCCGGCGTCTGGGACCGGCCCGCCCCGGAAGTGAACGGAAAGCGCCTGTGGCTGACCCCACAACCGTAAGGACCGACGCGCGACGCCACCACGACCCGCAGGTACGCGGCTTCGCCAGTGACAACTACGCCGGCACGCACCCGGAGATCCTCGCGGCCATCGCCCTTGCCAACGGCGGTCACCAGATCGCCTACGGCGAGGACGACTACA
This sequence comes from Streptomyces sp. Ncost-T10-10d, assembly GCF_900091955.1. Taxonomy (GTDB): domain Bacteria; phylum Actinomycetota; class Actinomycetes; order Streptomycetales; family Streptomycetaceae; genus Streptomyces. Next base: position 29,817 of record NZ_FMDF01000069.1, read on the forward strand.
CCGAGCATCTCCAGCGTGTCATGCACAGTCACTTCGGCCCGACCGCCGAAGTCTTTCCGGTCTTCAACGGAACCGGCGCCAACGTCGTCTCCCTCCAGGCGATGACCGACCGCTGGGGCGCGGTGATCTGCGCCGAGTCCGCCCACATCAACGTCGACGAGGGCGGTGCCCCGGAGCGGGTGGGCGGCCTCAAGCTGCTCACCGTGCCCACCCCGGACGGCAAGCTCACGCCCGAGCTCATCGACCGGCAGGCGTACGGCTGGGACGACGAGCACCGCGCCATGCCGCAGGTCGTGTCGATCACCCAGAACACCGAACTGGGCACGGTCTACACACCCGACGAGATCCGCGCCATCTGCGACCACGCCCACGGCCACGGTATGAAGGTCCACCTGGACGGGGCCCGGATAGCCAACGCCGCGGCATCGCTGGACGTACCGATGCGTACGTTCACCAACACCGTCGGCGTCGACGTCCTGTCCTTCGGCGGCACGAAGAACGGGGCGATCTTCGGCGAGGCCGTGGTCGTCCTGAACCCGGACGCAGTCCGTGCCATGAAGCACCTGCGCAAGCTGTCGATGCAGCTCGCCTCGAAGATGCGTTTCGTCTCCGTGCAACTGGAGGCACTGCTCGCCGGAGACCTCTGGCTGCGCAACGCCCGGCACGCCAACGCCATGGCCCAGCGGCTCGCGGAGGGCGTGCGGGCGGTGGACGGGGTGGAGATCCTCCACCCCGTCCAGGCCAATGCCGTCTTCGCCCGGCTGCCGCACGAGGTGAGCGAGCGGCTGCAGAAGCGCTTCCGCTTCTACTTCTGGGACGAGGCCGCCGGTGATGTGCGCTGGATGTGCTCCTTCGACACCACGGAGGACGATGTCGACGCATTCGTCCTTGCTCTGAAGGAAGAGATGGCGAAGTAGCGCCAATCGAATAAGTATGCGGTCGACCGGAAAGTCATTGACATCCGGTCGGCCGCTTACCTACGCTCGGCGGCCATGGAGCTGATCCAGCAAGTCCCGGAACTTTCCGCCTATCTCGCCGTCGATGAGGCCATCGACCACGAGCATCCGCTGGTACGGGATACGGTCGCCGATCTCCGCAGCAATTCTATCGACGCATACACATACGCGGCCGCCGCCTACGCTTTCGTACGTGACGCCATTCCGCACTCCGCCGATTCAGGCGACATGCGGGTCGCCTGGCGCGCCTCCGACGTCCTCGCGACGCGTAACGGTATCTGTCACTCCAAGTCCCACGCTCTGGCTGCCCTCCTCCGCGCGGCGGGCATCCCGACCGCCCTCTGCTACCAGGGGCTCGGCGATGAGAACGGGGGTCCGGGCCCCGTGCACGGGCTGATCGCGGTTCGGCTGCCCGGCCGCGATCGCTGGGACCGTCAGGACCCCAGGGGTAACAAGCCGGGCGTCGACGCCCACTTCTCGCTCGACGAGGAGCGGCTGGCATGGCCCGTCCGCCCGGAGTTCAATGAAGTGGACTATCCAGTACTCTATGCGGCACCGCATCCGGCGGTACTGCGCGGCCTCCGGTCCGCCGGGGACCGTCCCGAGCTGTGGCGCACGCTCCCCACAGCGCTCTGAGATCCCGTCCCGAGGCGAGGCAGCCGGTGAAGTCGTCCGGTGCGACGACGAGGGTGTCACCTGCCGTCGCTGGAACTGGCGACAGGGTGTGCGCACCCGGCTCACCGAGGAGTCCGTGAACGCGGTATTCCTGCTGGAGCGCCTCACGCCCATGACGATCGGCGAACTCGAAGCCGCAGGCGCCGAACTCGCCGAATGGCTGGAGAAGCTGAGCCCCGGGGCGCGGATCACCGTCGGCACCCCGGAGTGAGCCGGTCGCGTCAGCTCTTCTCGCGCACCTCGGCGGGCGTCGGAGCCGTACCGCCGAGGTGCGAGGGCACCCACCAGGTGTCGCTCGCGTCCTTCGGGCGCACGGGATAGGCGCGCTGAGCCGCTTCGAGGAGCTCCTGGGCCCGCTCCCGCAGCCGCCGGGTGATCGCGCCCGCGTACTGGTCGGTGGGTGCCTCCACCGGCTCGCCGACCCGGATCGTCACCGGGATGTGGTTGCGCTTGAAATTGCGCGGCCGGCCCTTGGTCCACAATCGCTGCGTGCCCCACAGCGCCATCGGGATCAGCGGCACGCCGGCCTCCTGGGCCAGCCGGGCAGCCCCCGACTTGAAGCTCTTCAGCGTGAACGACTCCGAGATCGTGGCCTCGGGGAACACGCCGACGATCTCGCCGGAACGCAGCGAGGCAAGGGCGTGCGCATATGCGTCCTCGCCCTGCTTGCGGTCGACGGGGATGTGCTTCATGCCGCGCATCAGCGGGCCCGAGACCTTGTGCCGGAAGACCGATTCCTTCGCCATGAAGCGGACGAGACGCTTCTGCGGCAGCGCCGCGAGTCCGGTGAAGATGAAGTCCAGATAGCTGATGTGGTTGCTGACCAATACCGCGCCACCGGTCTTCGGGATGTGCTCGGAACCCTGAGTGTCGATCTTCAGGTCAAGCGCCTTGAAAAACGTACGAGCGGCGCCGATGACCGGCCGATAGACGAGTTCTGCCATCTGGAGAAGACCCTTCTTCAGCGCCTGAGGAGGGTTCTCCCGGCGGAAGTTACGCAGCCGTAGGTTTGCGGCATTGCGCCGATCGTGCCCCATGCGCGACGCGGTGGCCAGTCTCCGAGGGCGTGGGCCGCGAGATTCTCGTCACGTGGAACCGCCGGGAATGTCTTGCTGCCCGGTGGCGCTGACCCCTTGCGAAGAGCTCTGACAGGAGGCCGAAGGTGGACGGGCAGGCACATGAGGGAACGCTGGACGCGGCCCAACTCGGCGCGGAATTGGGGGAGCGGGCAACCCTTGTACAGTTCTCCAGCGCGTTCTGTCAGCCCTGCCGGGCCACCCGCCGCACTCTCGTCCAGGTGGCGCGGATGGTGGACGGTGTCGCCCATGTCGAGATCGACGCCGAGGCGCATCTCACTCTCGTGCGCGAGCTGGAGATCAGCCGGACGCCGACCGTACTGATCCTCGACGCCACCGGCCGGATCGTCCGCCGGGCCGTCGGGCAGCCGCGCACCGTCGACGTCGTCGCCGCATTGGGACGCGCGATGTGACGGACCGTGATGCATCTCCCACATTGCGGAACGCTCTTGACTGCCCCCACCACGCATCGTCAGTCTGACGCTATGCCGCCAGAACTCCTTCTCTACGGCCGGGCCCATGTGGATCTGGCCCGCAACGCGAGTGCGCGCTGTCCGGGTGCCTGAGCAACCACGGCCCCGTACGCCTCCTCCGCAGAAGGACACCTCCATGACGGCTTCGCCCGAGCTCGGCACCTCCCGCACGGCATCCCCCGAACTCCTCCGCTCGGTTTTCCGGCAGCACGCCGCCGGTGTGGCAGTGATCACCGCCGCAGGTGACCGGCCGGTCGGATTCACCGCAACCTCTCTCAACTCCGTCGCCGCCGAGCCGCCGCTGATCTCCTTCGGTGTGGGGACCTCGTCCTCCAGCTGGCCGGTCGTGGCCGAGGCCGAACACATCGGCGTCCACATACTCGGCGAGCACCAGCAGGAGCTGGCCGCCACCTTCGCCCGCAGCGGCGCCGACCGGTTCGGCCCGTCCACCTATTGGCGCAGTGGGCCCGAAGGTGTGCCGGTGCTCGACGGTGTGCTGGCGTGGCTGGTCTGCCGCGTGGTGGCCCGGGTTCCGGCGGGAGACCACCGGATCGTGATCGCGGAGGCCGTGGTCGGCGACCCGGCCGGAGGCGGTCGCCCGCTGCTGTATCACCAGGGCCGTTTCACCGCTCTGCGGGACTGAGAACTCCCAAGCGGCACAAGGGCGCCGCACGTTGGCCAGATCACAGTTCCAAGCGCTTGCTCATGGGGGAAGCACTGGGTGTACTGGCTAGTAATATTTCCTTCGGAGCGTCGGTCGCCCCGACCGGAAACCGCCCCATCAGGCGCCTATGCTGCGTGCAACAAGGCAGCCCAGAAATGACGATGCA
>NZ_FMDF01000009.1 GCF_900091955.1 Streptomyces sp. Ncost-T10-10d
CCCGTCCTGAGCGGGCGTCACCCGCCCGTACTCCACGTGTTCCCGCAGCCTTTCGAGGAAGATCCGCTGGCCCGTGACGAGCCGCTCCGCGGCCTCCTGGGGCGTGCACCAGGCGAACCGGTCGATCTCCGGGAACTCGCGCAGCACACCGGACCCCCTCGGCCACTCCATGGTGAACGTCCCGGGAACGGCCGCCGCAGCATCCAGATCAGCCTCCATCGCCCACACCGACACGGTCTTGCCGCCGGACTGACGGGCCTCACCGAGCGCCACCCACTCACCGTCCGGCGCCGGACGGCCGAACTCCTCCTCGAACTCACGGCGGGCTGCGGCCGCAGGTTCCTCGGCAGGGCCGTACTCACCCTTGGGGATCGACCACGCCGCGCTCTCGCGGCCCGCCCAGAACGGGCCGCCCATATGCCCGATGAGCACCTCGAAACCGGCACTGTCGTACGAGGCCCCGCCCGGTCGGCGGAACAGAAGGAGACCCGCACTGCGTGTGGCGCGTTTCCGGGATGGCATGCCGTCAAGTCTGCGCCCCGGTACCGTACGCCGCCACGGACGACACCCCTTTCCCGTTGATCAACGCCGTCATCGAGTCGACGCGCCCTGTTCCCCCTGAGGTTCCCGATGCCCCCTGGTGCGCGGCTGTGCGCGCGGCCATGCTGTCCGCCGACAGCGCTTTCTGCCCCCGGGCCGAGCCGCGCAACCATCGGAATTCCAGGAGGATTTGTGGTCCTTGGCATAGTCGGCAAGACGACCGGACCGCGCCGGAGGGCGGCGCGAGGGTACGGGACGGTCGCGCGCCCGCTCGCGTTGGTCGCGACGGTCTGCGCGATGACGATGGGTGCGGTCTCTCCCGCACTCGCCGATTCGACCCCCGACCCCCGTCCCCGTACCTCCGCCGAAGTCCTCAGACCGGTCGCCCCGCCGCCCGCGAGCAACCCGGCAGGGGAATCCGGATCGGTCGTGGACGGCGACGGTATCGAGACCGCTCGTACGTCGCGCCCGATCGCCCCGGGTGTCCGCATCGACTCGTACGACCGGCTCGAATCCGACAAGTGGCTGCGGGTCGACTCCCTCTCCGTCGACCTCACCGGCACCGGCGTACACGCCGACTACCTCTCCACCGGCAAGGTCTCCGACCGGCGCACGGTCTCCGAACTCGCCGCCGGCCACGACGCGGGCCGTGGCCGGCGTACCGTCGCCGCGATCAACGCAGACTTCTTCGACATCAACCAGACCGGTGCGCCGGAAGGGATCGGCATCAAGGACGGGATCACCGTCCAGTCGCCCGCTCCGGGAATCAACCGGGCCGTCGGCATCGGCCCCGACAGCGCCGGCCGCATCCTGAGCCTGTACTTCGAGGGGACGCTCACCCTGCCCGCCGGGCAGCAGCCGCTCGCCGCGTACAACGCCGCCAATGTGCCTGCCGGGGGAGTCGGCGCGTACACCTCCGCCTGGGGAACCGCCGACCGTGCCCTGACCGTGGACAACGCGACCCCGGTCACCGAAGCGGTCGTGCGGGACGGCAAGGTCGTCACCGTCTCGGACACCCCCGGATCGGGAGCCGTCCCCGACGACACCACCGTCCTGGTCGGCCGTGAAGCCGGGGCCGTCGCACTCGACGCACTGAAGCCCGGCGACCCGGTGTCCCTGACCTACCGGGCACGCACCGACAGTGGCCCCGTGCCGCGCACCGCGGTCGGCGGCCGTGAACTTCTCGTCGTCGACGGAGCCGCACAGAACCATGACGGCGAGGGCAACAACACCGCGGCGCCCCGCACCGCCGTCGGCTTCTCCAAGGACGGCCGGACCATGCAGATCCTCACCGTCGACGGGCGGCAGGCCGACAGCGGCGGCGTCACCCTCACCGAACTCGGTCTGATGATGCGGCGCGCCGGCTCGTACAGCGCACTCAATCTGGACGGCGGCGGATCGTCGACCCTCGTCGTGCGCGAGCCCGGCAGCGACGCGCTCCGGGTGGAGAACAGCCCGTCCGACGGCAGCGAACGCACCGTCCCCAACGGCCTCGCCCTCACTGCCCCCGACGGCAGCGGCCGGCTCAGGGGCTTCTGGGTCCAGCCCCGTACTCCCGCCGGTTCCGCACCGGGCGCAGACCCCGTGAAGGGCGGCCACCCCGACCGTGTCTTCCCCGGACTCACCCGACGCCTCACCGCGACCGGATACGACGAGACGTACGGCCCAGCCGACGGCGACCCGCGCTGGCGTACGACGCGGGGCGCCGTCGGTACGGTGGACGGCAACGGGCTGTTCACCGCGCGCCGCAGCGGCACCACCGGCGTACGAGCCGAACACGGACCGGCGCGCGGCAGCACATCCCTGACCGTTCTCGACAAGCTCGCCCGGATCGAGCCGACCACCCAGCGCGTGGGCCTCGCCGACGCCGAGGCCACCGGCACGTTCGGCATCGTCGGACTCGATGCCCACGGCACCAGTGCCCCCGTCGAACCGCGCGACATCACCCTCGACTACGACCACGCACTCTTCGACATCCGCGACGACGGCCAGGGCTCCTTCACCGTCACCTCACGCACCGGCACCGGCGCCGGACAGATCAAGGCAACCGTGGCCGGCACCACCACGGTCCTCGCCGTCAGCGTCGGCCTCACCGAGCAGGCAGTCTCCTCCTTCGACGACGCAGGGTCATGGAAGTTCAGCCAGGCCCGGGCGAGCGGTTCCCTCGCCGCCACGCCCGACGGCCACACCGGCACCGGACTGAAGCTCATCTACGACTTCACCCAGTCCACCGCGACCCGCGCCGCCTACGCCACCCCGCCCCAGCCGGTCACCGTGCCCGGCCAGCCCCAGTCGTTCAAGCTGTGGATCAAGGGCGACGGCAAGGGCGCCTGGCCGACCCTGCACCTCAAGGACGCCGCAGGCTCCGACCAGCTGTTGCGCGGACCGTACGTCACCTGGACCGGCTGGCGGCAAGTCACCTTCGCAGTACCGCCGGGAGCTGCCATGCCGCTCTCCGTGTCCCGCTTCTACCTCGCGGAGACCGCGGCCGCCAAGCAGTACACGGGTGAGATCGTCATCGACGAGCTCACCGCGCAGGTGCCGCCAACCGTCGACCTTCCCGGACAGGCGACTTCCCCCGACCCGTTGATCGACCCGGAAGCCGTGACCGAGCGCAGGGACTGGCGGTTCGCGGTGATGTCGGACGCCCAGTTCGTCGCCCGCGACCCGGACAGCGCAATCGTCACCCAGGCGCGGCGCACGCTGCGCGAGATCAAGGCGGCCGGCCCGGACTTCCTCGTGATCAACGGCGACCTCGTCGACGAGGGATCGCCCGCCGACCTGGCCTTCGCCCACCGGATCCTCACTGAGGAACTCGGTGACTCGCTGCCCTGGTACTACGTACCGGGCAATCACGAAGTGATGGGCGGCAGGATCGACAATTTCGTCACCGAATTCGGGCCCGCCCAGCGGACGTTCGACCACAAGGGCACCCGCTTCGTCACGCTCGACACATCCAGCCTCAGCCTGCGCGGCGGAGGCTTCGCCCAGATCAAGCAGCTCCGCGCCCAGCTGGACGCGGCGGCGGAGGACCGGACCGTGGAATCGGTCATGCTGATCGAGCACGTGCCGCCGCGCGACCCGACCGTGCAGAAGGGCAGCCAGCTCGGGGACCGCAAGGAGGCGGCCCTCGTCGAACAGTGGCTCGCCGACTTCCGCCGTACGACGGGCAAGGGCGCGGCCTTCATCGGCAGCCATGTCGGGGTCTTCCACGCCTCGCACGTCGACGGAGTACCGTATCTGATCAACGGCAACTCCGGCAAGGCACCGGCCGGACCGGCGGACGAGGGCGGCTTCACCGGCTGGTCGCTGGTCGGCGCCGACCACATCACGCCCGGAGAACAGGGAGCGGCGCGGCAGCGGCCGTGGCAGGGCGGGCCCGACTGGGTCTCCGTACAGACCCGAGCGCATGTCGACGCCCTGGCGATCGAAGCACCGCCGGTCCTCGGCGACGGAAGCCGTACGAGAGTCACGGCGACCGTCACCCAGGGCACCCGCAGCGTCCCGGTCGGCTTCCCGCTGGCCGCGGACTGGACCGGATCCCCGAACGTCCACATCGGCGACCCGGACGACGCCCGCCACCGCCACACGGCAGTCCTCGACCCGTCCACCGGCACCCTCACCGCGCTCCGACCGGGCACGATCACGCTCGCTGTGACGGTCAACGGAACGACACAGAAGGTGCAGATCAGAATCGAGGCAGCCGGGGCCGCGTCGGCGGCCTGACGGACCACGGGCCTGTCCGGCGATCACAGCCGGACAGGCCCCGGGCCGCCCCGCACCACCCATGGACACAGGTGCGGGGCGGCCTCACGACCGCGGAACCCGTCTGCCTACACCTTGTGGTACTCGTGGGCCTCCGACGCCGCAGCCTCCACCGCCGCGATATCGCCGCCCGCCGAAGCGGTGACCACGGCAGCCACCGCACCCTCCAGGAACGGCGCGTCCACCAGCCGCGAGCCGTCCGGCAGTTCGTCCCCCTCGGCCAGCATCGTCTTGACCGTGAGTACCGCGCTGCCCAGGTCGACCAGTATCGCCACCCCCGCTCCGCCGTCCACCTGCCTGGCCGCCTCGGCGATCAGCTGGGCACTGGTCCCGAGTCCACCCGCGGGAGTGCCACCGGCGGCGGCCACCGGAGCGGTCGCACCACCTGCCGCGAGACCCCTGGCCAGCTCGGCGACGGACTCGGCCACCGGGCCGCTGTGCGAGACCAGCACGATCCCGACCTGCTTCCCGCCGCTCACGCGTCACCGCCACTGGCACCGTCGGTCTCGGCCAGTGTGGCGATCAGCAGGGCGGAGGACGTCGCACCCGGATCCTGGTGCCCGATGCTGCGCTCACCCAGATAACTCGCCCTGCCCTTGCGGGCCAGCATCGGTACCGTCGCCAGCGCTCCCGCGTCCGCCGCCTCCCGGGCGGCGCCGAACGAGGTACCGAGCGCCTCGGCGGCCGGCAGCAGCGCATCGAGCATCGTCTTGTCCCCGGCCTGCGCCCCGCCCATCTGGGCCACGGCGGCGACGCCCACCCCGAGCGCCTCCGCCAGCTGCGGCCGTGCGACCCGGGGCGCGTCGCCCAGAGCCTTACCGGTGCGTCGCAACAGCGTTCCGTACAACGGGCCCGAAGCCCCGCCGACCGTCGCGATCAGCTGTCGTCCGGCGAGCATCAGCACGGCCCCCGGCGTCTGCGGCGGCTCCTTGTCCAGGGCTGCCTTCACTGCGGCGAATCCGCGCTGCAGATTGCTGCCGTGATCGGCGTCCCCGATCGCCGAGTCGAGCTCGGTGAGGTGGTTCGCCTCGCGGTCCACGGAAGCCGCGGCCGCGGTCATCCAGCGGTGGAAGAAGTCGGCGTCGAGCACATGATCTCCTTGTCGGCGGGTCAACGGCCCCAGCGCAGCGCAGGCGTCTCCACCGGCGCGTCCCAGAGGCGCAGCAGCTCCTCGTCCACCTGGCAGAGCGTCACCGAGCAGCCCGCCATGTCGAGCGAGGTCACATAGTTCCCCACGAGCGTACGAGCCGCCACCACACCCCGCTCGGTCAGCACTCGCTGCACCTCGGCATTGAACCCGTACAGCTCCAGCAGCGGCGTCGCACCCATCCCGTTGACCAGCACGATCACGGGTCCACGCGGCTGCAGGTCCTCCAGGACCGCGTCCACGGCGAAGTCCGCGATCTCCCGTGACGTCATCATCGGACGCCGCTCCCGACCCGGCTCGCCATGAATTCCGATCCCCAGCTCCAGCTCGCCCGGCGGCAGATCGAATGTGGGGGACCCCTTGGCGGGCGTGGTGACGGCGCTGAGTGCCACCCCGAAACTTCGCGATGCCTCATTCACCTGCCGGGCAATGGCCTCCACCCGCTCCAGCGGCGCACCTTCCTCGGCCGCCGCCCCGGCGATCTTCTCGACGAACAGGGTCGCGCCCGTGCCCCGCCGCCCCGCGGTGAACAGACTGTCGGTCACCGCCACGTCGTCATTGACGAGCACCTGGGTGACCTGCACGCCCTCGTCCTCGGCGAGCTCGGCGGCCATCTCGAAATTCAGCACGTCACCGGTGTAGTTCTTGACGACGAACAACACCCCCGCCCCACTGTCGACCGCGGCGGCCGCCCGCACCATCTGATCCGGCACCGGCGAGGTGAACACCTCTCCCGGGCAGGCCGCGGACAGCATCCCGGGCCCGACGAACCCCGCATGCAACGGCTCGTGCCCGGACCCGCCCCCGGAGACGAGCGCCACCTTCCCGGCCACGGGCGCGTCACGCCGTACGACGACACGATTCTCGACATCCACGGTCAGCTCGGGGTGCGCGGCGGCGATACCTCGCAGCGCGTCCGCGACAACGGTTTCGGGGACGTTGATGAGCATTCTCATGGGTATCTCCCAGGCAGGTCAGAAAGCGGGTTGTTGTCCTGTGTTTTCGCTGTTCAGAGTAGGTATGGGTAGATCGTGACCTAGGCTGTCCGTGGCGGTCGTGAGCGGGTTCCGGCGGTATTGATGCCGGCTTTGGTGACTGATCGTCAGGTTGGTCGGGCGGGTCTCGGCTGACCTGCTCCTGTCGGCAGTATCGGCCTTGCGGCAGCGAAGGGCACGTGCGAGAACGTGATGGGCGCGCCCAGGTCCTAATCAGGATGCGTTCGGTTGTGGCCGGACGTCGGCGTCTATGTGTACACCGGGCCTCGTCAGCACGTGGTGTATGGGGACATTCCAGCCCCTTGCTTGCGGCGGGAGGGATTGCGAAGCGGCGTTCGCTGTGCGGACGGCCGTAGTGCCATCCCGGCAGGGGGATGACCTGCTGGGGGAGCAGGTTGCCGGCGGTGAAGACGGGCAGCAGCGTGAGGTTGAGGCGGAAGTCGAACCGGCTGACGCAGAACGCGACGCACGACGACGCGAAACGGCGAACCAGCCGAACATGTCGTCCGGTGTTCCCTGCAGATATGAGTTGATCTGCTCCTGGAAGGTGTTGTGGTCCTTGGTGTTGACCTCGACTTTGATGCCGGAGCGCTGGGTGAACTCGGCGTAGACGTCGGCGAATGCCTTCTTCGGTACGGCGTCGGAGGCACCGGAGCCGAGGGTGACCGTGTTCGGGTCGGACGACCCCGAGGTGCTGCCGCCGCACGCGCCGAGCAGCGGGATGCCCGCGCCCAGGGCCGCCGTCCCGCCCAGTCCGCGCAGGATGGTGCGGCGCCGGGGGCCGTGGGCGGAGGTGGCGGCGGGAGGGAATCTCATGACGGCTCCTGAAGGCGGAGGGAAGGCTGATTGCATCGTCGCGGTCCACATGGTCACTCAGAACGGAACACGATCGAACATCGGCGCCCATGAGAGCTGTTCGGCTGGTCGAACATCAGGGTTTTGGTGCACCTTTCCCGGTGGGTGGCTGGCACGGGAGATCGGACAGGTCGACTCCGTTTCGCCGTACGGCCGCCCGACCTGGTCGCTTAGCTCTGGAGAAAGCGCTTTCCGTAAATGGCCATGTTTTACAGCGAGTTGGCGACGTGGAGGACAGAAGTCCAAGGCCGTTCGACAATCCTCCATGGCATCACCTGAGTCGCAGGGATAGAACTCGACGGGGTCGAGCTCCGATGATTCGTAGCCCGACGCGGGTGCGGATGGTGTTGTCTGCGCCTCCAGTAATCCACCACAACCGAACATCACAGTCGGTGTCTGTCGGAACGATCACGCACTCCCCTTCCACCTCGGAGTCGACATGACCTGGACAAGCAAGTGGAGGCCGGCGCTGTTCGCGGTGCTCCTGGCCCTGCTCCTCGGTGCCGTGACGGGCTGGGGCGCACCGCCCGCCCACGCTGCCACCAGTACGGCCGTCACCGTCGACGGTACTCAGCCCGGCCGCACTTTCGACGGCATCGGCGCGATCAGCGGCGGCGGCGGAAACTCGCGGCTGCTGATCGACTACCCCGAGCCGCAGCGCAGCCGGATCCTCGACTACCTCTTCAAACCGGGCTACGGCGCGTCCCTGCAGTTCCTGAAGCTGGAAGTGGGCGGCGACACCAACTCCACCGACGGCGCCGAGCCCAGCCATATGCATACCCGCGCCAAGGTGGACTGCAACAGCGGCTACGAGTGGTGGCTCGCCGAACAGGCCAAGGCCCGCAACCCCCACATCACGCTGCAGGCCCTGTCCTGGGGGGCGCCGGGGTGGATCGGCAACGGCAACTTCTGGTCCCAGGACATGATCGACTATCTGATGTCCTGGTTCGGCTGCGCGAAGAAGCACGGGCTGACCATCGACTACGTGGGCGGCTGGAACGAGCGGGGCTGGGACGCCGACTGGTTCAAGCAGCTCAAGTCGACGCTCATGGCGAAGGGTTACCGCACCAAGGTCGTCGCGGCCGAGAGCTTCGGCTGGGACGTCGCCGACGCGATGGCCAAGGACAGCGAGTTCAAGGACGCCGTCGACGTCATCGGATCGCACTACCCCTGCGGGTACCAGAGCGCCTTCACCTCATGCCCCTCCAGCGACGTGGCCCAGTCCATGGACAAGCCGCTGTGGGCCAGCGAGAACGGGTCCCTCGACACCGACGGCGGAGCCAAGGCCGTGGCCCGCGCGATCAACCGCGACTACATCGACGGCAAGATGACGGCGTTCGTCAACTGGCCGGTGATCGCCTCGCTCTACCCGAACCTCTTCTTCTCCACGGACGGCATGTCGATCGCCAACCAGCCGTGGTCCGGCGCCTACCACATCGGTGCGACGACCTGGGTGACCGCGCATACCGCCCAGTTCACCCGGCCCGGCTGGAGCTACATCGACTCGGCGAGCGGCTATCTGGGCGGTGACCGCTCCAACGGCAGCTACGTTTCGCTGAAGTCGCACGACGGCTCCGACTACTCCACTGTCATCGAGACGATGGACGCCACCGCGGAGCAGACGGTAGACCTCACCGTCCGGGGTGGGCTCCCGACCGGAACGGTCCACGTCTGGTCCACCGATGTGAAGTCGTCCGGCACCGATGACGACTTCGTCCGGGGCGTGGACATCACGCCCGTGAACGGTTCGTACTCGCTGACCCTGGAGCCCGGGCGCGTCTACACCCTCACGACGACCAGCGGCCAGGGCAAGGGCACCGCGACGTCCCCGGCCAAGGCCGCGCTGCAGCTGCCCTACTCCGACAATTTCGACAAGCGAGCCGCCTCGAAGAGCCCCCGCTACTTCACCGACATGAACGGCGCCTTCGAGACCACGGCGTGTGCCGGCGGCCGCTCCGGCACCTGTCTGCGCCAGATGGCGCCGTCCAGCCCGATCCGGTGGACCGATGAGCCCTACAACGCCCCGTACTCGATCATGGGCGAGGGGTCCTGGTCCAACTACACCGTCACCGCGGACGCCCTGTTCAGCGAGAAGGGCACGGTGGAACTCCTCGGCCGGGTCGGTCAGCAGGGCCGCAACAACAACGGCCTGAACGCGTACCACCTCCGCGTGAGCAACAACGGCACCTGGTCGATCGACAAGAGCGACACCACGTGGAAGTTCACCCGGCTCACCGGGGGACGGACCGACACCCTCGGCCTGAACAAATGGCACACAGTCGCCTTCACCCTGCAGGACACGAAGCTGACCGCCTCCGTGGACGGCAAGGAGCTCGGCAGCGTGACCGACTACTCGCTCAGCAGCGGCCAGGCCGGGCTCGGGGTCACGGGCTATCAGACCCAGCAGTTCGACAACTTCGACCTCACCCCGGGCGCACCGTCGCCGCAGCACCTCGGCCCCGTCACCTCGGGCCTGACCGGCACCTGCCTCGAAGCGGAGAGCGGCGCCGAAGCCGACGGCACCCGGGTGCTGGCGGGCGACTGCGACGGCAGCGCCGCGCAGACGTGGTGGTGGGGCAACGGCCGGCTGCGCTTGGGCAGTTCGACCGGCAGGTGCCTGGACGTCACCGGAGCGGGCACCGGCAACGGCTCCCCGGTCGAACTGTGGGAGTGCAACGGCGGAGGCAACCAGCAGTGGGTGCCCCAGGCCGACGGCACGCTCCAGGGCCAGCAGTCCGGGCGGTGCCTCGCGGTGCCCGGATCCGACGCGGCGCAGCAGCTGGTGATCCAGGACTGCGACGGCACGGCGGTGAATCAGCGCTGGACCCTGCCGTAGCGGGGCATGGGGCGCGCGTCTGCGCCTGACCCGATCGGTGTGGTGCGACGGCGGTACGGACGGTCCGGTAGTCGTCGCACCACACCTCACTTTCGCCGGAGCATGCATCGAAGGAGCAGGCCGTGATCGACAACATGAATGGCGTGAGACGTCGGGGCGTGCTCGTGGCCGGCCTGGCCGGTGTGGGCGCCGCGCTGGTACCCGCGGGGCGGGCCGCCGCCGAGCCGGGCGGAGGGGTGTCGTCTGTGTCCGACGGCGCCGGCCGGGGCGGGCGCCGGGTGCTGAACTTCAACACCGGCTGGGCCTTCTGGCGGGAGGACGTCTCCGGTGCCCACAAGCCCGGCTTCGACGACGCGCAGTGGGCCGCGGTGTCGCTGCCGCACACGATGCGGCTGGAGCGCAAACACCCCTCGGTGTACGACGTGTTCGCGGGGATCGGCTGGTACCGGCGGTACTTCCGCCTCGATCCGCAGGACGGAGGGCGGCGGTTGAGCGTGGTGTTCGATGGTGTCCAGACCGGCTGTGTCGTCTACCTGAACGGTGAGAAGGTCGCCGAGCACCAGGGCGGCTACACGGGCTTCGTCGTGGACATCACCGGCAAGGTCCGGTTCGACGGCGACAACGTCCTCGCCGTACGGGTGTCGAACCTCGACGAACCGCTCACCCCGCCCGGCAAACCCCGCACCCAACTGGGCTTCCTTACCTTCGGCGGCATCTACCGAGGCGTCACGCTCCGGATGACGGACCGGGTGCACATCTCCGATCCGCTGCAGGAGGACCTTGTCGCCGGCGGCGGAGTCTTCGTCTCGTACCCGAAGGCGACCGCGCTCCGGGCGACCGCTCAGGTCAAGACGCATGTGGTGAACGAGACGGCCGACGCCGCCCGGATCAGACTGACCACGGCGTTGTACGACGCCGAGGGCACCGCCGTCGGACACGCCACGGACACCGGGACGATCTCCGGGAAGGACGGCCGCGCGTTCACCCAGACCCTGAGCGTGGCCCGGCCGCACATGTGGCATCCCGACTCCCCCTATCTTTACCGGCTGGTCAGCCAAGTCTTCGTCGACGGCCGCCTGGTCGATACGGTCACCACGCGGACCGGAATCCGGCGGATCGACTACAAGGCGGACGGGTTCTACCTCAACGGCGAGCGGCTGTACCTGCGCGGCGCCAACTGCCACCAGAACTACGCCTACATCGGCGACGCCGCCCCGGCCTCGATGAAGTACCGCGAGGCACTCCGGCTGAAGCTCGGCGGGTTCAACGCCGTGCGGGCCGCGCACTACCCGCACGATGTGGCCTTCCTCGACGCCTGCGACGAACTCGGTCTCCTCGTCGTGGCCTGCGAGCCGGGCTGGCAGTACTGGAGCGGTGATCAGACCTTCGTCTCCCGTACGTATCGCGACATCGCCACGATGATCCGGCGGGACCGCAACCACCCCTCGGTGATCCTGTGGGAGACCTCTCTCAACGAGACCCACTACCCGCAGTGGTGGGCCAAGGAGGCCGACTCTGTCGCGCACGCCGAGATGCCGGGCGACCAGATGTTCACCTCCGCGGACTACGGGATCTGGGGCGGCGAGTACGACGTCGACTACAAGGTCGTCAACACCGACGGCTCGGATCCCGCGCCGAACGTGCCCTTCCTGACCCGCGAGTGGGGCGACTGGGAGGACCCCAGCCGCACCGACCGGGCAGCCGGCGAGAGCGCGATGGTGGACCAAGTCGTCGTTCGCCAGGGTTACTTGAACGGCGACGGCTACTGGGACTGGGGCGGTCTCGACGCCAACAACCGAATCGGCGGCTACTTCCTGTGGGTATTTGAGGACTACGGCACCAACGACGTCTACCAGAAGTCCGGCGCCGTCGACATCGACCGCTACCCCAAGTACTGCTACCACTGGCTCAAGTCCATGCAGCCGGCCCACAATTCGAACCACGGCGGCCCGATGGTCTTTGTCGCCAGCGCCCACACCGCCGACTCCGAGAAGAAGGTGCGGGTCTTCAGCAACACCGACCGCGTCCTGCTGTACCAGAACGGCCGGCTCGTCGGCGAGCAGACCCGTGCCGACAACGCCGCGACCGCACCGAACGTGGCGGCCAAGGGCGGCAGCCCGTACTACACGTTCACCCTGGCGCAGTTCGCCGCCGGAGAACTCAGCGCCGAGGGTTACCTGGGCGACATACTCGCCGCGACCCACCACGTCAACACCCCTGGTGCAGCGCACCGCCTGGAGGTCGTCGCCGACGACGCGGGCGGCCGGGCCGCGCTCATCGACCTGCTGGCCTTCACCTTGGGCGACAGCTCGCAAGACGGGAAGAAGGCGGCACGCAAGCTGCTGGACCGGGTCGAGCCTGGACAGGCGGAGAAACTCGTCGATCTGGCTGGTGTGCAGCGCGGCCGCACCCTGTCGGCGAAGGAGGCCGCCGGCCTGCGCATGGCCGCCGGACTGCTCGACCGGATCCGGCCCGTCGCCGACGGCTCCGACCTGATCCCCGTGTACATCAAGGTCGTCGACGCCGACGGCACCCTCGTCACCGACTCCTCCGCCACCCTCGCCATCGAGGTGACCGGAACCGGCACGCTGATCGGCGAGAGCATTCCCCGGATCGCGGCCCAGACGCAGAAGGCCCAGGGCGGCATCGGCTACGCCCTGATCGCCACCGGCACCGCAGGCGGCTCCCTCACCCTCACCGCGACGTCGACCGGCCTCGACAGCGGCCAGTACACCGTGCGAACCGAGCCGTACGCCGGTACCCACGTCGCCGACGGCACCCACCCCACCTGGAAGAACATCTCCACACTGGAGAGCCAAGGCGCCCAGAACCTGGCCCTGTTCAAGGAGGCGACCGCCTCCACCGCCCAGTCAGGACACGCACCGGCCGACGCGGTGGACGACGCAGCGGAGTCCAAGTGGGTGGGGGACGGGTCCGACCCGGCCTGGTGGCAGGTCGACCTCGGGGCGTCGGCCGAGCTCGAGCAGTTCCAGATCCTGTGGGAGACCGACCAGACCGCCTACCAGTACCGGATCCTGACGTCTGACGACGGCGCCACGTGGACGACGACCGTCGACGCGCATGACAACACCACGACGGTCACCACCGCCGTCCATCAGGTACAGGTCACGACGCGTCACGTACGCGTCGACATCCTCGGCGCCGGTGACTGGTGGCCCTCGATCCGCGAGTTCCGCGCGGTCCCGCCCGGCGGCAGCGGCGGTGTACCACCGGCCGACCCCGGGCCGAAGATCGCCCGCGACCAGATCAAGACTGTCACGGCGTCCAGCGCCGCCACCGGCTTCGAACCCGACAAGGCCTTCGACGGCGACATCACCTTCGGCACCGGCTGGAGCGCCGCCTCCCCGGCGGTCCCCCAGACGCTCACCGCGGAACTAGCCGCAGCCCACGACCTCGCCGGAGTGCGCATCCATTGGGGCAAGGACAGCAGCTGGTACACCTTCGGCCTGCAGACCTCGAGCGACGGCAGCACCTGGGACACGGCGCTCTCCGGCCTGACCCGAAGCGGCCAGTACACCCTCCCCGAGCTCTTCGCAGCGCCGAACGTGCGCCAGATACGCATCACCGTCACCCAGGTCAGCGGCGGGGGCGCGCAGAGCGTTGCGGGCATCGCGGAGGTGATCCTTTACGGGGAGCCGGCCTGAGAAGAGCCCCGCTCCACCGGCCCGGAGGACTGGGTGACCAGGACGACGTCGGCGAGACTGCCCACGCGTACCGGCTTGATCCCGAAGACATGTTGCGGAAGGGGATACGGCGGTGCTGGCTGAGGGGCAGCGGGAGGTGCATCTGCGCTTCGTGGAGCGCAGGGGAGCGGTCAAATGTCGTGAGGCAGAGCTGCCCCCGGACGTGCTGCTGCTCGTCTTCCTGCCGTTGCTCCGTCGGTGATGTCATCGAGGCCGACGGTTCGGTCGGTGCGGTGGTGGCCCGCTGCGACCGGGGTCGCCTCCGTGTGTGCCGCCGGCTGCTCGGTGCTGGCCGTTCCCTCCACCGTGCCGATCGCCAGGGCCGACCGGATCACCCTGCTGGACAGCCTCGAACACGCCGACCTGGCGCTGCGCTCCGCGCTGACCGTGCCGACGACGCCGACCGCCTGATGCCGTCAACCGCTGCCCGGGACAGCATGAGTTGGTGCCCCGGACGGCGAGGTCGCGGATGACCTCCGCCAGAGCCGCGAAGACATGGAAGGCCGGTCGCCGGCCGGGCGTGTTACTGAATTTGAATGTGTGATGTCGGTCTGATCGTGGTCAAGCGTCCATGGGGTCTGTCAATCACCGAAGGGACTCTGGCCGCTGCGGACCGAATCCGGGCCCTGCGAGGCCGGCAGCAAGCGGCGGGTCACGGCGATCCCGTTGCTGCCAGGCGGTGCGCGCCGGGTGGCCCTGCCGACTCGCACTACGTCGAGACCTGGGCCGTCAGGTCAGAACGGGCCCTGGAGGCTGCCGAGTCTGTCGGTCAGACGCAGATTCTCGGAGTAGTCGACGGGGCAGGCGATCACGGAGACCGTGTCGTCGTCGAGGGCGTGGCGCAGCACGGGCAGCAGCTGGTCAGCGGCCGCGATCGCGTAGCCGCGTGCGCCGAAGCTTTCGGCATAGGCGACCAGGTCCGGGTTGGTGAATCGGGTATGGCTGTGGCGGCCGAGTTCGAGTTCCATCTTCCAGGTGATCAGGCCGTATTCCTCGTCCACCAGGACGAGGACGACCAGCGGGACTCGTTCGCGGACGGCAGTCTCCAGTTCCTGGGAGTTCATCAGGAACGAGCCGTCGCCCATCATCGCCAGGACTCGTCGGTCCGGCCGGGCGAGCTTGGCGGCGATGGAGCCCGGTAGTGAGAAGCCCATGGTGGACAGTCCGTTGGAGACCAGGCAGGTGTCCGGTTCGTAGGTGGGGTAGAGGCGGGCCATCCACATCTTTCCGGCGCCGGTGTCGGCGAGCACGATGTCGTGGCGGTCCAGCGCGGTGCGGACATCGGCGACCACGCGTTGCGGCACCAGGGGGAACGCGTCGTTCTCGCGTCCGTACTGGAGTTCTTCGTCGAGCAGCGTACGGATCTCCTCGCTGCTCGACGAGTCGTAGGTGAGTCCGTCGGGCAGTGCTGCCGCCAGTGCGTCCAGCGCCTGTGAGGGGTCCCCTTCGACGCCCACCGCGACCGGGTAGTGGGCGTCCACCTCGGCGGGGAACCGATGCACGTGAAGGATCCGCTTGTCGCCATTCGGGTTGAGCTTGATCGGGTCGAACTCCTGGATCTCGTAGCCCACGCAGATCAGCACGTCGGCCGCGTCGAAGCCGAAGTTGCCATAGTCGTGACGCATGAAGCCGACCGCACCGAGAGCGTTCGGGTGATCGTCGGGGAAGACGCCCTTGCCGTGGAACGTGGTCGCGACCGGGATGTTCAGCCGCTCGGCGAACCGCACCAGGGCGGCCGAGGCCCCGGCTCTGGCGGCACCGTGGCCCGCCAGCACGACGGGGTGCCGTGCAGCGGTGAGCACCTCGACCGCCCGCCCGACCTGGGAGGGAGACGGCGCGTCGGCGCGCACCGCGTCGATCTGCAAGGGTGCCGGCTGCTCGGCTGGACGCTCTGCTTCGATGTCCTCGGGCACCGCCAGGAACACGGCGCCGGGGCGCTCGCTCTGCGCGGTCTTGAACGCCTTGCGCACCATCTCCGGCACCGCGGCCGGACACTCGATGCGGGCCGCCCACTGCGTGACGGGAGCGAACATCGAGACCAGGTCGATGACCTGGTGTGACTCCTTGTGGGTACGGCGCAGCGATCCCTGCGCGGTCAGGGCCACCATCGGCGCGCTGTTGGTCATGGCGTCCGCGGTACCGAGCAGCAGATTGATCGCGCCGGGCCCCAGCGTGGCCGAACACACCCCGGCCCGGCCGGTCAGCCGCCCGTAGATCTCCGCCATGAACGAGGCAGCCTGCTCGTGGCGCACCAAGACGTAACGGATGCCGGAGCCGTTCAACGCGTCGACGAAGCGGATGTTCTCCTCACCTGGAATCCCGAAGACATACTTCACGCCCTCGGCCCGCAGACAACGCACCATCAGGTGCGCGACGTCCTCCACTGCCGCCGTGTCCCGCGACCCCGTCGCGCCTTCGGTGCTCATGAGACGAACCTAGGCACGCCCGCCTGGCCCGGCCACTCATCATCCGGCGACCGGGGCCGCCGGCGGTGGGTACCGGCCCGCGCCTGAGCCCAGGCACCGTGAGCGCTGTAGGCGCCATTCGGAGGTGTTGTGATGGTGGATGCCGTGGTCGGCCCGCACGCTGGAGCCGGATGTGGATGCGCCGCCGCGCACGGTGCGGGGGCAGGGCTCCGGGAGGACCGTATGACTGTTCCGTCGCCTGCAACCGACGCACCGCCGACCGGGTACGACGACCTGCGTGCCGGTGAGATCGCTCACCACCGTCAGATGAACGATGCCGGGAGCGAGTACGGTCCCCGACATATCGCTGACCTCGACCGGAGCGCCGGTCGGACGGGCGGATCAGCGCAGTCCGGCGAAGAGATCGTTCTCGGGTATGGCCGCGCCGGTGGCGTCCTGGACACGTACGAAGGTCTCCATGCCCATCAACTCGCCGAACCTCTCCTTGCCCATCTTGAGGAAGAAGATGTTCTCGCCCTGACTGGCGTGCGCGGCCAACGCGTCGAACTTCTGACCGCTGAACGTGGTGGTGTCCACCCACGTGGTGATCTCATCGTCGGGGAGGCCGATCTCGGCCATCGCGGCGGCCTCGGCAGGATCCGGCTCCGGCGTGTCCTCATGAAACTCGCGCATGATCTCGCCGAACCGCTGCATCATCGAGCGGGGCATCGTGGTCCAGTACACCTTCGGTGCCAGCTCGGTCATCTCCAGCGCCGCCATCGTGATGCGGTGGGCCTGGATGTGGTCGGGGTGGCCGTAGAAGCCGTTCTCGTCGTAGGTGACGACCACATCAGGTCGGTAGTGCCGCATGAGTTCCGCGAGTCGGGTCGCGCCTTCCTGCACGGGGGTCTGCCAGAAGGATCCGGGGGCGTCGTTGCTCGGCCAGCCCGTCATCCCGGAGTCGGCATAATCCAGCATCTCCAGATCGCTGACCTTCAGGACGTCACAGCTCGCCTCGAGTTCCTGACGGCGCATCAAGGCGATCGCCGCCGGATCGTGCCCGGGATCGCCCGGCTTGACTCCCTCCGGTCCGTCACCGCAACCGCCGTCGGTACACGTCACGAGAACCGTGCGGATACCTTCCGCCGCGTACCGCGCGAGGACCCCTCCGGTTCCGGTGGCCTCGTCGTCGGGGTGGGCGTGTACTGCCATGAGCGTCAAGGGCCGGTCAGTCATGAAACAGTCCTCCTGCAGAAATAGGTCTTGGTCCGAGTGTGCGGCGGGCGTATCGCGATCTCGGGGCCCGGATCCTGGTGGGGCGGACGACCGTGTGGTCTCCGTGTCCCCCGCCCGTGCGGCGCCGGTCCCTCGGTCGATGCAACCGTACCGGCCGGGCCGGCTGTTCCCGGCGCGGCCGCTTGGCCTTCCAAGCGTCGGCGTTCGACGCGAACGAGGAGCAGGCGTGACCTGCATGTCTTAGCGCCACGTCGGATCCGACTTCCATCCGGCACCAGCCGTGAGATTCCGACACGAAATTTGAGACCCTACAGCTTCCTCTGCAGGGTCTCGCGGCTTGCTGCATACGCCGATGCTCTGACCTGGGTTGTCTCGTCGCTGCACAATCTCGCCGGCCGGGACCAGTCTCAGCGGCTGCTGCATTTACTCGGTCATCGGCGTCGGGCCGACGCCGATGACCTGCGTGTCTCTGCTCGGTGCAGTCGATACGCAGAGAGCGCGGAGAAGCTGGATCTGAGACCCCACATTTCAGGAACTCGCGGCCCGTGACATATGGCACCTCTGTGACCAGCGGGTTCTCAGGCTGTCTCACCCCATGTCATGCGCCCTCTGTCTCAGCTTCGTGTCATTTCCTCGAGCGGGCGGGGAAACAGCCGGCGGCTTTTCAGTCCTGGTCCGCGTTGTCCGTTGTGCGGGGAAGCAGGGGGAACATCCGGGTGATGAGGGCCACCGGTCGAGCGCGGTCGGGCCGGGCCAGGGGACGTTGCTCGCGGTCTTGGTAGGGC